>NZ_JBFAJJ010000001.1:365142-1132971 GCF_040655155.1 Streptomyces sp. NPDC050508
GGCCACGGGCCACGGGCCACGGGCCACGGGCCACGGGCCACGGGCCACGGGCCACGGGCCACGGGCCACGGGCCACGGGCCACGGGCCACGGGCCACGGGCCTGCGGCCCGGCTGCGGTGCGGGCTCGGGCGGGCGGAGGGGCCGCTCTCCGGCACGGGCTACCGGCAGGCCGCTGGGGCACGGGTAAGTGGCGCTCTGCCAAGGGCCGACGGCCGGTTGAGGTTCGGGCCGGGGCGGCTGGAAGGCCGCTCTCCGGCACGTGTGACCGGTAGGCCGCTACGGCACGGGTGAATGGCGCTCCGCCCGGGGCCGGCGTCCGGGACGGGTGAGCAGCGGGCCGCGCGCAGCTTCGGGCGCCGCACACATCGTCGGGCGCAGCGCAGACCTCCGGGCCGGGACGCGGACCTCCAGGCCGGGACCGGCCGTCCCGTGGAAGGGCATCGGAGTCCCGTCCAGCGGGAAACGCGGCCGTCGTGACCGGTGAGCCCATCAGGGCCGCGCGGCCGGTGTCGGCCCGTTCGTGCCCGGGGCAGCGCTGCGGACTCCGTCTGGAATTCCGTCGCCAAGTGCGCGCGGCGGCGCGTGTGTCGGCTCGCGGGACGAGGCCGGTGTCGGCTATCGCCGCAGCCCCGGCCGGGAGAACCCGGCCGGGGCTGCGGTTGGCAAACAAGAGCCCTCAGGCTCGTTGCCGTCAGCTCAGCGAAGCCAGCGCCTCGTTCCACGTCGTCGACGGGCGCATGACCTTCGCGGCCTTGGCCGGGTCGGGCTGGTAGTAGCCGCCGATGTCGGCCGGGCTGCCCTGGACCGCGAGGAGCTCCTCGACGATCTTCTGCTCGGCGCCCGCGAGGGTCTCGGCGAGCGGCGCGAAGGCCTTCGCGAGGTCCGCGTCGTCGGTCTGCGCGGCCAGCTCCTGGGCCCAGTACAGGGACAGGTAGAAGTGGCTGCCGCGGTTGTCGATACCACCGACGCGACGGGTCGGGGACTTGTCCTCGTTGAGGAAGGTCGCCGTCGCGCGGTCGAGGGTGTCGGCGAGGACCTGGGCGCGGGTGTTGCCGGTGAACGTCGCGAACTGCTCCAGGGAGGGGACCAGCGCGAAGAACTCACCGAGCGAGTCCCAGCGCAGGTAGTTCTCCTTGACCAGCTGCTGCACGTGCTTCGGCGCGGAGCCGCCGGCGCCCGTCTCGAAGAGGCCGCCGCCCGCCATCAGCGGGACGACCGACAGCATCTTGGCGCTGGTGCCCAGCTCCAGGATGGGGAAGAGGTCGGTCAGGTAGTCGCGCAGCACGTTGCCGGTCACCGAGATCGTGTCCTCGCCGCGGCGGATGCGCTCCACGGAGAGCTTGGTGGCCTCCTCCGGCGCGAGGATACGGATGTCCAGGCCCTCGGTGTCGTGCTCCGGCAGGTACGCCTTGATCTTCGCGATCAGCTGGGCGTCGTGCGCGCGGGTCTCGTCGAGCCAGAACACCGCCGGGTTGCCGGTGGCGCGGGCGCGGGTGACGGCGAGCTTCACCCAGTCCTTGATCGGGGCGTCCTTGGTCTGGCAGGCGCGGAAGATGTCACCCTTGGCGACCGGCTGCTCCAGGACGACGTTGCCGCCCTGGTCGACGAGGCGGACCGTACCGGCGGCCGGGACCTCGAAGGTCTTGTCGTGGGAGCCGTACTCCTCGGCCTTCTGCGCCATCAGACCGACGTTCGGCACCGAGCCCATGGTGGAGGGGTCGTAGGCGCCGTGGGCACGGCAGTCGTCGAGGACGACCTGGTAGACGCCGGAGTACGACGAGTCCGGGAGCACCGCGAGGGTGTCCGCCTCGGCGCCGTCCGGGCCCCACATGTGGCCGGAGGTGCGGATCATGGCCGGCATCGAGGCGTCGACGATCACGTCGGACGGCACGTGCAGGTTGGTGATGCCCTTGTCGGAGTCGACCATCGCGAGCGCGGGGCCCTCGGCGATCTCCGCGTCGAAGGACGCCTTGATCGCGTCGCCCTCGGGCAGCGCGGCCAGGCCCTTGAGGATGCCGCCGAGACCGTCGTTCGCGGAGAGGCCGGCCGCGGCGAGCGTCGCGCCGTACTGCTCGAAGGTCTTCGGGAAGAAGACGCGGACCACGTGGCCGAAGATGATCGGGTCGGAGACCTTCATCATCGTGGCCTTGAGGTGCACCGAGAAGAGGATGTCCTCGGCCTTGGCGCGGGCGATCTGCGCGGTGAGGAACTCGCGCAGCTCGGCGACGTGCAGCACGGAGGCGTCGACGACCTCGTCCTTGAGGACGGGTACGGACTCGCGCAGCACGGTGGTGGTGCCGTCCTCGGCGACCAGCTCGATGCGCAGCGCACCGGCCTCGGTGATCGTCACGGACTTCTCGGTGGAGCGGAAGTCGTTCTCGCCCATGGTGGCGACGTTGGTCTTGGAATCCGCCGACCAGGCGCCCATGCGGTGCGGGTGGGTCTTGGCGTAGTTCTTGACCGAGGCGGGGGCGCGGCGGTCGGAGTTGCCCTCACGCAGGACCGGGTTGACCGCGGAGCCCTTGATCTTGTCGTAGCGGGACTGGATGTCCCGCTCCTCGTCGGTCTTCGGGTCGTCCGGGTAGCTCGGCAGTGCGTAGCCCTGCGCCTGCAGCTCGGCCACGGCGGCCTTGAGCTGCGGGATGGACGCCGAGACGTTCGGCAGCTTGATGATGTTGGCCTCGGGCGTCTTCGCCAGTTCGCCCAGCTCGTGCAGGGCGTCCGGGATCCGCTGGTCCTCGGTGAGGTACTCCGGGAACACGGCGATGATGCGCCCGGCCAGAGAGATGTCCCGCGTGGTCACGGGGACACCCGCCTGCGAGGCGTACGCCTGGACCACCGGCAGGAAGGAATACGTCGCCAGGGCCGGGGCCTCGTCAGTGTGCGTATAGATGATGGTCGAGTCAGTCACCGGTGCTCCGCTCCACGTCTGCAACATTGCTCGACATCAAGATATCTCGTGATGCGGTCGCACTCGACAGCGGTCCGTCCGCACTGAGCGAACACATGTGCGTCGATCAAGGGCAACCGACCGCCCGGTCCGGAAGTCAGTAAGGGGTGGATCACCTTCACTGACCGACGGCCGGAGCTGACCACCCGGCTGCCCGAGCGAAAGCGGATCATGAGATATCGCACCAGAGTGACGGCCCCCGTGGCCGCCCTGATCGGTACGACCACGGCGCTGACCGTGGGTTCCCCGGCCTTCGCGGCCGGACGGGGGAACGGCGACAGGACGACCGGACGGGGGACCGGCGACGAGGGCGCCGAGACCCTCGGCGACCCGGTGTTCCCGACCCTCGGCAACGACGGCTACCGCGTCCTGTCCTACGACCTCGACCTCGCCTACGACGCGACGACAAAGCTCGTCGACGGCACGGCGACGATAGAACTCCGCACCACCGAAGCCCTGACCCGGTTCTCCCTCGACGCCCTCGGCCTCGACATCCACGCGGTCCGCGTCCAGGGCCGTACGGCCGGATTCGAGCAGGCCGACGAGAAACTGCGGATCACACCCGCCGGAACTCTCCCGGCGAAGGCCCGGGTCACCGTCTGCGTGGAGTACTCCGTCGACCCGGGCCGCGCCGCCGCCCCCACCGGCGGCTGGGTCGTCACCCCCGACGGTTTCGCGGTGTGCGGCCAGCCGAACCTGGCGCACACCGTCTTCCCCTGCAACGACCACCCCAGCGACAAGGCCGACTTCACGTTCCGGATCACCGTCCCGGACGGGCTGCGCGGCGTCGCGAACGGTCAACTGGTGTGCACCGAGCGGCTGGACGGCGACCGGACCGCGTTCAGCTACCGCTCGCGCTCACCGATGGCGACCGAGCTGGTGCAGATCACGGTCGGCGACTACGTGGTCAAGGACCGGCCGGGCCCGCACGGGTTGCCCCTGCGCGATGTCGTGCCGACCGCCCGCGCCGCCGCCCTGGAACCGGCGCTCGCACTGACGCCCGGACTCGTGGACTGGCTGGAGCAGCGGCTCGGGGCGTTCCCGTTCGAGACGTACGGACTGCTGCCCTGCAACTCCGACGACCCGAATGCCTTCGACTTCACCGGACTTGAGACCCAGACCCTCACCCTGTACAAGCCGAACTTCCTGCTCCAGGTGGAGAGCAAGATCGGCTCGCACATGATGCACGAGCTGGTCCACTCCTGGTTCGGCAACAGCGTCAGCCCCGCCACCTGGGCCGACCTGTGGCTGAACGAGGGCCACGCCGACTTCTACGGGCTGCTGTACCGCTACGAGCGCGGCTGGGCCGACTCCCTCGGCCTGACCACGATGGAAGCCCGGATGAAGGACACCTACGCCCGCGGCGACCAGTGGCGCCACGACTCAGGACCGGTCGCCGCCCCGAACGCGGCCAACCTCTTCGACAGCCAGCGCTACCTGGGTGGTGTCCTGGTCCTGTACGCCCTGCGGGAGTTCATCGGCGAGGACACCTTCCACGCCGTCGAACGCGCCTTCCTCGCCCGGTACCGCGACTCCGCGGCGACCACCGAGGACTACATCGCCGTCGCGTCGACGGTCTCCGGCCAGGACCTGTCCGGCTTCCTGCGGGACTGGCTCTACGGTACGGCGACGCCGCGCATGCCCGGTCATCCGGACTGGACGGTGACGCCGGTGAACCCGTCCCTCGCCGTCCCGCACAGCCGGACCGGCGGGCATTACCACGACAACTCGGCGACGCTCTGAGGGAGTTGATCCGAGGGACTTGATCTGAGCCGGCTGATCCCTCAGTCGAGCCGGGTGGAGGGAACTCCGCCCGGCTCGTCCTCCGGGATCCGCTGTTGCGGTATGGCGACCGCACCGACCGCACCCTGCTGGAGCGCCACCGTGCGGGTCGGTGCCGGGATGCGGATGCCCTCGTCCCGATACCGCTTGTGCAGGCGCTTGATGAACTCGTGCTTGATGCGGAACTGGTCGCTGAACTCGCCGACACCCAGGATCACCGTGAAGCCGATCCGGGAGTCGCCGAAGGTGTGGAAGCGGATCGCCGGCTCGTGCTCCGGGACCGCGCCGGTGATGTCGGTCATGACCTCGGCGATGACCTCCATGGTCACCCGCTCGACGTGCTCCAGGTCGCTGTCGTAGCCGACGCCCACCTGGACCAGGATCGTCAACTGCTGCTCGGGACGCATGAAGTTGGTCATGTTCGTCTTGGCGAGCTGGCCGTTCGGTATCACCACGAGGTTGTTGGAGAGTGCCCGCACGGTCGTCTGACGCCAGTTGATGTCCTCGACATAGCCCTCCTCGCCGCTGCTCAGCCGGATGTAGTCGCCGGGCTGGACGGTCTTCGAGGCGAGGATGTGGATGCCCGCGAAGAGGTTCGCGAGCGTGTCCTGAAGGGCGAGCGCGACGGCGAGACCGCCGACGCCCAGGGCGGTGAGCATCGGCGCTATCGAAATGCCCAGCGTCTGCAGCATCACCAGGAAGCCGATCGCCAGGACCAGTATCCGGGTGATGTTGACGAAGATCGTGGCCGAACCGGCCACCCCGGAGCGGGAGTTGGTGACCGCCCGGACCAGTCCGGCGATCACCCGGGCCGCCGTTGCCGTGACGACGAAGATGAGCAGCACCTGGAGGGACTGGTTGACGTGGTGCTGGACGCTTCGGGTGAGCGGCAGTACGGCAGCGGCGGACGCGGCGCCGGCGATGACCGCCGACCAGGGGATCACGGTCCGTACCGCGTCCACGATCATGTCGTCGCCGCTCCACCGGGTGCGGCTCGCGTGCTTGCCCAGCCAGCGCAGCAGCAGGCGCAGCAGGAAACCCGCCAACAGGCCGGAGATGAGCGCTATTCCGGCGAGCGTGAGGTCGTCCAGGGTCAGCGCGCGGGTCATCGGTCACCGCCGGGGAGAGAAACCGGGGCGAAGGGTGTCGCCGACGGCCGGATGTGAAGAGTCGTCACGTTGTCCACCTGCTCGAATTGCGGGCATTGCTGGAATTGCCGTCGCGCCGGCCGGGACGGACCCGTGCGACGGCGCGACCGCTCATCCTGCCGTATCCGGACCGGGAGTTCGTACCTGGTCGGGGGCTGTACGGGGCCGACGCCCGGAACGTCATCAACGCGGCCCGCCGTCGGGGCGTGCCTCGCTCTCAAGGACCTGCCGGACGCCCCGAGTGGGGGTCTCATGCGCTCCCGTACCCCACGGGAGGCCGCCGCTGGGTATGCCCGCACCACGTCGGTACCGACCGCCGCAAGGCGGTTCGCGGGCACGACGGCAGGGTGGAGTGACAACAGCCCTCCTCATCACCCCTGGTTTCCCGATCGTCCCCAACTCGGTAGATATATCTGCGAGTTGACTGATGATCAGAAATGCTTGACGTGGTGTGCGGACCGGCGGCAGGCTGTCGCGCAGTGATCTACGGGAGGGGTGGTATGACGGGTCCGGTACTCGCCGTCGACCAGGGAACATCCGGCACGAAGGCCCTGGTGATCTGTCCCGAACGTGGCGTGATCGGCACCGGGTTCGTCTCGGTGGGGACCCGCCCGCTGCCGGGCGGCCTGGTCGAGGCCGACCCCGAGGAACTCTACGAGTCGGTGATCGTCGCCGGGCGCCGCGCACTCGCCGAGGCCAACGAACCCGTCGAGGCACTGGGCCTCGCAAACCAGGGCGAGACCGTGCTCGCCTGGGACCCCGACACCGGAATGCCGCTCACCGACGCGCTCGTCTGGCAGGACCGCCGCGCCGAGAGCGTCTGCGCCGAACTCGCCGAGCACGCCGACGAGTTGCGCCACCTGACCGGCCTGCCGCTCGACCCGTACTTCGCCGCGCCCAAGATGGCCTGGATCCGCCGCCACCTCACCCGCGACGGCATGGTCACCACCAGCGACTCCTGGCTGGTCCACCGCCTCACCGGCACGCATGTCACCGACGCCGCGACCGCCGGCCGCACCCAACTCCTCGACCTCGACAAGGCCGCCTGGTCGCCCCGCGCCCTCGACCTGTACGGACTGTCCGGGGAGCGGCTGCCGGGCGTGGTCGACTGCGCCCAACTGATCGGTACGACCACCGCGTTCGGCGCGGAGATACCGCTCACCGGCCTTGTCGTGGACCAGCAGGCGGCCCTGCTCGCCCAGCGGATCACCGCGCCCGGCGGCGCCAAGTGCACTTACGGCACTGGGGCGTTCCTGCTCGCGCACACCGGTGACACACCCCGGCGCGGGGACTCGGGGCTGGTGAGCTGTGTGGCGTGGCGGCTCGGCGGGCGGACCAGTTACTGCCTCGACGGGCAGGTGTACACCGCCGCGTCCGCCGTGCGCTGGCTCACCGACATCGGCGTGATCAGCGGCGCCGCCGACCTGGACCGCGTGGGCGGCACCGTTTCCGACAGCGGCGGCGTCATCTTCGTTCCCGCCCTCGCCGGACTCGCCGCCCCCTGGTGGCGCGGCGACCTGCGCGGCTCGCTCACCGGACTCGGCCTCGACACCACCGCAGGGCACCTGGTGCGCGCCCTGTGCGAGGGCCTCGCCGCGCAGGTCGTCGAACTCGCCGAAGCCGCCGCGACCGATCTCGGCACACCTCTTGACGTGCTGCGCGTCGATGGCGGCCTCACCCGCTCCGCCCTGCTCATGCAGACCCAGGCCGACCTGTTGCAACGCCCCGTCGAGGTGTCCGCGCTGCCCGACGCGACCGCCCTGGGCGTGGGCGCGCTGGCCCGACTCGGCGCCCACCCCGGACTGACGCTCGTCGACGCGCTGCCCGACTGGAAACCCGCCGCCGTCTACGAACCGCGCATCACCCCCGACCGGGCGGCCGAACGCCTCGCCGCCTTCCGCACCGAAGTCACCGCACTGCTCGACCGGGCAGCGGCATGACGGTCACGGTCAACGGACCGCTGCCGCCGCGTACTTACGACGTGGCCGTGGTCGGCGCCGGAGTGGTCGGCTGCGCGATCGCCCGCGAACTCGCCCGCCACCCGCGCCTGCGCGTGGCCCTCGTCGAGGCGCAGGACGACGTCGGCCAGGGCACCTCGAAGGCGAACACCGCGATCCTGCACACCGGCTTCGACGCGGTACCGGGTTCCCTGGAAGCACGGCTCGTCCGCGAGGGCTCACGCCAACTCGCCGCGTACGCCGCCGAGTCGGGCATCGCCGTCGAGCCGGTGGGCGCGTTGCTCGTGGCGTGGGACGAGGAACAGCTCGCGGCGCTACCGCACTTGGCGGAGAAGGCCGTACGCAACGAGTACGGTGACACCCGCCTGATCGATCCCCCCGAACTCTACGAGCGTGAACCGCACCTCGGCCCGGGTGCACTCGGCGCCCTGCACGTCCCCGGCGAGAGCATCATCTGCCCCTGGACGACGACACTGGCGTACGCGACCCAGGCCGTCCGGCACGGGGTCGACCTGCACCTCAACTCGCCGGTGTGCGCGGTCAGTCGGCGAGAGGGCGCCCACTTCCTCACCACCGCCCGCGGCACCGTCCGCGCCCGCTACCTCGTCAACGCGGCCGGACTGCACGCCGACACCCTCGACCGCCACCTCGGCCACCAGGACTTCACGGTCACCCCGCGCCGGGGCCAGCTGATCGTCTTCGACGGACTCGCCCGCGACCTGCTCCACCACATCCTCCTGCCCGTCCCCACGGCACTCGGCAAGGGGGTCCTCGTCGCCCCGACCGTTTACGGCAACCTGCTGCTCGGCCCCACCGCCGAGGACCTGCACGACAAGCGCGCGACCGGCTCGACCGCCGAAGGCCTCGCCCTGCTGCGGGAGAAGGGCGCACGTATCCTCCCCGCACTGCTCGACGAGGAGATCACCGCCGTCTACGCCGGCCTGCGCGCCGCCACCGAGCAGGACGACTACCGCATCGCGGCCCACCCCGAACAGGCGTACATCACGGTCGGCGGCATCCGTTCCACCGGCCTGACGGCGTCCCTGGCCATCGCCGCGCACGTGACCGCGCTGCTGGCCGACACGGGCCTCGACCCGGGTCCCGTGGAGGAGCTGCACCCGGTACAGATGCCGAACCTCGGCGAGGCGTCCCCACGCCCGCACCAGAACGCCCGACTCGTCGCCGCCGACCCGGAATACGGCACCCTCGTCTGCCACTGCGAGCGCGTCTCACGCGGCGAGATCCGCGACGCCCTCTCCAGCACGGTCCCACCACGCAACCTCGACGGACTGCGCCGCCGCACACGGGCTCGGGCGGGCCGCTGCCAGGGGTTCTATTGCGGGGCGGCCGTACGGGAGTTGTTCGAAGGGGCCGGCGCGTGACTCACCAAGGACGCGAGGTCGACGTCCTCATCGTCGGCGCCGGTCCCGCAGGGCTCGCCGCCGCCGCGCGTCTCGCCGTCGCCGGTGTCGCCCGGGTCGAAGTCCTGGACCGGGAGCAGCAGGCCGGGGGAGTGCCCCGGCACTGTCACCACGGCGGCTTCGGTACCTGGACGCGTCCGCTCACCGGACCCGCGTACGCCCGCCTCGTCCTCGCCGCCGCCGTACGCGCCGGAGCTGTCGTCCGTACCGGGGTCACCGCCCTCGGCTGGGCGGGACCGTCGGCCCTGGACACCGTCGGCCCGCAGGGACCCGAGACCATCCGGGCGGCAGCGGTCGTGCTGGCCACCGGTGCCCGCGAACGGCCCCGCGCGGCCCGCCTGGTGCCGGGCACCCGGCCCGACGGGGTGTACACCACTGGGGAGTTGCAGCAGGCGGTGCACCTGTACGGGCAACGGATCGGCACCCGGGCCGTCGTGGTCGGCGCCGAGGACGTCTCCTATTCGGCCGCCGACACCGTACGCGCCGCCGGAGCCGAAGTCGTCGCCATGGTCACCGACGTGCCCCGCTCCCAGACGACACCAGCCCGCGCCCACAACGCCCGCCTCCGGCACCGCATCCCCCTCCTCACCGACACCGCAGTCACCGAACTCCTCGGCCAGGGCCGGCTGTCCGGAGTCCGCGTCCGGCACCGGGACGGCCGTTCGGCCCAACTGCCCTGTGACACCGTCGTGTTCACCGGGGACTTCGTGCCCGACCACGAACTGGCCCGGCGCGGCGGCCTAGTCCTGGATCCCGGTACCCGTGGACCGGCCGTCGACGGGGCCCTGCACACCTCACGGCCGGGCGTGTTCGCCGCGGGCAGCGTGCTGCACGCCGTGGAGAGCGCGGCCACGGCCACGCGGGAGGGCGTCCGTGTCGCCGCTGCCGTCCTGGCGGACTTTGCCGGCGCCGAGCGGCCCCGCACGACAGTCCCCCTGCTCGTCGATCCGCCCCTGCGCTGGATCGCCCCGAACCGTGTCGCCCCGGGCGACGACCACCCTTACGTCCTGCGCACCTCGGCCCTGCTGCACCGGCCGGTCCTGCACGTCGTCCAGGACGGCCGCCTCCTGCATCAGGAACGGCTTCGGACGGCCGTACCGAATCGCACGCTGACCCTGACGGCGGGATGGACCGGTTCCGTCGACCGGAAGGGCGGGCCGGTGCGGGTGGGGCTCATCAGATGACTCTCAGCCGGACCAGTGCGCCGAGCGTCAACGCGCCCGGCAGCAGGGGCAGCCAGACCGTGATGATCCGGTAGGCCAGCACCACCGCCGTGGCCACCGCGACCGGGCCGCCCGCCGCGACCAGCGCCACGATCAACGCGGCCTCCACCGAACCGATTCCGCCCGGTGTGGGCACCAGCGCGACCGCGACGGTCGCCGCCAGATAGGCGAGCGCCATCTGCGCGGGCGGCACCGGCAGGTTCAATGCCTGCCCCACGGCCACGAGTCCGGCCGCCTGGAGCGTGGGGAACGCCAGCGAACCGCCCCACAGCGCCATCGCCCGCGCCGGTCGCGTGTGCACGGAGCGGGCCTCGCTGAGCGCCGTACGGAGGAACGACAGGATCGCCGTACGCAGCCGTCGTACCAGAACGAGGACCACGACCGCCGCGCACAGCACGGTGCCGATGATCAGGAGGAGTGGGCCAAGTGCCCCTGCCGGGAGGAGAGTTCCGAGGTGCAGGGCGTCCGGGAAGGCGATCAGCAGACTGGTGAGCAGGGTCAGCCGGGCTATCGACTCCGCGAGCAGGAACAGCGCCAGCGCGGCCGACGAACGGGCCAGCGGCAGCCCGCACACCGTCAGGAAACGCAGGTTCACCGCGCCCGCCCCAAGTCCCGTGGGCAGCAGGTGGTTTGCCGCGCCCGCCGCGAACTGTGTGGCCAACAGCCGCCGGGCGGGCAGCCGTTCGACCACGGCACCCTGCCGGGTGAAGGCGGCGGCGACCCAGGTCAGACAGGTGGCACCGGCCGCCGCCACCAGCCAGGGCCACTCCGCCGCCCGCAGCTGGCCGAAGCCCTCGGCGAGGACGGACCGGTGCTGTACGGCGACGACGGTGACCAGGAGCAGCGGGAGCAGGCACAGGATCTGCCGGACGCGGACGTGTCTCACATCCCTAGAGGGTTTCCGCGTCACGCCAACTGCGGGTTGCGGCAGCGGGGACAGTTCCTTACGCGCGTCCCTACACGGGGATGCGGCACGGAGGGAAGCGGCGTATTCGTTGACCTCAACGGTGCTTGAGGTCCTACGGTCTCTCCCATGAGCATGGAGAGCACGGCCTGGACCCAATTGCACAGTGTCATGACCGCAGAACAGGAGCGCCGCCCGTTCGCCCGCGCCACGCTGCGCCGCATCGCGGAGTTCGCTCGGCCGCACCGCCGTCCGATCGCGAGGTTCGTGCTGCTCGGGGTGGTGACCGCGTTGCTCGCCGTCGCGACCCCCGTACTGGCCGGGCACGTCGTCGACGCGATCGTGTCGGGCGGCGACGACGGCACCGTCGTACGCCTCGCCCTGCTCATCGCCCTGATCGCGGTCGCCGAGGCGGCCCTCGGCATTCTTGGCCGACGGCTCTCTTCGGCGCTCGGGGAAGGGCTCATCCTCGATCTGCGGACAGCTGTGTTCGATCATGTGCAGCGCATGCCGGTCGCGTTCTTCACACGTACCCGTACGGGCGCGCTCGTCTCCCGACTCAACAACGACGTCATCGGAGCCCAACGGGCGTTCAGCAACACCCTGTCCGGAGTGGTCAGCAACTTCGTGACGTTGCTGCTCACGCTGGCCGTCATGCTCACCCTGTCCTGGCAGATCACCCTGCTCGCGCTCGTGCTGCTGCCGGTGTTCGTGATCCCGGCCCGCCGGATGGGCAGCCGCATGGCCCGCATGCAGCGCGAGGCGGCGGAACTCAACGCGGCGATGGGCACCCGCATGACCGAACGCTTCTCCGCCCCCGGCGCCACCCTCGTCAAACTCTTCGGCCGCCCCGAGGAGGAGTCCCTGGAGTTCGCGGACCGCGCGAGCCGGGTCCGGGACATCGGCGTCCGCACGGCCACCGCCCAGTCCGTCTTCATCACCTCCCTGACCCTGGTCTCCGCCCTGGCCCTCGCCCTCGTCTACGGCCTCGGCGGCTGGTTCGCCCTGCACGGCACCCTGGAGCCCGGCGCGGTCGTGTCCCTCGCCCTGCTCCTGACCCGCCTCTACGCCCCGCTCACCGCCCTCGCCGGAGCCCGAGTCGAGGTGATGAGCGCCCTCGTCAGCTTCGAGCGCGTCTTCGAGGTCCTCGACCTCAAGCCCCTCATCGAGGACAAACCCGACGCCCGCGAGGTCCCCGAAGGCCCGGTCGCGGTCGAGTTCGACGAGGTCCGCTTCGCCTACCCCTCCGCCGACAAGGTCTCCCTCGCCTCACTGGAGGAGGTCGCCTCCCTCGACACCCGCGGCGGCGCAGAGGTCCTGCACGGCGTCTCCTTCCGCGCCGAACCCGGCCAGACCATCGCCCTCGTCGGCTCCTCCGGCGCCGGCAAGTCCACCGTCGCCCAACTCCTGCCCCGCCTCTACGACGTCGACGAAGGCGCCGTACGCGTCGGAGGCGTCGACGTCCGCGACCTCACCGCTTCCTCCCTGCGGGCCACCCTCGGCATGGTCACCCAGGACGGCCACCTCTTCCACGACTCCGTGCGCGCCAACCTGCTGCTGGCCCAACCCGCCGCGACCGAGGACGAGTTGTGGGACGCGCTGCGCCGCTCCCGCCTCGACGATCTCGTACGGTCCCTGCCCGACGGCCTGGACACGGTCGTCGGCGAACGCGGCTACCGGCTCTCCGGAGGCGAGCGCCAACGCCTCACCATCGCCCGGCTGTTGCTGGCCGGTCAGCGCGTCGTCATCCTCGACGAGGCCACCGCCCACCTGGACAACACCTCGGAAGCGGCCGTCCAGGAGGCCCTCGCCGAGGCGTTGCAGGGCCGTACGGCGGTGGTGATCGCCCACCGGCTGTCCACCGTGCGCTCCGCCGACCAGATCCTTGTCGTCGAGGCGGGCCGCATCGTGGAACGCGGCACGCACGACGAACTCCTCGCCACCGGCGGACGGTACGCCGAGCTGTACCGCACGCAGTTCGAGAAGCAGCCGGAGATCGGACCGATTCAGGAAGCGGTGGTGTAACGGACGTCAGGGCTCGCGGTGTTCGTGCGCCGCCTTCTCCAACTCCGCGGCCTCCGCCTCGGCCACCCGGATCTCGGCCTCCACGTCGATCGAGCGGCTCAGCCACCAGTACAGCAACCCGGCCACCGGCAGCCCGACGAACAGGGAGAGGTCGGCGCCGTCCATGGCGTGCGCGATCGGGCCGACGTAGAGCGTGCCGACGGAGAAGAACGGCACCATGACGCCGAAGCCCACCAGGTAGGAGATGATGCCGTGCCAGCCCCAACGGCCGTAGATGCCATGGGGGTTGAAGATCTCCGCGATGGCGTAGTGACCGCGGCGCACCACGTAGTAGTCCATCAGGTTGACCGCGGTCCACGGGATGAACAGATAGAGCACCAGCAGCAGGAAGTTGTTGAAGTTGGTGAGGAAGTCGGAGGTCGCGGCGAATGCGCCGGCCAGGGAGAGCGCGGCGGTCAGCCCGATCGTCAACGCCCTGACGCCCACGGTCGGATGGACCTTCTTGAACGAGTCGATCGCGCTGATCAGGGTCAGTGAACCGCCGTACATGTTCAGCGCGGTCACGGAGACCAGACCGAGCGTGGCGAAGAGGAGCACGATCGCGCCGAAGCCGCTGAACACCTTGTCGCCGGCCGCGTTGATCGAGCGGATCGTGTCGAAGTCCTTGCCCGCCCAGGCGGCGAGCAGCGCGCCCAGCGTCATCAGCCAGACCCCGCCGAGCGCCGAGCCGAAGTAGGTCCAGTAGAAGGTCTTGCGGACGGTCACGTTCGGCGGGAGGTAGCGCGAGTAGTCCGAGACGTAGATCGCCCAGCTGATCTGGTAGCCCGCGACCACGCCGAACTGCGCGAGGAACGGCGTCCAGGAGAAGCCGCCGAGGTCGAAGGAGCCCGCTGGGTAGTGCAGGGTCGCCAGCACGCCCACGGTGAAGATCCCGAAGACGACCAGGAAGGTGTACGTCAGGAACTGCTCCGCCTTGTGGATGACGTCGTAGCCCACCAGCGCGATCACGAACCCGACCACGGTGACCACGGCCACCCACATCTTGGTGTTGCCGTGCACCGTGGTGTGCAGGGCCTCACCGGCGAGGATCGTGTTGAAGACGTTGAAGCCCGCGTACTGCACATAGGCGAACAGCCACACCAGCAGGGCCCCGACATAGCCGAACTGGGGCCTCGACTGGATCATCTGCGGCAGTCCGAGCTGCGGGCCCTGGGCCGAGTGGAAGGCCATGAAGAACGTGCCGAGCAGGGTGCCCGCGACGATCGCGATGAGCGACCAGATGAGGTTTCCGCCCTCGGTGATGCTGATCAGGCCCACCGCCAGCGTGGCGATCTGCGCGTTCGACATGAACCACAGGGGGCCCAGGTGCCACAGCTTGCCGTGGCGCTCGTCGAGGGGGACATAGTCGATGGAACGTATCTCCAGCCCCGACACCCGGGGCTCTGATGCGGTGGTCACGGCGCCTCCCAGGTGCGGATCCAGCCTCTGTGGCCACATTCATCCCCCGCAGGAGCCGCCGCAACCGCTCCGGATACTG
The DNA here is from genome assembly GCF_040655155.1 of Streptomyces sp. NPDC050508. Taxonomy (NCBI): domain Bacteria; kingdom Bacillati; phylum Actinomycetota; class Actinomycetes; order Kitasatosporales; family Streptomycetaceae; genus Streptomyces; species Streptomyces sp. NPDC050508. The sequence continues at coordinate 380,092 of NZ_JBFAJJ010000001.1, forward strand.
TGAAGAACGCCCTTGACCCGCGGCCGCGGGCAGGGAGCCGAGTTCCGGGAGTCTCCGATGCTGCGCAGCATGTTCAAATCCAAGATCCACCGTGCCACCGTCACCCAGGCCGACCTGCACTACGTCGGCTCGGTCACCATCGACGCCGACCTGCTGGACGCCGCCGATCTGCTGCCCGGTGAGCTGGTCCACATCGTCGACATCACCAACGGCGCCCGCCTGGAGACGTACGTCATCGAGGGCGAGCGAGGCACCGGCGTCATCGGGATCAACGGGGCCGCCGCCCACCTCGTGCATCCCGGGGACCTGGTGATCATCATCAGTTACGCTCAGGTGTCCGACGCCGAGGCGCGGGCGCTTCGGCCCCGGGTCGTGCACGTGGACTCCGCCAACCGGATCGTGGGCCTGGGCGCCGACCCGTCCGAGCCGGTGCCGGGTTCGGAGCAGGCGCGCAGCCCGCAGGCCGTCACGGCCTGACCATCGCACCAGTGAGGATGCCCATGAGCGAGATCGAGATCCGCGACGACCGGGCGGCGGGCCGCCTGGAGGCGATCGGCGACGGCGAAGTCGTAGGCCACATCGAGTACTTCGTCCTCGAATCCCCCGAGCGCGCCCTCGTCCCGGTCCACACGCTCGTGGAACCGGCCCACGAGGGAAAGGGCATCGCGGGCTCACTGGCCCGCGAGCTGTACGGCATCGCCGCCCGCGAGGGCATCGTCGTCGCGCCGCTCTGCCCGTACGTCGTGAAGTGGGCGGCACGCCACCCCGACGAAGCTCCGGCTGCCGACCCGGAGTTGCTGCGCGCGGCGATGGAGTGGCTGACGGCGCATCCCGGTCGCTTCTAGCCCACCGTTCTCAGAAAGGCCCCGCCCGCATGCTCGCCCTGCTGCACACCTCGCCCGCCCACGTCCCGGTCTTCGACGCACTGCGCGACGAGGACCACCAGGGCCTGGAACTACGGCACTTCGTCGACGAGGAACTGTTGGCGCGGGCCCGGCGCGAGGGACCGGAAGCGGTGGCAGGCGCGGTGCGGGACGCGGTGGACGAGGCCGTCGCCGAAGGGGCTCGGGCGGTGCTGTGCACGTGCTCGACCATCGGCGGGGTCGCGGAGACGGCCGGTGCGCAGGCCGGAGTGCCGGTGCTGCGCGGTGACCGTCCGATGGCGGCGGCTGCCGTGGCCGTCGGTCCACGCGTCGTCGTGGCCGCCACGTTGGAGAGCACTCTGCAGCCGACCGTGGCGCTCGTCGAGGAGGAGGGCAGGCGGATCGGCCGCCCCCTCGAAGTCCGCACACTGCTCGTTGCCGGCGCCTGGTCCCGCTTCGAGGCCGGCGACACCGAGGGGTGCGCGCGTCTGGTGGCGGACGCCGTGGACGCGGTCACCGGCGCCGACGCGATCGTGCTCGCGCAGGGTTCCATGGCACCGGCCCAGCACCTCACGACCACGGTGATCCCGGTGCTGTCGAGCCCCCGCCCGGGGCTGGCCGCCGGTGCCCGGGCGGCGCGCGCCGGCTGAGCCCAGCCGGGTGAGTGGCGGCGCGGGTGACGGGTAGGTGGGGGAGTAGTCCAGAGCCGACGTACCCATTGGCTGGAGGACACGATGACCGACCCGTACCCCGACCCCGTCCCCCCGGGTCCGACCCCGGGCCCCGTGCCCACACCGTTCCCGGACCCCGAGCGCCCGGTACCGTTCCCCACACCACCGCCGGACCCCCGCCCCACCCCGGACCCGTCCCCGATCCCGCCGGGCCCGGAACCGGTACCGAACCCGGAACCGGGACCACCGCTCACCTGACACGGGTCACCCGGCATCGGCCCGGTCGCGCTGGCACGATGACCCCATGGAACGTGTGCTGGGAATCGGCGGATACTTCCTGCGGGCCACCGACCCGGAGGCGATCGGCGCGTGGTACCGGGACTGCCTCGGCCTCGATGCCGACGAGCACGGTCTGTGGGGTCAGGAGGCCGGGCCGACGGTGTTCGCGGCCTTCGAGTCCGGGACCGACTACTTCGGGTCCCGCACCCAGCAGACCATGCTCAACTTCCGGGTCCGCGACCTCGACGCGATGCTCGCGCAGCTGCGCGCCAAGGGCGCGGACGTCACCGGGGAGACGCAGGACATGGACGGCATCGGCCGATTCGGCTGGGTCACCGATCCGGAGGGCAACCGGATCGAGCTGTGGCAGCCCGCCTGACCGTCTCATCGGCAGGCGGGCCCGGCACAGCGGGAGAGGTCAGCCGGAGACCTCCGAGCGGTCACCGCCCCAGAGGGTGTGGAAGGAGCCGTCCCGGTCCACCCGGCGATACGTGTGCGCCCCGAAGAAGTCCCGCTGCCCCTGCGTCAGCGCCGCCGGCAGCCGCTCGGCGCGCAGCGCGTCGTAGTAGGCGAGGGCCGCGGAGAAACCGGGGGTCGGAACGCCCTGGCGGGTCGCCGCGACGACGACCTCGCGCCAGTCGTCCTGCGCCGCAGCGATCTCCTGCGCGAACGTCTCGTCGGACAGCAGGCTCGGCAGGTCCGCGCGAGCGTCGTAGGCGGCGCGGATGCGGTCGAGGAAGGCCGCGCGGATGATGCAGCCGCCGCGCCAGATCGAGGAGACCGCGCCGAGGTCGACGTTCCAGTCGTACTCCTCGCTGCCCGCCGCGATCTCGTGGAAGCCCTGCGTGTACGACACGATCTTCGACGCGTACAGCGCCTGCTCGACCCGGTCCGCGAAGGCCGCCGCCTCCGACTCGTTCAGCGGGGAGGCCGTGGGTCCGGCCAGGCCGCGCGAGGCCTCGCGCAGTGCCGCGTGCCCGGAGAGGGAGCGGGCGAAGACCGCCTCCGCGATGCCCGAGACCGGAACGCCGAGGTCGAGGGCGATCTGGACCGTCCAGCGGCCCGTGCCCTTCTGCTCGGCCTGGTCGACGACCACGTCCACGAACGGCTTGCCGGTGGCCGCGTCCACGTGGGACAACACCTCGGCGGTGATCTCGATCAGGTAGGAGTCCAGCCGGCCCGTGTTCCAGGTGCGGAAGATGTCCGCGATCTGCGCGGGGGAGTACCCGGCGACATCGCGCAGCAGCTGGTACGCCTCGCCGATCAGTTGCATGTCGGCGTACTCGATGCCGTTGTGCACCATCTTCACGAAGTGCCCGGCGCCGTCGGGACCCACGTGGGTCACACAGGGAGCCCCGTCCTCCGCCTTCGCGGAGATCTTCTCCAGCATCGGACCGAGCGAGTCGTACGACTCCTTCGGGCCACCCGGCATGATGCTCGGCCCGTGCAGCGCGCCCTCCTCGCCGCCGGAGACGCCCATGCCGACGAAGTGGATGCCCTGTTCGCGCAGGTCGCGCTCCCGGCGCCGGGTGTCCGCGAAGTGCGCGTTGCCGCCGTCGATGATCATGTCGCCGGGTTCGAGGAGTGGGGCGAACTCCTGGATCACGGCGTCCGTCGGGTCACCGGCCTTCACCATGATGACCAGGCGGCGGGGCCGCTCCAGCGCCGCCACGAAGTCCTTGGCCGTCTCCGCGGCGATGAAGTCGCCCTCGCTCCCGAACCCCTCCACCAGGTCGCGCGTGCGGGACGGCGTCCGGTTGTGCACGGCGACCGTGTAGCCGTTGCGCGCGAAGTTGCGGGCGAGGTTGCGGCCCATGACCGCGAGACCCGTGACGCCGATCTGCGCTGAAGTGCTCATTCGGTTGGCTCCTAAGGATCAGGAAGGTCCTGACATCGGTGGTACCGGTGGTGCCCCGCCAGTATTGCCGCACTGACCATCCTGGCCCGCCGGTACCCCGACCGCACGTGCTCAGCGGGACCGGAGCGGGTTACCGGTCACTTGAGCCACAGGGCGGCCGGTTGCCGTCTTGTCATGGCCTGTTCGGGGCGCTTATTTTTGGCCCTCCTGACGCATGTGGAGGGGGATTCCCCATGGCGCTACGCGGTCGGCACCGCCGGTATCAGCCGAGCAGGATCAACCGGGCCTCGCTGCTCACGGTCACGGCGGGCGGCGCGGGCATCGCGATCCCGCTCGTCGGCGCCGGCGCGGGCACCGCCCAGGCGGCAGATGTGAGCACCTGGAACAAGGTCGCGGCCTGCGAGTCCAGCGGCGACTGGAGCATCAACACCGGCAACGGGTATTACGGCGGGCTCCAGTTCACCCAGTCCACCTGGGAGGCCTACGGCGGTACGGCGTACGCGCACCGCGCGGATCAGGCCACCCGGGACCAGCAGATCGCCATAGCGGAGAAGGTGCTCAAGGGCCAGGGACCCGGCGCCTGGCCGGTGTGCTCGGTACGCGCCGGACTCACCAGGGGCGGCGGCACCCCCGACATCCACGTCGGCGGCACCAAGACCGAGGCCACCAAGGCCGCCAAGTCCAAGGCCGCGAACGCCAAGACGCAGACCGTCGTCAAGCGGTCCGTGAAGGACGTCCAGCCGCAGACCACACCGCAGTCCCGCGCGGGCACCGCCGAGATGTACACGGTCGTGCGCGGCGACACCCTCTCCGGGATCGCCGACACCGAGCGCGTCGACGGCGGCTGGCACGCGCTCTACGCCGCGAACCGCACGACCGTCGGCAGCGATCCCGACCTGATCCTGCCGGGCCAGCGGCTCAGCCTGCACGCCAAGGCCGATCCCACGGCCCACACCACGACGAAACCGGCCACCAAGTCGTCGACCACCAAGTCCACGAAGAAGAAGGCATCTTCGGACACCGCCGAGAAGGTCACCCACAAGAAGACGTCGACGAGTCACTCCCTCGTCGCCCCCGTGAACGCCCCCATCGGCACCTCGTACCACGCGGAGGGCTCCTCCTGGTCGAAGGGCTATCACACGGGCGTCGACTTCCTTGTCCCCACCGGCACTTCGGTGAAGGCCATCGAGAAGGGGACGGTCGTCAGCGCCGGGTGGGCGGGGTCGTACGGCTACCAGGTGGTGATCCGGCACGCCGACGGGCGGTACTCGCAGTACGCGCACCTGTCCGCGATCTCGGTGCGGGACGGTCAGTCGGTCGGCGAGGGGCAGCGCATCGGGCGGTCGGGGTCCACCGGAAACACCACGGGCCCGCATCTGCACTTCGAGGTGCGGACGGGGCCCGGCTTCGGCAGCGACATCGACCCGCTCGCCTATCTGCGGGCCGGCGGCGTCAGGATTTGACTCGGGTACGGTGCCGGTCGTGGACCGGCATCATCACGTACAGGCCGGCGTGGAACGGACCGAAGTAGCTGGGCGGTTCAGCCGACCCGGCCGGCTCCAGGGTCTCGTAACCCTCGCCGGCCGGGATCGCCGCCGGGGCCGGTACGAGGATCTCGGCGCCCTGTGCGTCGGCTGTGATGTCCGCGGCCCGCACGCCGACGTTCGCGCTCACGTCGACGGGCTGTCCAGGGAGGGCGTCCAGCAACTCCTCGATGGGCGAGGGCGCCAGGGGAGCCGTGGTGGTGTCGGCCGGTGCGGTCTTCTCCAGCCGCTCCGTGGTCAGCAGGATCAGGCCGCCCGCGGCGACCACTGCGGCGCTCAGGGCGAGCAGGGTGCCCGTCGTGCCGTAGCGGAAGGTCTCACCGAACATCGTGATGCCGACCGCTGCCGCCACCACCGGGTTCACGACCGTCAGGACCGCCAGCGGAGCCGCCAGACCGGCGCCCCGGTAGGAGGCCTGCGACAGCATCAGACCGGCCACCGCGAACACCGCGATCACGCCCAGGAACGGGATGTCGGTCGCCGAGACCGCGCCGTTGTCCCAGTCGACCGTCACCGTCTTCGTGAACACCGAGGACATGCCGAAGGCTATGCCGGACGCGGTCGCCAGCAGCACGCTGCGGACCGCCGGGTGCCGGTGCGCCGCGCGGCCCGCGATCATCAGGGTCACGACCACCGCGCCGGTGAACACGGCCACGGACACCCGCTGGGCGGTGCTCAGCGACTGCCCCTCGGACGTACCCACCAGGGACAGCAGACCCGCGAGGCCGATCGTCGCCATGATGGCGCCGCGCCAGGCGGTGGAGCCGGCCTTGCGGCCGACGAACAGGGCCGCCATCGGCAGCGCGAACACGATCGTCAGCGCGCCGAGCGGCTGCACCAGGCTCAGCGGGCCGTAGGCCAGCGCCACCACGTGCAGCAGACCGCCCGTGCCGTTCAACGCGACCGCCGCCCACCAGCTCGGGCGGCGCAGCGGCGCGTACTCCTGGTCGGGAGAGGACACCGCGACGCGCTCCTGCACGATCGCGCCGCCGGCGTAGGCCACTGCGGAGACGAGCGACAGCACGATGGACAACGCGAGGGCGCTCATCGGCAGCTCCTCTGCGTCAGGCGGGCGCCTCTGGCACCACGCGGCGAACGGTCGGCTTCCATACACAACACGATGCCGCTTGATGTTCTTCCCGTCGTCGTACCTGAGCACCGATTGGGTAGTACTGCCGATGGAGTACGAAAGGCCCCTTGTCCTCCCCAAGGTGGGTGACACCGGACGACACCCCCTGGGGGGAACCCCTAAGAGCCTTGGTACTACTGCTCTTCGTGGACCTCGACCCCGAACTCGCCGCGCTCCGCCCCCTCGGCGGCTTCTTCGTACTACGCACGGGCGGAGCCCCGCACGGCCCGCTGCCGACGCTCGCGCAGGCCTACGAAAACCCGGCGACGGAGGTTTACGGAAATTCCCTGACTTTTCGTGTCCGCGTCGTCGCGGACCGCCTCCAAGCCCCTGAGCTGCGCATTGCCGCCTCGATCGCCCAACAGGCGCTCGCGGCCCGGCTGTGGTCGGTGGCGCTCGGCTGCGCCGCCCTGTACGACCGGATCCCCGACCTCGACCCGCGAATGCTGCACTGGGACGCCGACCGCAGCGCACCGGACGACCTGTGGCTGGCCGAGGTGCGCCCGCTGCCGGCCGACGCCCTCGCCGAGACCGTGCTCCACGGCCACCTCGAACCGCTGAACGCGGCCCTGGTCTCCCACTACCGCATGTCCACGGGCCTGCTGCGGGGCAACGCGGCCTCCGCGCTGGCGGGCGCGGCCCGGGAACTGGACCGGTGGGCACGCGCGCGTGGCCGTACGGAAGTGGCCACGCGCGCGCGGGCGCTCACCGCGGAACTCTTCGCCGACCCGCTCCTCGCCGGAACCGGAACGTTCACCGGCACCTCCTTCCGGCGCCGCAGCTGCTGCCTCTACTATCGGGTCCCTGGTGGCGGGGTGTGCGGGGACTGCTGCTTCACACAGCCGCCGGGCTCTTCCCGAAACGCCGCTTCTGGGTGACCATGAGGGCAATCAGCCGCCGAGAACAAGGGGTTTCGGGTGCGAGTGGGACTGCTGACCCGGGAGTACCCGCCGGACGTGTACGGCGGCGCGGGCGTCCATGTGGAGTTCCTCGCCCGGGAGTTGAGGCCCCTGGTCGATCTCGACGTGCACTGCTGGGGCGAGGGCCGCACGGAAGGCGTCGTACGCCACCGCTCCTGGCCCACCCTCGACGGCGCCAACGACGCACTGCGGACCTTCTCCGTGGACCTCTCCATGGCCGCCGCCCTCGAAGGCCGCGAACTCGTCCACTCCCACACCTGGTACGCCAACCTCGCAGGACACTTCGCCAAGCTCCTCCACGGCGTCCCGCACGTGATGACCGCCCACTCCCTGGAGCCGCTGCGCCCCTGGAAGGCCGAGCAGCTCGGCGGCGGATACGCCCTCTCCAGCTGGGCCGAGCGCACCGCGATCGAGGCCGCCGACGGCGTGATCGCCGTATCGGGAGCCATGCGCGAGGACATCCTCACCTGCTACCCGTCGCTGGACCCCGCCAAGGTGCAGGTCGTCCACAACGGCATCGACACCACGCTCTACCAGCCCGACCACGGCACCGACGTCCTCACCCGGCTCGGCATCGACCCCGACCGCCCCTACGTCCTCTTCGTCGGCCGCATCACCCGCCAGAAAGGCGTGCCCCATCTGCTGCGCGCCGTGCGGAACATCGACCCGGCCGCCCAGGTCGTGCTGTGCGCGGGCGCGCCGGACACCCCCGAGATCGACCGGGAGTTCCGCGATCTCTTCCAGGAGCTGAGCAGTGTCCGCGCGGGCGTGCACTGGATCCCGCAGATGCTGCCGCGCCCGGAAGTGATCCAACTCCTCACCCACGCCACCGTGTTCGCCTGCCCCTCGGTGTACGAACCCCTCGGGATCGTCAACCTTGAGGCGATGGCCTGCGGTACGGCCGTGGTGGCCTCGCGGGTCGGAGGCATCCCGGAGGTGGTGGCACACGGGGAGTCGGGGCTCCTGGTGTCCGTCGACGACGACTTCGAGGCGAACCTGACACTGGCCCTCGACTCCGTGCTCGCCGACCCGGAGACTGCGAAACGGATGGGCGAGGCCGGGCGGGAGCGCGCGGTGGGCGAGTTCGGCTGGGACGCCGTGGCGCTGCGCACCGCGCGGCTCTACGGGGAGATCCTCAAACAGGCTTAGTGTGCGCTGCTCAGGGGCAGGCTGGGGTCAACCAGGGTGAGGGGAGCGGCCATGCGTCGTGGCGGACCTTCGGTGCTCGGGATCGTACTGGCGGGCGGTGAGGGCAAGCGGCTGATGCCCTTGACCGCCGACCGGGCCAAACCCGCGGTCACCTTCGGCGGAACGTACCGCCTCGTGGACTTCGTACTGTCCAATCTCGTCAACGCCGACATTCTGCGCATCTGCGTCCTCACGCAGTACAAGTCGCACTCGCTGGACCGCCACATCACCACCACCTGGCGCATGTCCAGCCTGCTCGGCAACTACGTCACGCCCGTCCCGGCCCAGCAGCGCCTCGGCCCGCGCTGGTACCTCGGCAGCGCGGACGCGATCCTGCAGTCGCTGAACCTGATCTACGACGAACGCCCCGAGTACGTCGCGGTGTTCGGCGCCGACCACGTTTACCGCATGGACCCGCGCCAGATGCTCGCCCAGCACATCGAGAGCGGCGCGGGCGTCACGGTGGCCGGCATCCGGGTCCCGCGCGTCGAGTCCTCGCAGTTCGGCGTGATCACCCCCGGCTCGGACGGCCAGACGGTCGAGCGCTTCCTGGAGAAGCCCGCCGATCCGCCCGGCCTGGTGGACGACCCGGAGTGCGTCTACGCCTCGATGGGCAACTACATCTTCACCACCAAGGCGCTGATAGAGGCCCTCCAGCGGGACGCGGAGGACATCGGCTCGGTCCACGACATGGGCGGTTCGATCCTGCCCGCGCTCACCGACCGGGGCGAGGCCGCGCTGTACGACTTCAGCGCCAACCACGTCCCCGGCGAGACCACCCGCGACCAGGGCTACTGGCGGGACGTCGGCACGCTGGACGCGTACTACGACGCCCACATGGACCTCATCGCCGAGCGCCCCGCCTTCAACCTCTACAACCGCAACTGGCCCATCTACACCCACTCCGGCCAGCTCTCCCCGGCCCGCTTCAACGCCGGCGGCATGGCCAGCGAGTCGATCATCAGCTCCGGGTGCCTCATCCGCGGCCAGGTCACGCGCTCGGTGCTCTCCCCGGGCGTGGTGGTCGACCCCGGAGCCGTCGTCCAGGGCTCGATCCTGCACGACAACGTGCACATAGGCCGGGGCGCGGTGGTCCGGGGCGCCGTCCTGGACAAGAACGTCGAGGTACCGCCGGGCGCGACGATAGGCGTCAACCCGGAGCGGGACGCCGACCTGTACACGGTGTCGAAGGGTGGGGTCATCGCGCTCGGGAAGGGCCAACTGGTCACGTAACGGCGGTCCATGGCCCCGGTGCATTTCGGCCGCACCGGGGCTTTGTCATGTCCCTGGACGGAATCCGGAATCCGTGTTGTCATGCCAACTGCTGCCCATGACAACGTTGTTATGGAGGTTCCGTGCGCATCAGACGACTCAGAGACCGACTCGCGCTACTCCTCGCCCTGGCCCTCGGCATCGCCGGGCTGGCCGCCGTCCCCACCGCGAGCGCCACCGCCGCAGACGACCCCGTCGTGATCCACGGCCTGAAGGGCGAGTACTACACCCAGTCCGCCCCCGGCGCCTTCGACTTCGCCGACCTCAAGGCCACCGGCTTCGACCCGAACCTCGACTTCGACAACCTCGAACCCCGACTCGCCTTCACCACCGGCCAGTCCGACGACGTGAACGTCCGCTGGACCGGCAAGCTCGTCCCGACGAAGTCCGGCCCCCACACCTTCTCGATCATCGGCGACAACGGCTTCCGGCTGTGGATCGGCGGACAGCTCGTCATCGACCACTGGGTCGACGACTGGGACCAGGAACAGACCTCCGCCCCGGTCGAGTTGACCGCCGGCACGGCCTACGACATCAAGGTCGAGTACTTCGAGCACTACGGCGGCTCCAACCTCCATGTGCGCTGGACCGAGCCCGGCGGCACGAAGACGGCCATCCCGCAGTCGGCGTTCCGCCTCCCCGACGGCTACGACTACGACGGCGCCCTCGCCGCCACGGTCACGAGCACCGGCCGCACCCTGAAACTCGACTTCGCCCAGCCCCTCGCCGCGCCCCCGGCCGACCTGACCGACCACCTCGAAGCGGTGATCGGCGGCGCCAAGTGGCCGCTGGGAACTGCCGAGTTGGATCCGGCGGACCCGCGCACCCTGCTCATCCCGCTCAGCGAACCGGTCGTAGGCAACAAGACGGGCACCGCACCCGGCACCGCGGACATCCGCTACGACGGCGAAGCCGGCCTCGCCTCAGCAGATGGCAACGTTATCAACGGCTTCTGGAGCACCGGCCCGAACCACTCCACCTACGAACTGCGCACCCAGTGGGCCGACCAGGTGGGCCCGCACAACGCCCTCCCCGAGTACCCGCGCCCGCAACTCACCCGCACCGACTGGCGCAACCTCAACGGGAGTTGGCAGTTCGCCGCGGCCACGGCAGGGGAGCAGCCGCCGGTCGGCAGGAACCTGGCCGAGCGCATCCTCGTCCCGTACCCCGTCGAGTCCCAGCTCTCCGGCCTCGAACGGCACGAGGACCGCATGTGGTACCGCCGCACCTTCACCGTCCCCGCCGACTGGAGGATCGGCTCCGGCAAGCGGCTGATGCTCAACTTCGGCGCCGTCGACTGGCGGGCCGAGGTCTACGTCAACGGCACCAAGGTCACCGAACATCAGGGCGGCTACGACAAGTTCAGCGCCGACGTCACCGACGCGTTGAAGCCCGGCCGTACCCAGGAGTTGATCGTGGGCGTCTACGACCCCACCGACGCGGCGAACGGCGAGAACCCGCCGATCGGCAAGCAACGCCTGGACCCGAGCGGCATCTGGTACACCCCGACCTCGGGCATCTGGCAGACGGTCTGGATGGAACCGGTCGCCCCCGACCACGTCGACTCCCTAAAGCTCACCCCCGACGTCGCCAGGAGCCAACTCACCGTCGATGCAAAGGGAGTTCGGGACGGCGTACCGATCACGGCGACGGCGTACGACGGAAAACGCGAGGTCGCCACGGCACACGGCCGCACCGGCGCCCCGCTGACCCTGACCATCCGCAACCCGCGCCTCTGGTCACCCGACGACCCGTTCCTCTACGACCTGAAGGTCACCGTCGGCCATGACCGCGTCGGCAGTTACTTCGGGATGCGCTCGATCGCCGTCGAGAAGGTCAACGGCGTCCCGCGCACGGTCCTCAACGGCAAGCCCATCTTCATGATGGCCACCCTCGACCAGGGCTTCTGGCCGGACGGTCTCTACACCGCTCCGACCGACGAGGCGCTCGCCCATGACCTCAGGATTCACAAGGAGTTGGGCTTCAACGCCGTGCGCAAGCACATCAAGGTCGAGCCCGACCGCTGGTTCTACTGGGCCGACCGGCTGGGCCTCATGGTGTGGCAGGACATGCCCGCGATGACCGCCGGCGTGAACCCCTCTCCCGCCGCACGCGCCGAGTACGAGCGCGAGATGAAGCAGATGATCGACGAGCACATCAGCAGCCCGTCGGTCGTCATGTGGGTGACGTTCAACGAGGGTTGGGGCCAGTACGACGAGGCCCGGATCGCCGACCAGGCGAAGGCCTGGGACCCGACCCGGCTCGTCAACAGCATGTCCGGCATCAACCTCGGTGTCGACGGCGGCACCGGCGACATCATCGACGAACACGGCTATCCCAGCCCCGCCCTGCCACCCCACCCGGACGGTCAACGCGCCCTGGTCAGCGGCGAGTACGGCGGACTCGGGCTCGCAGTGCCCGGCCACGCGTGGTCGGTCCAGCAGTCGTACGTCGACGTCGACCCGGCGGCCTACACCGACGACTACCTCGCCAAGCTCGCCGAGGTGCACGCCCTGACCTGCCAGGGGAGCAACGGCGCGGTCTACACCCAAATCTCGGACGTCGAGGGCGAGTTGAACGGCCTGATGACCTACGACCGCCGCGTACTCAAACCCGACGCCCAGCGGGTGAAGGCCGCTCAACAGGCCCTGATCCGCGACGCCTCGCAGGCGACTCCCGCGAACTGCCCGTCCACCTGACCCCTTTCGCCAACTGGAGGCCCACCCGCATGAGATGGACCCGGCGCCTGCGCCTGTGCGTGGCGGGGGCGGTGGCAGCGTCCGCGCTGTTCGCCGTCCCCGGCACCGCCCAGGCCTCGACCGACAGCCGACTCACCGATCTGGTCAACCCGTTCATCGGTACCGAGAACGACGGGAACACCTATCCCGGCGCCGCCGTGCCTTTCGGCATGGTGCAGTTCTCGCCGGACACCGGCCACAACACCGGATACGACTACTCCCAGAACCACATCCGCGGCTTCTCCCTCGTGCACCTCTCCGGCGTCGGCTGCGGCCTGGGCGGTGACCTGCCCGTGCTGCCGACGACCGGTGACGTGACGCAGACGGACTACGCCCAGTACGCGGCCGAGTTCAGCCACGACGACGAGCACGCGAGCCCCGGCTACTACCAAGTCGGCCTGAAATCAGGCATCGAGGCCGAACTGACGGCGACCGCGCGCACCGGCGTCCAGCGCTACACGTTCCCGGCCACCGACAAGGCCAACGTCCTGCTGAACGCGGCCCAGTCGCTGCACAGCGGGGTCACCTCGAAGGTGGAGGTCCTCGACAACCGGACCGTGCGCACGACGATCACCGGCCGCGGTTTTTGCCAGGACACCAAGCCGTACACCGTCTACACGGTTACGCGCTTCGACCGGCCCTTCACCACCTACGGCACGTGGAACGGCGGTACGGTGACCGCCGGTTCGAAGAGTGGGACCGGCGGTGCGTACGTCCGCTTCGACACGACGAAGGACCGTACGGTCGAGGCGACCACGGCTCTCTCGTACGTCGACGCGCACGGTGCCGCCGTCAACCTCCGTGCGGAGGGCGGCCGTTCCTTCGACACCGTGCGCCACCGGGCCCAACAGGCCTGGGAGGACCGGCTCGACGACGTCCGTGCGCAGGGCGGCTCCGACAGCCTGCGCCGGACCTTCTACTCGTCCCTGTACCGGTCCTTCCTCGCACCCAACATCGGCAGTGACGCCGACGGCCGCTACACCGGCTGGGACCAACAGATCCACCGGGCAAGGGACTTCACCTACTACCAGAACTGGTCCCTGTGGGACACCTACCGCACCCAGTCCCAACTCCTCGCCCTCCTCGCACCCCGCGAGGCACGCGACATGGCGATCTCGGTGATCAAGATCGACGAGGAGAGCGGCTGGCTGCCCAAGTGGGGCTACGGCACGGTCGAGACGAACATCATGACCGGCGACCCGGTCACCCCGTTCCTCACCAACGCATACCAACAGGGGCTCCTGAAGGGCTACGAGGAGCGCGCCTACCGGGCGTTGAAGCAGAACGCCGACGGCGTGCCGCCCACCGACTCGGCGGCCGTGGGCCGGGAGGCGAACAAGGAGTACATCGCCGAAGGGTTCGCGCCTTACATCAAGGACCGCCCGCACGCGAAGCCGGGAGACTCCGACTACGACCACGGCGCCTCGGCCACCCTGGAGTACGCACTCTCGGACGCGATGCTCGCGCAGATGGCCCGCGACCTCGGGCACGACGCCGACGCCGCTCGCTATGCCGCCCGCGCCCAGAGCTACCGGAACATCTTCGACCCCTCGACCGGCTTCTTCCGCGCCCGTGACGCCTCCGGCGCCTTTGTCGGACCGGCCGACCCGGCGCAGAGCGAGGGCTTCCACGAGGGCACGTCGTGGCAGTACCAGTGGCTGGTGCCGCAGGACCTGCCCGGCATGGTCGACCTCATCGGCGGCCGGCAGGCGGCCAACGACCGGCTCGACTCCTTCTTCGCCTACGACCAACTGCTGGCCGACCCGGCGAAGACCGCGCGTGAGGTGTGGGTCAACGGGCCGTACGACTACTACAACGCGGACAAGTACAACCCGCAGAACGAGCCCGACCTGATCGCCCCGTACACCTACCTCTCGACCGGCCAGCCCTGGAAGACGACCGACGTCGTCCATGCCGCGCTGACCCTGTTCACGGACGGCCCGACCGGCATGACCGGCAACGACGACCTCGGCACGATGTCCGCGTGGAACGTGCTGTCGTCGATCGGGATCTTCCCGGTGCAGCCCGGCTACGACACCTGGGGCCTGTCCACGCCCGTCTTCGACCGGGTCGACCTGACCCTGGACCGCCGCTACTACCCGCACGGCGCCCTCACCATCAAGGCGACCGGCAGCTCCGCCACCGACCGCTACATCCAGGAGGCCCGGACGGACGGGGCGTCGTACGACCGGACGTACCTGACGACCGGCGATCTCCGCTCCGTACGGTCGCTCGACTTCACGGTCGGCCCGCACCCGTCGGAGTGGGGTACATCACCCCAGGCGGCACCACCTGCACTGAAGTGATCTCAGGCGCCTCATGAGTCCCGCCCCTCTCAGAGGGGTGGGACCGGGGCCGGATGTAATCTGCTGTTAACTGTGCGTAGCTTGATCGTACTTGACCGTAATCGCTTGTCACCGCTTGACTGCTGGCTCACCCCTAGTCGACGCGAGGCAAGCAATTGACTTCTGACCTGCTCGCTCCTCTCGACCTTGCGTTCTGGAACATCGAGTCCGACCGGAACCCGATGCACCTGGGCGCACTCGGCGTCTTCTCGGCGCACTCGCCGACCGCGGGAGCCCACGCCGCCGACCTCCTCGCCGCCCGCGCCGCCGCCGTCCCCGGGCTGCGGATGCGCATCCGGGACGTGTGGCAGCCGCTGTCCCTGTCCTTCGGGAGCGCGGCCCGCGAGGCCGACCCCGACTTCGACCCGCTCCACCACGTCCGGCTGCACGCCCCGACCGCCGACTTCCAGGAGGTCGCGGGCCGGCTCATGGAACGCCCGCTGGAGCGCGGCCGGCCCCCGTGGGAAGCGCATGTGCTGCCCGGCGAGGACGGCGTCTCCTTCGCCGTGCTGTTCAAGTTCCACCACGCCCTGGCCGACGGACTGCGGGCACTGGCGCTCGCCGCCGCCATCCTCGACCCGATGGACATGCCCGAGCGCCGCCCGCGCCCCGCAGAACCCGCGCGGGGCCTCCTGCCCGACGTGCGCAAGCTGCCCGGGCTGGTCCGCGGTGCCCTGTCCGACGTAGGCCGGGCTCTCGACATCGGGGCGTCCGTCGCCCGCTCCACTCTGGACGTCCGCTCGTCGTCGGCGCTGACCTCCGACGCCTCGGGCACCCGCCGTACCGCCGGAGTCGTCGTAGACCTCGACGACGTGCACCGGATCCGCAAGACCGTCGGCGGCACCGTCAACGACGTGCTCATCGCCGTCGTCGCGGGCGCCCTGCGCCGCTGGCTCGACGAACGCGGCGACGGCAGCGAGGGCGTCGCCCCCCGCGCCCTCATCCCCGTCTCCAAACGCCGCCCGCGCACCGCGCAGCCACAGGGCAACCGGCTCTCCGGCTACCTGATACGGCTGCCCGTCGACGACCCGGACCCCCTCGCCCGGCTCGCATCGGTGCGCACCGCCATGGACCGCAACAAGGACGCGGGACCCAACCGGGGCGCCGGCGCCGTCGCCCTGCTCGCCGACCACGTCCCCGCGCTCGGCCACCGGCTCGGCGGACCCCTCGCAGCGCAGGCCGCCCGGCTCTGGTTCGACATCCTGGTCACCAGCGTCCCGCTGCCCGGCATCGGCCTCAAACTCGGCGGCAACCCGGTCACCGCGGTCTTCCCGTTCGCCCCGCTGGCCCGCGGCCAGTCCCTCGCGGTCGCCGTCTCGACGTTCCGCGGACAGGTCCACTACGGCCTTGTCGCGGACGCCGAGGCCGTACCGGATCTCGATGTGTTCGCCCGCGCCCTCACCGAGGAGGTGGAGACGCTCATCACCGCCTGCGGGTCGTGACCTGGCGCGGGTTTGGTGCTGCGGCCCGGCGCTCCGTAAAATTCCGGGTTCGACGGTGTGCGCGATCGAGCGCCGCCGCGGATGACCCAAGGAAACGGCAGCGCGATGACGGTGACAGAGAACGGCTCCACGACCCCGGACGAGGTCGTGTACGGGCCCGGCATCGACCCCGAGCGGCTGGCCGTCTGCCTCAGCGTGCTCGACGAACTGGAGAAGATCGACGTCGACCACCCCGACGCGATCACCGTGCGCCGCGCCACCGCGGGCATCTACCGCAGCGTCAAGCAGCGCCGCCGCCAGGACCGCCGGGCCGCGAAGACCGCGCACGACAAGGCCGTCACCGAGTCCACCGCGACCGGCTCCGCCCAGCGCATCGACGACGAGACCGAGGGCCTCCTCCCGTCGTCGGTGACGGAGGAGGGCCGGATCGCCGGGATACTCCAGCGCCCCCGCTCCTGCTACACCTGCAAGACCCGCTACGTGGAAGTCGACTACTTCTACCACCAGCTCTGTCCCGACTGCGCCCGCCTGAACCGCGAGAAGCGCGACGACCACGCCGACCTCACCGGCAAGCGCGCCCTGCTCACCGGCGGCCGAGCCAAGATCGGCATGTACATCGCGCTCCGACTGCTGCGCGACGGCGCCCACACGACGATCACCACGCGCTTCCCGAAGGACGCCATCCGCCGCTTCAAGGCCATGGACGACTCCGCGGACTGGCTGCACCGCCTGGAGGTCGTCGGCATGGACCTCCGCGACCCCGCACAGGCCGTCGCCCTCGCCGACCAGATCGCCGAGGCGGGCCCCCTCGACATCCTCATCAACAACGCGACCCAGACCGTACGCCGCCTGCCCTCCGCCTACGCCGCCCTCGTCGACGGCGAGAGCGCCCCGCTGCCCGCCGGTGAGCTGCCCGCCCATCACGTCATCGGCGCCTTCGGCTCCGGCGCGGTCGACGGCCTGGCCGCGCTGCCCGTCGGCATCAGCGGTCTCGACGCCCAGCAGGTCGCCGACCTCGCCCTGGTCGCGGGCAACGCCAGCGTCGCCCGGCACCTCGACGGCACCGCCATCGACGCCGGCGGCCTCGTCCCCGATGTCGTCGACACCAACACCTGGGTGCAGACCATCGAGCAGATCTCCCCGGTGGAGCTGCTGGAGACCCAACTCTGCAACTACACAGCCCCGTTCATCCTGATCAGCAAGCTTCGCCCGGCCATGGCCGCCGCCGCCAAGGCCGCGAGGAGCGGGCGCGCTTACATCGTCAACGTCTCGGCGATGGAGGGCGTCTTCGGCCGCGGCTACAAGGGCGCCGGGCACCCCAACACCAACGCCGCCAAGGCCGCGATGAACATGGTGACCCGCACCAGCGGCCAGGAGATGTTCCAGAGCGACGGCATCCTCATGACCTCGGTCGACACCGGCTGGATCACCGACGAACGCCCCCACTACGACAAGCTCCGCCTCGCCGAGGAGGGCTTCCACGCACCGCTCGACCTGGTCGACGGGGCCGCCCGGGTCTACGATCCGATTGTGCGTGGCGAGCAGGGCGAGGACCTGTACGGCGTCTTCCTGAAGGACTACGCGCCCGGTAAGTGGTAACCCGCCACCCTGGACGTGGGCCCGGGCGTCCGGCGGGTTCCGGCCCTGGTGAACACCGCGCGAGGAGTTCCCATGGCCAGTACACACGGCATCGATCCGAGGGCCTTCAAGGACCCGCGCAACCACTATCCGACCGATGACGAGTTCTACGCGAGCGACCGCCCGGCCCACCCCGTTCTGCCGGAGGACCGTCCGCGCGGTGGCGGGCCCACGACTGCGGTGAAGCACCGCGGGACCTGGGCCACCGTCGCGCTCGTCGCCGGAATCGTCCTGCTGATCCTGGTGGGGATCGCGCTGTTCCCGTGAGGAAGCCGAGCCGTCATCTGTGAGGTGGCGCGGACGGCTGTGGCTGGGGTGGCGCGGCCGACCTCAGCCGGTCGTGGACGGCGTATCCGCCGGCGGTCCGCGCCGCCCTGACCCGGGTCCCGCCGTCCACCAGCAGATCCGCGCCGGTGACCCACTCGGCCTGGTCGGAGGCCAGCCACAGCACGGCCCGTGCGATGTCGGCCGGCTCCCCGATCCGGCCGAGCGGCAGCCCGGCGGCGACCTCCGCCTCGCCGGGCTCCCACACGAACCGAGCCATCTCGGTGCGGACCAGCCCGGGGGAGACGGAGTTCACCCGCACCTTCGGCGCGAGCTCGCCCGCGAGCTGCTGGGTGAGGTGGAGGAGGGCCGCCTTGCTGGTGCCGTACGCGCCGACGTTCGGCCCGACATGCCCGGCGCCCTCCGTGCACACGTTGACCACCGCGCCGCCGTGCTCCCGCATCCACGCCCGCCACACGCACTGCACCAGCCGCAGCGGCGCTTCGACGTTCATGGTGAACGCCGTCCGCCACGCGTTCGGATCGGCCTCCATGAGCGGTCCGTACGGCTGGTTCGTCGCCGCGTTGTTGACCAGTACGTCGATCCGCCCGAAGGCGCGCAGCGCGAACTCGGTCAGCTCCCGCAGATGCTCCGGGTCGGCGACATCCCCGGCCAGACCGGCACCGCCCAGCTCCGCCGCCGCCCGCTGCACCTCGTCGGCATCCCGCGCGGTCACGCAGACCAGTGCTCCGGCCCCGGCGAACGCCTCGGCGACCGCGCGTCCGATCCCGCGCGTGCCCCCGGTGACCACGGCGACCCGGCCGCGCATACCGTACGACGACGTCATCGCCGTACCGTCTCATGACGGACCGTCAGTCGACAGCCCCCAGGCGGGAGTTGGGCAGTCGTGAGTGCTGGGCGGCGACGATGCCCAGCACCGTGCGCCAGTCCTCCAGGACGCCGGCGTCGAGGCCGACGACCTTGGCCGCGTCGTCGGCCTGGCGCAGGGTGACCGCGTCGTCGGCGTGCGGGTCGCGTTCGAAGGCGGCTGCCTCCGCCGGGGACATCCGGCCGCCCTGTGCCCGCAGGGTCAGCGTGCTCTGCGCGGACAGGTCGTGGCCCGGCGAGGACGTGGCCAGATAGCGCTTCGCCGGCACGTGCAGGCGGACCAGCCGGGCGACCCGCTCACCCAGCAGGCCGCGCACCGCGTCCGCCGCGTGGTCCGCGTGTCCCGCGTCGTCGCCGGGCTGCAGCAGATGCCCGATGTCGTGAACCAGGCCGGCGATCTGAAGTTCCTTGTCGGCGGGGCGACTTCGGCGCAGCAGCGCGGCCGTCTGCAGCGCGTGGTCGTGCAGATCGACCGGATCACCGCTCCGGTCGGGGGTGTCCCAGGCGCCCCGACAGGCGTACAGCAGATCCATCAGCTCCTCGACGCTGCGCAACTCCATGCGTCAGTCCTCCCGCGAGACAGCCCGTGCGGAACGTCAGCAGATCATGGCCGGCTTTCGACTCGGCCAACGGCACCTGAACTGCGCGACGCCTTCAGTGACGTAGGTCATGTTCTCGCTCGTGCGTGCGCACATGTAGGGCGCGCGGGTGGTCGGCAAACCGCGCATGATGTAACAAACCGGCTCAGATCATGGCTGAAGAACACGGGGAGACTTGCAATAGTTACCCCATGTTTTCAGCCCCATCGAGCGGCGGCCCGCTCATTTGGTTAACCTGAGGCGGACGGACAGCGACAAGGGGTCCCACCCACACCCATGGTCCGTCCCGGGGCCGGCCGTTCACAACGGCCTGCTCTCACACGAGTAACCGGCGCCACCGCGTCCGAACTGCCTTCAACCCACGCCCGAGCGGGCCAGGTACCGGACCGGAGAGCGGCCGGTGTGCCCCGAGGGTGACCCGACACATAAGGAGTGCGCGGTGACACCGGAGAAGACGAACAGCGAGCAACGCCCCAAGGAACCCACGGAGCGTGCGGGCCACCGGTCCGACGAGCTCGGCAGCCTGGCCGTGTGGGCCCGGTCCGCCCCCATCCGTCTCGCGGGCTACGAGGACGACCTCGCCGAGCCCCACATCCTGCCCAGCGTGGACTGACCCCCTTCGGGACCCATCGCGATCGTCGACAGCATGGGCGTGCGAAAATCATGCCCATGCTGATCAGAGAAGCCGCGGCCGACGACTGGCCGCGGATCTGGCCTTTCTGGCACCGGATCGTCGCCGCCGGAGACACCTACACCTGGGCCCGGGACACCTCCGAAGAGGCGGCCCGGGCCCTGTGGACGAGCCCACCGAAGCGCGTGTACGTCGCCGAGGACGAGACCGGAGCCGTCGTCGGCTCGGCCTTCGTCACCCCGAACTACGGCGGCCCCGCCGACCGCATCGCCAACGCCGGCTTCATGGTCGACCCCGACCACGGCGGACGCGGCATCGGCCGCGCCCTCGCCGAACACATCCTCACCGCCGCCCGCGACCAGGGCTTCCGGGGCATGGTCTTCAACGCCGTCGTCGAGACCAACCCCGCCGTCAAGCTCTGGCTCTCCCTCGGCTTCACGATCCTGGGCACGGTGCCGGACGCGTTCGAGCATCCCCGGGACGGGCGCGTGGGCCTGCACATCATGTACCGCGCTCTCTAAGGCGAGTTCTATTCAAGCGGCGCCGTCCGCACCCAGGGGTGCAGCTTCTCCAACTCCTCCGCGAGTTCCAGCAGCGCCGCCTCCGACCCCGGCCGCCCCACCAGCTGTACGGCGCAGGGCGCGCCGGAGGGCAGGGTGCCGAACGGCACCGACATCGCCGGCCAGCCGGTGAGGTTCCACGGGGGCGTCATCGGCGAGTAGTTGGTGTTGGCCAGCACATTGCGCAGCCAGCCCCGCTCGTGCCACGGCCCGGCCTTGGGGGAGCGGCGAGCGAGGGCCGCCGTCAGCAGGATGTCGTGCTCGGCGAAGAAGGGCGTCAGCCGCTCCCTGAGCTGCTCCCGGCCCTTGCCGGTACGGACGCTCTTCACGAACCGGCGCCCGATGGCCGCGTGCACCCGGGTCCGCCGTGTCAGCTTCCGCGGGTCGAGCCCCGCCGCGTCCACCGAGGTGCCCGCCGTCCAGTGCGCGAGCGACGTGGTGCTCAGCGAGAGCGGATACGGCGGATCGGCACGGTGCATGGTGTGACCGGCCTCGGCCAGCAGCCCGGCCGCCTCCCGGACAGCGGTCGTATACGGCTTGCTGACGGCGACTCCGGCGAGCGGGCTGCGCACGGAGACGGCGACCTTCCGGGAGACGGGCTCGTCGGGACGTACGACCTCGATGTCCGCGATGACCGAAAACATCAGCCGGGCGTCCTCGACGGTCGTCGCGAGGGGGCCGTTCTCGGACATTCCGAACCAGTCGCCGTCGCCGATGCCGGCCGGGACGACCCCGAACCCCGGCTTGATGGTGACCAGACCGCAGTTGGCCGCCGGGATGCGCAGGGACCCCATGCCGTCGTTGCCGAGGGCGATCGGCACCATGCCGGCGGCGACCGCGGCGGCGCTGCCGCCGGAGGAACCGCCCGCGGTGCGGGTGGTGTCCCACGGGTTGCGGGCGGTGCCGTGGACGCCCTCGGAGGTGCCGAAGACACACAGCTCGGGCACGTTCGTCAGCCCCACGACCACCGCACCCGCCGCCCGCAGCCGGGCCACGGTGACATGGTCGTGGTCGGCCGGGGTGTCCGGGGTCGCGGCGGAGCCGAGCCGGCTGGACTCGCCGGTCACGGTGAGGTTGTCCTTCACGGCCACCGGCACGCCCGCCAGGGGCAGTTCGGCCAGATCGGCCCGCGCGCCCACCTCGTCGGCCTCCGCGAGCGCCGCCTCCGCCCGCACCACCCGGAACGCGCCGACCCGCCCGTCGAGCCGCTCGATCCGGGCGAGATGCTCGGCCACCACCTCCCGGGGCGTGACCCGCTTCTCGCGTACGGCGGCGGCGATCTCGGCGGCGGTACGGCCGACCCAGCTGGTCACGGGCGTGCTCCTTCGATCTACTCGCGAGTATGTAGAGAGAACTGTGCCTCCGCAGGGGCGGCACGTCGAGAGGTGACCGGCCTTGGACATTCGGTCCCGTCTTCTTGGACTTTTCGCGAGCCGGGTTCGGGCGGGCATCGACGGATCCGCTGGTCATCCGATCAATGGCTCAACTTGACTGCTCCCGCCGCCCATTGACAGCTCCTGAGGGCAGTCCAATCATCAGTCGTCCGATCAATCGCGACCGGTGGAGTGGCATGGCTGAGCGCAGGAAGAGACGGTTCCGGTTGGTCGGCTTCGCGGCGGTGTGCGCACTGCTCGCGGCCCCCGTGCCGGCGGTCGCGGTCCAGCAGGAGCAGGCGGTCCCGGTGACCGTGCCCGCCCTGTCCGACTGGACGCCCGAATCGGGGAGTTACGACTTCGGGGGCGGCACCCGGCTCATAGCCGACAGCACGAGCGAACGCAGAGTCGCCGGCACTCTCGCCGACGACCTGAAGGCAGCCGGTCACGGAACGGTGCCCGTCGTACGGGGCGGTGCCGCCCGGCCCGGCGACATCGTGATCGAAGTCCGGCCGGCGAAGGGGGCGTTGGGTGCGGAGGGGTACGAACTCCGGTCGGGCCGACGGCTGTCGGTGACCGGCGCGACCGAGACCGGTGCCTTCTACGGCACCAGGACCCTCCTGCAACTGCTCGCGCAGGGCGACCGAATCCCCGCCGGACACACGGTCGACGTACCGCGCTACAAGGAACGGGGAGTCGGCGTCTGCGCCTGCTACATCCACATCTCCCTGCCCTGGCTGGAGAACCTGGTGCGCGAGATGGCATACCACAAGCTCAACCAACTGCTCCTCGAACTCAAGGTGAAGAGCGCCGCGCACCCCGAGGCCGACACCTGGGGCTACTACACCCAGGACGAGATGCGCCGCCTCGTCGCCCTCGGCGACAAGTACCACGTCGAGATCATTCCGGAGATCAACTCCCCGGGCCACATGGACCCGTGGATAGAGAACCGCCCCGACCTCCAACTCACCGACAGCGACGGCAACAAGCAGCCCGCCCGGCTCGACGTCACCCAGCAGGCCGCGTTCGACTACTACACCAGCCTGATGGACGAATACGCGCAGGTCTTCACCGCGACGTCCTGGCACATGGGCGCCGACGAGTACATGCTCGGCTCCGACTACTCGAAGTACCCGCAGATGCTGCGCTACGCCCAGGAGAAGTACGGCGCGAACGCCACCCCGCAGGACGCCTACATCGACTTCATCAACCGCGTCCGGGCCTACGCCGCGAGCAAGGGCAAGAAGCTGCGCATCTGGAACGACGGACTCACCGGTGCCAACACCGTGCCGGTGGCGGCGGGCACGACGGTCGAGCACTGGCTGAACGTCCAGGAGAAACCGAGCGAACTCGTCGCCGAGGGCTATCCGTTGATGAACGCGGCCTACTCGCTCTACCTCGTCCGAGGCGGCTTCCACAGCGACACCGAGGCGCTGTACGACCAGAGCTGGGACCCGCGCAGCTTCGAGGGCGAGAAGCTCGCCTCCAGTGACGGCATCACCGGGGCGAAGATCAGCCTCTGGCCCGACAACGGACGAGGGGAGACCGAGAACGAGGTCGCCGCCGACACGGAGCCCGCGCTGCGGCACCTCGCCCAGGCGACCTGGGGCGATCCGCATCCCGACGCCACGTATGCCCAATTCACCACGCGCGGTAAGGCAGTTGGGCAGGCGCCGGGCCGACGGGATCTGACCCGGGTACCGGTGACGGACGGAACGTACACCTTCCGGACGGCGGGCGCCTCCTTCGATGCGGAGGTGCAGCGCACGCCGGACGGCTATGCCACGGTGCGCACCGCCAGCGGCTGCCTGGAGGTTCAGGGCGGCAAACTCACCCTCAACGTGCCGCTCCAGCCGGGAGTCGCGGCTACCCCGCAGCCCTGCGATGCCATGAACACCATGCAGCGCTGGGAGTTGGCACCCGTCGCGGGAGGCTACCGGTTGGTGAACGCGATCACGCAGATGGCGCTGAGCGTCGCTGACGACGGGCGGCTCGTGCAGTACCCGCCGGACCAACACCAGCCCTCCTCCTGGAACTTGACCGCCCACTGACCCGAGGAGTCCCACCCATGGCCCTCTCCAGACGTCTCTTCGTCCTCTCGGCCACCGCACTCGCCGCGACCGGCGCCGCCACGCTGCCCGCACTCGGGACACCGCTGTCCCCGTCCGACTCGCGCTCCCGTATCCCCGTCAGCCCCGACGACACCGCGGACGAGCTGGTCCGCAAGGCCTCCCAAGTCCGGCCCACCGCACGGCAGGTGGCCTGGCAGCAGCTGGAGCGGACGGCGTTCCTGCACTTCGGCGTGAACACCTTCACCGGCCTGGAGTGGGGGACCGGCGACGAGGACCCGAACGTGTTCCAGCCGACCGGCCTCGACACCGACCAGTGGGCCCGCGCCCTGCGCGACGGCGGCTTCAAGCTCGCCATCCTCACCGTCAAACACCACGACGGCTTCGTCCTCTACCCCTCCCGCTACACCAACCACACGGTGGCCTCGAGCAGTTGGCGCGACGGCCAGGGTGACGTACTGCGCTCCTTCGCCGACTCCATGCGACGGTACGGCCTCAAGGTCGGCGTCTACCTCTCGCCCGCCGACGAGAACCAGTACCTCCACGGCGTCTACGCCAACGGCAGCAGCCGCGTCACCCGGACCGTCCCGACCCTCGTCGACGGCGACGACCGCTCCCCGGACCGCTTCTACACACTCGACGCCACCGACTACGGCGCCCACATGCTCAACACCCTCTACGAAGTGCTGACCTCATACGGACCGATCGACGAGGTCTGGTTCGACGGCGCCCAGGGCCGCATCCCGCCGGGCAAGGTCGAGGACTACGACTGGGACAGCTGGTACACCCTGGTCAGATCGCTGGCCCCGGACGCGGCGATCGCCGTGACCGGCCCGGACGTGCGGTGGGTCGGCAACGAGGGCGGCACCGCGCGGGAGGACGAGTGGAGCGTCCTCCCGGTCAAGGAGGAGCAGTACGGCCGTACCGACTGGGCGCTGTCGTACGACACCCCCGACGAGGGCAGCCGCACCGCGCTCGTCTCGGCGCAGCCGAACACCGACTACCTGCAGTGGTGGCCCGCCGAGTGCGATGTGTCGATCCACGACGGCTGGTTCTACCACCCCGACCAAGTCCCCAAGAGCGTCGACGAGTTGATCGACATCTACTTCGGCTCGGTCGGCCGCAACTCGGTCCTGCTGCTCAACGTGCCGCCGGACACCGACGGCCTGCTGGCAGCCCCGGACGTGGCACGCTTGCGGGAGTTCCGCGAGCGCGTGGACCTGGAGCTGCCCGAGGACCTGGCGCGCGGGGCCCGGACAACTGCCGTACCCGGCCGGGTCACCGTGGACCTCGGCGCGGAACGGGAGGTGGACCGCGTCCGGTTGGGGGAGGACATACGGCGGTACGGCCAGCAGGTCGAGGGCTTCGTGGTCGAGGCGCACGTCGACGGGGCGTGGACCGAGGTCACCCGGGCCGGAACGATCGGTGCGAGCCGCATCCTGCTGCTGGCCGCGCCCGTGCGCGCCCGGCGCTGGCGGGTCCGTGTGACGGCGGCCCGGGACACCGTACGGATCGCGGAGTTCGGGCTGTACCGGTCGCTGGTCTGAGCGGCCGGAGAACGACTGCCCTCACATGTCCTTGAGGAGCTTCTCCAGGAAGGCCACCGACTCGGGGGCCGGCGAAGCGACCATGCTCAGCCGGTCCATGACCGCGAGATAGCGGTCGACCTCCTCGGGCTTGTCCAAGTAGAGGGCGCTGGTGAGCTGTTCGAGGTAGACGATGTCCGGCAGGTCCGGGACCGGGAAGCGCAGCACGGTGATCGGACCGCCGGCCGCCGCATGGCCGCCCACGTGGAAGGGCAGCACCTGAAGCGTCACGTTGGGCAGAGCGGCCGTCTCGACGAGGTGGCGCAACTGCTCGCGCATCACGTCCGCCCCGCCGAGCGGACGGCGCAGCGCCGCCTCGTCCACCACGACCCACAGCCTCGGCGCGCCGGGCCTGGTGAGCAACTCCTGCCGGGTCATGCGCAGTTCGACACGGCGCTGGATCGCGTCCGGGGTGTCGACGGGGCGGCCGAGCCGGATGACGGCCTCGGCGTACGCGGAGGTCTGCAACAGGCCCGGGATGAACTGGACTTCATACGTGCGGATGAGGGAGGTGGCCTCCTCCAGCCCCAGGTGCTGCTCGAACCAGGTCGGGAAGGCGTCGCCGTACGCACGCCACCAGCCGGGTTCGTTGGCACGGCGGACCGAGTCGAGGAACTCCTGGCGGAGGTCCGGTTCATGGAGGCCGTACAGCGTCAACAGGTCGGCCACGTCGCGCTCCTTGAAGCCGACGCGTCCCAACTCCATCCGGCAGAGCTTGGCGTCCGAGGCGCGTATCGCCGAAGCGGCCGTGTCCCGCGTGATGTTGAGGGACTCGCGCAGGCGGCGCAGGCGGGTGCCCAGCATGATGCGCTGGACGGTGGGACCACCGCGCTGAAGGCTCAGCACATCCGAACCCGAGGGAGCGTATTCCGGTTGAGCTGCAGTCATGTTCATCCCCTCGGCGGTCGCGCCGATACCGTCCGCAAGTTTTCGGGATTCAAAGAAGGATCGTAGCACCGAGGTTCCGGATAACTGCGGGGAGTGAAGGAGCCGGAAGGTGCCGGCCTGTGTCCGGCGCCTTCCGGCCGATCCGCGGGTTTGCCTGACCTCAACGACCGGGGAGTAGGCCGTCGAAGTCGCCGTCCTTCACACCGCGGACGAACGCGGAGATCTCGGCGCTGGTGTAGACGAGCGCCGGACCTTCGGGATGGCGTGAGTTGCGTACGGCGATGTGACCGTCGGAGAGCGCGGCCAGTTCGACGCAGTTGCCCTCGGGGTTGCTGTGGTGGCTCTTGCGCCACTGCGCGCCGCTCAGCAGGGTCGCCGACATGCCGTTCTCGTGCTCGATCTGACGCCTCATCGCTCCCCCGGAAGATCGGGTGCAATTGCAGCTTCAATTGCACCCATTGGTGATGGGGAGGACGATAGCCCTCGGGTGAGCCGCTCGCAAGATCGTCTGCAATTGCAGCGGTAATTGCCGATGCACTTGCGTTCGCAGGGTCAGGCGGAGGACGATACTCCGGACAGGTGTAGTGCGCGCAGTTGTTCTCTCCCAGGGGTATCAGGGGTCGCGATGTCCGCAGAGCAAGTCGTACGGCCGGTCGACTCCCTGCGGATCGAGGGGACTTGGGAGTGGCTGTGCCGGGCCGTCGACGAGGTGGGCCGGCCCGAACCGGGGCAGACCGTCACACCGATCCCAGCCGTCGGGGACGGGCGCGACCCCGCACTCTGTTCCGTCCTGCTTGTGCCGCCGATGCCTCAATCGGCCCATGTGGCAAGGGACTTCACCCGCGCGGCGCTGGCCGACCGGGCCGCGGACGAACTCGTCGACGACGTGACGGTCACCGTGTCGGAACTGGTGAGCAACGCGCTGCGCTACGGCCGGGCGCCCAACTCCGCGAGGGAGCCGCAGCCTTCACTGTGGCTCGCGGTGTGGGACCGGCTGCCGTACGCGGTGTGCGCGGTCACCGACGACAGTGATCGCATACCCGTCGAGGGGCACCCCGACGAGTTCGCGGAGTCCGGACGCGGTCTGCAGGTGGTCTCCGCGCTGAGCGACTCGTGGGGCTGGAACCTGCGGGCGGGCGGCGGGAAGACGGTCTGGGCGCTGTTCAGGATCTGACCCCGGGGATACAGAACAAGCGAGAGGGGCACCGGCAACTCCGGTGCCCCTCCTCTCTGTTAGTGCTCAGACCTTGCGGCCGATACCGCAGATCGCGTCCACGTCGGACGGGTCACGGCCCACGTCGACCGGCTCCGGGTGCCACTGCGACGTGGGTACGATGCCGGGCTCGATGACCTCCAGGCCGGTGAAGAACGCCTCGATCCGCTCGGGACTGCGCAGGTGGTACGAGCTGGCGGAGTTGGCGTTGTACACCGAAATCGCCTGGTTGAGCGCCGCGTTGGTGTCGGTGCCGTCGCTCAGGGCGAGGTAGCTGCCCGGGGGCAGGGCGTCCAGGAAGCGGCCCACGACGGCCTCGGGCTCGTCCGAGTCCGGGATCTGGCCCAGGATGCCCAGCATCGTCAGCCCGATCGGCTTGCTGAAGTCCAGTGTCCTGGCGGCGACTTCGAGAATCCCCTCGGGGTCCCGCACATCGGCGTCGAGATAGGCGCAGGCGCCCTCCGGGGTGCTGGTCAGCAGCGCCTGCGCGTGCACCAGTACCAGCGGGTCGTTGTCGACGTACACGATGCGGCTCTCGGGCGCGATGCGTTGGGCGACCTCGTGCGTGTTGTCGACGGTGGGCAGGCCGGTCCCGATGTCGAGGAACTGGCGGATGCCCGCCTCGTCGGTGAGATAGCGCACCGCCCGTACCAGGAAGCGTCGTTGGAGGCGGGCGAGCAGGGCGATGTCCGGGAACATCTGGACGATCATCTCGCCGGCCTCGCGGTCGGCGGCGTAGTTGTCCTTGCCGCCCAGGAGGAAGTTCCACACACGGGCGGAGTGCGGCCGGTCGAGCTGCAGCCGGTCGGCCAGCGGGTCTTCGGAGGTCATGGGCAAAGCCTCACACGAAGTACCCGACGGTGTCCGGCGATTCGGACGCGAACCGGGCGACATGGCCCTTTCACGCCCGCGCCGTCCCCGTGCTGTCCCGTTCGATCAGGCGTGGCACCGGCACCCGCACCGTGCGCGCCGGGCCGCCGTCCAGCAGTGCGGTCAACTCCTGGGCCGCCGTACGGCCGAACTCCACGCTGTCCCGGGACAGTGCCGACAGCCACGGCCGGACCATGCGGCACAGTGCGGAGTCCTCCCAGGCGACCACCGACACGTCCGCCGGTACGGAGAAGCCGAGTTCGGTCGCGGCGGCCACTCCGGCGACGGCCATCACGTCGTTGTCGTAGATCAACGCCGTTGGTGGAGCGGCGACTTCGAGGACCCGGCGGGTGACGGCGGCACCGGCCGCGTCCGAGTAGTCGGTGGTCACGGAGTGCACCTCGGTCAGCCCGCGGCGCGCTGCCTCGGCGCGCAGGGCGCGGATGCGGCGCTCGGTGTGCGCGAGGCCGGGAAGTCCGGCGATGTGTGCGATCCGCCGGTGGCCGCGCGCGTACAACTCGTCGACGACAGAGGCCATCGCGCCCGCGTCGTCCGCCCACACCGTCGACAGGCCCGGGTGCCGCTCGTCGGGTGCGCCGCCTATCACCACGGCGGGCAGGCCCAGTTCGTCGAGGAGGTCGGGCCGCGGGTCGGCGGTGCGCGGGTCGGCCACCAGGACGCCGTCCACCCGGTGTTCGGCCCACCAGCGCCGGTACACCGCGCACTCGTCGTCGACGTCCTCGGCCATCTGGAAGAGCAGCCCGAGATGACGTTCGGCCAGCACTTCCTGGATGCCCGAGACGAGTTGGAGGAAGAAGGAGTCGACGCCGAGGGTGTCCGCGGGCCGGGCGAGGACGAAACCGACGGTCGCCGCACCCTCCCCGGACAGTGCCCGCGCCGCCGTACTGGGCCGCCAGCCCAGCTGCTCCGCGACCCGGCGCACCCGGTCGCGGGTGATCTCGGAGACACCGGGCCGGCCGTTGAGCGCGAAGGAGACCGCGCTCTCGGACACGCCGGCGCGCTGCGCGATGTCCTTCATCGTCGGCCGACGCGCGGGCGACCGCTTCCCTGACAACCCTGCTCTCCATTCCACCGGCGACGCGCACTAATGCGCTTGAGTCCACACACCCTAAAGCGCATTAGTGATCCACCGCAAGAATGCGAACACACCGCTCTGACCAGCGTAGTTGGCCGGATTCGGCCAACTAATGAATTTAGCTGAGCAGAATCCATTGACGGGCCCCGCGCGCAGCGTGCAAGGTCTGCCCCGGCACGATTGGCCAACCCCCACTGCAAAGGAGCCACTCGCCGTGCGCATCTCCCGCAGAGCCTTCGCCGCAGCTGCCGCCGCCGTCGTCCTCATGCCGCTGAGCGCCTGCGGTTCCGGGGGAGACGGCGGCGGATCGACCGACGCCTCGGGCAAGGTCGAGGGCGACATCACCTTCCAGACCTGGAACCTCCGCGCCAACTTCAAGTCGTACTTCGAGGGCGTGATCTCCGGCTTCGAGAAGAAGTACCCCGGCACCCATGTGAAGTGGATCGACCAGCCCGCCGAGGGCTACGCCGACAAGATCAGCGCGGACGCCGCCGGCGGCACCCTGCCCGACGTCGTCAACGTCTCCCCGGACCTGGTCGCCCCGCTCGCCAAGGCGGGCCTCGCGCTCGACCTCGACAAGTCGGCCGCGAAGTACAAGAGCGAGTACCTGGCCGGGGCTTGGGCCAGCCACCAGATACCGGGCATGAGCGGCACGTACGCCTTCCCCTGGTACCTCAACACCGGCCCGCTCTTCTACAACAAGTCCCTCTTCGAGCAGGCCGGACTCGACCCCGACCAGCCGCCGAAGACGTACGACGAACTCTTCGCCCAGGCCCTCCAGTTGGCGAAGAGGACCGACGGCAAGGTCGCCACCCTCGCCAACGTCCCCACCGTCGAGGACTTCGGCCGCTACGGCGTCGAGCTCATGAACAAGGCGGGCACCGCCTTCGCCTTCAACGACGCGAAGGGCATCGAACTCCTCACCAAGTACAAGGAGTTGTACGACGCGAAGGCCCTCGACCCGCAGGCGCTCACCGCCACCCCCGAGTCGTCCGGCAAGAAGTTCCTCACCGGGGCCGTCGCCATGAACCCCGGCAGCGCCCTGGACCTCGACAACTTCAAGAAGCAGGCGCCGACCCTGTACAAGAACATCGGCATCACCGACCAGATCACCAGCACCGGGCACGTCAACATGTACGTGATGGGCGTGATGGTCAACTCCAAGACCAAGCACACGCCCGCCTCGGTGGCCTTCGCGCACTACGTCACCGACGCCCAGCAGCAGATGTCGTTCGCGAAGAAGGTCGCCATCTTCCCGAGCACCGCCGGCTCCCTCGACGACCCGTACTTCACCAAGGAGGACGGCACCGACGAGACACGGGTGCGGATCGCCGCCGCCAAGTCCCTGAAGAACGCGGTCAATTACACGCCGGTGCTGTTTAGCGAGCAGATGAAGACCGCGCTGCGCAACGAGGTCGCCAAGGCGTTGCAGGGCAAGGAGAGCCCCGAGACGGCTCTCGACAACGCTGTCAAGCAGTGCAACACGCTCCTCCAGCAACAGGGGTAATCCGCGATGGCCCTCTCCACCGTCTCCCGGGTGCGGCGCCAACTGCCCACCAGTCCCTGGCTGTTCGCCGCACCCGGACTGCTGATCACTGGCGCCTTCATCCTCTACCCGTTCGGTTCCACGCTCGCCAACGCCTTCACCGACCGGCGCACCCTGATCCCTGGCCACTTCGTGGGCTTCGCCAACTTCCGCGAGCTGTGGCACGACGACATGTTCTGGACCGGCCTGCGCAACAGCACGCTGTACATCGTCGGGGTGGTCCCGGCACTCGTCGTACTCCCGCTGCTGCTCGCCCTGTTGGTCCAGAAGAACATCCCCGGCATCACCTTCTTCCGGTCCGCCTTCTACACGCCGGTCGTCGCCTCGATCGTGGTGGTCGGGCTGATCTGGGTGTGGCTGCTGGACGAACGCGGCCTGGTCAACTCGCTGTTGGAGGCGATCGGCGTCGGCCAGGTCGGCTTCCTCAGCGACCAGTGGCTGCTGCTGTTCAGCGCCATGGCCGTCACGGTCTGGAAGGGCCTCGGCTACTACATGATCATTTACCTGGCCGCGCTCGCCAACGTACCGCGCGAACTGCACGAGGCCGCGTCGGTCGACGGCGCGGGCGCGGTGCGCCGCTTCTTCACGGTCACCGTGCCCGCCGTCCGCTCCACCATGGTCCTCGTCGGCGCGCTGTCCTCGGTCGCCGCCTTCAAGGTGTTCTCCGAGGTCTACCTGATGGCGGGCCCGAGCGGCGGACCGGCCGGCGAGGACACCACCCTCGTGATGCTCGTCCAGCGCACCGGCACCGGCCTGACCGGCCGGGTCGGCTACGCCTCCGCGCTCTCGGTCGTCGTCTTCGTGGTCACCGTCGCACTGATGCTGCTCGTGCTGCGGGCCGACCGGAAGGAGGACGCTTGAGCGTCATCGAGCGCACAAGGCCCGTCCAGGAGACGGCAGTTCGCGAACCCCGCATCACCGACGAGCACGGCCGCCGCATCCGCGTCTGGGAACTTGCCCTGCGCTACACGCTGTTGCTCCTCGTCCTCGCCATCACCGTCGGCCCCTTCGTGTGGCAGCTGTCCACCTCGCTCAAGGGCCCGACCGAGGACATCTACAGCTCACCGCCCACCTTCCTCCCCGAACACCCCACCCTGCACAACTACAAGCGGGTCGCCGACACCATCCCCGTCTGGGACTACGCCTTCAACTCACTGAAGGTCGCCTCCGCCAACGTCGTGACGAACTGCGTCGGTTCGGCCCTCGCCGGGTACGCGCTGGCCCGGCTGCGCTACCGGGGCCGCCGCGTGGCCACCCTCGTCTTCATCCTCGCGATGCTCGTGCCGGTGGAGGGCATCATCATCGCCCAGTTCACGACCATGCGGGAGCTGGGCCTGAACAACACCCTGATCGGGGTGGTCCTCCCGGGCTGCATCGGCGCGATGAACGTACTGCTGATGCGCAACGCCTTCCTCAACCTGCCGTACGAGATCGAGGAAGCGGCCTACGTCGACGGCGCCAACGTGTGGCAGCGGTTCCTGCGGATCGCGCTGCCGTCCGTGAAGGGCACCGTCGCCGTCGTCGCGATCTTCGCCTTCATGGGCGCCTGGGACGACTTCCTGTGGCCGCTCATCGTGCTCAGCGACCCGTCCAAGTTCACGCTCACCATCGGCCTCAACTATCTGCACGGCACCTTCGCCAACGACGAACGCCTTGTGGCCGCCGGCACGGTCATCGCCGTGGCACCACTGATCGCCCTCTTCGCCTGCCTCCAGCGGTACTTCTTCCGGGGCGTGGGCGAAGGAGCGGTCAAGGGCTGAGGCCCACGCGCGCCGACTTCCCCCACGTACGCACTACAGAACCAGGATCCCGATGTCTTCTGCCGTGCGCTTCGGCGTCAACTACACCCCCAGCAAAGGGTGGTTCCACCACTGGCTCGACTTCGACCTCGACTCCGTACGCGCCGACCTCGACTCGATCGCCGAGCTGGGTCTCGACCACGTCCGCGTCTTTCCGCTGTGGCCGTACTTCCAGCCCAACCGGACCCTGATCCGGCCCAGGGCCGTGGAGCAGCTCGTCCAGCTCGTCGACGCGGCGGGCGAGCGCGGGCTCGACGTCAACGTGGACGGTCTGCAAGGGCACTTGAGCAGTTTCGACTACCTGCCGGCGTGGACCCGCACCTGGCATCGGCGCAACCTCTTCACCGACCCGGACGTCCTCGACGGCCAGGCCGCCTATCTGCGCACGCTCGCCGCCGCCCTCGCCGACAGGCCGAACTTCATCGGCATGACCCTCGGCAACGAGGTCAACCAGTTCTCGGCGGGCCCGCATCCGGACCCCGACCGGGCGACGGAGGACCAGATCGACGCCTGGCTGGAGCGGATGCTCGCGGCCTGCTCGGAGGGTGCGCCCGGCAAGCCGCATCTGCACGCCGAGTACGACGCGACCTGGTACCAGGACGACATGCCGTTCACCCCGGCCCAGGCCGCCCGGCACGGAGCGATGACGGCCGTGCACTCCTGGGTCTTCAACGGCACCGCCCAACGCCACGGCCGTACTTCCGTGCCGAGCGAACACCACGCCGCGTACCTGATCGAGCTGAGCAAGGCCTGGGCCGAGGAACCGCACCGGCCCGTCTGGCTCCAGGAGGTCGGCGCACCCCAGCCGCTCGTACCCGCCGAGCACGCGGCCGACTTCGCCTCCGCGACCATCGCCAACGCCCTTGACTGCCCTGACCTCTGGGGCATCACCTGGTGGTGCTCGCACGACGTGTCACGCGACCTCGCCGACTTCCCCGAACTCGAATACGGGCTGGGCCTGTTGACCAACGACCGGCAACCCAAGGACATCGCGTTGGTGTTGGCGGAGGCGGCCCGCGAGCCCTCGTACGCGCCCGCCACCCGCACCACGGCGCTCGTCGTACCCGCCGATCCGTCGGTCCGGTCGGTCTGCGGTCCCGGTGGGCGGGTCTTCGACGCGTACTTCCGACTCGTCGCCGACGGTGCCCGCCCGGCGACCGTCCTCGACGCGCGCGCGGACAACAAGGACCACCTCGCCGCGCGCGGCATCACCGAAGTCGTCACTCCCGACCAGGTACTCCCCACCCCACAAGGAGGCACCAGCTCGTGAACTCCGGACGCCCCACCAGACGCACGGTCCTCCTCGCCGGCGCGGCGGCCACCCTGCTGCCCCAACTGCCCACGCCCGCCTTCGCCGCCTCGCCGGCCGCCACCAACACCAGTCAGCCGTACGCCAGTTACTGGTACCCGGACTCCCTCCCCTCCGGCACCCCGGGCACCGGCATCACCTGGAACAGCCTGAAGACCTGGACCGCCGCCTCGGACGCGGACCTCGCCTTCAACACCGCCGCCGTCCCTCTGGCCGCACGCTTCACCCCGACCCCCGCGAACAGCACCGCCCGCTCGGGCCAGGCCCGCATCCAGTCCCTGGTCTCCTTCGGACCGACGTCGAGCAACCCCTCCCAGGGCGCGGCCACCGCCGACTACTACGCGCTCACCCACTGGTCCTACCTCGACGAACTCGTCTTCTGGGGCGGCTCGTCCGGCGAGGGCATCATCCTCGCCCCCAACGCGCCCATCGTCGACGCCGCCCACCGGCACGGCGTCCCCGTCCTCGGCAACATCTTCCTGCCACCCGTCGCCTACGGCGGACAGCTCCAGTGGACCCGTGACCTGGTCCAGAAGGACTCCGCCGGGCACTACCCGCTGGCCGCCCAACTCGTCGCGGTCGCCGCCGCGTACGGCTTCGACGGCTGGTTCGTCAACGCCGAGACCAGTGGCGGGAACACGGCACTCGGTACGGACATGCAGGGCTTCGTGGGCGAGTTGACGTCCCTCGCCGCCGCGCAGGGACAGCGAGTCACTTGGTACGACGCGATGACCGTGAACGGGACGGTCAGCTGGCAGGGCGCGCTGAACAGCTCGAACCAGGCGTTCTTCCAGGCCGCGAACGACATGTTCATCGACTTCCGGTGGAGCACGAGCAGCCTCGCCGCGTCCGGAACCACGGCTGACGGGTTCGGGCGCAGCCGCTACGAGTTGTGGGCCGGCGTCGACGTCGAGTCCAACGGGTCCAGTACGTCCGTGAGTTGGGACGCGATGATGCCGACGACCAAGGCGCACATCACGTCCATCGGCTTCTACCGGCCCGAGTGGACCCGCAACCACCTGCCCGCGAGCCGCACCCCGGGCGACTTCCACGCGGCCGACGACCGGTTCTGGACCGGCCGCTCGCTCGACCCGTCGACGCCGGACAGCACGGACACCTGGCGGGCGCCGGCCGTGTCGGTCGCGGACCGGTCGACGGTGGGCGGCGCGCTGCCGTTCGCGAGCGTCTTCAACACCGGGCACGGGCTGCGGTGGTACGAGGACGGGGCGGTCACCTCGGACGTGGCATGGAACCACCTGGGGCTCCAGGACCGGCTGCCGTCCCGGCGGTGGGTGGTGCGGACGGCCGGGCAACGGCCCACTGTGACCTTCGACTTCGCGGACGCGTGGCACGGCGGCAGCAGTGTGCTGGTCTCGGGTGTACTGGATCAACCGACAACGGTGGACCTGTACGGTTCACAGCTGCCGATCGGTGTTGACTCGGTTGTCGACCTGACGTTCCGCACCGACACCGGCAGTGTGAACGTCGAGCTGGCCGTCGCCACCGCCGAGCCGAGCGCACCGGGTTCGACACCGCCGTACACGTATCTGCCTGTGAACTCGGGCAACGGCTGGCAGACGGTGACCGTGCCGCTCACAGGGCTCTCCGACACGCTGCATGCGATCGGTGTACGGCTCACCGCGGCCGACACGAGCGGGAGCACTGTGAACTGGCGGCTCGGTGGACTCGCTGTTCGCGATGTCAACGACACCCAGCCGCCCGCTGCCCCCTCCGGTTTGCAGATCACCGCCGCCACCGGCGGCGACCTGCGTTTCGCCTGGGACGCCGCGCCCGGCGCCGTACGCCACTACACCCTGCACCGCCTCCTGCCGGACGGCACCCGGCGCTTCCTCGGCGGCACCTGCCAGCGCGCGTTCTTCGTCGGCGGGCTTCAGGCCGAACAGGGTGAGCAGGCGGCGGGGTTCGAACTGCGCGCGACAGGGGAGCTGTACACAGCGTCGGCCCCCGTGACCGTCACGCACACCTGGTAACACCCGCTTGGCACCACCCGTGACCCAACCCGCAACCGAGCTACGGAGCACCCCACATGCATGACGACCGCAGCCTGGTCGAAGCCCGCCTCAAGCGTGTCCTCGAAGAGCGCATCCGTCCCGCCGTGTACCCCGAGTCCGTGCCGCTGGAAGTCGCGGTGTGGCACGCGCCCGGTGAGCCGGTGCCCGTCGCCGAGGGGCTCGCCGCCGTACCCGAACCGATCGAGGTGGGCGCCCGGTGGGGTGCTCCCTGGGGAACCAGTTGGTTCCGCGTCACCGGGACCGTCCCGGAGGAGTGGGCCGGGAAGACCGTCGAGGCGTTGCTCGACCTCGGCTTCGACGAGAACATGCCCGGCTTCCAGTGCGAGGGCCTCGTCTACCGGCCCGACGGCACCCCGGTGAAGGGCCTCAACCCGCGCAACCAGTGGGTCCGGATCGGCGCGCCCGTCGCCGGCGGCGAGGAGGTGCGGCTGTACGTCGAGGCCGCCTCCAACCCGGTGGTCATGGACTACCACCCGTTCGTGCCGACCCAGTTGGGCGACAAGGAGACCGCCGGCAGTGAGCCCCAGTACACGCTCACCCGCATGGACCTCGCCGTCCTCGACGAGAACGTCTGGCAGCTCGTCCTCGACCTGGAGGTCGTCGGCGAGCTGATGGCCGAGCTGCCGGTGGACTCGGCCCGCCGCTGGGACCTCCTGCGGGCGATCGAGAGGGCGCTGGACGCCGTGGACCTCCAGGATGTCAACGGCACGGCGGAGCACGCCCGTTCACAGCTCGCGGCCGTGCTGTCGACGCCCGCTGTCCCGTCCGCGCACCGCATCAGCGCGATCGGACACGCGCACATCGACTCCGCGTGGCTGTGGCCGCTGCGGGAGACGGTCCGCAAGGTGGCGCGCACAACGTCCAACATGACGGCCCTACTTGAAGACGAGCCCGACTTCATCTTCGCCATGTCGCAGGCCCAGCAGTGGGCCTGGGTGAAGGAGCACCGGCCCGAGGTGTGGGCGCGGGTCAAGAAGGCGGTGGCGGACGGGCGGTTCGTGCCGGCCGGTGGCATGTGGGTGGAGTCGGACACCAACATGCCGGGCTCGGAGGCGATGGCCCGTCAGTTCGTGCACGGGAAGCGGTTCTTCCTCGACGAGTTCGGCATCGAGAACGAGGAGGCCTGGCTGCCCGACACCTTCGGCTTCGCCGCCGGACTCCCGCAGATCATCAAGGCCGCGGGCTCCAAGTGGCTGCTGACACAGAAGATCTCCTGGTCCCAGACCAACAAGTTCCCGCACCACACCTTCCGTTGGGAGGGCATCGACGGCACCCGGATCTTCACCCACTTCCCGCCCGTCGACACCTACAACTGCTCCATGCAGGGCCGCGAGATCGCCCACGCGGCACGCAACTTCAAGGACAAGGGCGTCGCCCGCCACTCCCTCGCGCCCACCGGCTGGGGTGACGGAGGCGGCGGCACCACCCGCGAGATGGTCGCCAAGGCGGCCCGCCTGCGCGACCTCGAAGGCTCCGCGACCGTGGCCTGGGAGACCCCGAAGGAGTTCTTCGAGAAGGCCGAGGCCGAATACCCCGAACCACCCGTCTGGGTCGGCGAGTTGTACCTCGAACTCCACCGTGCCACCCTCACCAGCCAGGCCAAGACCAAGCAGGGCAACCGCCGCAGCGAACACCTCCTGCGCGAGGCAGAGCTGTGGGCGGCCACCGCCGCCGTTCGGGCCGGATTCCCGTACCCGTACGAGGACTTGGACCGGATCTGGAAGACGGTGCTGCTCCACCAGTTCCACGACATCCTGCCCGGCTCGTCCATCGCCTGGGTGCACCGCGAGGCCCGCCGGACGTACGAGCGGATCGCCGCGGAACTGAACGGCATCATCGACGCGGCCCAGCGCGCGCTGGCCGGGGAGGGCACCAGGACCCTCGTCTTCAACTCGGCGCCCCACACCCGCGAAGGCGTCCCCGCCGGCGGCGCGCAGACCCCGGCCGTCCAGGGCGAGACGGCACTCGCGTCCCGGGTTGGCGGCGGGCACGTACTGGAGAACGGCTTGCTCCGCGTCGAGGTCGATGCCCGGGGCCTCGTCGTCTCGGCCTACGACATCGAGGCCGACCGCGAGACCGTCGCCCCCGGCCGAGCCGCCAACCTCCTCCAACTCCACCCGGACTTCCCGAACATGTGGGACGCCTGGGACGTCGACGAGTTCTACCGCAACACGGTCACCGACCTCACGGACGCGGACGAGGTCGTGGCCGACGGGAACGCCGTGCGGATCGTACGGTCCTTCGGCGCGTCCCGGGTCACCCAAGTGCTGTCCCTCGCCCCGGGCGAGCGGCGGCTGCTCATCGACACCGAGGTCGACTGGCACGAGACCGAGAAGTTCCTCAAGCTCGCCTTCCCGCTCGACGTGCACGCCGAACGCTACGCGTCCGAGACCCAGTTCGGGCACTTCCACCGCCCCACGCACACCAACACCTCATGGGAGGCGGCCAAGTTCGAGGCCTGCAACCACCGCTTCGTCCACATGGAGGAACCCGGCTGGGGCGTCGCCGTCGTCAACGACTCGACGTACGGCCACGATGTGACCCGTACGGTCCGCAGCGACGGCGACAACGGTACGACCACCACGGTCCGCGTCTCCCTCCTCCGCGCCCCGCGCTTCCCGGACCCCGAGGCCGACCAGGGCGTCCACCGTTTCCGGCACGCACTGGTGCCGGGCGCGGCCATCGGCGACGCGGTGCGCGAAGGCTGGCGGATCAACCTGCCCGAGCGGCAGGTCACGGGTGGGCAGGAGGTCGCTCCGCTGGTGAGCGTCGACCGGGACGCGGTCGTGGTGACGGCGGTGAAGCTGGCCGATGACGGGAGCGGTGACGTCGTCGTCCGGTTCCACGAAGCGCACGGGGGACGGGCCAGGGCGACACTGACGGTGGACTTCCCCTTCGACTCCGTGGAGGTCACCGACCTGCTGGAACGTCCGTCGGCCGACGCCGAGGAGGTAATCCGCGAGGGCGGTCAACTGGCTTTGAGGCTGCGCCCGTTCGAGCTGGTGACGCTGCGGTTCGGACGCTCCTGACCCGGTACGGCTTTCGCCGACGGCCGTGATCGCCCGATGATGTGGCGATGAGACGAAGAACGGCCGTCGGCCAGGCCTGGGCCTCCCAACCCGATCCTCTACTGGGGCTTGCCCGGCAGGAGTTGGAGTTCTACGCGGGGGCGTGCGACCGGGCGAGGTGGCTGCACTACACGACGGAACTCGGCGCTCTCGCCGCCACGTCCGCGACGGTCGTGGCGGCGGGCCTGCACGCACCCGCCTGGCTCACCGCCCTGATCGCGGGCAGCGCCGTCTTCTTCACCGGCATGCGCCAACTCTTCAGCCCGGGCTCGCGCTGGGTCCTGGCCGCACAGGCGCGGGAGGGCCTGCGGCGGGCGATCGACCACTACCTGCTGCTCCCGCAGGCCGAGCGCGACGCGGACGCACGGGCCGCCCTGCACCGGGCGATCGACGAGGTGGGCACCAGTGAACTGCGCGGATGGGCAGAGGTCCAGGGGCAACGGGGCGAACCGCCGTTGCCCGCCTCCGGCGGTTGAGGGCTGGGACAGGGCGCATTTCCGCTGCGGGTGCGTGGGGGCTGGTCATGCCCGCGCGGCGGAGCCGCGTATCGATTGTCCGCTGTTCGCCGTAGGCCCGCGACGACCAGCACGGCCCGGATGTCAGGGCGTCTGAACCCCTGTTCCTAGGGGGCGAGTTGCGCCCGCAGCCACTCCTCGACCTCGCCCACGTGCGAGGCCGCCGCCGCGCGTGCCGCCTCCGGGTCGCGGGCCACCAACGCCCGGTGGATGGCGGCGTGTTCGCGGCGGGTGCGGGCGAAGGCGCCCTCCTCCTGGTAGCCGCGCCACACCCGGGCGCGGAACGTCCTGGACGACAGGCCCTCCAGGATCGCGGCCATGGTGTCGTTGCCGGCGGCGGCGGCGATCTCGCGGTGGAAGGCGAGGTCGTGGGCGAGGATCTCCTCGGGGTCGTCGGTGGCGTTCATCGCCGTGAGGTGCTTCTCGACCTCGGCCAGCTGGTCAGGGGTGATGCGGGCGGCGGCCAGCGCCGTCGCCGTCGACTCCAGGATGCGGCGGACCTCCAGCAGCTCCACCAGACCCGGGCCGCGCGAGAGGTCGGCGACGACACCGAAGGTCTCCAGCAGGTCGCCGGCCTCCAACTGCGTGACGTAGATACCCGAACCGTGCCGCGCCTCCAGCACGCCGAGCACCGTGAGCGCGCGGATCGCCTCGCGCATCGAGCTGCGGGAGATGCCCAGTTGGGCCGCGAGATCGCGCTCGGTGGGCAGCCGCTGGCCCGGCTCCAGGCGGCCCTCGCCGATCAACGCCTTGATCGAGTCGATGGCGCGCTGCGTCACCGTGCCCTTCGGTGCGGCGGCCCCCGGTTCCGTCTCGCTCGGCAGGGTCTCGTCCACGCCACTCCTCCTGTCGCCGGTCCGCGCAGTCTAGTCACGGATGTGGTCCGACCACTACGGCCAGAAACCGCGAATTTTTGGCTCCTGAGGGTGTTGTAGCCCCGAAGTGGTCTGATAAATATTCCGGCAACTGCTCGAACACGCTCGATGAGGAGCCCGACAGATGGCCGGCAGCACAGTGCGGAACGGACGGCAAGGCAGGCGATTGACCGCGTGGGCGGTGCGTGTGACGGCAGCTGCCGCGTGCGGCACCCTCGCGCTCACGGCATGCGGCAGCACCAAGGACACCGGCGCGTCCAGCACCGGCGGCGGCACCGGCAAGGTGGGGGTGATCCTGCCCCTGCTGACCTCGCCGTTCTGGCAGTCGTACAACGACTACGTGCCGAAGATGGCGAAGTCCGAAGGTGTCCAGGCACTGAAGACGGTCAACTCCAACAGCGACCCCTCGCAGCAGATCACCGACATCAACAACGAGCTGAACCAGGGCGTCAAGGGCCTGGTCGTCGCCCCGCTCGACAGTGCCGCCATCGAGGCGGGTCTCGACCAGGCCGAGCGCAAGGGCGTGCCGGTCGTCGCCGTGGACGTGGCGCCCGACAAGGGCAAGGTCGCGATGGTCGTGCGCGCCGACAACGTCGCGTACGGCGAGAAGGCCTGCGAATACCTCGGGGCGCACATCACCAGCGGCAAGGTCGTACAGATCATGGGCGACCTCGCCTCGGTCAACGGCCGTGACCGGTCGGAGGCGTTCAGGGCCTGCGTCAAGAAGAAGTACCCGAAGCTCAAGGTCCTGGAGATCCCCGCCAAGTGGGAGTCCGACACGGCCGCCTCCAAGCTCGACACGCTCCTCAACGCCAACCCTGACATCAAGGGCATCTACATGCAGGCGGGCGGCGTCTACCTCGCGCCCACCCTCCAGACCCTCAAGTCCAAGGGCATGCTGAAGACGGCGGGCAAGGCCGGGCACATCGTGATCGTCTCGAACGACGGCATCCCGCAGGAGTTCGACGCGATCCGCAAGGGCGAGATCGACGCCACGGTCTCCCAACCGGCCGACGCCTACGCCAAGTACGGCATGTACTACATCAAGGCCGCGATGGCGGGGAAGACCTTCAAGCCCGGCCCCACCGACCACGACTCCACGATCGTCAAGCTGCCCAGCGGCATCCTTGAGGACCAACTGCCCGCACCCCTGGTCACCAAGGACAACGTCGACGACCCCAAGCTCTGGGGCAACACGGTCAAATGAGCACTTCAGTGACCACTCCGCTGGTGGAGGCGGAGGGAATCGTCAAGCGGTACGGCCCCACCGTCGCCCTCGCCGACGGCCGACTGACCGTACTGCCCGGCGAGTCCCACGCCCTCGTCGGCCGCAACGGCGCCGGCAAGTCCACCCTCGTCACCGTCCTCACCGGACTCCAGGCCCCCGACGAGGGCACGGTCCGCTTCGACGGCGAGCCGGCGCCCCCGCTCACCGACCGCGACGCCTGGCGCGGCAAGGTCGCCTGCGTCTACCAAAAGCCCACGGTCGTCCCCGAGTTGACGGTCGCCGAGAACCTCTTCATCAACCGTCAGCCGACCTCCCGCGGCGGTGTCATCAGCTGGCGCCGCCTCCGGACCGAGGCCGCCGAACTCCTCGACACCTGGGACGTGCGCGTCGACCCGGAGGCGCGTACCGCCGACCTCAAGGTCGAGGACCGCCAAATGGTGGAGATCGCAAGGGCGTTGAGCTTCGGCGCCCGGTTCATCGTTCTCGACGAGCCGACCGCGCAGCTCGACAACCGGGAGATCGAGCGGCTCTTCACGCGCATGCGCGCGCTCCAGGAGTCGGGCGTCACCTTCCTGTTCATCTCGCACCACCTCCAGGAGGTGTACGAGGT
This sequence comes from Streptomyces sp. NPDC050508, assembly GCF_040655155.1. Lineage (NCBI taxonomy): Bacteria > Bacillati > Actinomycetota > Actinomycetes > Kitasatosporales > Streptomycetaceae > Streptomyces > Streptomyces sp. NPDC050508. The sequence goes on from NZ_JBFAJJ010000001.1 coordinate 422,999, forward strand.
GTGCCAGACCGTCACGGTGCTGCGCGACGCCCGCTGGATCACGACCGCACCGGTCGCCGACCTCCCGCGCCGGGCCCTGGTGGAGGCCATGGCGGGGGAGTCGATCGCCGAACTCGAAGTCCAGCTGAGGGAGTTGGACACCGAGGCGCCCGTCCTCCTCGACGCGCGCGGGCTCACCTCCGAGTCGTACGAGAACGTCGATCTCACCGTCCGCCGCGGCGAGGTCGTCGGGCTCGCCGGATCCAGCGGCAGCGGCAAGATCGAGCTGGCCGAGTCCTTCACCGGGCTGTACACACCGACCGGCGGTACCGCCCAACTCGACGGCGAGGCACTGCCGTTCGGGGATGTGCAGGCTTCCCTGAAAGCCGGTGTCGGATGCGTGCCGCGCGACCGGCACGGTCAGGGACTGGTCTTCGGCATGTCCATCGGCGACAACGCCACCATGACGGTCCTGGACCGGCTCGGCCGCTTCGGGTTCGTCGGCACCGACCGCAAGCGCGCGTTCGCCACCGAGCTGATCGACCGCCTCGACATCCACACCGAGGGCCCCGAACAGCCCGTCTCCGACCTCTCCGGCGGCAACGCGCAGAAGGTCGTCATGGCCCGCGCGCTGGCATCCGACCCGAGGCTGCTGGTCCTCATCAACCCCACCGCGGGCGTCGACGTGAAGTCCAAGGAGTCACTGCTCGCCCGCATGGACAGCGCCCGCGACGACGGCACCGCCGTGCTCGTCGTCTCCGACGAACTCGACGACCTGCGGCGCTGCGACCGCGTCCTCGTCCTCTTCCACGGCCGTGTCGTCGCCGAGCACCCGGCGGGCTGGCGCGACCACGAGCTGATCGCCTCCATCGAAGGAGTGGACCATGGCTGACACCAAGGCGGCCCCGCCGCTCGCCGCCCCACGCGCCACCGGGGCGGGCTCGGCCCGGACGGTTCTGCTCCGCCGGGCCCGCGAACTCGCCCTCGTACCGGCCCTGTTGGTGCTCCTGGTGCTCGGCGCGATCGTCAACGACTCGTTCCTCACCGAACGGAACCTGATCTCCATCCTGGGCGCCTCCGCCGCGCTCGCGATGGTGGTCCTCGCCGAGTCGCTGATCCTCATCACCGGCAAGATCGACCTGTCGCTGGAGTCGGTGGTCGGCATCGCGCCCGCCATCGGCGCCCTGCTGGTTCTGCCGACCGCCGAGTCCGGCTGGGGCACGGAGTGGGCGGCCCCGCTCGCCCTCGTCGCGGTCCTCGTCGTCGGCGGGATCATCGGCGCCTTCAACGGCATCCTCGTGGTGAAGTTCAAGCTCAACGCCTTCATCGTCACCCTCGCCATGTTGATCGTCCTGCGCGGTCTGCTGGTCGGCGCCACCAAGGGCAAGACGCTGTTCGGGATGCCCGACTCCTTCTTCACCCTGGCCACCAGCACCTTCCTGAACGTTCCGATGTCGGTATGGCTCGCGGCGATCTGCTTCGCGGTCGCCGGGTTCGTGCTCAAGTACCACCGCGTCGGACGCGCCCTGTACGCGATCGGCGGCAACCAGGAAGCGGCCCGCGCGGCCGGAATCCGCGTCGACCGGATGCTCCTCGGGGTGTCCGTCGTCGCCGGTGTCCTCGCCTCGGTGGGCGGGATCATGCAGACCGGCTACGTCGGTGCGATCAGCGCCAACCAGGGCAACAACATGATCTTCACCGTGATGGCGGCGGCGGTCATTGGCGGCATCAGCCTCGACGGCGGCAAGGGCACCATGTTCGGCGCCCTGACGGGCGTACTCCTCCTGGGAGTTGTCCAGAACCTCCTCACCCTCGCCCAGGTCCCGTCCTTCTGGATCCAGGCCATCTACGGCGGGATCATCCTGGTCGCCCTCATGATCGCCCGCGTCACCACCGGCCGCGCCCAGGACTGACCCCACCGGTCTCCGGCACCCGCACGGCACCGGATCCCTGTACCCGACCGAAAGGCCTTCCGTGTCACCGACCCCCGCCCGCGTCACCGCGGTCGACACCTACGACATCCGTTTCCCCACCTCGCGCGAACTCGACGGTTCCGACGCGATGAACCCGGACCCCGACTACTCGGCCGCGTACGTCGTCCTGCGCACCGACGCGGCCGACGGGCACGAGGGGCACGGATTCAGCTTCACCATCGGGCGGGGCAACGAAGTCCAGGTCGCCGCGATCCACGCGCTGCGGAACCATGTGATCGGCCGGTCCGTGGCCGAACTCTGCGCGGATCCGGGGGTGTTGAACCGCGACCTGATCGGCGACAGCCAACTGCGCTGGCTGGGCCCGGAGAAGGGCGTGATGCACATGGCGATCGGCGCGGTCGTCAACGCGGCCTGGGACCTCACCGCCAAGCGCGCCGGCAAGCCCCTCTGGCAGCTCCTCGCCGACGCCGAACCCGAATGGCTCGTCCGCCAGATCGACTTCAGGTACATCACGGACGCGCTCACCCCGGACGAGGCCCTGGAGATCCTGCGCCGCGGCAAGGAAGGCGCGGAGGACCGCCGTACCCGTCTCCTGGAGCGCGGCTTCCCCGCCTACACCACCTCCGCCGGCTGGCTCGGCTACGACGACGAGAAGCTCACCCGGCTCGCCGCGCAGGCGGTCCAAGACGGGTTCCGGCAGATCAAGTTGAAGGTCGGCGCCGACCTCGACGACGACATCCGCCGTTGCAGGGTGGCCCGTTCGGTCGTCGGGCCCGACATCCGCATGGCGATCGACGCCAACCAGCGCTGGGACGTGGCCGAGGCGATCCGCTGGACCAAGGCCCTCGCCGAGTTCGACCCGTACTGGATCGAGGAGCCCACCAGCCCCGACGACGTCCTCGGCCACGCCACCATCCGCGCGGCCGTGGCCCCGGTCAAGGTGGCCACCGGCGAACACGTCCAGAACCGCATCGTGTTCAAGCAACTGCTCCAGGCCGGCGCCCTCGACATCCTCCAGATAGACGCGGCCCGCGTCGGCGGCGTCAACGAGAACCTCGCGATCCTGCTGCTGGCCGCCAAGTTCGGCATCCCCGTCTGCCCGCACGCGGGCGGCGTCGGCCTGTGCGAACTCGTCCAGCACCTCTCGATGTTCGACTACCTCGCCGTCTCCGGCACCACCGACGACCGCGTCATCGAATACGTCGATCATCTGCACGACCACTTCCTCGATCCGGTGGTGATCCGCGAAGGTCACTACATGGCACCCACCACACCCGGCTTCTCGGCCACCATGCGGCCCGAGTCCATCGCGCGCTACACCTTCCCCGGCGGCACCTTCTGGGCCGCCGACCTCGACCGCCAGAAGGGACACGCGGCATGACCGACTTCGAGGGCCTCAAGGCCCTGGTCACCGGCGGCGCCTCCGGCATCGGCCGGGCCACCGCCGAACTCCTCGCCGAACGCGGCGCGTTGGTCGCCGTCCTTGATCTCGACCCGAGCAGCGTCGAGAAGCCGCTGCTCGGCTACCGCGCCGACGTCACCGACGACGCCTCCGTACGACAGGCCGTCGCCTCCGCCGTCACCGACCTCGGCGGACTCGACGTGGTGGTCAACAACGCGGGCATCGGCGCCCAGGGCACCGTCGAGGACAACGACGACGAGGAGTGGCACCGCGTCCTGAACGTCAACGTCATCGGCATGGTCCGCGTGGCCCGCGCCGCCCTCCCGCACCTGCGCGAGTCGTCCCACGCGGCGATCGTCAACACCTGCTCCATCGCCGCCACGGCGGGACTGCCCCAACGCGCCCTGTACAGCGCCACCAAGGGCGCCGTGTACTCCCTCACCCTCGCCATGGCCGCCGACCACCTCCGCGAGGGCGTCCGCGTCAACTGCGTCAACCCCGGTACGGCGGACACCCCTTGGGTCGGCCGCCTCCTCGACTCGGCCTCCGACCCGGCCGCCGAACGCGCCGCCCTGGCCGCCCGCCAGCCCTCGGGCCGACTCGTCTCGGCCGCCGAAGTCGCGGGCGCCATCGCCTACTTGGCGAGCCCGCTGTCCGGCGCCACCACCGGCACCTCGCTCGCCGTGGACGGCGGCATGCAGGGCCTGCGCCTGAGGCCGGTGGGCCAGTGAGCACCCTCGGCGGAAGCGGGGTCGAGATCAGCGGGCTGGGCTTCGGCGGCGCCGCGATCGCCAACCTGTACACCGAAGTCGGCGACGACCAGGCGCACCAGGCCGTCAACACCGCCTGGCAGCAAGGCATCCGCTACTTCGACACCGCACCGCACTACGGCCTCGGCCTGTCCGAGCGCCGCCTCGGCGCGGCCCTGCGCGAACACCCGCGCTCGTCGTACGCGATCTCCACGAAGGTCGGCCGCCGCCTGGAGCCCCTTGAGACGGTCACCGGCGACGACCTCGCCAACGGCTTCGCCGTACCCGCGACCCATCAGCGCGTCTGGGACTTCAGCGCCGACGGGGTACGCCGCACCCTGGACGCCGGCCTGGAACGGCTCGGCCTCGACCGCGTCGACATCGTCTACCTCCACGACCCCGACGATCACGCCGAACAGGCCTTCCGCGAGGGCTATCCGGCCCTGGAGAAGCTCCGCGCGGAGGGCGTCGTCGGCGCGATCGGCGCGGGCATGAACCAGGCCGAGATGCTCACCCGCTTCGTCCAGGACACGGACGTGGACGTGGTGCTGTGCGCCGGGCGCTACACCCTGCTCGACCAGAGCGCACTCACCGAGCTGCTCCCGTCCGCCGTCGCACGCGGCAAGTCGGTCGTCATCGGCGGGGCCTTCAACTCCGGTCTGCTGGCGGACCCGAAGCCGGACGCGACCTACAACTACGCCCAGGCACCGGCCGAGTTGCTGGACCGCGCCCTGCGCATGAAGGCCGTCGCCGAGCGCCACGGCATCACGCTGCGCGCCGCCGCCCTCGCCTTCTGCGCAGCTCACCCGGCCGTGGCGAGCGTCCTGGTCGGTGCCCGTTCGGAGGCCGAAGTGCGGGACTGCGCCGAGCAGTTCGCCCTCCCCGTGCCGGCCGCGTTCTGGCAGGAACTGCGGGACACGGGTCTCCTGTCGACGGACGCCCCCGTCCCTGCTCAGGAGCCGTCATGAGAGTCGCCCTGCACACCAAGGTCCGCGCCGACCGCATCACCGAGTACGAGAACGCCCACCACGAGGTCCCCAAAGAACTGACCGCCGCGATCCGCAACGCCGGCGCCACCTCCTGGACCATCTGGCGCAGCGGCACCGACCTCTTCCACGTCCTGGAATGCGACGACTACGCCCGCCTGCTCGCCGAGTTGGACCAGCTCCCGGTGAACGTCGCCTGGCAGGCCCGCATGGCCCAGCTCCTCAGCGTGGTGCACGACTACTCCGGCCAGGGCGCCGAGGCGAGTCTGCCGGTCGTATGGGAGCTGCCGTGACCGTCGACGCCCACCACCACGTATGGGACCTCTCCGTCCGCGACCAGGACTGGATCACCGGCCCCGAACTCCAGCCCCTCCGCCGCGACTTCACCGTCACCGACCTCGCACCCGAGGCCCGCGCGACCGGCGTCGACCGCACCGTCCTCGTCCAGACGATCACCGTCGCCGAGGAGACCCCCGAGTTCCTGGCCCTCGCCGACGCGCATGACCTGATCGCCGGAGTCGTCGGCTGGACCGACCTCACCCGCCCGGACATCACCGACGAACTGGCCCGCCTGCGTGAACTCCCCGGCGGCCACTACCTCAAGGGCATCCGCCACCAGGTACAGGGCGAACCCGACCCGAACTGGCTGCTGCGCCCGGACGTACGCCGAGGCCTCACCGCCGTCGCCGACGCGGGACTCGTCTACGACCTGCTCGTCCTGCCCCAACAGTTCCCGGCCGCCGTCGAGGTGGCCGCCTCCCTGCCCCAACTCACCTTAATTCTCGACCACTTGGGCAAGCCACCCATCGCCTCGGGACGACTGGAACCCTGGGCGACATCCCTGCGCTCCCTCGCCGCGCTCCCCAACACCTACTGCAAACTGTCCGGCATGGTCACGGAGGCCGACTGGAAAACCTGGCGCACGGCGGACCTGCACCCCTACGCGGACACCGCACTCGACGCCTTCGGCCCCAGCCGGCTGATGTTCGGTTCCGACTGGCCGGTCTGCGTCCTGGCGGCAACGTACGGCCAAGTCGCCGACACGGCGGGCGAGTTGACCGACGACCTCAGTGCGGCCGAACGCGCCGATGTCTTCGAGGGCACCGCCACCCGCGTCTACGACCTCTGAGCCGCCCTCGCGAGCCGCGTGGGCGGCAGATACTCCCGCACGAACGTCCGCTCCCAGCACGCGCCCGTCTCCCGCAACTCCCGCCAGGTCGTGTAGCGGTAGCGGAAGAGGCGGGCCCGGACGTAGCGCGGCGGCTCGTCGGACGGGAACGGGGAGCGGCGCAGCAGTCGTAGCGTGTCCCGGTCGTTCTCCAGGAGCCGTTCCACCAGGGCGCCGAACCACGGCTCGGCGTAGCCGGGGGAGAGGGCCGCGAACCACATCATCCAGTCCAGCCGCAGATGGTACGGCGCGAACTGGCGCGGCCAGTGTCGTGGATCGCCCGGCTTGCCCTTGAACTCGTACTCCCGCCAGTGGGAGTCCTCACGGGGCACGGCGTCCGTCGTGCCCTCGACGACCACCTCGTGGCGGACACGGCTGACGTTGCCGAACGCGCCGTAGGAATTGACCAGATGGAGCGGGTCGAAGGAGCGGTTCATGATCTGGCGGCGGGAGACCATGTTACGGACCGGGCGGTGGCTGAGCCAGAGCAGCAGCGCGGCGACGGCGAGGACCACGACCTCGTACCAAACGGGCGGGCCGGGGACGGACGGCGGTGTGTGGGGGAACCGGATCGCTGACAGGGCCAGCACGATCGTGATCCAGTTCAGCCAGGAGAAGTTGCCGGACAGGACCAGCCACAGCTGGGTGGCGATCATCAGGGACGCGGCGGCGGTCGCGACCGGTTGAGGGGTGAACAGCAGGACGGGGACGACGAGTTGGGTGACGTGGTTGGCGGCCACCTCCACCCGGTGCAGGGGGCGCGGGAGGTGGTGGAAGAACCAGCTCAGCGGGCCCGGTATCGGCTGCGTCTCGTGGTGGAAGTCCAGGCAGGTCAGCTTCCGCCAGCACGCGTCGCCGCGCAGTTTGATCAGACCCGCGCCGAACTCGACCCGGAACAGGACCCAGCGCAGCAGGAACAGCACGACAACCGGCGGCGCCACCTCGTCGTTGCCGAGGAAGACGGCCAGGAAGCCGACCTCCAGCAGGAGCGACTCCCAGCCGAACGCGTACCAGGTCTGGCCGACGTTGACGATCGACAGATACAGCACCCACGGCACCAGCCACAGCAACATCCCGCCCCACAACGGGAGTCGGGAGTCCAGCCCGGCCGCGAGCGCCGCCGACACCGCGCAGCCCGTCCCCGCGCAGCCCGCGAAGAAGCGGTCCGTGTAGTGGAGTTGGAAGATGCTCGGGGCCCGCCAGAACGGCATCCGGTCGAGGAAGCGGGGGACCGGCAGCATGCCGCGCTCACCGATCAGCGCACGGAACTGCAGGGCCGCCGTCAGGAACGCGACCAGATAGACACCGGCCAGAGCCCGCTGGAAGACCAGTCGGCTCAGCCAGTAGTCGGGTGCGGTGAACCATCCCACGATCGTCCGTTCCTCCCTCCGTCGTCGGGCTTCAGTAGACCGTCACTCTCCGCGTTCCGTGCCTCCGGTTGCGTAACCCAAGTGAGTGAAGCAGACAATAGTGGCGAATCACCCGGCTTGAGGCGGGAGAACCTGGTGCGCACATCCACCGGAACCATCGCCACGGCCTGCGCGCTCTCGGCGGCGCTCCTCGTCGCCGGCTGCGGCGGCGACGGCGGCAAGAACACGAAGTCGAGCGGCGAGGTCTTCCTGCAGCCCGTCGCGGCACAGGGCCCGGACCCCTTCACGGACTCCACGGCCACCGCGCCGAGCGCCCCACCACGGGTCACCCGAACGCCCCAGTCCACACCCACGCGGCCGACACCTGTGCGGACCACCTCCCCGCCCCCTGGCCGCATGCGCTCCGTCTCCGGCGCCACCCCCGGCCTGTACGGCGGCACCGCGCGCACCGAGAGCTGCGATGTCGAGCGGCAGATCACCTACCTCGCCCGCGACCAGGCCAAGGCCCGCGCGTTCGCGCAGGCCGAGGGCATCTCGCAGGGCGCGATTCCCGGCTATCTGCGCGGGCTGACCTCGGTCGTGCTGCGCGCCGACACGCAGGTCACCAACCACGGATACCGCGACGCACAGGTGACCGGTTTCCAGTCGGTCCTCCAGGCCGGTACCGCCGTCCTCGTCGACAACCGGGGCGTGCCCCGGGTCCGCTGCGCCTGCGGCAACCCGCTCAAGGCGGGCGCGGCGAACCAGGGGGCGCTCGGCGACAACGGTCGGCCCTGGTCCGGGTTCCGGCCCGCCGAGGTGATCGTGGTGACCCCGGCGCCCCAGGTGATCACCAACATCACGATCATCAACATCGTCGACAACACCTGGATCGAACGGCCCCTCGGTCATCGCGGGCCCCATCACGACCACGTCGTACCCCCGCCGACGCACGTGACGCCGACGCCGACACCGTCCCGTACGAGTCCGTCGCCGCGCCCTCACGACAGCGCGTCCAGCGCTTCGCCCGGCGTCACGAGTCCCTCGCCCAGCAGCAGTGCAAGCGCCTCCCCGAGCGACCAGAGCGCGTCCCCCAGCGGTAGCCCCACCCCGGAGGGGTCGGCCACCGACTGCACCACCCCGACCGTCACCGTCACCCCGGGCGCCACCGGCGACACGACGGCCCAGCCGCCGTCACCGGGCCCCACGGACTGCCCCACCGCCACCGTCACGGCCACCCCGACGACCAGCCCGCCCGGCACCACGCTCACCCCGTCACAGCGCGGCACCACCCCGGGCACCGGGACGCCGACGACGGCCGCACCGGAGCCGTCCCAGGACTCCGCTGACGAGATCGGCCCGCCGACCGTTCCGGAGACCCCCGACCTGCCCGACGGCGGCGGCCTGATCCCCGACGACACCACCACCGGCAGCATCTTCGACAGCCCCACGAACGTCTTCGACGGCTGACCGCGTCCGCAGCGACACCGGACCGCCTCCGGAGCCGTCGGAGAAGTCGAATAATCGGGCAAATCCTGGCAAGGTGGGCCGCATGGTTGATCGGGGAGCGAGCGCCCTGTCACTCCCGGACGACTGGCCCGCCCACCCGGACCCGATCCTGGCGCTCAACCGCATGGGCAGCTTCGACTGGGACCTGGACAGCGGCCTGTTCCACATGGACGCCCAGGCCCACGAGGTCTTCGACCTGCGCCCCGACGAATACGACGGACACCCCGAGAGCCTGGCCGTCCGGGTACCGCCCCCGGAGGGCTACCGGCTCGACGGCATCGTCTCCCAGGCCATGAAGGACGGCAGCGAGAACTACGGCGCCTACTTCCGTATGCGGCTGCGCGACGGCACCCTGCGCTGGACCCACACCCAGGGCTACATCCGGCGTGACGACACGGGCCGCCCGCGCCGGATCATCGGCATCGTCCGGGACGCCACCCAGGAGCTCGCCGAGAGCGCGGCCCGCCGTGAGCAGGCCGCCCAGGACGCGGCCAGGCGCCGGCAGACCAACGTCGTCCAGCTCACCACCGCCGCCCTCGCGCACGCCCGTACCGTCCAGGACGTCATCGACGTCCTCAAGGACACCCACGGCCTCGTCCACCTCGGCGCGACCAGCCTGGTCATGGGCCTGGTCGAGGCCGGCCGTATCCGCCTGGTCGCCGAAGGCCCCGAGGGGAGCTTCGTGCCCGGCACGGAGGTCACCCGGATCGACGAGCAGTACCCGATGGGAGAGGTCGTACGGACCCTCGCCCCGGCGTTCATCGAGTCCCCGGAGGAGTTCGCCGAGCGATATCCCCTCCTGTGGCCGCACATCACCGACCTCAACATCACTGCGGCCGCCTATCTGCCGCTGATCGCCCAGGCCCGGCCGATCGGTGCGATGGGCCTGCTCTACAGCGACCGGCGTGGTTTCTCGGCGGACGAGCGCAACGTCCTCGTCGCGCTCGGCAGCAGCATCGCGCAGAGCCTGCAGCGCGCCATGTTCTACGAGCAGGAGAAGGACCTCGCCCAGGGCCTCCAGCAGGCCATGCTGCCGCGCGCCATCCCCAGCGTCCCCGGCGCCGACGTCGCGGTCCGCTACCGGTCCGCGAAGCTGGGCCGGGACATCGGCGGTGACTGGTACGACCTGATCCCGTTGCCGGGCGGGCGGGTCGGCGCGGTCATCGGCGACGTCCAGGGCCACGACACGCACGCCGCCGCCGTCATGGGGCAACTGCGCATCGTCCTCAAGGCGTACGCCGCCGAGGGGCACACCCCGGCCACGGTGATGGCCCGCGCCTCCGTCTTCCTCCATGAACTGGACACCGAGCGCTTCGCGACCTGCCTCTACGCCGAGGTCGACCTGTCGACCGGAGTGGTGCAGGTGGTCCGGGCCGGTCATATCGACCCGCTGGTGCGGCAGTTGGACGGGACCTGCCGTCGGATGACCGTCGTGGGCGGGCTGCCGCTCGGGCTTTCCGCCGAGTTCGGGCGGCTCGAATACCCCGTCTCCGCCATCGAACTCGACCCCGGCGAGACCCTGTTGCTGTGCACCGACGGCCTCGTCGAACAGCCCGGGGCCGACCTCGACGACGGCATGCAGACCCTCGCCGCGCTCATCGCCTCCGGCCCCGACGACGTACGCGACCTCGCCGATCTGCTCATCGACGTGGCCGAGGAGCGCGGCGGTGAGGACGACGTGGCGCTGCTGTTGCTGCGTCGGCGGGGCCTCGACGCGCCGCAGTCCGGCGGGCGGCTCCAGCAGCACGTGGCCCCCGGCGACTCCGAGGCCCTCACCGGGGCCCGGCACATGATCCGGGCCGCGGTCCGCGCGTGGGGTGCCGGTGAGCGCTCCGACGAGGTCGAGCTGGTCGCCGACGAGCTGATCACCAACGCGCTGATGCACACCGAGGGCTCCGCGATCGTCACCCTGAGGGTCCTCACCGGCCCCGACCGCCGGCTGCGCGTCGAGGTCGAGGACTCCTCCAGCGCCCTCCCGCGCCGCCGTGAGGCGGGCGAGGAGGGTGTCTCCGGGCGCGGTCTGCTCCTCGTCGACCTGCTCACGGACGTGTGGGGTGTGGAGGCGCGCGGCAGCGGCAAGTGCGTGTGGTGCGAGTTCCTGGTCCCGGACCGCACCTGAGCTGACCCCACGGGCCTCCGATGGCACCCTGGACGTATGCCGGAACTTCCCGAGGTCGAAGCACTGAAGGACTTCCTGACCGAACACCTCGTCGGCCACGAGATCGTACGGGTGCTGCCCGTCGCCATCAGCGTTCTGAAGACGTACGATCCTCCACTCACCGCGCTGGAGGGACACGAGGTGGTGGCCGTGCACCGCCACGGCAAGTTCCTGGACGTGGAGACGGACGGCGGCCCGCACTTCGTGACCCACCTCGCCCGCGCGGGCTGGCTGCACTGGAAGGACCGCCTCCCGGACGGCCCGCCCCGCCCCGGCAAGGGCCCCCTCGCACTCCGTGTGGCCCTGGAGACCGGCGAGGGCTTCGACCTGACGGAGGCGGGCACACAGAAGCGCCTCGCGGTGTACATCGTCGCCGACCCGCAGGAGGTCCCGGGCGTCGCCCGCCTCGGCCCCGACCCGCTGGCCGACGACTTCGACGAGACGCGCTTCGCCGAACTCCTGAAGGACGAACGCCGCCAACTCAAGGGCGCGCTGCGCGACCAGACCCTGATCGCCGGGGTGGGCAACGCGTACAGCGACGAGATCCTGCACGCGGCGAAGATGTCCCCCTTCAAGCTGGCGTCGTCCCTGACCCCGGCCGAGACGCACACCCTCTACACGGCCCTCCGCACCACACTCCTGGACGCCGTCGAACGCTCCCGGGGCGTGGCCGCCGGCCGCCTGAAGGCGGAGAAGAAGAGCGGCCTGCGCGTCCACGGCCGCACCGGCGAACCCTGCCCGGTCTGCGGCGACACGATCCGCGAGGTTTCCTTCAGCGACTCCTCCCTCCAGTACTGCCCGACCTGCCAGACGGGCGGCAAGCCGCTGGCGGACCGCCGGATGTCGAAACTGCTCAAGTAGCTACCAGGGCACGGCGGTTCCGTCCCACGACAGGAACCGCCCGGTAGGACCGTCGTCCGGCAGCAGCGCCAGATCCACGGCCCCGCGCGCGGCCTCCGCCGGATCCCCGTCGCTCGCCGCGGCCCGTTCGTTGAGGTCCGTCGCCCGCAGGCCCGGGGCGAGGGCATTCACCTTGAAACCCTCCGTCGCGAGGGACTGGGCGTAGAAGAGGGTCAGCGCGTTGAGCGCGGACTTGGACGACCGGTAGGCGGCGCCCGCCCCGGCGTGGGCGGCGAACTCGCGGTCCGGGTCGGCGCTCCAGGTCAGGGAGCCGGTGCCGCTGGAGATGTTCACGATGCGGGGACGCGGCGAGCGGCGCAGGGCCGGGAGGAACGCGTTGGTGACCGCCAGGACCCCGAAGACGTTCGTCTCGTACGTACGGCGAAAGCTGTCGAGGTCCGACTTGGGCGGGGCCCCGCCGTCGACCATGACGCCGGCGTTGTTGACCAGGACGTCGAGGGCGTCCAGCCGTCGCGCGGCCTCCGCGATGCTGTCCGCGTCCGTGACGTCCAGGACCAACAGCCGTGCGCCGCCGCCCAGTTCCTCGACGGCCCGCTCTCCCCGGCCCGCGTCGCGCGAGCCGACGTACACGGTGAGTCCCTCGGCGACGAGCAGGCGGGCGATCTCCTTGCCGATGCCCTTGTTGGCGCCGGTGACGAGTGCTGTGGAATCGTTCATGGGGACGACGATTCCGCAGCCGGAGCCGCCGAACCAGGGACAGCCGATCCCTGGCAGACGGAGGGCGGTCGGACGGCAGGCGGAGGGAGGCACAGTGACCGGCAGACAGGAACTGGCCCGATTTCTGCGCGGGCGCAGGGCGCAGCTGGTACCCGCCGACGTGGGACTGGCAGGTGAACCGTCCCGGCGGACCCTCGGGCTGCGCCGGGAAGAGGTGGCCGAGCTGGCCCACATGTCCGTCGACTACTACGCCCGCCTGGAACAGGATCGCGGGCCGCGCCCCTCGCCCCGCATCCTGGACGCCCTCACCGGGGTGTTCCGGCTCACGCCGGCCGAGCGGACCCATCTGTTCCGGCTGGCCGGGACCCAGGTGACGCCCCTCGCGGCCCCGGTGCGGACCGTCCGCCCGCACGTGGCGGCCCTGCTGGAACGCATCCCGGACACGGCGGCCGTCGTCACCGACGCCACCTACGACGTCATCGCCTGGAATCCGCTGGCGGGTGCCGTACTCGGCGGCGATCTCGACGCACGGCCGAACCTGGCGCGCCGCCGTTTCCTGGGCCGGCCTCCGGAGAGTTCGAGCGCCGAGGAGTTCGCCCACGTCGTGGTGTCCCGGCTGCGCCGCTCGGCCGACCGCTACCCGCACGACCCGGGCCTCGCCCGCCTGCTGGCCGAACTACGGGCCGGCAGCGAGGAGTTCACGCAGATCTGGGAGACCGGCCCGGTGCACGCCCCCGGCCATCGCACCAAGACCCTGACCCACCCGGAGGCGGGCCGGCTGCGGGTGAACTGCGACGTGCTCACCGTCCCGCACGACGACCAGGAGGTCGTCTTCATCACCGCGGACCCGGGAACCCCCTCCGCACGAGCCCTGCGGCGGCTGGCCGCCGCCGACCGGGGCCTCAGTGCGAGGTGAGCCGTACCAACTGCTGTCCGTCGGCCGTCCGCACGTCGTAGTGGTCGATCTCGGCGGGGTGCATCGCCGCGCCACCCTGCATCGTGATCATCGTCGCGTCGTGCGCGGGCACGTTCCAACTGGTCACGGTCTGCTCGGAACCGTCGCGGCCGACGACCACGAGACGACAGGAGCGCGGGCCCGCGCCGTCCTTGATCTTGAGGGACACGTCGCTGCCGTAGTTCTCGTTCGCGGCCGTGACCTGTGCCCACACGCCCGACTTCGCGTCGGTCGCCGTGAGTTGCACGGCCCCGTCGCCGTGCCCGACGAGGGTAGCCACCGCGGGTCCGCCCACGGCGAACACCACCGAGGCGGCCACGGCGTACAGGAACCGCCGCCGCCCGGCCCGGTGACGGGTGGCCACTTCGCCGAGCAACCGGTCCAACAGCCGTGGTCCGGGTTGCGCCATGGGGTGCACGTAGCGCGGCGTCGCCCGCCGGTACAGCATCAACTGCCGTGAGGCGGGACCGAATTCGGTCACATGAGCCGCGCAGCTAGTGCACTCCATGAGGTGATCCTCGAAGCGGAAGGCCTCCGCCTCGTCCAGCACGCCGAGCGCGTACGCGCCGACGTCGCGATGCCTTTCCAGGGACCTCATGCCGAATCCTCGTGCCGTTAGGTGCGGGTGGGGTTACTCCTTGCTCCCATCGGTACGCACCAGACAGCCGAATCACTCAAGGCACATAGAATCCCAACCAAGTGATTCGGAGCGGCCGGGGCCGCGGATTGGTCCCCATCTCAAAAAAGATGGATGGCCAGATGACCGAGCGGCAGACCCAACTGCCAGGCGGGCGTCCAGACCTTCGGCCCGTCGTCCTCACCGGTCACCGGACCGCCTCCCGATCCCGGCCCCGGCACCGCGTCCAGGTCCGGCGCGAGCAGCTCGGTCTCCTCCAGCCAGCGCCAGGCGGCCTCCGCCAGCTCCAAGTCCGGTGCCTCGACACGGGATTCGATCGCCTCGGCCGCCAACCTGGACATACGTTCCCGGACCCAGTCCTGCCACGGCTGGTCGTACGCCGTGAGCGAAAGCCAGGTCTCCAACTGGGTGACCACCCGGATACCGGACAGCTCGCCGTCCGTGTCGGAAAGGAAGATGGTCAGCGCCAGCGCGTCCCGTCCCGCGCGGAACTCGAAGGACGTCGGCGGCATCAGGTCGCCGGTCCGCAGCAACTCGTCGGCGATGTACTCGGCGTACAACCACGCCATGGGGACGGTGAGTTCACCGCCACCGGTGCCGTCCGTGCTCTCTTGACCTCTGTGCAGCATCCCTTCCTGCCTTCCTCCGGTGCGTGCGCGTCGCCCGGCCCGGGGCTCCGTCAGGAACCCCGAGCCCCCAGTCCGGAACACGGATGAGGACAGCCGATTACTCAACCGGGGTTCTGAGCAAGGCGCTTTACGGAGGTTTGACTAATGGATTGGTTTCACCGCAGGTCGGCCGCATAACCCGGTAGCACCCGGCGTAGGGCGCGCAACGCGTAGTAAGCGCGGGACTTCACCGTACCGGGCGGAATACCCAGTGCCGCCGCGGCCTCCGCCACACTCGCCCCTTGGAAATACACGAGCACCAGGACTTCACGGTGCTCCGGAGTGAGTGTCTTCACAGCCTCCCGCACATCGAGCGTCGCCGCAGACCGTTCCGCGTGATCGGCACAGACCCGTGCGTTCTCCAGCACCGCGTCCCCGACCTCCGGCGGTCGCGCCTGCCGGGCCCGGCGCGCGTCGATGGCGAGCCGCCGGCCCACCGTCAGCAGCCAGGGCCGTACGGACTCGAAGGCGTCGGTGCGCAGTGCCTCGGGGTGCTGCCAGGCCCGTACGAGGGTCTCCTGGACGAGGTCCTCGGCGCGTTGGCGGTCGCCGTCGCAGAGCCGGAGCAGCAGCGCGAAGAGCGGCCTGCCGTGCTCGCGCTGCAGTGCGGCGAGCTCGTGCTCGGCGGTCGTTCCGTTGGTGAGCGTGGGTCCGGCCGTCATGGCCGTATGGCATCGCAGGGGACCGCCCGGGGACAGAGGGCGCACGAGGGGCTTGCGGCGGACGGTCGATCGCGTCGACGAACGGTGCGACGAACGGTCCGCGCCACCCGGTGATCCCCCACACGCGCACACCGGACGGGTCATCAGAGGCCGGAAGTCGTTTGCGGGGGCGGTGAAGTTCATACCTATTGGTGGGTAAATATGACCACAGTGGGGTGAATTGATGATCGCACGCAGACAGCAGGTGGCCGTCGCCGTCGCCGGCATTCTCACCGCGGCCGCCGCCTGCCAGGCCCAGCACCACGACTCGAAGGCGTCCGGCCGCCCGGCGCCCCCGGCGGCCCGCGGCTTCACCCTCGTCGCCGCCGGCGACATCCTCCCGCACAGCGCCGTCCTCGACCGCGCCCGCTTCGACGCGGGCGGCACCGGCTACGACTTCCGGCCGATGCTCGCCGGGGCCCAACCCGTCGTCTCCCGCGCCGACCTGGCGCTGTGTCACGTGGAGAGCGTGTACGGCGACTCCACCGGTACCGCGGCCCTCACGTCCCCGCCCGAGGAGGCCCAGGGCCTCGCCGCGACCGGCTACGACAGCTGCTCCACCGCGTCCGACCACAGCCTGGACGCCGGCGCCGCCGGCATCCAGGGCACCCTCGACACCCTCGACCGCGCCGGCGTACGGCACACGGGAACGGCGCGCACCGACGCCGAGGCGCGCACGGTCGCCCTGCTGCGCGCCGGTCCGGCGAAGGTCGCCCACCTCGCCTACACCGCCGACACGAACGGCGTCCCGCTCCCACCGGCCGAGCCCTGGGCGGTCAACCTCCTCGACCCCGCCCGCGTCCTCGCCGACGCCCGGGCCGCCCGCCGCGCGGGTGCCGACGTGGTCGTCGTGTCCCTGCGCTGGGGCACGGCGGGCCAGGAGGCTCCCGACCCGCAACAGGTGGCGCTGGCCAGGGAACTCACCGCCGCCCGGACCGGCGGCCGACCCGACATCGACCTGATCCTCGGCACCCACGCCCACGCCCCGCAGGCCTACGAGAAGGTCAATGGCACCTGGGTCGTCTACGGGCTCGGCGACCAGGTCACCGGCGAGATGTACGACAACACGGGCGCCCAGGACCCCGGCGGCAACACGAGCACCATCGGCCGCTTCACCTTCGTGCCGCCCGCCCGGCCGGGTGGCCGCTGGGAGGTGACCAGGGCGGAGTTCCTCCCGCAGCTGTTCGACATCGACGCGGGCCGGGTCGTCGACATCAACCGGGCGATCGTCCAGGGCGCCGACCTGACCGCCGACCGCGACCGCATCCGCGAGGTGGTGCTGAGCCGGGGCGCGGCGAAGGACGGGCTGGCGATGGGGAAGTAGCGGACGGTCAGTCGACGTCCACGTGGTCGAAGGTCCTGAGGATCTCGGTCAGCACCCGCACGCACGCCCTGACTTCGGCGTCGGTCAGATCGCCGCCGACCTGGCGGTTCAGGTGGTGCTCGCGGCCGAGGACGGACGTGATGACGGCGCGGCCCTCCTCCGTGAGCCGGATCAGGGAGGACCGTTGGTGTGCGGGGTTGGGCGTGGCCTCCGCCCAGCCGTGGACCGACGCCTCGTTGACCATGCGCTGCACGAACTGCCGGCTCAGGGCCTGGGCCCGGCCCATCTGGGGCACCGTCATGGGCCCGTGCTGTCGCAGCAGGTCCAGTACGGCGCGTACGCCGACGGAGACCCCCTCGACCGGTTCGCCCTGCTCGACCTTGCGCAGGGCACGCCGGTAGAGCGGGCCCACCAGGTCGAACACCTCGGTGAGGCGGTGGCCGAGTTCGTCGGGGGAGAGGGGAGCGGGAACCGGGGGAGCGGAGTCGTTCACGAGCACATCATGACACCTGGGTTGCCAAACCCTCGCCGAAGATGACACCTTGGTTGTCATGACAGCTGCTCCGGAACTGAGCTTCTTCGCATCTGCCGACGGGGACCTGGCCTACCGCGACGTGGGCACCGGCACCCCCGTGGTCCTCCTCCACTCCGGCTTCGCCGACCACCGGGTCTTCGACGACCAACTACCGTCCCTGGCCGCCGACTTCCGCGTCATCGCGCCCGACATCCGAGGCCACGGCTTCTCGGCCAACGCGAGCGGGCCGTTCCGCTGGGCCGACGACCTGGCGGCCCTCCTGCACCACCTCGACCTCGGACCGGCGGTCCTGGTCGGCCTGTCCATGGGCGCGGCCGTCGCCACCGACACCGCGCTGGAACACCCCGAACTGGTCCGCGCGCTCGTGGTCTCGGGCGCCGGCACCAGCGCGTTCGAGTACACCGACCCGCACCTGCTGGAACACCAGGCCCACGCGGCGCAGTTGCTCGCCACCGGCGACATCGCGGGCTGGCTCGACCAGTTCACGCAAGGGGTGGCGGGCCCACGCCGCACGGTGGGCGAGGTCGCCCCGTCCGTCATCCGCCGCCTGCGCGAACTGACCGCCCACACGATCTCCAAGCACACCCCGGGCGAGAAGGACTGGTACGTCCCGCTGGCCGACCCGTGGCCCCGAGTCCCGAAGCTGGACATGCCGGTGCTGGCGATCCACGGCGCCGCCGACTGGCCCGACAGCATCGCGATGGCGGAACGCCTCGTCGACACGGTCCCGAACGGCCGCGCCGTGACGATCGAGGGCGTCGGCCACTACCCGAACATGGAGAAGCCGGACCGCTTCAACGAGATCCTGACGGACTTTCTCGGCACGCTCTGACTGAGCGAGGCGACAGGCCGACCAGGGCGCAACCGCAGGCTGTCACGGGCACGACCGGCTATGGCACGCTCGCCGACGGCTACGGCGTCACCTCCCCACCTTCACCATCTACAGCACGGTCGCCGGTGGCTACGGCGTTACCGCCCGGCTCCGGCCCAATCGCCACCGGCTATGGCATGACCCACGGCGGTTGCGGCGTCGCCGCCGGGCCACGGCGCGGCCGCTGGTGGCTAGGGCGTCACCGCCTAGCCACCGTCCTACCCCATCGGCTACCGCACGACCGCCGGGCGGTCACGGCATCACCGCCGGGCCACGGCCCAACCGTCACCGGCGACGGCATCACCGCCCCCCGTCCAACCGCCGGAGGCTACGGCACCACCGTCACCGGCCACCGCCCCGCCTTCACCAACCGCACCGCGACCGACCCGATGATCCGGTGCCCGGCCTGCTCGGAGGCGCCCACGACGACCGCGTCGGCCTTGAGCTCGTCGGCGGCCTTGACCAGGCCGCCGTAGGGATCGCCGCGGAACGTGTGGAACTCCCAGCGGATGTCGAATATCCCCTTCACGCGCTCGGTCTCGTGGCGGATCTGGGCGACGAGGTCCTCGGCGATCTCGTCGGTCGTCTCGGCGACCGGTGCCCCCATGGCCGCGCCCGCCGCCAGCACCGGCTGCACGTACACCATGGCAAGCAGCGCGTGCTGCCGTCGGGCCAGGCCCGCGGCATATGCCGCGGCCCGGAACGAGGACTCGGAGCCGTCCACTCCGGCGACGATGACCTTCGGCCCGTCCGTGCCCCGTTCGAACTGAGTTGAGTGCTGTTCCGTCACGGCTGTGAGGCTATCGGAACCCGCAGGTCCCGAACCCGCCCGGGAGCGCTCGACGGGCGCGCGGCCCGCCCTGTTCCTACAGTCGGAACCATGACTGCCACCGTGGAGGGCACCAGGGCCAAGAACACCACGGCCCCGATACGACCGCCCGGCAACGGCTTCCTCAGCAGGGTGCCCGAGGGTTTCGCGACCTTCTTCGGCGCCCTCGGCCTGCTCTGCGTCCTGCTGGCCTTCATCGCCCCACTGCGCCGCGTGCTGCGCCCGGTGGTCCGCTTCCTCGACCTGCTGATCGTCCCCGTCAGCGCCAACCTCGCCTACGCCGTCTTCCTGTTCCTGCTGGCCGCCGCGACCGGCGCCCGCAAGAAGATCGCCTGGTGGCTGGTCGTCGTCTACCTCGGCCTGCTGGTCCTCACCGACGCCCTCGGCGTGGCCCTGGGCCTCTACGCCGATTCCCTCCCGTCCCTCATCGTGTGCGCCCTGCTGCTGGTCCTGCTGATCGTGGCCCGCAGACAGTTCTACGCCGCCTCGCGCCGCGCGGCCGTCCGACGGGCCCTCGCCGTCCTCCTCGTCGGCCTCGCCGTGGCGATCCTCGCCGGCTGGGGACTGGTCGCCCTGTTCCCCGGCACCCTCCCCACGAGCCAGCACCTGGGCTGGGCCGCCGACCGGGTCTGCGGCGGCCTGGTCTCCGGCCGCTCCTTCGACGGCCGTACGCCCCGAGCCGTGTCCTTCCTCCTCGGCCTGTTCGGCGCGCTCGCCCTCCTCAACGCGGCCACCGTCCTCTTCCGCTCCCAACGCCTCGAAGCCGCCCTGCACGGCGACGAGGAGGCCCGCATCCGCGCCCTCCTGAAGGCATACGGCGGCCAGGACTCCCTCGGCTACTTCGCCACCCGGCGCGACAAGGCCGTCGTCTTCTCGCCGACCGGAAAGGCCGCCGTCACCTACCGCGTCGAGGCCGGTGTCTGTCTCGCCAGCGGCGACCCGGTCGGCGACCGCGAGGCCTGGCCGCACGCCATCGCCGCCTGGCTCGACCTCGCCCGCCGCCACGCCTGGGCCCCTGCCGTGATGGGCGCCTCCGAGGACGGCGCACGAGCCTTCGCCCGCGCGGGACTCGGCGCCCTCCAACTCGGCGACGAGGCCATCCTGCACGTCGCCGACTTCGACCTCGCCGGCCGCGACATGCGCGTCACCCGCCAGGCCGTGAGCCGAGTCCGCCGCGCCGGTGCCACCTGCCGCATCCGCCGCCACGCCACCCTCACCGACACGGAGATGGAGGAGGTCGTCGACCGCGCCGACGCCTGGCGCGACACCGAGACCGAACGCGGCTTCTCCATGGCCCTGGACCGCCTCGGCGACCCGTCCGACGGCGACTGCCTCCTCGTGGAAGCACTCGGCGAGGACGGCAAGTTGCTGGCCCTGCTCTCCCTCGTCCCCTGGGGCACCGACGGCGTCTCCCTCGACCTGATGCGCCGCGACCGCACCGCCCCCAACGGCGTCATGGAGTTCATGGTCGCCGAACTCTGCGCCGCCGCCCCGAAGTTGGGCGTCCACCGCATCTCCCTCAACTTCGCCGTGTTCCGCTCGGCCTTCGAGGAGGGCGCCCGCATCGGCGCGGGCCCGGTGCTCCGCCTGTGGCGCCGCCTCCTGCTGTTCTTCTCCAAGTGGTGGCAGCTGGAGGCCCTTTACCGCTCCAACGCCAAGTACCACCCCGAGTGGTACCCCCGCTTCATCTGCTACGGCGAGACCGCCTCCCTGGCCCGCATCAGCCTCGCCTCCGGCATCGCCGAGGGCTTCGTCTCCGTACCGTCGCTGCGCCAACTCTGGGGAAAGGGGCACCAGAAGAGCGGACCGCGACCCGCGACCACCGCGGGCCTGCCGCCCCTGTCGGTGCTCGGCCTCGACAGCGAGGACGAGGCCGACGGCCCGGAGAGCGGCCTGCCCGAACAGGTCCGCGTCCGCCACCGCAAGCTCGACCGCCTCCGCGCCGCCGGCACCGACCCCTACCCGGTCGGCGTCCCGCAGCGCACCCACACCCTCGCCGAGGTCCGCGCGGGAGACCAAGTCACCGTCGCCGGGCGGGTGATGCTCGTGCGCGACCTCGGCGGCATCGTCTTCCTCACCCTCCGCGACTGGTCCGGCGACCACCAACTCGCCCTCACCCGCGCCGAGTCGGGCCCCGACCTCGACCGCTTCGTCACCGACACCGACATCGGCGACCACATCACCGCCACCGGCCGCGTCGGCACCAGCGACAAGGGCGAGCCGACCGTCTTCGTCACCTCTTGGCAGCTCACCGGCAAGTGCCTGCGCCCCCTGCCCGACAAACACCGCGGCCTCACCGACCCCGAGGCCAAGGTCCGCATGCGCTACCTCGACCTCGTCGCCAGCCCCGCCGCCCGTGACGTGATCCGCGCCCGCTCCACCGCCGTACAGGCCCTGCGCCAGGGCCTGTTGGAGCGCGGCTACCTGGAGGTCGAGACCCCGATGCTCCAGCAGATCCACGGCGGCGCCAACGCCCGCCCCTTCACCACCCACATCAACGCCTACGACCTCGACCTCTACCTGCGCATCGCCCCCGAGCTGTACCTGAAACGGCTCTGCGTCGGCGGCATGGAGAAGGTCTTCGAGATGGGCCGCACCTTCCGCAACGAGGGCGTCTCCTACAAGCACAACCCCGAGTTCACGATGCTGGAGGCCTACCAGGCGTACGCCGACTACGACGTCATGCTCGACCTCGTCCGCGAACTCATCCAGGGTGCGGCCACAGCGGCCTTCGGTTCGCCCGTCGCGCGCAAGGACGGCGAGGAGTACGACATCTCCGGGGCCTGGCCCGTCAAGACCGTCCACGGCGCGATCTCCGAGGCGCTGGGCGAGGAGATCGACGCCGACACCGAACTGGCCCGCCTGCACCGGCTCTGCGACCGCGCGGGCGTGCCGTACGGCGCCGACGACGGCCGCGGGGACGTCGTACTGGAGATGTACGAACGGCTCGTGGAGGAGCCGACCCGGCTGCCCACCTTCTACAAGGACTTCCCGACCGACGTCTCCCCGCTCACCCGGCAGCACCGCACCGACCCGCGCCTCGCCGAACGGTGGGACCTGGTCGCGTTCGGCACCGAACTCGGTACCGCCTACTCCGAGCTGACCGACCCCGTCGAACAGCGCCGCCGCCTCACCGCACAGTCGCTGCTCGCCGCCGGGGGAGACCCCGAGGCGATGGAGTTGGACGAGGACTTCCTCGACGCGCTCGAATACGCGATGCCGCCCACCGGAGGACTCGGCATCGGCGTCGACCGACTCGTCATGTTCCTCACCGGTCTGACGATCCGTGAGACGCTGCCGTTCCCCCTCGTCCGGCGCCGCTGACGGCACGAACACTGGGCCGGGCGGGTGTTTTCCTGCCGCCGCTCCGGTGTTGCCGTGGGGCGTCGGGGCTCGCGCGGGCGACTGATGAGTGCATGAAGAAGGATCAGTTGCTCACGCGCCGACGGGCTTTGCTCGCCGGCGCCGCTGCCGTGGGGGCGGCCGGCACCGCCGGTCTGCTGTACTCCGGACTCTCGGACGACGCCCCCGCCCGGGTCACCGCCCCCGCCGCAGGGCCCCCACCGCTCCTCGCGCGCAAGCCCTCCTCCTACCGCCTCCAGCCCGTGGCCGGATACGGCGCACCCCACGTTGCCCCCGCCCACGTCCCGGTGCGGCACGAACCCTTCCTGCGCATGTCCGGACGCGGCAACACCATGGTGCTCACCTTCGACGACGGACCCGACCCCCGCTACACCCCGCACATCCTCGACACCCTGGCCGAGTACGACGTCCGCGCCACGTTCTTCGTGTGCGGCGAGATGGCCGACTGGAACCGCGACCTGCTCGCCCGCATGTCCGACGAGGGCCACATCGTCGGCAACCACACCTGGTCGCACCCCCTGCTGACCAAGCTGACCCGCGGTCAGATCCGCTCCGAGATGGAACGCACCAGCGATGTCATCGAGGACGCCTACGGCGAACGCCCCCAGTGGTTCCGCGCACCCTACGGCGCCTGGAACCGCGCCACCTTCCAACTCGGCTCCGAGATGGGTATGGAACCCCTCGCCTGGACCGTCGACACCCTCGACTGGGACACCCCAGGCGTCCGCCACATCGTCAACGCGGTCGAGGACGGCGCCGCCCCCGGCGTCGTGGTGCTCTCGCACGACGCCGGGGGCGACCGTTCCCAGAGTGTGAAGGCGCTGCGCGAATACCTGCCGCACCTGCTCGACTCCGGCTACCACATGACGCTGCCGCGCCGCCGCACCACCACCTGACGGACTTTCGCCCGCCCGCCCGGCCGGGGAACGCTCAGCGGACCTCGACCAGGCGGGCGAAGACGACGACGTTCCCGTCGTAGCCGTTCTGCTTGGAGAAACCGCCGCCGCAGGTGATGACGCGCAGTTCCGGAGTTCCCTTGGAGGCGTAGACGCGGTCGCCGGGGAAGTCCTTCTTCTCGAAGACCTCGATGCCGTAGATCTCGAATACGGCCGTCTTTCCGTCCTTGCGCTCGACCTCGACGCGATTCCCCTTCTTGAGGGCCCCGAGTCCGTAGAACACGGCGGGGCCCATTTTGTTGTCGACGTGGCCGACGACGACCGCCGTGCCCTTTTCGCCGGGGGAGACGGCGCCGGTGAACCAGCCCGCCAGATTCGGGTCCTCCGGCGGCGGCGCACCCACCCAGCCGTCCGCGTCCAGACCCACCGGCATGATCGGTGCGTCGACCCGGATCGCGGGAATCCGCACCCGGTCGGCGACGGAGTACGGCAGTGGGGCCGGGACCTTGCCGAACGTGGTGTGGCCGGTCCGGGCGTCCGCGGCCGCGGCGGACGCCGGCTGGGGCGGCCCCACGTCGAACTCTCCCGAACCATTCCGAATGAGCGCGAGACCGGTCAGCAGAACAAGCGCTATCACTCCCCACGGGGCGCGCTTCTTCTGCCGCTCCTCCTCTTCGGCAAGCTCGGACAGCTCCGACGCTGACATTCGCCATCCCCTCTCGACGCGGCCGTCGCCACGTCAATCGCGCATACGAGAACGCTAAGTCCCGAAGCCGGAACCGGCGACGGGGAGAGTGCGAACGGGTGGCCCGGTCATCCTTATGTGCGCCATACGAGTTGACGCCCGCAGGAATTTTCTGACGGTCCGTGACCTGCGGCAATATCCGATTGTGCGCTTTCCCTTCGGCGTGTCCTCTCACCAGGACGGACCATTCTCGAAATGCGGGCGCGTGCAAGGCATCTGAGGGTGCGTCTGGGAGGCGTTTTCTCGCCGATCGACCGGGGACGGGTCCCGGGGCGCCTTCCGCGGAGGATGACATGCGTACTACTCGTGCCCTGGCTGCCGCCGGTGCCGCGGTGGCCGTCCTGGGGCTCGCCGCCCCGGCGGCCGTCGCGGACGGCATGGGCGCCAGCCCCAGCAACATCGTCGCCCTGCCCAGCGTGATCGCCCGCGGCGGACAGCTCACCGTCACGGTCGACGGCTGCTTCAGCGGCGGCAACGCCATGGCGACCTCACCGGGGTTCGAACGCCCCGCCAACCTGTCCCTGCTCGGCGGTTCCGGTACGACGTCCAGCGGAACGGCCAGAATCAGCAGGTCGGCGACCCCCGGCTCGTACAGCATCACGGTCCGCTGCTCCAACGGCTCCTCGCTGACCCGTGACGACGCCTACACCGTCATCGGCGGTGTCCGCGGCGGGCTCGGCGGCAGCAGCAGCGCCGGGGCGACCCCGACCGACATGGCGATCGGCGGCGGCCTGGTCGCCGCGGCCGTCGTGGGCGGCGGGGTGTTCTGGATGCGCCGCCGCACCGAGCGCGGGATCTGACCTCCTCCCCTTCGGAGTTCAGGCGCACGTGACAGGCCTTCGCCCCGGACCCTTGCGGGTTCCGGGGCGAAGGCCTGTGCGGGTGGTGCCGTGGTCAGGCGCCGTCCTCTCCGGTACGGCGGCGGGAGAAGTGGTACGCCGCCCCCACCGAGCCGGCGATGAGGGCCGCGCCGATGCCGAGCTCCTTGAGGTCGAAGCCGGCGATGCTGCCGCCCTCACCGGCCCGGACACCCCGGGGCATCTGCTGGGCCGGCTGGAGCGGCTGGATGTTGTTGTTCGTGCGGCCGGAGGCGATGGTCAGACCCGTGGAGCCGCTCACGCCGTCACACGTGAACGTCACCTGGTACACCGCGCCCGGCCTGGCATCCCAGTCGACCATCGCCGTCGCCGACGACTGACCCGGCGAGATCCGCACCGTGTCGAAGACCCCGGAGGAGACCGTGGCGGAGCCCTTGCAGCCGCCCTGGTCCCGGTCGAGCTGCAGGGTCACCTGACCGCCCGCCGCGATCGTCGAGGGCAGGACGCTGAAGCCGAACGGCGTGATGTTGTGGTTGCCGTCGCCCTTCGCGACGGCCGCCGGCGCGGAGAGGGCGAGGGCGCTGATGCCCAGCAGTGCGGCCGAAGCGACGCGTATCGCGCGCATGGTGGTTCCTCCGGGTCCCCGAGGAGCAGCAGCGGACCTTTTCCGCTTGCGCCGTAAATGCACCTCGATGACCGAAACGCTAGGAACATGTGTGCGCTCCCGCGATCCCAGTCGCGCGAATGGGGCAACCGTGTGGGCCGCACAGGGGACGCCGTTCCTGCGACCGGGGGACGCCCGCGGCGTGGCGGACGTCCCCCGTCGGCCGCTCCGGTGAGGGGCCGTCAACCCGCGACGCGCGGGAAGAGGTTCACTTGAGGTGCGGGAAGAGATTCAGGAACGGCTGCGCCGACGCCGTGATGCCACGGCTGTAGGGCGCGTCGAAGTCCCAGATCAGGAACAGCAGGAAGGCGATCAGCGCCGAGAACGTCCCGGCGAGGATCAGCTCCCGCGTCGTACGCCGGATCTGCAGCGCGAAGACCATGCCGATCGTGATCACGCCCCCGGCGAGCAGTCCGAACCACACCACCGACGGCATGGTCGCCCCGGTGGAGTTCGCGCGGGCGCTGCGCGCCTGGTCCAGGGCGCCCACCTGGTCGACCAGCGGCTGGTAGGCCTGCGCCTGGAAGTCCGTCCTGGGCTGGTAGCCCGTGACGTCGGCACGGATGCGCTCCAGGAGGTCGGTGCCGCGCTGGGTGAGCTTCTCGTGGTCGGCCATCGTCTTCCACTCGACGTCGACGACCTGTGAGACGTAGGCGTCGACGTCGGCACGGACGCGGTCACGTTCGTCCGCCGGGTAGGCCCGCACCCGCTCCGAGATCTCGTGCAGCGCCTGCGCCTCCGCCTGGACGTGGTCCTGGGCGGCGCTGCGGGCCTCCCAGACACCGGCGATCGCCAGGCCCAGGACGATGGCGTACACCACGCCGATCCACATCGTCATGTACTCGATGACGTCCGGGGTGTCGCCGGGGTCCTCGTTCTCGGACGCGGTGCGTTCGCGTACGAAGGTGATGATGACGACCACGGCACAGGCCGCCGCCATCGCGATGGCGAGAACAAGCCATTCCGACAAGAGGTTCCTCCGGGGATCAACGCGGACGCAGCGCGGCGATGGCGACCACCGCGGGCAGGGTGATGAGCAGGACGTAGACGACCGGCGGCGTCCGGCCGGTGGCGGGCCGCGGGCGTGGCTGGGCGTGGTACTTCGGATAACTGACCGGGGACGCCGAGGGATGCGGGGTGGGCCTGGGCGACGGCTTCGGGGTCGGTGTGGGCGTGGGCGTCGGGGTCGGCCGGGGCAGCGGAACGGCCTGAGCGGGGCGTGGCGCCGGAGCGGGCGGCGGAGGTACGGCTCTCGGTGTGGGCCGCGGCTTCGGCGTCGGCTTCGGTGTCGGGGTGGGCTTCGGCGGGGGAGGCGGAGTCGGCTTGGGCGGTGGTGGGGTGGGGGTCGGTGAGGGGCAGGGCGGCGGTGGGGTCGGCTTCGGGCAGGCCGGGGGAGTCGGCCAGGAGTCGCCGCCGGCCACCGCCACCGCCTCCGTGCCGTCCGGGCCCGTCGAGGCGTACGCGCAGGCGTCGGCCGCTGCCACGCCCGCCGGTGCGCCCCCCAGCAGCCATGTCAGCGTCACCAGCGTCAACACCCTTGCGGCGAGGGCGGTTCGGGTCGGTTCGGGTCCATGCACGACGGAGATCATGAGGCCTGGCGGGGCGGCGCGTGCCGGGGCGCGAGGGGATTGCCCCGAAGGAGTGGACGGCGCAGTGCGACGGTTTGACGATCCGACCGTCATGCATGGCCGAATGCGCACGCGCATGCGAGTCGGGGGTGCCGTGGCACAGGGGTCGGAAAGAAATTTGTGCGGCGGTTGAACACTTCCGTGGTCCCCACCCGTAACTAGGACCGTGCGGCGGCACAGACGGGCGCTGCAACATCCAGGTGATTATGGGGAGTTGACGATGAAGACCTCCTGGCGGAGCGCCTCACTCGCGGCGACGGCCGTGTCCGTCATGGCGTTGACGGCGGCGTGCGGTTCGGACAATGTGACCACGCCTTCCTCTGCGGCACAGAACGTCGGTGCCACGGCTGCGGCCGGAGGTTACGGAAGCGTCGGTGCGACGGCGAGCGCCAGCACCGGTGCGGGCAACGGCTATGGCGCCGACGGCCAGCAGGCTGCGGCCGCCGAGCCCGCGGGTGAGCTGACCGTTGCCAACAACCCCGATCTCGGCAAGGTGTTGAGCGACGGTGCGGGTCTCACCCTCTACCGTTTCGACGCCGACACGGCCAATCCGCCCAAGTCGAACTGCGACGGCGACTGCGCCACCGCCTGGCCGCCGGTTCCCGCCAACGACGCCACGGCCGGTGCCGGTATCGACAAGTCCCTGCTCGGCGAGGTGACCCGCACGGACGGCACCAAGCAGCTGACCGTCGGCGGCTGGCCCGCCTACCGCTACGCCAAGGACGTCAACGCCGGTGACGTCAACGGCCAGGGCGTGGGCGGCAAGTGGTACGCGCTCGCCCCCGACGGCAAGAAGGCGACCCTAGCCTCGCTGCCCGGCCTGTCCGTCCGCAAGGACGCCAAGCTCGGCGACATCGTCGTCGACAAGAACGGCCACACGGTCTACCGCTTCCTCAAGGACAAGGCATGGCCGAAGTCGGTCTCGAACTGCCTCGGTGCCTGCGCGGAGAAGTGGCCGGCCGTCGGCATCGTCTCGGCGAACGACACCAAGGGTGTGCAGAAGAAGGGCCTCATGGGCTTCACCCGGCCCGACGGCGTCAAGCAGATGACCGTCAACTGCTGGCCCATCTACACCTTCTCCGGTGACACCGCCGCCGGACAGACCAACGGTCAGGGAGTGGGCGGCACTTGGTACGCCGTCTCCCCTGAAGGGAAGCCGGTCGGCGCGCCCGCGGCGTAGCGAGAACCTCCCCAGGGTTGATCGCCCCCGCCCACTCGGCACCGAAACGCGGAAGGGAGGGACGCGGGCAAGCGACCACAATGCCGAACAACACAGCAGCGCGCGCGACCCCAGGTCCGCCCCCTCCGAACCGCACGGAGGGGGCGGGCCGCTTTGGCGTATTCCTTGCGTCAATTCCGGCATTCGCCGCGCTTCTCCGCGTGTCTCCGCACGTCAATTGGGCACGTGCCGCTGGCAGTGACCGGGAACGGATGGTCAATTTCCGTTTCCGCTCGCTCCTTTGGCGGGCGATCAGTAGCCTCAGCTCGAACACCGGATCGCCTACGCCTTGGAGAGATACATGGAGCGTCCCGCCTGGGCACCACGAAGCATCGACATCTCGGTGCCGAGCGTTTCGCGTATCTACGACTACTACCTGGGCGGTTCGCACAACTTCGAGGTCGACCGGGAGGCGGCCCGCAAGGCCATGGAGTTCCTCCCGGGACTTCCCAAGATCATGCAGGCGAACCGGGCGTTCATGCGTCGCGCCGTGCGTTTCGCGGCTGCCGAGGGCATCACCCAGTTCCTCGACATCGGCTCCGGAATTCCCACCTTCGGAAACGTCCACGAGGTGGCCCAGGAAGCCAGCCCCGGCGCCCATGTCATGTACGTCGACCACGACCCGGTGGCGGTCGCCCACAGCCAGGCGGTCCTCGCGGGCAACGCGACCGCGGACGTCATCGCGGCCGACCTCCGCAAGCCCCAGGAGATCCTGGCGAGCGCCGAGGTTCAGCGGCTGATCGACGTGAATCGGCCAGTGGCCCTCCTTCTCGTTGCCATACTGCACTTCGTGGAAGACGCGGACGACCCGTACGGAGCGGTGGCACAGCTGCGCGAGGCACTCGCGCCCGGCAGCCTGCTGATCCTCACCCATGCCTCGTACGAGGGAATCCCGCTGCCACCGGAGCGGGCGGAGGGCGCGGTGGACGTGTACAAGGACATTCGCAATCCGCTGATCATGCGCTCGCGCGACGAGATCGCGCGGTTCTTCGAGGGGTACGACATGGTGGAACCCGGACTGGTGCCGATGCCGGACTGGCGGCCGGACACCGCACCGGAGGACGAGGATCCGTTCTCCTTCTCCGGTTTCGCCGGCGTAGGACGCGCGGCGTGAGCGCGGAGCCGGACGGGCCGGAGGACAGACTGCGCAGGTTCGCGACCATCTGGAGCCGGGCGGTGTTCCCGGCGACCCAGACGTCGCTGACCCGGCCGGAGTTCGAGGAGCTGCTGCTGCCGCTGGCACGGCGGTTGAGCGAGGCGCTGCGGGCCAGGACCTTCGAGGCCGAGGAGGGCAAGGCGGCCGGCGCCGCCCTCGTCGCCGCACACTGCACCGACCCCGACGCGCTCAGCCGCACCCTGGAGTGCGTCGACGCCTACCTGGTGCTCTACTGCGGCGGCGACGGCTCCCAGGAGGACCTGCGGATCCGCTCGGCCCGCCTCCAGCACGCCATGGCCGCCGGCTTCGCCCAGGAGTTGCGCGAACGCACCCTCGCCGAGCAGGAGGCCATCTCGGTGGCCGCCCTCCAGGCCCAGGGCGTGGTCGCCCAGGCCCTGCACGCGACCGAGGCCCGCTTCCGCGCGGTCTTCGAGGGCGCGGCCATAGGAATCGGCATGGCCGACCTCGAAGGCAACATCCTCCAGGTCAACGGCGCGCTGTTGCGCATGTTCGGGATCTCCGACCAGACCATGGGCGGCCGTAACGTCCGCGAGTGGACCCACCCCGACGACGCCCCGCAGACGTGGACGCTCTACGACGAACTCGTCCGCGGCGAGCGCGAGCACTACCACGTCGAGAAGGCGTTCTACCGACCTGACGGAACGGTCCTGTGGACCAACCTCACGGTCTCCCTGCTGCGCGACGCCGACGGCAACCCGCAGTACCAGCTCGCCCTCATGGAGGACACCACCGAGCGACGGCTGCTGAACCTGCGGCTGCGCTACGAGGCGACGCACGACGCCCTCACCGGCCTCCCCAACCGCACCCTGTTCTTCGAACGCCTGGAGAAGGCGCTCGGCGCGGGCAACAACCAGCGGTTCGGGCTGTGTTACCTCGACCTCGACGGCTTCAAGACCATCAACGACAGCCTCGGCCACGCGGCCGGCGACCGGCTGCTCGTCGAGGTCGCCGACCGGCTGCAGTCCTGTGCGACCGCGCCCGGCGAGATGGTCGCGCGGCTCGGCGGCGACGAGTTCGTGGCGCTGACCACAGGACCCGACACCGAGCGCGAGGTCGACGAACTCGCCGGCCGCATCATGAACGCGCTGATCACCCCCGTCAGCATCGACGGCCGCGACCTCACCGTGCGCGGCAGCATCGGCATCGTGGAAGGCCCGGCGGGCGAGCGCGGCCCCGCGGAGGTGCTGCGCAGCGCCGACATCACGATGTACCGGGCCAAGTCGGCGGGCGGCAACCGCTTCGAACTCGCCGACCCGGAGGCCGACGCCCGCGCCATCACCCGGCACGGTCTGACGACGGCACTCCCGGCCGCCCTGGACCGCAACGAGTTCTTCATCGAGTACCAGCCGCTGGTCCACCTCGGCGACGGCAGCGTCCGCGGCGCCGAGGCCCTCGTCCGCTGGCTGCACCCGCAGCACGGCGTGCTGGGCCCCGACCGGTTCATCCCGCTCGCCGAACACACCGGCCTGATCGTGCCGTTGGGCCGCTGGGTCCTGGAACAGTCCGTACGGCAGGCCAAGCAGTGGCAGGAACGACACGGCGGCAACGACGCCACCGGCCCGCTGCGCATCAACGTCAACCTCTCGCCCTGCCAGCTCAGCCATCCCGGCCTGGTGCAGGACACCGTCGACATCCTGGATCGCGCGGGTGTCGCGCCGGACGCGCTCTGCCTTGAGGTCACCGAGTCCGCGCTCATCGGCGCCGACGACGACCTGCTCAAGCCGCTGCGCCGACTGGCCGAGATGGGCGTCGACATCGCCCTCGACGACTTCGGCACCGGCTACTCCAACCTCGCCAACCTCCGCCGCCTGCCCGTGAGCATCCTCAAACTGGACCGCTCCTTCACCCAGGGCATGCAGCAGTTCCCGGCCGACCCCGTCGACCTCAAGATCGTCGAGGGCATCGTCTCCCTCGCCCACAGCCTGAACCTCGCGGTGACGGTCGAGGGCGTCGAGACGGGCGCGCAGGCCGAACAGCTCCGCATACTGGGCTGCGACACGGCCCAGGGCTGGTACTACGCCCGCCCGGGCCCGCCGGAGCGGCTGCACGACCTGGCACTGGTGGACGCGACGGGGTGACGCCGTAACTCGGTTGCGGGAGATTCGGGTTCGAGGGTGATCATGTGCGGGTGAGTCAAGAAGCACATGCATCGGACGACGTGAACAAGGCGATCGAAGGCGAACTCGCCCTCATGGACCCGGCCGTCCGCTCCTCCCGCAGCGAGGCCGTCCGCCTGCTGGACCCCGAGTTCGTCGAGGTCGGCGCGTCGGGCAGGCGCTACACGTACGAGCACATGCTGGCCTGGCTGCCCGAGCACGCGGGCAGTCAGGCGGACGGTCCCCGTTACGTCCCGTCGGCCATCACGGGCATCGTCCTGGCCCCCGGCCTGGTGCAGCTCAGATTCGAGACGGACTTCGACGGCCGCCGCGTCCGCCGCACCTCCCTGTGGCGCAAGCGCGACGAGGAGACGGGCTGGCGGATGTACTACCACCAGGGGACTCCGGTGCCGCCGGGCATCGACTAGGACCTGTGCACGACTCGTCGGCGGGAGAGGATGCTCCCCGTGGCGGACGAACAGTCACCGTCTCTCGCCGAAGGAGTGGGGCTCGATGAGTACCGAACTGCAGGGCAGGACCGCCGTAGTGACGGGCGCCAGCAAGGGCATCGGGCTGGCCGTCGTGGAGGCGCTGGCCCGGGCGGGGGCCACCGTCGTCGCCGGGTCGCGCACCACCACCGAGGGGCTGGACGCGCTGGTCAAGGAGTTCCCGGTCACCTGGGTGGCCGTGGACCTCGCGGAGCCCGGCGCGGCCGAGCGGCTGATCGAGGCGGCCGACGGGCGTGTCGACATCCTGGTGAACAACGTCGGCACGGCACCGCCCCGCACCGGCGGCTTCCTGTCCGTGACCGACGAGGACTGGCGGCGCACCCTCGACCTGAACCTCCTCACGGCCGTACGTGTCACCCGCGCCGCCCTGCCGCTGATGCTGGCCGCAGGGCAGGGCTCCGTGGTCACGATCGGCTCGGTCAACGCCACCCTGCCCGACCCGCTGGTCATCGACTACAGCGCGGGCAAGGCCGCCCTGGTCGCCTTCTCCAAGGCACTGTCCAAGGAGGTCGGCCCGAAGGGCATCCGCGTCAACACCGTCAGCCCCGGCCCGGTCGAGACGGAGCTGTGGCTCGGCGGCGGCGGAGTGGCCGAGACCGTGTCGGCCGCCACTGGCCTCACCCCGGCCGAGGTCGCGGCCCAGGCCGCCGGCGCCACCGTCACGGGCCGCTTCTCCAAGCCCGCCGAGATCGCCGACGTGGTCCTGTTCCTCGCCGGCGACCGTGCGGCCAACCTGACCGGCAGTGATGTGGTGATCGACGGCGGGTTCATTCCGACCTGGTGAGGCACGGGTGGGGCGATGATCTGGTGAGGTCCTGATGGGCCGGCGTTCCGGCGCCAGCCGCAGCAGCGACCCGGTGAGACCCCGCCGCTCACCGCTCCAACAACATCCGCTGCAACTCCCTGGCCGCCCGCGGCGGAGCCACATCGCTGCGGTGGGCCAGGGCGATCGTCCGGTGCAGCCCGGGCCGCGCCAGCGGGGTCACCCGCAGCCCCCGCCCGGACTTCGTGGCGACCATGCGCGGGACTACGGCCACGCCGAGCCCCGCCCGCACGAAGCCGAGGACCGCGTCCATCTCGCCGCCCTCCACCGCGAAGTCGGGCTCGAAGCCCTCGGCGCGGCAGGCGGCGACGGTCAGTTCGCGGAGGTCGTAGCCGTGCCGGAACATCACCAGGCGCTCGCCCTCCAGGTCGGAGATCCGTACAGTCCGTCCGCGGCCCGGCGCCGGCGCCTCCGGTGAGGACACGACCACCAGGTCCTCCCGCAGCAGCTCCACCGTCGTCAACGCCGGTGACGGCGTGGGCAGCGGCAGCACCACCAGCGCCAAGTCGAGGGCGCCGCGCGCGAGTTCCCGTACGAGATCGTGCGAACCGCCCTCCTCGATCAGCAGCCGGATGCCCGGATAGCGGTCGTGGAAGGCGCGCAGCACGTCCGGCAGCAGGCCCGTGCACAGGCTCGGGGTGGCACCCAGCCTGATCCGGCCGCTGCGCAGCTGGACCAGTTCGAGGACCTCGTGCCGGGCCGTGTCCGCATCCGCCAGGATGCGCCGGGCCAGCGGCAGCAGCGCCTCGCCCGCGTCCGTGAGCGTGATGTTGCCGCGGGCCCGCAGGAACAGATCCGCGCCCAGCTCCCGCTCCAGCGCCTTGATCTGCTGGGACAGCGAGGGCTGCGCGACATGGACCAGATCGGCGGCCCGGGTGAAGTGCCGGGTCTCGGCGACGGCCACGAAGTACTGGAGCTGCTGGAACTGCATGCAGCCACGATAGCCGCAGCCTATGGAATCCAGGCGGATCATGTCTTGGACCGATCGACCGTCCGGCACCTAACGTCCGTAGACATGGCTCTGGCAACGCGGACGGACCGACGACCGTCCATGGCACGCACCGTGTGGGACAGCTCCGTCGGCAAGAAGACAGTGATGGCGGTCAGCGGCCTGATCATGCTGCTGTACCTGGTCGTCCACATGATCGGGAACCTGAAGATCTTCTTCGGCGCGGGCGAGTTCAACCACTACGCCCACTGGCTGCGCACCGTCGGCGAACCCTTCATGCACTACGAGTGGACGCTCTGGCTCATCCGGATCGTCCTCGTCGTCGCCGTGATCGCCCACGCCGTCTCCGCGTACCAGCTCAGCCGCCGCGACATCAAGGCGCGCCCCAGCAAGTACGTGCACAAGAAACCCCGGGCGAGCTACGCCACCCGCACCATGCGCTGGGGCGGGATCATCCTCGGCCTGTTCATCGTCTGGCACATCCTCGACCTGACGACCGGCACCGTGCACTCCGGCGGTTTCCAGGAGGGCCACCCGTACCAGAACGTCGTGGACACCTTCTCCACCTGGTACGGCGACACCATCTACATCGTCGCGATGCTCGCCCTCGGCCTGCACGTCCGGCACGGCTTCTGGAGCGCCGCGCAGACCCTCGGCGCGGGCAGCCACAGTCGCGACCGCGCCCTGAAGACCGTCGCCAATGTCCTCGCGCTGCTGCTCACGGCAGGCTTCATCGCCGTGCCCGTGGGCGTCATGACCGGAGTGGTGAGCTGAAATGACCCTTGAATACGCGGACTTCACGACCGGGCAACCCGTCACCGACACCAAGTCCCCGACCGGCCCGATCAACGAGCGCTGGGACACCCGCCGTTTCGAGGCCAAGCTCGTCAACCCCGCCAACCGCCGCAAACACACGGTGATCGTCGTCGGTACCGGGCTGGCCGGCGGCTCCGCAGGCGCCACCCTCGCCGAACAGGGCTACCACGTCGTCCAGTTCTGCTTCCAGGACTCCCCGCGCCGCGCCCACTCGATCGCCGCCCAGGGCGGCATCAACGCGGCGAAGAACTACCGCAACGACGGCGACTCCGTCCACCGCCTCTTCTACGACACCGTCAAGGGCGGCGACTTCAGGGCGCGGGAGTCCAACGTCCACCGCCTCGCGCAGATCTCCGTCGAGATCATCGACCAGTGCGTCGCGCAGGGCGTGCCGTTCGCGCGGGAGTACGGCGGCCTGCTCGACACCCGCTCGTTCGGGGGAGTTCAGGTCTCCCGCACCTTCTACGCCCGGGGCCAGACCGGGCAGCAACTCCTGCTCGGCGCCTACCAGGCGCTGTCCCGGCAGATCGCCGCCGGGAACATCGAGATGCACCCGCGGACAGAGATGCTCGACCTGATCGTCGTGGACGGGAAAGCGCGCGGGATCGTGGCGCGCGATCTCATCACCGGCCGTATCGACACGTACTTCGCGGACGCCGTCGTCCTCGCCAGCGGCGGCTACGGCAACGTCTTCTACCTGTCGACGAACGCCATGAACTCCAACGCCACCGCCGTGTGGCGGGCGCACCGGCGCGGCGCGCTCTTCGCCAACCCCTGCTTCACGCAGATCCACCCCACCTGCATCCCGCGCACCGGCGACCACCAGTCCAAACTCACCCTGATGAGCGAGTCGTTGCGCAACGACGGCCGGATCTGGGTGCCGAAGGCCCAAGGCGACACGCGTCCGCCGAACCGGATCCCCGAGGGCGAGCGCGACTACTACCTGGAGCGCATCTACCCGGCCTTCGGCAACCTCGTGCCCCGCGACATCGCCTCCCGCGCCGCGAAGAACGTGTGCGACGAGGGGCGGGGGGTCGGCCCCGGCGGGCAGGGCGTCTACCTCGACTTCGCCGACGCCATCGGGCGGTTGGGCAGGAAGGCCGTCGAGGAGAAGTACGGCAACCTCTTCGACATGTACGCCCGGATCACCGCCGAGGACCCGTACACGGTCCCGATGCGGATCTATCCGGCCGTGCACTACACGATGGGCGGCCTCTGGGTCGACTACGACCTCCAGACCACGGTCCCGGGCCTGTTCGCGATCGGCGAGGCCAACTTCTCCGACCACGGTGCCAACCGCCTCGGCGCCTCCGCGCTGATGCAGGGCCTCGCCGACGGCTACTTCGTGCTCCCGGCGACGATCAACGACTACCTCGCCCGGCACCCCGGCCACGAAGAGATCGGCGTCCAACACCCCGCCGTACAGGAGGTGTTGGCGGAGACCGAGGACCGTCTCAACCTCCTCCTCTCCGTGGACGGCGACCGCACCCCCGACTCCTTCCACCGCGAACTCGGCGAACTCATGTGGGAGTTCTGCGGCATGGCCCGCACCGACAGCGGACTGCGCAAGGCGCTGGAGCGTATCCCGCAGATCCGCGAAGAGTTCTGGAGGCGGATCAAAGTCCCGGGCACCGGCGAGGAGTTCAACCAGTCGCTGGAGAAGGCGAACCGGATCGTCGACTACTTGGAACTCGCCGAGCTGATGTGCCTCGACGCGCTCAACCGCGCCGAGTCCTGCGGCGGCCACTTCCGCGAGGAGTCGCAGACCCCGGACGGCGAAGCGGAGCGCAGGGACGGGGAGTTCAGTTACGCGGCCGCCTGGGAGTTCACCGGTACCGGCTCATCTCCCGTACTGCACAAGGAAGACCTGGTCTTCGAGTACGTCCACCCCACTCAGCGGAGCTACGCATGAAGCTCACCCTGCGCGTCTGGCGGCAACGCAACGCAGACGCCGAAGGCGCCATGTCCACCTACCAAGTGGACGGAATCTCCACCGACATGTCCTTCCTGGAGATGCTCGACACCCTCAACGAGGAACTCATCCTCAAGGGCGAGGACCCGGTCGCCTTCGACCACGACTGCCGCGAGGGCATCTGCGGCGCGTGCAGCCTGGTCATCAACGGAGACGCGCACGGCCCGGAGCGCACCACCACCTGCCAACTCCACATGCGGTCCTTCGAAGACGGCGACACGATCGACATCGAGCCGTGGCGTGCCTCGGCCTTCCCGGTCGTCAAGGATCTCGTGGTCGACCGCTCGGCATTCGACCGCATCATCCAGGCCGGCGGCTACATCACCGCCCCGACCGGTGCCGCACCCGAGGCCCACGCCACCGCCGTACCCAAACCGGACGCCGACTTCGCCTTCGAGCACGCCGAGTGCATCGGCTGCGGGGCGTGCGTGGCCGCGTGTCCGAACGGGGCGGCGATGCTGTTCACCTCCGCAAAGGTCAACCACCTCAACGTCCTCCCACAGGGCGCACCCGAGCGCGAGACGCGGGTGCTGGACATGGTGACGCAGATGGACGACGAGGGCTTCGGCGGCTGCACGCTGGCCGGTGAGTGCGCCACCGCCTGCCCGAAGGGCATCCCGCTGGTCTCCATCACCGCCATGAACAAGGAGTGGCTGCGAGCGACCCGCAAGGTCGCCAAGCGCTGAACTCGCTTACAGCACAAGAACGTTCGCCGACAAGATGCGGACGGGCGGGACCGGGAGTGGTGCTCATCCCCGGTCCCGCCAAGCACCGTGCCCCTCAGTAGGCTGCCCACATGATCTTTACAGGCAAAGGGAGGGAGCGGTTTCTCGACGCCGTGGCGGGCTTCGAGACCGCTGTGCGCGAGAGGGACGGCGAGCGGGCCCAGCGCCTGCTCCAGGCCATGTACGGCCGGTTCGACCGGGCCGAGGAGCACGAACTCGTAGCGGCCGGGCCGCGTCTCGCGGCGCTGCTGCCGGACATGCCCGAGGGGCCGCGCGCTCTGACGGCGGTGGCGGTCGGCGCCTGTGTCGAGCGGGGTGCGGACCCGACGCTGTGCGATCTGTACGTCTTCCAAGGGCTTGCCGGGGCCCTTGCCTCCGCCGGGGAGTTCTGCGAGCGATGGGAGGCGACCGGGGGAGGGGACCTGCCCGATCCGGACGCGGGCGACCCGGAACCCGCCGTGCTCGAACGGGCCGGACAGGACGCCGTCCTGGGCTGGTGGCTGCTGCCCCGCTGGGAGATGGCCTCCGTCGCGATGCTGAATCGCCCCGCGGTCCGCACCGCACTCGAACCCGCCCTGCGCACCGGCCTCCTGGACGCGGTGCGTGTCGTACAGGAGGCCTCCGGCCACGACTTCAAGTGCCTGCACTACTCCCTTCTCGTTCTCGACGACGAACCCCTCCTCGCCCTGCACCGCCCCACTGGCACCGGCTACCTGCTCCGGATGACCGGCATCGGGGACACCTTCCAACTGCACACCCTCCTCGCGGACGTCCTGATCGGCGGGGGACACGTGTCCGGGCGGGCCCCCTCCCCGCAGGAGGCGGCCGTCTGCCGGAATGCCCCGGGACAGGTGCCGACCACCGGGACCTTCAACCTCGTGACCCCGGGCGGCGAATGGGTGTGGAACGAGGGAACTCCCACCGACATCCCGGTCGTTGACGGCGTACGGGTGCTGGTCCTCGACCCGCCGCCGTACGAGCGGGGCTGGCCCGCGGGCCGGTTCTTCCCCGGCATGGCCGGTGACCTGGTGTTGGAGCGGGTGCTGGGCGCCGACGAGACCCGGCAGTGGCTCGGCCGCTGCGCCCCGCCGAAGTGAACGGCGCACGCTGAGGGCGCGGGTGTGGGGACGTCGTTCAACAAGCTCACATCCCGGCTCCGGGCACAGGTCACGCGCAGGACGCCCGGCGTAGGAAGAACTGTTGCGACCGGACATACGGAACCGGCCAGCTTGTTCCTCCGCCGAACCCGGCCCGTGATCAGGGAGAGCCATGACCGGCGTTTCCACCCTCGACCGTCCCGCGCAGCCCGCCGCGCCGACCCGCTACACCGTCACGCTCGCCCGCGACGAGGACGATGTACGTGCCGCGCAGCGGCTGCGGCACGACGTCTTCGCCGGGGAGATGGGCGCCCACCTCTCCAGCCCACAGCCCGGCCTGGACGTGGACGCCTTCGACGCCTACTGCGACCACCTCCTCGTCCGCGACACGGTCACCGGGCAGGTCGTCGGCACCTACCGGCTGCTGCCGCCCGAGCGGGCCGCGGTCGCCGGACGGCTCTACTCGGAGAGCGAGTTCGACCTCGCCCCCCTCGACTCGATCCGCCCGGGCCTCGTCGAGGTCGGCCGCTCCTGCGTCCACCCCGACCACCGCGACGGCGCCGTCATCGGCCTCATCTGGGCCGGCATAGCCCGCTACATGATCGACCGCGGCCACGAATGGCTCGCCGGCTGCTGCTCCATCCCGCTCGCCGACGGCGGCGCCCTCGCCGCCGGCACCTGGGACCGGGTCAGCGCCAAGCACCTCGCGCCGGAGGAGTTCCGGGTACGACCCCTGCTGCCCTGGAGCGCCGACGGCGTGACCCGCCCCGCCGGACGCGTCGAACTCCCGCCGCTGCTGCGCGGATACGTCCGCCTCGGCGCCTGGGTGTGCGGCGAGCCCGCCCACGACCCGGACTTCGGGGTCGCCGACCTGTACGTGCTGCTGTCGATGCGCCGGGTCAACCCGCGCTATCTGCGGCACTTCCTCTCACTCGTCCCGGCCTGATGAGCGTCTGGCTGCCCAGCGCGCCCTGCACCCCCAGGTCGTGCATCGACTCGAAGGGGTCCGTCACGGCCGTACCGCGCGCCGTGCTGCGCTTCGTGACCGTCCTGGTCGTGGTGGCCGCCGGGGCCGCGCTCACCCCCGTCGGCGCGCGGATCCCCGCCCGCGCGGTGCGCTGGTGGTGCCGGACGATCGTCAGGTCCGCCGGCATCCGGCTCCGCATCACCGGCACCACCACGCCCACCGGCGGACTGCTGCTGGTCGCCAACCACATCTCGTGGCTGGACATCCCGCTGCTGGCCGCCGTACGCCCCGCCCGGATGCTGGCCAAGGCCGAGATCCGGCACTGGCCCGTGGCCGGCACGCTCACCGCCGGCAGCGGAGCGCTCTTCATCGACCGCGACCGACTGCGCGCCCTCCCCGAGACGGTCGCCTCCATCGCGGGTGCCCTGCGCGCGGGCGGAGCGGTCGCCGTCTTCCCCGAGGGCAGCACCTGGTGCGGCCGGGCCCAGGGTCACTTCCGGCGGGCCGTCTTCCAGGCCGCACTGGACGCCGGAGTCCCCGTCCAGCCGGTCGGCCTGCACTACCTGACCGACGGCACCGCCAGCACCGCCCCCGCCTTCGTCGGCAGCGACTCCCTGCTCACCTCGGTGTGGCGGGTCGTGTCGACGCGCGGGCTCGTCGCCGAGGTCGAGGTGGGGGAGGCGATAGCGCCCGGCAGTCACCCCGACCGCCGCTCCCTCGCCCACGCGGCGCAGGCCGGGGTGACGGCTCAGCCCCAGCACCGGGACCACTGCACCTCGGTGGCACCGTCCCCGGTGAAAATCCGTAGGACGGCACGCAGGCGTCCTGTTAGCGTGGCTTCCATGAGGATCATCAGGCACACCGGCACCGCGACCGCGCGAGCGACCAGCTCGCCGGCTGCCGACGCCTGACCTCACTCACCTCTTCCGGCGGCCGGAAACGGACCGCCGGGACGTGTCGTTTCCACCCTCCTCGCACCCTGCCCCGCGGTCCCTTCCGGTCCCCGACCGACCCGAAGGACTTCACCGCCATGAACACCGACGACACCGTCCGTACCTTCGTCGACTTCTACCGAGAGCGCGGGCACGAGCTGATCACCGGCAGCTCGCTGCTGCCGCCGCCCTCGGACCCGGTCCTCTTCACGACCTCCGGCATGCACCCGCTCACGCCGTATCTCCAGGGGCGCCCGCATCCACAGGGGCGGCGGCTGGTCAACCTCCAACGCTGTCTGCGTACTACGGATCTCGACGAGGTCGGCGACCTCACGCATCTGACCGTGTTCGAGATGCTCGGATCGTGGTCGTTGGGCGACTACAGCCATCCGCTGAGCCTGCGTTGGGGGTACGAGCTGTTGCGGGACGGCTTTGGCATTCCGCGCGAGAAGTTGTACGTCACTGTGTTCGGCGGTGATGAACAGGTCGGGCCCGATCTTGAATCGCTGCACACCTGGCGGGAGTTGGGGTTGCCGGTTGAGTCGACTCGGGACGAGAACTGGTGGTCCAACGGGCCTGTGGGTCCCTGTGGCCCCGACTCCGAGATCTTCTTCTGGACCGGCGACGGCCGGCCGGAGGGGAGCCCGACCACGGATTCGCGTTGGGTGGAGATCTGGAACCACGTGCACATGCGGTACGAACGTGGCGAGGACGGTGAGCTTGTGCCGCTGCGGCAGGTCAACGTCGACACGGGCATGGGGTTGGAGCGGCTTGTCTCTGTCCTTCAGGGGTGCCGATCGGTCTATGAGACGGATCTGTTCGAGCCGTGGATGCGGAGGGTTCCACCGTTGTGGGATCTGGACGAGCGTTCGATGCGGGTCGTCTGTGATCATCTGCGGTCGAGTGTCGTGGTGTTGGGGGACGGGGTACGGCCCTCCAACACTGGGCGTGGGTATGTGGTGCGGCGGTTGATTCGGCGGCTGCTCATGAGCTTGCGTCGCGATGATCCGTCGCGCACGGTGTCTGATCTGCCGGTGGAGCTTGTTGAGCACACGCTTGATCATTTTCGGCAGTCGCTCGACAGCGGCACCGTGCGGGGGGTGTTGCTGGATGAGGAGCGGCGATTCTCTCAACTGCTGGAGCGGGGGCGGCGGGTGTTGTCTCGGCCGGAGTTTCGGGGGCCGTTGAGTGAGGAGGACTATCGCTACCTCCATGACACTCATGGGTTGCCCCGGGAGTGGGTTGTCGGTCTTCTGGGGTAGTCGGTTGGCTGCGGGTGCGTGGGGGCTGGTCGCGTCCACGCGGCGGAGCCGCAAATTGATACAGCCCCGCGCCCCTAAAAACAGGGCAGCTTACGCGAGCGCGTTTGCCAGATAGGGGGCCGTTGCGCTTCCGCTCGCCTGTGCCACATTCCTCGGCGGGCCCGCCGCCACGATCCTCCCGCCCTTTTCTCCTCCCCCCGGGCCCAAGTCGATCACCCAGTCCGCCCCTGCCACCACCGCCATGTCGTGTTCGACCACCACCACGGTGTGGCCCGCGTCGACGAGGCCGTGGAGTTGGCGGAGGAGGACCTCGACATCGGCCGGGTGGAGGCCGGTTGTCGGTTCGTCCAGGAGGTAGAGGGTGTGGCCGCGTCGGCCGCGTTGCAACTCGGTGGCCAGCTTGATGCGTTGGGCCTCGCCGCCGGACAACTCCGTGGCGGGTTGGCCCAGGTGCAGGTAACCGAGGCCCACGTCCAGCAGCGCGGTCAGGCTGCGGGACACGGCCGGAGTGTCCGCGAAGAACTCCGCCGCGCCCTCCACCGTCAGGTCGAGGACCTCCGCGATGTTCCGTCCCCGGTACGTCACTTGGAGTGTCTCGGGGTTGTAGCGGGCCCCGCCGCAGTCCGGGCAGGGGGTATAGGTGCTCGGCAGGAAGAGCAGCTCCACGCTGACGAAGCCCTCGCCCTGGCAGGTCTCGCAGCGGCCTCCCGCCACGTTGAAGGAGAACCGGCCCACGCCGTAACCCCGGTGGCGGGCCTCGTCCGTGGCCGCGAAGACCTTTCTCACGACGTCGAAGAGGCCGGTGTACGTCGCCAGGTTCGAGCGTGGGGTGCGGCCGATCGGTTTCTGGTCGACCGACACCAGGCGTCCCACGCCCGCCAGTTCCTCCGTGATCTCGCCGATCAGCGTGGACTTCCCGGAGCCCGAGACGCCGGTTACCGCAGTGAACACGCCGAGCGGGAACTCCGCCGTCACGTCCCGCAGGTTGTGCCGGGTCACCGGGCCCACCTTCAACTCACCCCGCGGCGCACGGACTTCGCGTACGGGAGCGGGGGAGCGGTCGAAGAGGAAACGGGACGTCGCCGACTCCTCCACCGCCGCCAGCCCGGCCACCGGTCCGCTGTACAGCACCCGTCCGCCGTGCTCACCGGCCAGCGGACCCACGTCCACCAGCCAGTCGGCGCCCCGCATGACGTCGAGGTGGTGCTCCACCACGAACACCGAGTTGCCCGCAGCTTTCAGCCGGTCCAGGACCGTGAGCAGGGCCTCCGTGTCCGCCGGGTGCAGTCCGGCGGACGGTTCGTCGAGGACGTACACGACACCGAACAGGCCGGACCTCAACTGCGTTGCCAGGCGCAGCCGTTGCAGCTCGCCCGCCGAGAGGGTGGGGGTCGCGCGGTCCAGGCTGAGGTAGCCGAGGCCCAGTTCGAGGATCGGGGCGATGCGGGAGGTGAGGTCCTCGGTCAGGACGCGTGCCGCTTCCGATGTGCCGTTGAGCGTGCCCGCCAACTCCGCAAGCGGCAGTGCGGCCAGGTCGGCGATCGTGCGGCCCGCGACGGTCACCGCCAGGGACTCGGCACGCAGTCTGCTGCCTCCGCAGACCGGGCAGGGGGCGCTGGTCAGGAAGCGTTCCGCCTTGGTGCGGAG
Source organism: Streptomyces sp. NPDC050508 (assembly GCF_040655155.1). NCBI lineage: Bacteria > Bacillati > Actinomycetota > Actinomycetes > Kitasatosporales > Streptomycetaceae > Streptomyces > Streptomyces sp. NPDC050508. Next base: position 466,636 of record NZ_JBFAJJ010000001.1, read on the forward strand.
GGTGGGGCTCTTCGTGTCCGAGAACGTCTTCATGACGTAGCGGTGGGCGCTCATGTACGTGCCCTGGTACGGGCGTTGGATGCGGTCCGCGTCCCGGACCGGGTGGACCGTCACCACCGGTTGTTCGTCCGTGAACAGGATCCACTCCCGTTCGGCGCCGGGGAGTTCGCGCCACGGCACGTCCACGTCGTAGCCGAGGGTGTCGAGGATGTCGCGCAGGTTCTTGCCCTGCCAGGCGCCCGGCCACGCGGCGATCGCGCCCTCGCGGATCGACAGCGAGGGGTCGGGGACGAGGGATGCCTCGGTTGTGCGGTGGACTCGGCCGAGGCCGTGGCACTCCGGGCACGCGCCCGCCGCCGTATTGGGGGAGAAGGCGTCCGAGTCGAGGCGTTCGGCGCCGGGCGGGTAGTCGCCGGCGCGGGAGAACAGCATCCGGAGGGAGTTGGAGAGGTTGGTGACCGTGCCCACCGAGGAGCGGGAGGTGGGGGTCGAGCGGCGTTGCTGGAGGGAGACCGCCGGGGGCAGGCCGGTGATCTCGCCTACCTTCGGCGCGCCCACCTGGTGGATCAGTCTGCGGGCGTACGGCGCCACGGACTCGAAGTAGCGGCGCTGGGCCTCCGCGTAGATCGTGCCGAACGCGAGGGACGACTTTCCGGAGCCGGAGACGCCTGTGAACACGGTCAACACGTCCCGCGGGATGTCGACGTCGACGCCCTGGAGATTGTGCTCGCGGGCGTCGCGGACACGGACGTAGGAGTCGGGGACGTAGGGGGTGCGGGGGGTGCCGGGGCTGTGCATGACCCGGCGAGTCTATGCGAGCACGCCGTGTGCCGCCCGGTGACCTGCGGGGGTGCGGGGGCGTCCGCGCTGTGCCACGTTGGAAGACACGGATGTCAGTAGCCGCACAGTCGCCGCACGGAAGGTCCGTGGTCATGAGCACTCCCGGATTCGGTTTCGGACGCAGCCCCTTCGAGGAATTCGACGAGCTGATGTCCCGGTATTTCGGCGGTTCGGGGCCGGCGTCACCGGCACGCCGGGCCCAGCGCGTCGACATCGGGAGTCTTCTCTCCGAACGGGCCCGTGAGCTGGTGGCCCAGGCGCGGGACATCGCCGCCGTCGAGGGCAGTGAGGAACTGGATGCCCGGCATCTGCTCGCCGCCGCCACCGAGCAGGACTCGACCCGACGGCTGCTCACCGAGGCGGGCGCGGACCCCGACCGGATCCGGGAGCGGCTGACCGCCGGCGCGGACGGCGGCCCGAAGACCGAACCCACCACGCTCACCCCGGCGGCCAAGCGGGCCCTGCTCGACGCGTACCGGATCTCGCGTGCCGAGGACTCCTCGTACATCGGCCCCGAACACCTGCTGCGGGCCCTGGCCGCGAACCCCGAGTCGGCGGCAGGGCAGGCCCTCGCGGGCAGCGGCTGGGAGGGCGACCGGGTGCCCACCGGTGCCGAGCCCGAGCGGAAGCGGCCCAGCAGCACGCCCACCGTCGACGAGTACGGGCGTGACCTCACCGAGGACGCCCGCGCCGGGCGGCTCGACCCGGTGATCGGGCGGGACGAGGAGGTCGAGCAGACCATCGAGGTGCTGTCCCGGCGCAGCAAGAACAACCCCGTCCTCATCGGCGACCCCGGTGTCGGCAAGACCGCCGTCGTCGAGGGCATCGCCCAGCGCATCGTCGCCGGTGACGTACCGAAGACCCTGGCGGGCAAGCGGCTCGTGTCGCTGGACCTGGCCGGGATGGTCGCCGGCACCAAGTACCGGGGCGAGTTCGAGGAGCGGTTGAAGAAGCTCCTTGACGAGGTGAGCGAGCACAGCGACGAACTGGTGCTGTTCCTGGACGAGTTGCACACCGTCGTCGGTGCGGGTGGAGGTGGGGACGGTGCCCTGGACGCGGGCAACATGCTCAAACCCGCCCTGGCCCGCGGGCAGTTGCACCTCATCGGTGCCACCACCGTCGACGAGTACCGCAAGTACATCGAGAAGGACTCCGCGTTGGAGCGCCGCTTCGCGCCCATCCTGATCGGCGAACCGACCGTCGACGACACCATCGAGATCCTGCGCGGCCTGCGCGACCGCTACGAGGCCCACCACCAGGTCCGTATCACCGACGAGGCGGTCGTCGCGGCGGCCGAACTGTCCGACCGCTACATCACCGCCCGCTTCCTGCCCGACAAGGCCATCGACCTGATGGACCAGGCCGCGGCACGGGTACGGCTGCGCGCCAAGACCCCGCTGCCCGACAACCGCGAGGTCGAGGATCGGCTGGCCGCCCTCAACCGGGAGAAGGATCAGGCGGTCGCCGACGAGGAGTACGAGCGGGCCAAGGAACTCCGCGACCGGATCAAGGACACCGAGGCCGAGCTGAAGGCGGGCGGCTCGGCGGAGGAGCAGGCGCCCAAGGTCACCGCCGAGGACATCGCCGAGGTCGTCTCCCGCACCACCGGCATCCCTGTCGCCCAGCTCACCGAGGAGGAACGCGCCCGGCTGATGAAGCTGGAGGAGCACCTCCACGAGCGGGTCGTCGGGCAGGACGAGGCCATCACCGCCGTCGCCCGCGCGGTACGCCGCGCCCGGGCCGGCATGAGCGACCCGAACCGGCCCATCGGCAGCTTCCTCTTCCTCGGCCCTACCGGCGTCGGCAAGACGGAACTCGCCCGCGCCCTCGCCGCCGCTCTCTTCGGCGACGAGAGCCGCATGATCCGGCTCGACATGAGCGAGTTCCAGGAGCGGCACACCGTCTCCCGCCTGGTCGGCGCGCCTCCCGGATACGTCGGCCACGAGGAGGCCGGTCAGCTCACCGAGGCAGTCCGCAGGCAGCCGTACGCCGTGCTGCTGCTCGACGAGGTCGAGAAGGCGCACCCCGACGTCTTCAACACGCTGCTGCAACTCCTCGACGACGGACGGCTCACCGACTCGCAGGGCCGCACGGTCGACTTCAAGAACACCGTCGTCATCATGACGTCCAACATCGGCGCCGACCGCATCCTCGCGGCGGGCGTCGACGACTACGCCAAGGTCCGCGAGACGGTGATGCCGGTCCTGAACCAGCACTTCCGCCCCGAGTTCCTCAACCGCATCGACGAGATCATCGTCTTCCGCGGCCTGGAACGCGCCCAACTGCGCGACATCGTCGACCTGTTGCTGGAACACACCCGGCGCAGGCTGCACGCCCAGGACGTCACCCTGGAGGTCACGGACGCGGCAGCGGACCTGCTCGCGAACCTCGGTTACCAACCCGACTTCGGCGCCCGCCCGTTGCGCCGCACCATCCAGCGCGAGGTCGACGACCGGCTCGCCGACATGCTGCTCGCCGGTGAACTCAACGCGGGCGACCGGGCGTTGGTCGACGCGAGCGACGGCACGATCGAGATCAGGGCACGCCAGGCGGCCGAGCACTAGCCGAGCCGCATTCGCACCCCTCTGGGAGACAGGCATGAGCAGTTATCGAGTCGCGCAAGTGGGCGCGGCCGGCGGCGAGTTCACGATCGTAGAGCGAGACGTGCCGGAGCCGGGACCGGGCCATGTGCGGATCGCCGTGGAAGCCTGCGGGATCTGCCACAGCGACACCTTCTTCGTGAACGCCGGAGTGCCGGGCGTACGGTTCCCGCTCGTCACCGGGCACGAGATCGCCGGGCACATCGACGCGCTCGGCGAGGGTGCCTCGGACAGCGGCTGGCGGGTCGGCGACCGGGTGTCCGTCGGCTGGTTCGGCGGCAGCTGCGGCCACTGCACCCCGTGCAGGCAGGGCGACTTCATCGTCTGCGAGAACCTGAAGGTGCCCGGCTGGGCGTACGACGGAGGCTTCGCGGAGATGACCGTGGCGCCGGTCGACGCACTCGCCCGGATCCCGGAGGGGCTGTCGGCGAGCGCCGCCGCGCCCATGGGGTGTGCGGGCGTGACCACCTTCAACGGGCTGCGGCGCAGTTCGGCAGGACCGGGAGACCTGGTGGCCGTACTCGGACTCGGTGGCCTCGGCCACCTGGGCGTGCAGTACGCGGTCGCGATGGGATTCGAGACCGTGGCGATCGCGCGAGGTCCCGAAAAGGCCGATTTCGCCAAACAGTTGGGCGCGCACCACTACGTCGACAGCACGGCGGACACCGACGTCGCGGACGCGCTGAAGGCACTCGGCGGCGCCAAGGTCGTACTGGCCACGGCGGGCAACGCCGACGCCGCCACGGCGACCGTGGAGGGGCTGAGGCACCGTGGCGAGCTGGTCGTCATCGGGGCGGACACCGCGCCGTTGGGGATCAGCCCGCTCCAACTGCTCATGAGCGCCAAGGTGGTTCGGGGCCATCCGTCCGGCACCGCGCAGGACGTGCAGGACACCCTGGCCTTCAGCGCGCTGCACAACATCCGTCCGATGGTGGAGACGGTGCCCCTGGACCAGGCCGGCGAGGCCTACCAGCGGATGCTGTCCGGCGCGGCGCGCTTCCGGATGGTGCTCACGCCATGAGCGAGGCGAGCCGCCGGTAGGAGTCCAGCAGGGCCTCGCAGTCGTAGGTGCTGGTGGTGACGAGGACCTCGTCGGCCCCCGTCTCCTTCAGCACCGTCTCCAGCTCGTGGGCCACCTGTTCCTCGGTGCCCGCGAGCTGTCCGGCGAGTCCGGCCTCGTAGAAGCCGAACTCCTTGTCGGTCATGGGAAGTTGCTCCACGCGCTCGGCGGGTGGCAGTGGCGGGAAGGTGCCGTGGGTGCGCGAGTACGCCATCGACCAGGCCTCCGGGACGAGGAGTCGGCGGGCAGCCTCGGGGGTGGCGGCGACGGCGATCGTGCCGGAGATGACGACGTACGGGTTCGCGGCCCACGGGGAGGGCCGGAAGCCGGCGCGGTAGTGGTCGATTCCGCGCCGCATCTTCTCCCGGTTGCGAAGGTCGCCGATCACCATCGGCAGACCGGCCCGGGCCGCGATGTCGGCGCCCTCGCCCATCGCGAGCACGAACGGCGGCACGCTCAGGCCCTCGGAGGGCCGTGCGTGCGCGCCCGTGGGTGACGTACCCCGGAACCAGTCGAGGAGTTCGTCGAGTTGCCCGGCGAAGTCGTCGGCGTCGTCCTTGTCGCGGCCCAGCGCCTTGCGCACGCCGTCGGTGAAGCCCACCGAGCGGCCGAGCCCCATGTCGATCCGGCCCGGGAACAGCGACTCCAGTACGCCGAACTGCTCGGCCACGACCAGGGGTTGGTGGTTGGGCAGCATCACCCCGCCCGTCCCGACCCGGATGCTCCGGGTGGCCGAGGCGACGGCGGCGGCCAGCACGGTCGGCGCGGAACCGGCGACCCCGGGCACGCCGTGGTGCTCCGACACCCAGAACCGGTGATAGCCCAGCTCCTCGACCTCCCGCGCCAGCCGCACGGTGTCGCGCAGCGCCTCGGCGGGCGGGTGCCCCTCGCGGGTGCGGGAGCGGTCGAGGACGGAGAACGGGGTCGAGGCGATCACGGAGCTCACGTCCACTTCAACGCCCGGGAGGCCCCGGCATTCCCGTGCCGGTCAGTCCTCGGGGCGCAGCAGCCCGCGCTCGTACGCCTTCGCCAGCCGCTGTGGGACGAGGTGGCGTACGCCGTCGACGGTGACCGGCACGAGAGCGGGCGCCGTGGCCTTCCACTGGGCGCGGCGGTGGCGGGTGTTGCTGCGGGACATCTTCCGTTTGGGGACGGCCATGGGGATTCCTCCTCGGTGGGCGGGCAGGCACCGAGGACGCTATATGAAAATGGATCCCATTAACAATCGGGGGTTGCGTGCACGGCTCTCACCGCCGGGACCGGACGCGTGCGTCCCGGGGCGGGGCGATGAACTGCAGCTCCAGGGTGACGGGCGGCTCCGCGAGCCCCGGCCCGCCCGCCGCCGCCCACTCCAGCACTTCCTCCGTACAGTCGTCGTCCATCGCGAACCCGACCCAGGTCGGCCGCCCACCGGCCCGACGCCCCGCGGCCGACGGCTGGACCACGATCACGTTGGCCTGGTCGCAGGGGCCCAGGCAGTCCGTCGTACGGACGGCGAAACCGTGCTCGGCGGCGCCGGACCGCAGCCGTTCCAGCTGCCAGGCGTGGTCGGTGCCGGGGTGCTTGCGCGGGTCGCCGCAGCAGCAGCCCCGGCATACGACCAGGGTGCAGGGCCGCTCACGGGCGGCGCCGATGAGGAACGTACGGGGGGCGGGAGTGGCGGCAGACATGCAAGAAGCATGAGGCCAGGCCTCTTGCGGGCCGTTGCCGGGGTGGCGGGCCCGGCTGTTTAGGGTGGGCGGGTGACTGCCGACAACAAGCGCCCGCTCGCCGTGTTCGACCTCGACAACACCCTCGCCGATACGGCGCACCGGCAGCGGTTCCTGGAGAACAAGCCGCGCGACTGGGACGGCTTCTTCGGTGCCGCGCCGCAGGACCCGCCGTTGGCCGACGGCGTCGCGCTCGCGCTGGAGTGCGCCGAAGAGTGCGAGGTCGTGTACCTGACCGGGCGGCCGGAGCGCTGCCGACCTGACACGCTCGCCTGGCTCGCCGCGCAGGGGCTGCCCGAGGGGCGCGTCTTCATGCGGCGCAACGACGACCGCAGGCCCGCCCGGCGCACCAAGCTGGAGAAGCTCAAGCGGCTCGCCCGCGACCGCGATATCCGGGTCCTCGTGGACGACGACGAACTGGTCTGCGACGACGCCGAACGGGCCGGGTTCAGGGTCGTACGGGCCCGCTGGACCGCCCCCTCCGCCGCGCTGGAGGCGGCACAGGAGGGGGAGGGCCGGACCTGAGGGCTCTCGCCGTTGCGGCTGTCAGTCCTCGTCCTCGATGCGGAAGCCGACCTTCAGGCCGACCTGGAAGTGCTCGATCTGTCCGTTCTCGATCTGGCCCCTGACCTGCGTCACCTCGAACCAGTCCAGGCTGCGCAGGGTCTGCGCGGCGCGGGCGACGCCGTTGCGGATCGCCTGGTCGATGCCCTCGTGAGAGGTCCCGACGATTTCGGTGACCCGGTACGTGTGGTTGGACATGCGGGTACTCCTCTCGGCCGTGACGGGCGCGTCACGCGTCACTCCGAACTCCACCGTGCCCCAAGGCGCGGCAGTGCGCGAGACGGCCCGTCACCCGCCGTCAGCGCACCACGCTGAGCGACAGCGCGAAGCGTCCTTCCCGGTCGGTCCACCAGTGGGTCAACTCCAGCCCGGTCGCCGCCAGTTCGGACCGCACGCCCTCCTTGCGGAACTTCGCCGAGATCTCGGTGCGGAGTTCCTCACCGGCCGTGAAGTCGACGGCGAGATCGAGCGCGGGGATCTTCACGGTCTGGTCCGTGCGGGAGCGCAGCCGCATCTCGATCCACTCGTTGTCCGTGTCCCAGAGGGCCACGTGGTCGAAGGCGGCGGCGTCGAAATCGGCGCCGAGCTCGCGGTCGACCACGGTCAGGACGTTCTTGTTGAACGCGGCCGTCACCCCGGCCGCGTCGTCGTACGCCCTGACCAGGACCTGCTCGTCCTTCACCAGGTCCGTGCCGAGCAGCAGCGCGTCGCCGGGGGAGAGGAGTGAGCGCAGGCCGGCGAAGAACGTGGCGCGTTCCGCCGGGAGCAGGTTGCCGATCGTGCCGCCCAGGAACGCCAGCAGGCGCGGGCCTGGTGTCTCCGGCAGGGTGAGGTCCCCGGTGAAGTCGGCGATCAGGGCATGCACGTCGAGACCCGGCCGCTCCTCGATGAGGGCGTGCCCGGCCTGGGTGAGCGCGCTCTCGCTGACATCGACCGGGACGTACACGGCCAGGCCGGTCAGCGCGTCCAGCAGGTGGCGCGTCTTGTCCGAGGAGCCGGAGCCCAGTTCGACGAGCGTGCGGGCGCCGGTCGCCGCGGCGATCTCGCCGGCCCGGTCGACGAGGATCTCCCGCTCGGCGCGCGTGGGGTAGTACTCGGGCAACTCGGTTATCTGCTCGAAGAGTTCGCTGCCGTGGGCGTCGTAGAACCACTTCGGCGGGAGCGTCTTCGGGGTGCGGGTGAGGCCCTCCAGGACGTCGGCGCGCAGGGCCGCGTCGGTGGCGTCCTCGGGCAGGGTGCGGGTGAGAAGGAACGGGCTCACGTGCGGGGCTCCTTCGATGGTGCGGCTGCTAGGTCCTTCAACGGAGTCAGGAGGACCTCGGTGCGGGTTGCGGTGAGCAGAGTGCGGTCGGGGGCCTCCTGCCAGTTCGGGTCGTCGTCGTAGGGCTCGGAGGCCACGACCGTGCGGCGGCCGGGCTCCGAGAGGTACCAGAGGCTGTCGCCCCAAGCCGTGGCGGCGATCGCCTCGCCGTTGGTGAGAAGGAGGTTGAGGCGGGAGCCGGGGGCCGCATGAGCGACCTCCGTCACCGTGTCGGCCAGCGCCTGGCCCTCCGCGTCACCGGCCCGCAGCCGGCTCAGGACCAATGCCCAGACGAACGCCGAGTCGCAGCGGGCGTCCAGGGACAACAGGTCCACCGGCGGCAGGCGTTGGGCCAGGGCCGCCAGTGTCCGGGGCCAGCCGGTGACCGCGCCGTTGTGGCTGAACAGCCAGGGGCCCGCGGCGAACGGCGCCGCCGCGGCCTCCCCGTCCGCGCCCGCGAACGTCGCGTCCCGTACGGCGGCCAGCAGCGCCCCCGAACGGACCACGCGGGCCAGGTCGGCGAAGGACTGGTCGCCCCAGATGGGTACGGCCCGCCGGTAGCGGCCCGGCACCGGGTCGCCCTCCGCGTACCAACCCACCCCGAAACCATCGGCGTTGACCGTCCCGTGCCGCTGGCGTCGAGGCTCCCAGGACTGGCGGTACAGGCTGTGCGCGGGGTCCACGAGGAGTCGGCCGAGCGGCTCCTCGGGTCCCAGGTACGCCAGGTGACGGCACATCAGACGGCTCCCGAGCGGGCCGTACGGAAGCCGGAGAAGATCTGCCGCCGGATCGGATAGTCCCAGTTGCGGAACGTGCCCCGGCAGGCCACCTCGTCCACCGCGAACGAGCCGCCCCGCAGCACCTTGTACTCCGGGCCGAAGAACACCTCCGAGTACTCCTTGTACGGGAACGCCTTGAACCCCGGGTACGGCAGGAAGTCGCTCGACGTCCACTCCCACACGTCACCGATCAACTGGCGTACGCCGAGCGGTGATTCGCCTTCGGGATAGCTTCCGGCGGGGGCCGGGCGCAGGTGGCGTTGGCCGAGGTTGGCATGCTCGGGGGCCGGGTCGGCGTCGCCCCACGGGTAGCGCATCGAGCGGTCGGCCGTCGGGTCGTGCCGGGCCGCCTTCTCCCACTCGGCCTCGGTGGGCAGCCGGCGTCCGGCCCAGCGGGCGTAGGCGTCGGCCTCGTACCAGCACACGTGGACCACGGGCTCGTCCTGCGGTACGACCTCCGTGACGCCGAACCGGCGCCGCAGCCACTGGCCCGCCTCTCGGCGCCAGAACCCCGGCGCCGTAAGGGAGTTGCGGCGGATGTGCGCCCAGCCCTCCTTCGTCCACCAGCGCGGGTCGTCGTAGCCGCCGTCCTCGATGAACGCCAGATACGCGCCGTTCGTCACCGGGGTCGTGTCGATGTAGAACGGGGCCACCTCGCGGCGGTGCGCGGGCCGTTCGTTGTCCAGTGCCCACGGCTCGGTGGAGGTGCCCATCGTGAACGGGCCGCCGGGGACGAGGACTTCGGACGGGCCGGTGAACAGCGGGACCGGCTCCGGGTCAGGGGCGGTCAACGCCTGCGGGCCCGTGCGGAGCTGATGGGTGATCAACATCGTTTCGTCATGCTGCTGTTCGTGCTGGGCGACCATCCCGAAGGCGAAGCCCATCTCGGTGAGTCGCGTCCCGCGGAAGGCGTGGCTCTCCAGTACGTCCGTGACCCGGCCGCGCACCTCGGCCGCGTACTGCCGGGCCTCCGCGGGCGGCAGCAGCGGCAGCGAGGGGCGTTCGGAGCGCGGGTGCTCGAACGCGTCGTAGAGGCCGTCGATGTCGGGCCGCATCGCGTCCCGGCCGCCGACGGCCCGCAGCAGCCACAGTTCTTCCTGGTTGCCGATGTGTGCGAGGTCCCAGACCAGCGGGGACATCAACGGCGAGACCTGGGCGGTGAGTTCGGGCTCGTCCACACAGCTCGTCAGGAGCGTGGTGCGGTCCCGGGCCGTGGTCAGGGTGGTCAACGCCCGTTGCCTGAGCGCCTCGATATCGATGTCAGCAGAGGTGTCGGCGGCGGTGTCGGCGTCGGTCATGTGCGGATGTCCTTCCCGTGCGGGCGGCTGTCCGTGCCACGCACGCGGTCGAGCAGATCGTCGGCGGGGCAGCGGCCCCGGACGACATAGCGGTCGAAGTAGGCGCGGACGGCGTCCGTGACCTCGGCTGTGGCGCCGAGCCGGGGCAGGGCCTCCAGCGCCGCCGCGAAGCAGACGAGGGCGACCTCCTGCAGCTCCGGGTCGGACAGTCCGTAGCGGGCCGCGTCGATCCACAGCGGATTGTGCGGCGCGGGCAGCCCCTGGGTCCGCTCGGCCAGCGGCTTCACGGCCCGGTAGGCGGTCTCGGCGGCCTCGGGGTCGTCGAACAGCGCCGTCGTCACGGCCAGCGGCACGATCCAGCCGTCGTCCCCGGGCTGCGCGTCGATCATGCGCAGTTCGAGATGGCCACGCGGCCTGACCGGTGGGAACAGTGTCGTGACGTGGTAGTCGAGGTCCTCGCGGGTCGGCGGCCGGGGCGCCCCCGACCTGATCCACTCCCGGAAGGTCAGCCCCTCGGGCACGTCCCACGGGCCGCTGTCCTGCCGTATGCACATCACCGGCGAGTCCAGGACGTGGTCGGTCCAGGCGTCGCGCGGTTCCGCGTCCAGTGGGGGTCCGCCCGCACGGCCGGGGCCGATCTCCATCCAGATCAACTGTCGGGTGGAGCGCCAGCCGGTGGGGCTGCGGCCGACCAGCGGGGAGTTGGCGAACGCGGCCACCAGGACCGCGCCCAGCTGATGCGCAAGCCACCAGCGCCGCCCGAGGCCGAGCGGACCCGGCTCCTCGTAACCGGCGTCCAGGCACACCTGCACGGACGCCGAGGTGCACATCATGCGGCGGCCCGCGCTGCCGGTGCGGTCGAGGCAGCGCTCCATGGCGTCGTAGCGCGGCTCGTGCAGGAACCGGCGCGGCGGGTGCCAGGGATCGTGGCCGACGCCGACCAGCCCCAGGTTGTCGCGGCGCAGCACGGCCCGGACGGTGTCGAGATCCTGGGAGACGGTACCGATGCACTCCATCAGGGAGGCGGCGGGCGACGAGCTGAGTTCCAGCTGGCCGCCGGGCTCTACGGTGAGCGCCGACCTCAGGTGCACGGTCTTCAGAGCGGCGTACGCCGCTTCCAGTCGTTCGGGTGTCACGGGGAGCTGCGGCAGGCGCAGCTCGTGGACGAGCCATTCCACTTCGACCCCGAGCGTTCGGGGCGGACCGGTCTTGAAGCAGATGCCCCTGACCAGGGCTTCCACCTCGGGTTCGGTGACCGCGGTACGGGGCTCCGTACAGTCGCTACAGTCACTTGCCGTATCGGACATGTCGGGATCCTCCTGAGATTCCACCATGCCACCGGCCAGGTGTCGGAAGGGTTCCGGGCCGGCACACTCGTCCCACCCAAGACCCTCGCGTCGATTCGCACAAGGGTGCGTATCGGCACGTTCGGGATCCGTAATCTCTGGTTCGCCGGCCGTTCGCGGGGCCCGGAAACTCCGTTGCATCGCACGACCAGCATCGCTCAGGATGCGTATATGAGCACGACGGGGGAGATCACGGGGGAGGTCGCGGGGCGTGCGCCCATGGCGTACACGGGGGTTATGCCATGAGCGCGCGCCTGCGCGGCATCGCGCAGCAGACCGAGCAGATCGTCGCGGCCGGGAGCTACCGCGCGGCGGACGGGCACGAGGTGTCCATCGCCGACGAGACGGAGGCGGCCCGCGCGGGCACGCGCCTGTACGGACCGGAACCGGTGCGGACACCACCGTTCTCGCCCGTGGAGACGCTCTTCGAGGTCACCGGCGAGAGCAGCCTGGAGGCCGCCCGCCGACTGACCGGCCCGGTCGCCGTCCTGAACTTCGCCTCCGCCCGCAATCCCGGCGGCGGCTTCCTCAACGGCGCGCAGGCCCAGGAAGAGGCCCTGTGCCGAGCCTCCGCCCTGTACACGTGCCTGCTTGAGGCCCGAGGTTTCTACGACCATCACCGCGCCCACCGCGACCCGTTCTACACGGACCGCGTCATCCACTCACCGGCCGTCCCCGTCTTCCGCGACGACAAGGGACGGCTCCTCGACGAGCCGTACACCGCCGGATTCCTGACCGCCGCCGCGCCGAACGCCGGGGTCGTCCTGCGCACGGCGCCGGAGCGCGCGGCAGAGCTGCCGCACGCCGTCGCCGTACGGGCGGAGCGGGTGCTGGAGACGGCCGTGTCGCACGGCTACCGGCGGCTGGTCCTGGGCGCCTGGGGCTGCGGGGTCTTCCGGAACGACCCGGCGCAGGTCGCGGGCGCCTTCCGCACGCTGCTCGGGCCGGGCGGGCGATTCGCCGCGGCCTTCGAGCACGTGGTGTTCGGAGTCCTGGACCGCACGCCGGGTGCCACGGTCCGGGACGCCTTCGTACGAGCCTTTCCGGAGCGTCAGCTCCAGCAGGGCTAGTCGCTCAGGTCCAGCCGTAGCGCTCGTGCAGCCGGTGCCGGACGAGATTGAAGCGCATCTGGTCGATCGCGCAGGCCTCGCGGCGCATGCCGTCCTCGTGCAGGCGCAGGACGCGGTCCACGTCGACCCACGAGTCGCGCCCGGACTTGTCCCACGGGCCGCTGCCGATCGCCACCCACTCGCGGTCGCCGTCATGGCGCTTGCTCGACAGCTGGACGGCGAGCAGGGTCCCGCCGTGCTCACGGGCCACCACGAGGACCGGGCGGTCCTTGCCCCGGCCGTCGTTCTCCTCGAACGGCACCCAGGTCCAGACGATCTCACCGGGGTCCGGGTCGCCGTCGTGCGCGGGGGAGTACTCGGTACGGACCTTGCCGACCTCACGCGGGTCGGCCTCGGTCGTGGCGGAGGGGCCGAAGCGGCCCGGAACGTTCTCATCGGTAAAGGCGGTCACGGAGGCACCTTAGAACGTGCCTCCGTGACCTCGGACGCCGGGCGCCCGTCAGACGATCACCGCTACTCCTTCTCCACCGGCACCTTCTGCGACGGCGGAGCCGTGACTCCGTTCAGGGCCGAAGTCCCGCTCGGGGTCTGTCCGTTCTGGTTCATCGAGGAGAGCAGCTGGCGGGCCAGACCGAGTCCCGTGCCGCCCATCGTGAGCGCCTTGGCGAGCATCTCCGCCATGCCGTCGGCCCCGTTGAGGACCACCATGTTGTCGACGCTGCCGAACGCGGACGCGCCGGCCTTCACGATCTCCGGCCAGTTCTCCGCGAGTTGCTGCGCGACCACGGCCTCCTGGTTCTCGGCGAGAGCAGCGGCCCGCGCCTTGATGGCCTCCGCCTCGGCGAGACCCTGGGCCCGTGTCGCCTCGGCGGCGGCGAGCCCCTTCGCCTGCGCGGTGGCAGCCTCGGCCTCACCGGTGGCCCTGGTGGCCGTCGCGGCGGCCACACCTCGTGCCTGGGTCGCCTCGGCCTCGGCGTTCGCGGCCGTCTTGATCCGGTTCGCCTCGGCCTCGGCCGCCAACTCGGTCTCCTTGGCCTTGGCTTGAGCCGCGGAGATCCGTGCGTCGCGCTCGGCCTCGGCGCGGGCCCTCGTCTCGTACGCCTGGGCGTCCGCGGGCTTGCGGACGTCCGCCTGGAGCTGCTGTTCCCGCCGCAGGGCGTCGAGTTCGGCGATCCGGGTCTCCTGTACGACGACGTCCTGCCGGGCGGCGGCGTCCGCGAGCGGTCCGGCCTGCCTGGCCTTCGCCGCCGCCTTGTCGCGCTCGGCCTGGTAGCCGGCCTGCAGGATCTCGCTGTCCCGGGTGGCCTCCGACATCCGCGCCGCGGCCTTCTGTTCGGCCTCGGTGGCAAGACGGTTGGCCTCGGCCTGCGCGATGCGCGCGTCCCGCTGTACGGCGGCGGCGTGCGGCATCGCGAGGTTCTTGATGTAGCCGGTCGGGTCCTCGATCTCGTGGATCTGCAGCGAGTCCACGATCAGACCCAGCTTCTCCATCTCCGTACCGCAGGCGGCACGGGTCTGCCCCGTCAGCTTCTCCCGGTCGCGGATCATGTCCTCGACCGTCAACCCGCCCACGATGGACCGGAGATGACCGGCGAACACGTTGTGCACCCGCTCCGACATCATCTTCTGCTGGTCGAGGAAACGCCGTCCCGCGTTGGCGATCGACACGAAGTCGTCGCCCACCTTGAAGATGACCACGCCCCGCACCTTGAGCGGAATGCCCTGCGTGGTCACACAATCCACGTGCAGCTCGGTCTCGTTGAGGTCCAGCGAGATCTTGCGCACCGCCTGCACACCGGGCAGCACCAGCGTGCCGCGCCCCGTGACGATGCGGAACCCCATGCCTTCTTCAAGGCCTTCGGTACGGTGCTTGGAACCCGAGATGATGAGTGCCTCGTTCGGCTCCGCGACCCGCCACATCGACTTGAACAGGCCTATCAGTGCGAGAACGGCGACAAGCGCCACCCCCGCTACGACGCCGATGACCATCGGCATACGCCCCCTTTTGATGGTGCCCTTTCGGCACCGAACGAAGGGAGTGTGCTCCTGCGCGACAGCGGGGTACAGACGCTGACGGATCCTTGTTGCAATCTTGACGCATATGCCTCTGAAACGCTCTCACCTGCGGCGGAGGCGGCTCAACTGTCGTATGCCTGCGTCACGTAGACGGTCCTCGGCGGCAGGTACTCCACCACCATCACCACGGTGCCGCGCTCGATCCGGTCCGTGCCCGTGGCGGCGTACGCGAGGAAGTGCTCGGCGCCCCCGCGCACCCGGACGATCACCTCGCCGACGAGCCCGGGCCCGACCGTCCCGGTGACCCGCCCCATCAGCCCGACCATCGACGCATCCTGCATGGTCACAGGGTACGGGCCGAACAGGACTACGCGGCCGGTGAATCCGTGGCGATCGGCTCCGGCCACCGCTCGTGCCAGCGCAGGTCCGCCTCCAGCTGGGCGGCGAGCGACAGCAGCAGGGGCTCGCTGTTCGACGGGCCCAACAGCTGGGCGCCGACCGGGAGTCCGCCCGCCACGAAGCCCGCGGGGACGTTGACGCCGGGCCAGCCGAGGATGTTCCACGGCCAGGCGTAGGGGCAGGCGGCGATCATCGCGCGGTCGGTGGCCAGGCCGTTCAGGTCGAGCATCGCGCCGACGAGGGGTGGGGGAGCGGCTGTTGTCGGCGCGAGAATCACGTCGTACATCCCGAAGAACGCGCCGATCCGGTCGTGCAGGGTCGCCTCCGCGCGCCGTGCCGCCCGCAACGGGGCGCCGCCGAGCCGTCGGCCGAGACGGGCGGCCTCCAGGGTGCGCCGGTCGAGGAGTTCGGGGTGCGGTGCCTCGCGGACCCGCTCGGCGAGACCGACGGTGGCGCGCGGGAGGAAGGTCAACCCGATCTGACCGTACGGCGGATCGTCCTCCACGACCGTGTGGCCCAACTGGGCCAGTTTCTCGGCGAGTTCGAGGACCCGGGCCCGTACGTCCAGTTGCAGCCGGGCGGGCAGTGCGGTGAACGGCGGCTTCAGGGAGAGGGCGATGCGCAGTCGGCCGGGGTCGCGGCCGACCGCCTCCGACAGGGTGAGCGGGGGCGGGCGGTGCAGGTCCCCCGCGTGGTTGCCGCTCGCCGCGTCGAGGAGCAGGGCCGCGTCCGCGACCGTACGGGCGAGGGTGCCGTTGACCGTGATGCCCTGGAAGGACTCGCCGCGCGGCCAGGTCGAGATACGGCCGCGCTGCGGCTTGACGCCGATGAGGTGGGTCCAGGAGGCGGGGATGCGCACCGAACCGGCGCCGTCCGAGCCGAGCGCGGCCGGGACCAGCCCCGCGGCGACCGCCGCCGCCGAGCCGCCGGACGAACCCCCGGGCGTGTGACGGGAGTTCCACGGATTGCGGGTCGCGCCGAACGCGGGCCCCTCGGTGAACGGCCACTGCCCGAGCTCGCAGGTGTTCGTCTTCCCGACGATCACGGCACCGGCCGCCCGCAGCCGTCGTACCGCCTCGCCGTCCTCGGCCTGCGGCGGGAACTCGCCGCGGCAGCCGAACGCGGTCGGTTCGCCCGCCACGTCCATGTCGTCCTTGACGGCGACCGGCACTCCGAGGAGCGGCTTGCGCACTCCGGCGGCCAGTTCCTTGTCCGCGGCTTCCGCCTCGGTGAGTGCCGCCTCCGTGCGTACGATCCGAAAGGCGTTCAGGGAGGCCTGAGTTGCTTCGATCCGCGCCAGCGTCTCCTCGACCAGTGCCCGTGCCGTCACCTCCCCGGCGGCCAGAGCGCGGGCGGACTCGGCCACGCCTGCGGAACGGTCGGGCTTCATGCGGGCACCTCCGGAAGCGCGTGTCTACCGAACGGTAACGTCCGGGCGCCCGGCGTGCTGCGGATGCGGCAACTTCCCGCGTGGCGTGGACGGTTGGCCGTACGCCAGCCGTACGCCACAGGCTTCCCACAGAGATCATCCAGCGCTGCGCAAACCATTGACGTGTTCCTGACCCACCCCTACCTTCTGACCGAATTCACGAACCACGTTCGACATGGCGAACGTCCGAGTCTCCGGGAGAGCCGCCCGTGACCACACGTCCCCCCACACCGTCCCGCCGCAACCTGCTGCGCGCGATGGCCGTCCTGCCCGCCTCGGCGCTCGTCCTGGGCAAGGCCCCCGGACTGCTCGGCACGGCACTGGCCGCCGCCCCGTCGAGCGGCTACGCCACCCGGTACACGATCGTCCCGTTCCTCAACAGCGACGACGGCACCGTCAACGTCTACCAGTCCGACGACGCCACCGACTTCCGCCTCGTCCAGGCCTCCGCCTACACCCCGCCCAGCAACCGCATCCGCGACGCCAGCGTGTTCAAGCACACCGACGGCTACTACTACCTGACGTACACCACCCACACATGGGAGGACGTCAGCACCACCATCGGCTTCGCGCGCAGTGCCGACCGGGTCAGCTGGACGTTCCTGTACGACTACACGGTCCCGATCACGAACCTGTCCCGCGCCTGGGCGCCCGAGTGGTTCGTGGACAGTGACGGCAGTGTCAACGTCATCGTGTCCTGCTCCACCACCGACGACGAGTGGATCTTCACGCCGTACCGGCTGAAGGCGTCCAACTCGGCGCTGACGGCGTGGAGTTCACCGGTCGCCCTGTCCGGCATCGGCTCCAACCACATCGACACGTACATCGTGCGGATCGGCTCGACCTACCACGCCTTCACCAAGAACGAGACGGCGAAGTACATCGAGTACGGCACCGCCACCAGCCTCACCGGCCCCTACACGATCTCCAAGACCGGCGACTGGGCCGGCTGGGGCAGCTACCGCGAGGGCCCCTCGGTGGTGCAGCTCGACAACGGCGGCTGGCGGATCTTCTTCGACGGCTACGGCGACGGCAATTACTACTACAGCGACAGCTACGACACGTTCGCCACCTGGTCCGCGCCGACCGCGCTGACCACCCTCTCCGGCACGGCACGCCACTTCACGGTCATCAAGGAGACGGTGTCCGGCGGCCCGAGCCTCGCGACCGGGGTCACCCGTTCCTTCCAGTCCGCCAACTACACGACCCGCTACTGGCAGGAGGTGTCTTCGCTGCTCAACCTGCCGGTGGTCACCAGCTCCAGCACCACCGCCCTGAAGCAGGCGTCCACCTTCACGGTCGTGGCCGGGCTCGCCGACGCGACCGGCTTCTCCTTCCGGGACTCGGCCGGCAACTACCTGCGCCACTACGACTTCCGGGGCCGGTTCGACGCGAACGACGGCACGGCGACCTTCGCCGGGGACGCCACGTTCTACGCCCGGACGGGCGCCACCACCGGTGCGCTGCGCTTCGAGTCGTACAACTACCCCGGCTACTACCTGCGCCACTACAACTACCAACTGCGGGTGGACCCGACGGACGGCACGGACCTCTTCCGGACGGACAGCTCGTTCGTGCCGGTGACGGCCTGGGCCTGAGAGCGGGCGGGGCTCAGTCGGTGAGGCCCAGTGCCCCCGCCGCCTGGATCGCCGGCCAGACCCCGGCCAGGGCCCCCGTCGACGTCAGGTCGCGCTGGGTGAGAGTGCCGAAGCGGCGCAGCCGGTAGGCGAGGGTGTTCGGATGGATGTGGAGGGCCGCCGCAGCCGTGTCGGTGCGGCGGTCCCGCTCCATCCACGTACGGGCCGAGACCAGCAGCTGCGAGTCATGGGACTCGTCGTAGCGCAGGACCTCGCCGAGCACGTGCTCGACCAGCGCGGTCAGGACGGCCGGGTCGTCGGGCAGCCAACGGCCCGTCGAGTCATCGCCGTAGCGGACGACCGGGCGACCCGACTCCACGGCCTTGGAGACCGCCCAGAGCGCCTCACGCTGGGCGACCCGCAGCGCGGCACCCGGCAGGAAGGGGCGGCTCATCCCGGCGGCCACGCCCAGGTCCGGGTCGTCGACGAGCCGACCGGCCACGACCTTCAGGGCGTAGGGAACACCGGCCCGGAACCGGGCGGCGGTGTCACGCACGAGTGCGGGGATCTCGACGTCCACGGCCCGGGTGCTCCTTGCGGGTCGGCGGGAGAGCGATGCCGCCCACACCCTGGGACGCCGAGGGCCGGCCGGTTCGTGCGGTGTGGCAGTGGCCCCTGTGCTCCTGGGTAGTTACCCCAGGCAGGGGCTGATCTGGCCCGTCGATCACGGCTTGGAGGTACGGGGCGCATGAGCAGTACGGCAGGGAACCGGATCCGGGAGCTGATCGTCACCCCGATCGCCTTCCGTGATCCGCCACTCCTCAACTCGAACGGCGTCCACGAGCCCCTCGCCCTTCGGGTTGTCCTCCAACTCGTGCTGGAGGACGGCACGGTGGGCCTCGGCGAGTCCACGGGTGGGGTGACCCGCCTGGAACGACTTGAGGCCGCGGCGGGGGTCGTCGTAGGCCGGGACGTCTTCGACACGACGGGCCTCGCCGCCGCGATCGACGCCGCCCTGCTGCCGACCGTCCCCAGTTCCCACGAGCGCGGCTGGACCACCTCGGCGGTGGAGGTGGCGTGCCTCGACGCGCAGGGCAAGCTGCTCGGACGCCCGGTCAGCGACCTGCTCGGCGGGAGGGTCCGTGACGCCGTGCCGTTCGCCGCGTACCTCTTCTACAAGTGGGCCGAACATCCCGCCCTCGACGGCCGGGCCGCGGTGGGCGACGACTGGGGTGAGGCGCTGGATCCCGCCGGGATCGTCGAGCAGGCCCGGCTGATGCAACAGCGGTACGGCTTCCGGTCGTTCAAGCTCAAGGGCGGAGTCTTCCCGCCCGACGAGGAGATCGCCGCGATCAGGGCACTGGCGGCGGCCTTCCCGGGGCAGCCGCTGCGCCTGGACCCCAACACGGCATGGACGGCACGGACGTCGACGTACGTGGCGCGTGAACTGGACGGCGTACTGGAGTACTTGGAGGACCCGACCGCCACGATTCCGGGCATGGCGCAGGTCGCGAAGGACTCGCCGCTCCCGCTGGCCACCAACATGTGCGTGGTCGCCTGGGAGCACGTGAGGCCCGCGATCGAGCAGAACGCGATCCAGGTGCTCCTCACGGACCACCACTACTGGGGCGGGCTGCGCCGGACCCGTGAACTGGCGGCCGTCTGCGAGGCGTTCGGGATCGCCCTGTCCATGCACTCCAACTCACACCTGGGCATCAGCCTCGCCGCCATGACCCACGTCGCCGCGACGATCCCCCACCTCGACCACTCCTGCGACACGCACTACCCGTGGAACTCGGCCGACGACGTCGTCCGCCCCGGGGTGCTGGAACTGCGGGACGGCGAGGTCAAGGTTCCCACCGGCCCCGGCCTCGGCGTGGAGCTCGACCACGACGCCCTCGACCGACTGCACCGGCTGTACGTCGACTCGGGTGTGCGCGCCCGCGACGACACCGCCTACATGCGGCGCGTCCGGCCCGACTACGAACTGAGGCTTCCGCGCTGGTGAGCCTGCCGTGCCTGGGAGCCCGCCTGGCGTGTGTTCAACCGGATGGCCGCGGGATGCCGTCGTCAACGCTGCGTCGTCGACGGCTCGTTGGGGAGCATGGCATGGGGTGGCCGGTCGGCGGACGCGCGTAGCGTCGGCTCGTTGCGCAGCCGTACGAAGGTGATGGCCAGGGCGACCGCCTGGACGGCGGCGCAGCACAGGACGACCGTGTCCAGGTGCGCCGGTGGGGTGACGGCGACGAGGATGCCGGCCACCGGGAAGGGCAGCAGCAGGAGCAGCATGGTCAGGGAGAGGGTGGTGCCGAAGGCCGTGGCCGGGATGACCAGCGAGCGGAGGGTGCGCAGCACGACGGTGAGGCCGCCGTCGCCCGCCATGAACAGCGCGATGAGGACCATGTAGGCGGCGTAGGAGGGGGCTTGGGGGAGTGCGAGGCAGGCCGCGGAGGCGAACGTCGCGCACACGACGCCCACGCCCCACAGGTCGACGCGGCGCAGGGCGAGTCGGCAGCAGGTGATCGCCAGCAGGGTCGCGGCCGCGGCGGCGGACCACAGGGTGCCGACGTCGGCGGAGGAGCGGCCGAAGTTCTCCACCACGATGATGGGGCTGGCCGACTGGAGCAGGCCGAGGGCGAGGTTGGAGCAGGCCAGGCCCGCCACCAGCCACCGCAGGGCGGGCAGTCTGTGCAGCATGCGCAGCCCGGTCCGCAGCCCGCCGGGTGTGTGTTCGCCGTCCGGCCGCGCGGAACGCAGCGGGGTGGGCGGGGTCTGCAGCCCGAGCACGGCCGCCAGCAGCGACAGCCCGGTCAGGCAGCCGAGCATCCAGCCCGGCCCCACCAGCAGCAGGAAGCCCGCGAGCAGGGGGCCGACGAGCATGGCGGTCTGGTCGATGCCGATGAGGACCGACTGCACTCCGTGGGGCCGGTTCTCCGCCCGCCGGGTGACGATCGCGCCCACGGCCTCGTTGGCGACGAAGCTGAACTGGGTGAGGGTGCCGGTCACCGCGGCCAGCACCAGCACGGTCACCGTCTCCGCCGTGCCGCGCGGAAGCATGACCAGTGCGACGGCCGCCCCCGCCAGCACCACGGCCCGCAGCAGCGAGGCGAGGAAGCACACGATCGCCGCGCCCCGGCGGTCCACCACATTGCCGGCCAGCACGAACGCGGCGATCCGCGGCGTCCACTCCAGGGCGAACGCCAGGCCCGTCAGCGACGAGGAGCGGGTGATGGCCAGGACCAGCAACGGCATCGCGTACGTCGACATGGAGAACGCCAGGGCGTCACTGGTCCGTGGCGCGTAGATCCGTCGAAACAGGCTGCCGGACGGAACGGCCGCATGGCGACCGGCCGGCGGCCGGTCCTCGTGCAGGGTGATGGCCACGGAATGGGGGGCTTTCGGTGAGGCGTGTCGCGGAGGGGGAAACGGGTGTGGCGCCGGCCTGGGACGAAAAGAATTCGCGGGAGGCGGGGAGAGAGGGAAACGCCTATAGGCAAGGAGAGTTGAGGCGTGAAATATAGCGCAGTCAAATGGGATTCGGCATATCCCGTGCGGACATCTCCGCACGGTCTGTGCCGCACCTCCCCGTGCCGGGAAGACAGAAGGCGATAAGAAAGCTACTTCATCGCAATTCGGGCACGGGGGGTGAGGCATTCACGGCATTTCCGATCACATCTTCGTCGCCCCGGCCGCCAGATCCCGCAGGAAGTGCCGTGCCCCGATCAGGAACACCACGATCAGCGGGATCACGCTCATCAGGGCGCCGGCCATCACGACGGCGTAGTCGGTGTTGTAGGCCACGTTGAGGTTGGCCAGGGCGACCTGGAGGGTGAGGCGGTCGGGGTTGACCAGGACGACCAGCGGCCAGATGTAGTCGTTCCAGAGGTGGATGAACGTGAAGATGCCGAGGAAGGCCAGTGCGGGCCGGAACAGGGGCAGGGCCACCTGCCAGTACAGGCGGAAGAAACCGGCCCCGTCGATCCGTCCGGCGTCCAGGAGTTCGTCGGGCAGTGAGTTCTGGGCGTACTGCCGCATCCAGAAGATGCCGAACGCGTTGGCCGCGCCTGGTATCACGAGGGCTTTGAGTGAACCGGCCCAGCCGAACTCGGCCATGGTGACGAACTGCGGCACCAACGCGAGCTGGGCGGGAATCATGTATGTCGCCAGCAGGATGCCGAACAGCACCTTCCGCGCCGGGAACTCGTACTTGGCAAAGGCGAACGCGGCAAGGGAGTCGAAGAACAGCACCAGCGCCGTGCCCGCCACCGAGACGACGACGGTGTTGAACAGCGAACCGAAGAAATCGATCCGGTGGATCACCTGACGCATGTTCTCCAGGAGATGGGTGCCAGGCACCAGCCGGGGCGGGAACCGGAGGATCTCCTGGGTGGTGATCGAGGCCATCACCACGAGCCAGTAGAAGGGGAACAGCGAGACCAGCACACCGAACAGCAGCACCACCCGGACACCGATACGGGAGAGCCTGCTGCCGGAGCCGATGGCGAGCCCCGCGCCGGCGCCGGTCGTGTCGTCAGCGGCCATTGCGGGCTCCCTTGCGCAAGGAGATACGGGGACGGTCGTCGCGCTCGGAGCCGGACACCAGCCGCCAGTTGATGATCGCGAAGAGGGCGATGATCGCGAAGAGGGACCAGCCGATGGCCGCGCCGTAGCCGAACTGGTGGTCGTTGAAGGCCTTCTGCCAGAGATAGAGCACGATGGTCAGACCTTCCTGGCCCGGCCCGCCGGTGGTCCCGGGGTCGTCCGAGTAGAAGAGCACCTGCGACTCGGTGAAGATCTGCAGGCCGTTGATGGTGGACGTGATGACCGCGAAGAGGATCACCGGCCTCAACTGCGGTACCAGCACCCGGAACAGGGTCTGGCGGCTGCTCGCCCCGTCGACCCGCGCCGCCTCGAACAGCTCGGTGGGAACGGCCTGCAGGCCCGCCAGGAGGATCAGCGCGTTGTAGCCGACCCAGCGCCAGATGATCATGAGGGAGATCGCCGACTTGATCCCGAGGGAGGACGTCAGCCAGCCGACGCCGTCGACCCCGGTCGCCTTCAACAGGGAGTTGGCCAGGCCTGCTTGGGCGAAGACCGAGCCGAAGACGATCGTCATGGCCACCATCGAGGTCACGTTCGGGATGAAGTACGCGATCCGGTAGGCGGTGGCGTGGCGCACCTGCGCGTTCAGCAGGAACGCGATGACCAGGGCCAGGAACAGCATCGGCACCGTCGACATGAACCAGATCTCGAAGGTGTTGAGGATCGAGTGCCAGAACACCGAGTCGTGCAGCAGCCACCGGTACTGCTGGAGCCCGACGAACCGCATGTCACCGATGCCGTCCCAGTCCTGGAAGGACAGGTACAAGGAGAAACCCACCGGGAAGGCGCCGAAGACCGCGAAGAGCACGTAGTACGGCGAGATGGCGAGATACGGCGGCACGTGCCGCCGCCAACGCCCGCGCGGGGCACCGGTGTTGACGCCTCGCGCCGCCTCGGCGCCGCTTCCGGCCGCGGGCGCCTGGGCCGCTCCCGCTACGGTCGCCATCTCAGCTCACCCCCTGCTGGGACAGCGTCCGCTCGCAGGCGTGCATGGCGTCGCGCCAGGCCTTGTCGGGGTTCTTACCGAGGGTTTCCACGTTGGTCAGCTCCTGGAAGACGGGGGTGTTGCACATGTCCTCGTAGGGGCTGAAGAAGATGACCGGGGCCTTCTCCGCGGCCGGGCCGAAGACGTCGACGGGTATCTGTCCGCCGAAGAAGGGGTCGGGTGCACGCATCGCCGGTTTGCCGTACGCGGCCGGGGTGGTGGGGAACAGCGCCATCTCCTGATAGCTCTTCAGCTGGTTCTCGGGCCCGAGCAGCCACTTCAGGTAGGCGAAGGCGCCTTCCGGGTCACGGCAGTACCGGGTGATGGTCACGTACGACCCGCCGTAGTTCGTGGAACCGCCGGGCAGCTCGGTCAGCCGCCAGGCCCCGGAGGTCTTCGGCGCCACGTCCTTGAGTCCGCCGATGGCCCACACCGCCGTGATCATCGAGGCGATCCGGCCGCGGCTCATGGCCGCGTTGTAGTCGGGCGTGCTGTCCAGCACCCGGGCGCTGAGCCCCTGTTGGTACGTCTCCACCGCCAAGTCCCAGGCGCGCTTGACGTGTTGCTGGTCGCCGATGAAGTGGTTGTCGGCGTCCACGAACTGCTTCGGACTCTGGTACAGCGCCATCCGGAAGACGTAGCTGATCTGGGAGACCAGGAACGGCTTGCCGGGCGCCCTGCTCCTGAGCGTCCGGCCGAGCGCGAGGTACTTGTCCCAGGTGGCGGTCGCCTCCGCGACGTCCGCCGGTTCGGTGGGCAGGCCCGCCTGCTCGAAGAGGTCCCGGCGGTAGTAGAGCGCGGTCGGTCCGGCGTCGAGCGGGAAGCCGATCATCCTCCCGCTCGGGCTGATACCGCTCTTCCACTTCCAGTCCAGGTACTGGTCCTCCAGGGCCCCGGCGCCGAGCTTCCTCAGGTCCAGGAACTCCTCCTCGTCGGGGAAGAACAGTGAGACGTCGGAGTTCGCGCAGGCCAGGTCCGGCACGTACGCCCGGGCCGCCATGCTGGTGCGCAGCTTCGACTTGTAGTCGCCGGCGATCGGCGAGCCCTTCACCTTCAGTCCGGGTACGCCGGGCACTCCGCGCGCGGAGACGGCGAGGAGCTTGTCGCTCAGCGCGCCGTTCCAGTACCAGATGCTCAGGTGATCGGTGCCGGCCGAGACGGAGCCGTGGTCGCTCCCGCACCCCGACAGGCCCAACAGGGCGGCACCCGCGCCGCCGAGGGAGGCCCCCAGCAGTCGTCTGCGGGACATCGTTCGCAATTCCATGGGCGCGCACTCGCTTTCCGGACATGCCAAGGCCGGGGAGGAGGGGGAGAGGCGAGGACGTCGACGACGGTCGCTGAGGTGGAGAGGTCGGTCCGACGTCGGGCGGGCGAAACCGGGCGGTTACGTGGGGGACGTGAACGTTCACGTGAACGTTGCCGTCGAGTATCGAGGCGGCCGAAAACCAGTGTCAAGGGACGTGCACAGTAGTTGTGTTGGCGCTTTCTATGGATGAGGAGAGGGGCGGCCGAAGCAAGCGGCAACGCACCCGCACCGGGGCTACGCCGAGGCCCGCACCACCAGTTGGGGAATCACCCATGCGTCGGTGCCGGTCAACGGCTCCTGACCCGAGCTCAGTCGGGCGACCTGCTCCACGGCCAGCCGGCCCAGACGCCGCTTGTCGATGTGCAGGGTGGTCAGGGCGGGCTCCACCAACTCACCCAGGGACAGCCCGTCGAAGCCCAGCACGGCCAGGTCGTCGGGCACCCGCAGACCACGGCGCCGTGCCGCCCGCATCGCGCCGACGGCGATCAGGTCGTTGAATCCGAAGACGGCGGTCATCTCGGGCCGTACGTCGAGGAGTTGGGCCACGGCCGCCTCGCCGCCCGCCACACTGTGCTCGGGGCTCCGTACGACCCACCTCTCGTCGACGGGCAGTCCGTGCAGCCGTACGGAGGCGAGGAAGGCCTCCCGACGGGGGCCGGGGGCGTCGATCCGATCGCCGTCGAGCATGCCGATCCTGCGATGCCCCGCACGCACCAGATGGGCCACGCCCTGCTCGACACCGGCGGCGGCGTCGATGCCGACGGCTCCGAACCGGGTCTGGTGCGGCCCGCGTTCGAGCACCACCGTCGGTACGCCTCCGAGGTGCCGGGCGAGTACGGCGTCCGGGTTCTTGAAGTAGCCGACGACCGCGTCCGCCTGATGGGAGAGCATGTCGAGGGCCTCCAACTCCCGGTTCTCGTCCGTACGGGAGTCCCACACCACGACCTGCCAGCCACGCTCCTCGGCCGCCTCCAGCACACCGGCGGCCACCTCGGGGAAGAACGGGTTCATCAGATCCGGGATCACCAGCCCCGCCGTCACCGCGCCCTTGCGGACGAGCCCCCGCGCGAACCGGCTCGGCCGGTAGTCCAGCAGGCGGGCCACCTCCAGGACGCGCTCCTTGGTGGCGGGGTCGATCTCACCCTTGTCGTTGACCGCCCGGGACACCGTCTGCCGGGACACTCCGGCCAGTTGTGCGACGTCGTGGATCGTGGCCCGCCGTCGGGGCGCGTCGGGCCGCGAGGTCCCGTCGACACGAGGGTCGCGTTCCTGGTTGTCCGCCCACACGCTGTGCACTGTATCCGGCCCGGACGGACGGTCGGCAGGGAGCGGCACGGGGGTGTTCGGGGCGGGCGGTCTCAGGCCGAGGCCGAGAAGGGCTCGGGGTGCCACTCGTCCTCGACGATGCCGAAGACCAGGGAGTCCCGCCAGCCGTCGCGGATCAATTGGGTGTGACGCAGGCGCCCTTCACGCGTCATGCCCAGTCCGGCCAGCACCCGGGCAGAGCCCAGGTTGCGCGGGTCGCAGGTGCCGTAGATCCGATGGAGCCCCAACTCCCCGAAGCCGAGGGCGAGAAGCTGCCGTCCGATCTGCGTCCCGATGCCCTGCCCCCAGACTCGCGGGTGCACGACATAGGAGATCTCGCCCTGGCGCTGGGCGCCGCTGCGGATGTGCACCTCACCCATGCCCACGACGTCCGGCCCGAGGCGGGCCACATGGGCGAACCGGGACCGGGGGCTGTCCGACCATGCTTCGACGGCGCGGTCCACGAAGTCCCGGGTCTCGTCCGGTGTGTTCGGCCCCCATGTCTGATAGCGACATGTCTCCGCGAGGCTCGCCCATGAGTGGACGGCCGGCCAGTCGGTCGGGGCGATCCTGTCCAGGGCTATTGGGGGCCGACTCATCGTTCGATCATGGCTGTGTCGATGGAAACCTGTCAATGAGGTGATGGATCAAGGGGTGTGCGGACTGCCAACCAGGGGATAGGCCTCGATTTCTCGCCCTGGACAGGGTTTTCGTCACCTGTCAATATGGATACGTGGATGAGTTTGTCTTTGTGAGCGGCCGGCTGTGTCTCGACCTGGCGGGCACCAAGCTGTGGCGCCGCAGCCTCCGCACCGAACTGCTGGGCTTCCCGGACGACCTGCGGCGCTGGATCGGCGAGGCGGGCCTCGTGGACGATCCCGGTCCCGTGGACTCCCGAGGGCTGGAGCGGGTCCGTCGGCTGCGTGAGGCCGCCTACGCGCTGGTCCGTGACTGGCCTTTGGGTGACAGCCCGGACAGCGCCGTCGAGGAAGCTCTCGCGGAGGTGAACGAGGCCGCTCGCCTTCCGCTGCCCAAGCATCAACTCGACGCATCAGGGCGGGTGTTGCGGACCGGTGGCGTCGACGAGGTGCTGGGCGCGGTGGGTCGTGATGCCGTGGACCTGGTGGGTTCGGGTTCGCCCCAGTTCTCGCGGATGAAGGAGTGCGCCAACGACGAGTGCACGCGCCTGTTCGTGGACCTGTCCCGCTCCGGGGCCCGGCGCTGGTGCGGGATGGCGGAGTGCGGGAACAGGCACAAGGCGGCCATGTACCGGCAGCGGAAGAAGGAGCAGTCCGGGGTGTGACCCGCGTCCGGCGAACCTCCCGCTGTGGCCTCGCCGTCAGTGGTGTTACTGCGGGGTGAGCGCGAGTGCCCGGGTGAGGCCGGTCAGGATGTCCTCCAACACGGCGTGGGACGTGGCGAAGTTGAGCCGCAGGTAGGTGTCGGCGCCGGGCCCGAAGGGGCTGCCGCCGTCCAGCAGGACGCCACCGGTCTTCAACACCCGCTCTACGGGCGGCTGTTCGAGCCCCAGCGAGCCGGCATCGATCCAGGCCAGATAGGTCGCCTCCGGCAAGTGATGGCGCAGGTGCGGCAGTTGCGTGTGCAGTACCTGCTGGACCCGGCGACGGTTGCGGTCCAGGACGGTCAGCAGGTCGCGCTGCCATGCGTCGCCGTCCCGCCACGCGGCCTCGGTGGCGATCACGCCGAGCGGGGACACCGTGCCGTACAGGTCCGGCGGTTGGGCGTCGCGCAGCGCGAGGAGCCGGTCCGGGCCGTAGTGCGTCACGGCACAGCGGATCGCGGCGAGGTTGAACGACTTGGTGGCGGACGTCAGCGTCACGGTCCTGCGCGCCGCGTCGGGGGAGAGGCTCGCGAACGGGACGTGCCGGTGCGGGGCGTGGACCAGCTCGGCGTGGATCTCGTCGCTGATCACCAGCAGGTCGTGCCGCCGGGCGATGGCGGCGGTCTCCTCCAGCTCCGCGCGGGACAGGACACGGCCCGTCGGGTTGTGCGGGTTGACCAGCACCAGGACCTTGCAGCCCGACCGGGTGACCGCGGTGTCCAGGGCGGCGAAGTCCATGCGCCACCCCTCGTCCGTGTCCTGCATGGGGACGGGCACGGCGACGCGTCCCATAGTGGCCAACGTGGCAAGGAACGGCGGGTAGTTGGGCGTCTGGATCGCGACCGCGTCGCCCGGGCCCGTCGCCAGGTGGAGGACCAGCTGGAGGCACTGGATCAGATCGGTCTGCTCACGTACCCGGTCCGCCCGCGCCGTCCAGCCGTAGCGGTCGGCCATCCGCCGGGCGAAGGCGGCGCGCAGCGGGCTGCCGTCCGGCCAGTCCGGGTAGCCGAGATCGCGTCGCTCAACGGCCGTACGCAGCGCGTCAGTTACTGCCGGAGGGATGGGGAAGTCCATGTCCGCCACCCAGGCGGGCAGCACGTCCGGTCCCGGGCGGTGCCACTTGACGCTGCCACGGGCGCGCAGCCAGTCCCGGTCCAGGTCGTCGAAGCCGGGCAGCAGCAAGGGCTCGGCGCTCGCGTCCGAGCTCACGCCGGCGCTTGTGTCGACGCTCATGAGGAGGCTCCCTGCTGCAGCAGATCGCGGGTGATCTGTATCTGGCCGTGGTGCTGGGCGAGTTCTTCGAGGACGTGCAGCTGGACACCAGCCACGCTCAGCGGGCGGTCCGGTCCCTCGAAGTCGGCGGGCGGCGTGTTGCGTGGCCGCGACGCCGGAGTGACCGTGGCGAGGTCGGCCTCCAACTGCGCGAACAGCGCGTCGACTTGCTCGCGAAGGTCGCTGCCACGCCCCGTGGCCGTGAACTCGGAGGCGCGGTCACGGTCGACCGCGCGCCCCGCGACGACATGGCCGGTCCAGTAGTCGGCGACCGCGGCACAGTGGTACGCGATGGCGTAGACGGAGTTCGCGCCGGGCAACGGCGGGCGGGTGTTCCCCAAGTCGTCGCCCAGGTCCTCCAGCACGCCGAGCATGCCGTCGAAGGCGCGTCGCAGGAAGTACAGGTACTCGTTCTGATCTTGCACGGCAGGGGTTCCTCATCGGTGAGCCGCGTCACCGTTTTGTGCGGTGACGTCATCAGAGTGAAGTACGGCTGCGTCACCTGTCAATGAGGTAACCACCGCGTGGATCACGCAGGCAGTAGCGAGATGGACGGAGTACCGGCGTGCGCGAACTCAAAGATTGCTCACCTCATTGACAGGTGATTTGCGAGAGTGTCGAGTTGGTGTCGAGTCCGTCCGCTCAGAGGTGAAAACCCTCGGCGAGGCTCTCGATGTGGGCGGACAGCAGGGTGTCGCCCCGGTGCCCCATGCCGGCGAACTGCAGGGCCACTTCCAGGCTGACCGTCCCGTGCAGGGTGGACCAGGCCATCACCGTGCCGGCCAACGCGATCCCCATGGCCGTGAGGTCGGCGCGGAGTCCGGTGCAGGCGGTGACCCAGTTCCTGACGGTCGGCTCGCGGCCGGCCCACGCGGTCATCTCCTCGACGAGGGGCGCTACGGCGGCAGCGGGCTCCGCGGTGACGAACGCGCCGAGGAAGGGGCCCAGTGCGGCGCGGGCCCCGTCGGAGGTGCCCGGCGTGACGGTGTGGTCCGGCAGCGGCGCGCCCTGGATGAGCTGGTGGCGGTGCGGCTCGCGCATCGCCCAGGCCCGGTAGGCGAGGGCGAGTCGGTGCAGCCAGGCCCGCGGTTCGACGGGCGCGCTCGGGGTGGTTCCCGCATCGCCGATGGCGTGGGCGACGTCGAGATAGGCGTCCGTGACCAGGGCGTCGACCAGCGCGTCACGGCTCCCGAAGTACCGGTAGAGCGCCGGTCCGGACAGCCCGAGTGCCTTGGCGATACGGGTGAGTCTGAGCCCGGACGATCCCCCGGACGCGAGCTGTTGCAACGCCAGTTCCTTGATCTCCGACCGTGTCTGTTCCTTGAAGCGCTCCCGGGGTGTGGGGATGCGTGTGGTCACGGTGACCTCCTCCGCCGGTCATGACCGCTTGCCATGACTGGGTACAGCAACTGTATACCGCGTTAGCTATGTGGTGAATTGAAAGTTACGTATCGTAGCGTCAGTGCTTGCGAGTAACGACGATCACGGGGTCCCTGCTGGCACCTGCCGTCAACTGCTGGCCCTGTCGTAAGAGCGATAGGGTGGAACAATCGCAATGTCCAGTGACGATCCGGAAGGGTCGCAGCCGGAGTGCCGGGAAGCCCGGCCCGAATCGCAGGAGGATGGGGCATGACGGCCCAGGCGCGCAGTCCGCGGGAGCGGTACCGGGAGCAGACCCGCGCGGAGATCAAGGAAGTGGCTGTGCGTCAGCTCGCCGCGGGTGGCGTCGAGAGCGTGGCCCTCCTGCGCATCGCCAAGGAGATCGGGATGTCGGGCCCGGCGCTCTACCGCTACTACGCCAGCCGGGACGACCTGCTCGCCGAGCTGGTGCTCGACGCCTACACGGCCGCGGCCGAGGCGGTGCACGCGGTGGACATCGAAGGCGGCGGGCGCGCGGCGTTGCAGTCCCTGACCAGGGCCTACCGTGCGTGGGCGGTGGCGAATCCGCATCTCTACCTGCTCGTCCAGGGCACCCCGGTGGCGGGGTTCACCGCGCCGCCGGAGACCGTGCTGCGGGCCCGGTCCGTTCTTGGACCGTTCCTTCCGGTCTTCGCCGGGGGTCGGCCGCTGGCCGGACTGGACCCGCTGCTGGCGGAGTTCCAGGTCTGGCTGCGCGAGGAGCGGGACGTGACGGCGTGGGTCGCGGAGTGGACGGGGCTGGACCCCACCGATCCGGCGGCGGCCGTCGCGCTGACCGGCGCCATCATGGTTTGGCCGCAGATCCACGGCACAGTGGGCCTGGAGACCGCGGGCCAGTTCACCGGCATGGGGCACAGTCCGGCCACCCTGCTCGACGTACAGACGGCGATCCTGGCGGACGCCTTCCAGCTCCGCTGACGACCTCAGTCCAGGAGGGGCTTCCCTCCGTCCTTTGACCTGCGCTTTCCAGCCCTGCCGGCTATCTCCGGCGGGGCTTTTTTGGTGTTCCGTCCTCGTTCCTTCCTGCGTCGCTCCCGAAGTGTATTGCTATAAGCAGTCGTGACAGTTACTCTATATAACAGTAGCGTCGAAGTGTCGCGCAGTGATTCGTGTGCACCACGCCCACCACACCACCCCCCCCGCCTCAAGGAGGAGCCCACCGTGATCGAAGCAATCGGACTCACCAAACGCTACGGAGAGAAGGTCGCCGTGAACGACCTCTCCTTCACCGTGCGCCCCGGACAGGTCACGGGCTTCCTGGGCCCCAACGGCGCCGGGAAGTCGACCACTTTGCGCATGCTGCTCGGCCTGGACCGCCCGACCTCCGGCACCGCGCTCATCGACGGCCGTCCCTACGCCTCGCTAACCCGCCCCCTGCGTACGGTCGGCGCACTGATCGACGCCTCGGCCTTCCACCCCGGCCGCTCCGCACGCAGCCACCTGCGGGCCATCGCCCTCTCGAACGGCATCGGCGCCGCCCGCGTGGACGCCGTCCTCGACGAGGTCGGGCTGACGAGTGTCGCCGGTCGGCGGGCGGGCGGCTTCTCCCTCGGCATGAAGCAGCGGCTCGGTATCGCCGCCGCCCTCCTCGGAGACCCCCAACTCCTCATCTTCGACGAGCCGGTGAACGGCCTCGACCCCGAGGGCGTCCACTGGATCCGCACTCTCATGCGGGACCTCGCCGCACAGGGCCGTACGGTCTTCGTCTCCTCGCACCTGATGAGCGAGATGCAGTACACCGCCGACCACCTGGTCATCGTCGGCCGCGGCCGGCTCATCGCCGACAAGCCCCTCGCCGATCTCATCGACTCCGCCGCCGGCACCCATTTGACCATCCGGACCCTCCCCGCACGGCGGGGTGAACTGGCCGCCGCCCTGCGGGCGTTGGAGGCCCAGGTCGAAACGCACGCCGACGACGCGCTCGCCGTACGCGGCACAACTCCTCAGGAGGCAGGCATGCTCGCCCACCACCGCGGCATCCCGCTCACCGAACTGTCCATCCAGCGCTCGACGTTGGAGGACGCGTACATGGCCCTCACCGACGACGCCGTCGAGTACCGGGCGAAGGAGGCAGCGTGATGCGTGACGTGATCGCCTCGGAGTGGCTCAAACTCCGCTCGGTACGCTCCACTTGGTGGGCACTGGGTGCCGCCTTCGTTCTCATGCCGCTGACCGGACTGCTCATCGGCATGAACACGAACTCGGACCAACTCGGCAACCCGTCCTACGACGCCCTCGACACCCTGACCGGCACAGCCATCGTGCAGTTCGCCTTCGGTGTCCTCGGCGTGCTGGCCATCTCCCCCGAGTACGGCACCGGCCTGATCCGGACGACCTTCGCCGCGGTGCCGTCGCGCAACCGCGTGATCGCGGTCAAGGCGGTCCTGCTCGCAGTGGTGTTCGCGGTCGCGGGCACGGTGATCTCGCTGGTCACGTTCCTCGTCGGACAGGCCGCGCTCCCCGCCGGCCTCGGTGTCTCGCTCGGCGACCCGGGCGTCCTGCGGGCCGTGCTCGGAGCCGCCTTCTACATGGTGTTCATCGGCATGTTCGGCTTCGCGCTCGGCGCGTTGATCCGGCACACGCAGGGCGCCCTGTCCGTACTGATGGCGGTGGTCTTCGTGATCATGGGCATCCTGCCCTCCCTGGTACCGCAGTCCCTCCAAGACAGCGTCGCCGCCTACTCGTTCACCGGAGTCGGCCGCTCCCTGATCGTGGTCAAACACGTCGACGGGGTCACCACCCCGCTCACCGCACTGATCCTCTGCCTGGTGTACGCGGCCGTCGTCCTCGTACCGGCGTTCATCCTCACCAACCGACGCGACCCCTGAGCCGCAACCGGTCCGCTCCCCGCCGCCACAGCCCACCACGGAGGTCACCATGTCCCACGCAAGCGCGCCCGCCACCCGCAGCGCCCAGCCGTCCGCCTTGAGCGTCGTCCTCAACAACCGTCTGTCGTACGTCAGTTTCGGCCTCGCCTGGCTGCTCGGCCACGGCGTGAACGCCCTCACCCACGGCGACGACCCCGTCCTCGACCTGCCGTCCGCGATACCGGCGTCACTGCTCGTCGTAGGCCTGCTCGCGGGTGTCGTCGTCACCAGCGTCGTAACTGCCAAGTCGCTGCGCGGAGTTCGCGGCCCCGACGCGATGGTCGGGAACCTGCTGGCCGCGTCCTGGCCGATCGGCTTCGGCGCCCTGTTCCTCATCATCACCGCGCTGAGCTCGGCCCTCGACGAGCAGAAGGTCCACACGCTCATGTGGCCCACCGCGTCCGGACTCGTCGTGGGCCTCCTCTACCTCGCCGGGGGCGCCGTCTACCGCGACCGTCTCCAGTACGTACTCGGCACCTGGCTCGCCCTCACCTCCTCCGCCGCCCTCTTCCTCCACGGCGCGCCCTTGTACTGGGCGCTCGCCCTCGCGGGCGGCGGCAGCTACCTCGTGGCGGCAGCTCTGGAACCCCGCCGCCACGCCAAGGCCCTCCTCGCCAGGGCCGGTTGACGCGCAGGCCCGCATGCTGGAGCGGCGGCCCCCGACACGACGTCGGTGGCCGCCGCTCCACGTCGTACTAGTGGCCGTGCCCGGTCTTCTTGACCTTGCGGGAGACCGTGAAGCGGTCGACCTCCGCGCCGGTCGCGGCCAGCGCCCGTACCGTGAGGGTCGTCGTACGGCCCGGTGCGGCGGGGGCGACGTCGACGCGGATGAACGAGTAGCCGGTGTAACGGACCCTGGACCAGTCGACGTTCTCCGTGACCTGGCCGTCCTTGCCCGTCCAGTACGTCGGCACCGATTCGATCGCGTCCTCGTGGCCCTCATAGCTGTCGGCGACCGGGAAGCTGTACACGCTCTCGCCGCCCGCGCCCGCCGTCACGTACACCACGCCACCACGGGTCGGCTCGTGGGTGCCGCCGATCGGCAGAGTGCGTACGGCCTTGTCCTGGACGACCGGGTCGGTGCGCTCGTAGACGTGGTTGTGGCCGTTGACCACCAGGTCCACCTGGTGCTTCTCGTACAGCGGCACCCACTGCTCGCGCACCCCGCCCTCGGAGGCGTGCGAGCTGGTGGTCGAGAAGGCGCAGTGGTGGTGGAAGACGACGACGAAGTCGACGTCCGTACGGGCCCGGAGTTCGGTGAGCCGCTTGTCGAGCCAGGCGGTCTGCTTGCCGCCGGTGTAGCCCTTGTTGGCGGGGATCTCGTACGACACGTCGTTCGCGTCTACCGAGACCACACCTACGTTGCCGTGGACGAAGGAGTAGACGCCGGGAGCTGACGTGGCGTCAAAACCGTTGTCGGGCAAGGTGAATCGGGCTTCGTTGCCGCCGTAGCCGTTGGGGGAGTACCAGGACTCCATGTCGTGGTTGCCGAACGCCACCATCCACGGCACCCGGCTCGACAGCGGTTCGATCTGCGCGAGGAACGAATCCCACTGGCGGGCATCGTAGTTGCTCGCGTCCCCGGGCAGCCCGTGCCCGGTCTCCTCGGCGTAGCAGATGTCGCCCGCGTGGAGGTGAAACGCCGGATTCTGCGCCTGGACAAGGGAGTTGAGGCCGATCGACGTGTAACTCGGGTTCTGGTCACCGAAGGCGGTGAACGTGAACGGCCGGGTGCTGTGCGTCCGGGGAGCGGTGGTGAAGGAGTAGATGGTGTGCGCGGCACCCGCCTCGGCCGGGTCGAAGCCGTCGTGGCCGACGCCGTAGTAGTACGTGGTGTCGGGGCTCAGGTTGTCCAGGGCCGCGTGCACGTAGTACTGGTTGATGTCGGCGCTCTTGCCGATCCCGGCCGGCGTGAACAGGTCGCGCACCTCCGCCGGTATGCGGTGGCTCAGGTCGAGGGGGCTGCGGCCGATGCGGAGGAACGGTTTGCGGACCGGCAGCGGCACCTGCCACGACACGCGCATCTGCGTCCGCGGATCGGCACCGTAGGCGAGGTGCCGGCCGAACGGCGCGACCAGCGAACCGTGCACGGTGGAAGCGGTGGAACCCGGCACGAGCGTGGGCGCCGCCGCCGCGACACCGGCGCCACTCGCGAGGGCGACCCCGGTCGCGGCGACCGCGCCACCGCGCAGCAGACCGCGACGGGAGAAGGCGCGTCTGAGGTATTCGTGTTGCTCGGGCATGCTCAGGGTGTCGGCGAGCCGGTCGGGCAGGCCCATGCGAGGAGTGTTCATGGGCGCGACGCTGGCATCGGCGGTTGAACGACCGATTGCCGCCTGCCCATGGGCCGGCCATATCCCGCCCATCGCCTGGCTCGATTCCTACGCCCCGGATGCCCCCGGCGGCTGCGTGAAGTGGCGGGCGCCGGCCAGGACGAGCACCGCCAGGGCGGCCGGTGCCGCGTACGCGAGCCTGAACTCGCCGGTGGAGCCGAGGAGTCCGCTCACCGCGCCGCCGGTGACGACGCCCGCGTAGTTGAAGAGGTTCAGCCGGGCCAGCACCGTCTCCGAGGCGGCGGGCCGGAGCCGCGCGGCGGATGCCAGACACAGCGGTGCCAGCACCGACGCCCCCAGCCCCACCACCCCGGCCGCGAGCACGGCGAACGTCCAGTTCGGTGCCACCGCCATGCCCGCCAGCGCACCCGCGACCAACACGGCGGCGGTGCGGACGACGGTGCCGGTACCGACCTTCTGCACGAGCCGGTCCGCCGTCGCGCGGCCGACGACCGTCCCGGCCTGGTATGCCGCGTACGCCATCGGTGCCACCGTGAGGGACGCGGCGAGAGTCTGCCGCAGATACACCGCCGACCAGGCGGAGACGGTCGAGTCCACGACGTAGACGACGAGGAGGACCAGGCCGAAGGGCAGGAGCCGTAGCCACAGGTGACGCCCCAGTGGCGCCTCCGTCGAGGAGGCCGGTGGTTTCGCCGGGGCCGGGAGGGGGTGCGTGCGCAGACAGACGGCGACGACCAGCAGGACGCCCGCCTGCACGGCCAGGCCCTCGCCCACGGGCCGGTCCAGCCGGGCCGCCCCGGCCGTGAGCAGGGCCGCGATCACGCCACCCACGCTCCACGCCGTGTAGAAGGACCCGAAGACGCTACGGCCGTAGGCGCGTTCGATCGCGGCGGCCCGGGTGTTGATGCCGACGTCGAGGCCGCCGACGGCGAGGCCGAAGAGGACGTACGCGCAGATGACGGTCGCCGTGCCGGGTGCCCATCCGATCAGGGTCAGCGCGGTGGCGGCGGTCAGCAGGGCCCCGCGCATCGTGGCGACGGGGCCGGCGACGCGGACCGCGGCCAGCCCCAGGAAGCTGCCGGCCCCCGCGGTCAGGGCCACCCCGACCAGCGTGGCGGTGGTGAGGAGCGGTGACAGTCTCAGGTGTTCGGTGACGGCGGGGACGGTCGTGTACACGGCGGCGACGGACATCCCCTGCGCGGCGAACGCGAGGGTCGCCGCCCTTCGGGCACCGGCCTTGTCGGCGGGGCGCCCGACCCGGGCCCGGCCTGCAGTACTGACTGACATGCACAGACCGTAGTCAGCAGGCGCAGGACGAACGCAGGACGTCGGGGGCCGTTGAGGGGACTTCGGCGGCCAGCAGGCACGACCGGTGATGCCCGGATGCTTACGGTGGACGCCCACGAGGAGGTGAGTGCGATGTTCCCCGACCCCGCCCCGGCAGACCCGCACGGGACCAGCCGCAGCACGTCGGCGACGATCCAGCCGAACATCCTGCGCTATCTCGTCATCGTCGCCGACGAACGCGGCGTCGACCTACGGCCCCTGCTGAGCCAGGTCGGCCTGGACGACACCCTCATGCGCTCCGCCGCGCTACGGGTGTCCTACCGGCAGGGCAGCGCGGTGATCCGGCGCGCGCTGGAACTCACCGGGGACGAGCGGCTGGGGCTGAAGGTCGGCGCGACCCAGCACCTGACCGCGTGGGGTCTGCTCGGCTTCGCGCTGCTGTCCGCCGACACGCTGCGGCACGCCATCGAGACCGGCGTGCGGTACCAGAACCTCTCCGGCGCGATGACCGTGTGGTCGACCGGTGTCGGCGAGGACGGCGCCTTCGTCCTGCGCGCCGACCTGCCCGACCCCGCCATCGACCCGAGCGTGGCCTCCTTCCTCATCGAGGAGGGGTTCGCCTCCGTCGTCACCCTGTCCCGGCTGGCCGTCGGCCCCGGCTTCGCCCCGCGAGCGGTGGAGTTCTCCGCCCCGTCACCCCGTCAACACGACATGTACGGCGCCCTGTTCGGCTGTTCGGTCCGCTTCCGTGCCCCGGCCGACCGCATCGTCATCGACCCCGTCTGGGCCGGCGCCCGGATGCCCGGCCGGGACCCGGTGACGTACGCCTCGACCCTGGAGACACTCGACGCCCAACTGGCCTCCCGCACCGACCAGCAGGACCT
Organism: Streptomyces sp. NPDC050508; assembly: GCF_040655155.1. NCBI lineage: Bacteria > Bacillati > Actinomycetota > Actinomycetes > Kitasatosporales > Streptomycetaceae > Streptomyces > Streptomyces sp. NPDC050508. The sequence continues at coordinate 504,186 of NZ_JBFAJJ010000001.1, forward strand.
CCTCGAAGTCCTGGAGGTGTCCGTGGCGCAGAGCCTCCCGGTGATCCCGTCCTTCGGCGAGCAGGCGCGACGGCACGCGACGAGCGAGCGGACACTGCGCCGCCGGCTCGCCGACTGCGGTACGACGTACGAGGCGCTGGCCGAGGGAGTACGCCGGGAGCGCGTCGAACAGCTGCTGCTCCGCCCGGAGTTGACGCTGCGTGAGATCGCCCGCCGGGCGGGGTTCTCCGACGAACGGGCCCTGCGCCGCGCGGTGCGCCGCTGGCACGGCACCTCCCCGGCGCAGCTGCGGGAGCAACTGCTCCGGGCGGCGGCGCACCGCGAGTGACGCGGTCAACGGGTGCGGATCCAGACCGTCTTCTCCCGCGTCCACTGGTCGAAGGCGTTCGTCGACTTCTCCGCGCCGCCGAACCCGGACTGCTTCCAGCCGCCGAAGGGAGTGGTGATGTCGCCCTCGCTGTACGCGTTGACGGAGACCACGCCCGCCTCGATGCCACGGGCCAGCCGCAGCGCGGTGTCGAGGTCACGGGTCCAGACGGAGGCGGCCAGCCCGTACTCGGTGGCGTTGGCCATCCGCACCGCTTCGTCCTCCGACGCGAAGGTCTCGACGGTGACCACGGGACCGAACAACTCCCGTGTGAGGACGTCACTTTGGGCGGGGGCGCGGGTGATGACAGTGGGCGGGTAGTAGGAGCCGCGCGCGGGCAGCCCGTGGGGGAGTCCCGCGGTGTGGATCTGGGCTCCGGCCGCCCGAGCGGCATCCACGGCACCCGCGACCCGGTCGAAGGCGGCGCGATTGATGAGTGGTCCCTGTTGGGTCCGCGGGTCGGCCGGATCGCCGATGACGAGGTTCCTCGCGGCGGCGGTGAACCGCTCCACGACCTCCTCGGCGATGCTGTGGTGCACCAACACCCTTGAACCGGCGGTGCAGTTCTGCCCCATCGTGAGGAACGCGGCCTCGATCATGTCGCCGATGAGGTCGTCGCCGTAGGAGAGCGCGTCGGCCATCAGTACCTGGGGGCTCTTGCCGCCCATTTCCAGGGAGACGCGCTTGAAGTTGCTGTCGGCGGCGGCCCTGAGGATGCGGCGGCCGGTGGTGGTGGAGCCGGTGAAGGAGAGTGCCTGTACGAAGGGGTCGCGGGCGAGGGCCGCCCCGGCTCCCTCGCCGTGGCCGGGCAGCACGCTGAGCACGCCGTCGGGCAGACCGGCCTCGATGGCGAGTGCGGCCAGGTGCAGGGCCGAACGCGGGGTCGCCTCGGCGGGCTTGACCAGGAGACAGTTGCCCGCGGCCAGGGCCGGTCCGACCTTCCAAGTGGCCATCGCCAGCGGGTAGTTCCACGGAAGGATCGCCGCGCCGACCCCGACCGGTTCGCGGGTCACGAGACCGAGCGCGTCGGGTCCGCCCGGCGCGACCCGGCCGAAGACCTTGTCCGCCGCCTCGGCGAACCAGCGGATCGACTCGATCGCGCCCGGCACATCCCCCGTACGGCACTCGGTGATGGGCTTGCCCGCGTCCTCGCTGTCCAGCCGGGCCAGGATCTCGGCGTCGCGCTCCATCAGGTCGGCCAGCCGCAGCAGTACGGCGCTCCGCTCGCGGACCGGACGTCGCGACCACACCCCGGAGTCGTAGACGTGCCGAGCCTGCTCGGCGGCCTTGGCGACGTCGTCGGCGTTTGCGGCGGGCAAGGTCGTGATCGGCTCCCCGGTGGCGGGGTTGACGACGGTCAGCGTCTCGTTCCTGGTCATGCCTCCTCCACCAACTCCCAGCGGCCGTCGGTCTGTCGGGCCAGTCCGCGGCGGCGCAGTTCCTCCAGATAGCGGGCCATGCCGCGGTCGCCGCGCTTGCGGAACAGGGGGAAGACCCTGGGCAGCAGGTTCGGCACGAGCATCGCGCATCGCACCAGACGGGACTCGCCGGACCGCGGATAGGCCTCCAGACGTGGCTTGTCCAGCAGGCTCACGACGGCCGTGACGACGTTCGCCGGCTGTTGCGGTGGGTCCTGGAACTGCATGGAGTTGCCGCCGTCCACCGCCTCTTGGCGCAGCATCCGGGTGTCGGTCGCCGAGGGCAGCACCGACCCGGCCAGGATGCCCTTGCTCCGCAGGTCGAGGCCGATGGCGAGCATCGCACCCCGCAGCCCGAACTTGGACGCCGTGTAGATCGGGGTCTCGCCCAGCGGGAAGATCCCGCCGAGGGAGACCGTGGTGACCACCCGGGCGTCCCGCGAGGCCTTCAGGAGGGGGAGGGCGATCCGGGTGGCCACCAGCGGGGAGGTCAGGTTGAGGGAGATCTCCTCCTCGATGCTCTCGACGCTACGGACGTCGAAGCGCTCCGAGCTGGTCATCCCCACGTTGTTCACCAGCACGTCGAGACGGCCGTAGACATCGGCGACCCGCTCGAACAGCCGCTCCACCTGGGCGCGTTGCAGAAGGTCGCAGCCGATGCCGGCGTGCCCGGCGCCGGGCAGCTCCGCGGCCACCTTCTCGGCCCGGACCTCGTCGATGTCGACGACGACACAGCGCGCGCCACCCGCGGCGAAGCGGTGGCACAGCGCGCTGCCGATGCCGCCCGCGCCGCCGGTCACCAGCATGACCTTGTCGGTGAAGTCGTACCTCCTGCTCATGCCGTCGCCTCCACGCGGCGGGCGGCGGACCGCTCCGGCGGTGCCTGGCCCTCGGTGCGCCAGCCCATCTGACGGGCGACCTTGCCGAGGTACTTCACGAACGCCCCGCTGTCGACGTAGCCGGTGTGCCGGGGCGAGGCGACGAACTTCAGCCCGCCGGACAGGTCCGGGCGGTCGGCCCGGATCATCTGCGTGAACCGTTCGGCGTTGGGCAGACCGTGGCGTGCGTCGTTCAGATACCCGGCGATCAACTGCGCCTGGCTGTCGAAGAGTTGATACGCACCGGAGTTGGTCTCGACGAACCCGATCCCGAACAGGCCCTGGTGCTCGCGCGAGAACGACGACAAGTAGAGGTCGGGATGCTGCTCGTCGCCGAAGTACCGCTGCGCGACCGGGACTTTGTGGACGTAGCCGGTGGCCATCAGTACGAGGTCGAAGTCGTCGCTCGTGCCGTCGGTGAAGTGCACGGTGCTGCCCTCGGCGCGGGCGATGCCGGGCCTGGCGGTGATGTCGCCGTGCTGGAGGTGGTGGATCAGCATCGAGTTGATGGCCGGGTGGGTCTCGAAGAGCTTGTGGTCCGGCTTCTGCAGGCCGAGGCGCGTCGGATCGCCGTTGACGAGCCGCAGCAGACCGCCGAAGACGCGCTGCGCCAGCCACATCGGCAGATGCGGACCGCTGTTGGCGATGGTGTCCACCGGCCGCCCGAACAGATGCTTCGGGATGAACCAGTATCCGCGCCGCATGCTGATCACCGCGTGGTCCGCGGTCCGGGCCGCGTCGCACGCGATGTCGCAGCCGGAGTTCCCCGCGCCCACGACCAGCACCCGCTTGCCCCGCAGCTCCTCCGCGCTGCGATAGCCGGCGGTGTGCCGGACCTCCCCGTCGAACTCCCCGGGAATCTCAGGGATGTTGGGGTACCACTGGGCACCCGTGCAGACCACGACCTGCGCGTGCAGGCTCTCCCGCCCGTCGGCCCGGACGACCGTCCAGGTGCCGTCCGCGTTCTTCTCGACGCTCTCGACCCCGACGCCGAACTCGATCCGGTCGGTCAGCCCGTAGGCGTCGGCGAACGACCGCAGGTACGACAGGATCTGCCGGTGCGGCGGGTAGTCCGCGAAGTGGTCCGGCATCGGGAAACCGCCGAAGCCGGACAGGGTCCTGCTGGAGATGAAGTGCGCCGACTCGTACATCGGCCCGCCCGGGTTCTCGATGTCCCAGATACCGCCGAGCCCGGTGTGCCGCTCCAGATGCGTGTAGGGCAGCTTCCGCTCCGCCAGTGCCCTGGCGACCGCCAGCCCGGCAGGCCCCGCGCCGATCACACACGTATCAAACTGGCTGTTGTCCTTCACGAGCCTGCCTCCTCGTTCGTCCCGTTTCACGGGTGGTGCAGGAAACGTATGCAGTCGCCGGTCGGCGGGAACTGACCCGCGCGGCCAGGGACCGGACCTCAGCGGCCGGGTCACGGCCGCAGCTGTGCAGCTGAGTCAAGACCGACTTGTTCGTATGACTGGTTCGGGAGACTAAGTCGCTATAGTGGGGTCATGGCTCATGTTTCCGCGGCCGAGCGCCGCCCCCAGCTGATCAAAGCGGCCATCGACTTCATGACGAGGGAGGGGGTCGCGGCCGGCAGCACGCGTGCCATCGCCGCCGAGCTGGGGGTGGCCCAGGCCACGGTGCACTACACCTTCGGTACGAAGGAGGGGCTGTACCTCGCGGTCATGGAGCAGCTCACGCAGGATCTGGTGGCCCAGGTCGAGCAGGCGGCGCCGGTCGAAGGAGGGTTCGAGGAGACCGCGAGCGCGCTGGTGGCCGCACTGTGGCGGACGGTGCGCGAGCAGCCCGAAAGCCATCAACTCCTCACGGAACTGACCATGTTCGCGCTCCGCTCGCCCGCTCTGACCGAGGCCCTCGAAGCCCACTACCGGGGGGTGACCGAGGTGACCGCGCGACTGATCACCGAGGCGGCCGAACGCACCGGCCAGCCCCTCGCGCAGCCCGTCGACGCGATCGCGCGGTTCTTCCTCGCCGGTTTCGACGGGCTCATGCTGCAACACCTCGCGCTGCCCGACGAGGAGGCCGAGCGCACCTGTCTCCAGGCCTTCGTGTCCGCCGTGGTGGGGATGGCGGGCGGGCGGCTGGAGCTGGTGCCCGTGCCGCTGGGCTGACGCGGCGAAGGGCGCCCTCGTACCGTACGAGGGCGCCCTTCGCATGCGGTCGGTCAGCCGCGCACGCCGATGGTCTCGGAGCGGATCAGGGTGTTGAGGCCGGCCATCGAGGTGCGCATGTTCGCGCGCATCCCCGTTCGCTGTATCCGGTCGAGCAGAAGCCCGACGGGGCCGAGACCGATGACGTACTCCACCCGGTAGGTCATCCGCGTGGCCTCCCTCCCGTCCGCCCCCCGAACCGGCTCGAACTCGAAGACGCTGGTCACGTCCTTCAGCGGGGCGAACCCGACTCCGGTGTCGACGCGGCGCCTCAGGGGATCGATCTCCACCACCGTCCACACCGAGTCGGTGCGCAGCGGGCCGAGGGTGCGGTTGCGTTCGGCGTACGTCCTGCCCACGGTGGCGACGCCGTGGTGGTCGGTGACCTCGATGGCGCCGGCGACCCACTCGGCGTACCGGTCGGTGCGGGAGACGACCTCCCAGACGCGCTCGACGGGAGCGTCGACGACGGCGCGTTCGGTGACGTGGAACTTGGTCATGAGCGGTTCTCCTTCTAACGGTTTCGTACCTGTGGTCTCGGTCAGCTCTGGTGGAGGAGTTCGGTGGCGGTGTGCCGGCCGGAGCGGACCGCGCCGTCCATGAAGCCGTTCCAGTAGGGGGAGAACTCGGACCCCGCCCAGTGCACGCGCCCGAAGGCCCGGCCCAGCCACTCGCCGTACTCGGTCAGCACCCCGGGGGCGGCGACGGACGTCGGGCCGCCCCGGGTCCACTGCTCGGCGGTCCAGTCCTGCTCGACGTAGTCGACGGTGTCGTAGGCCCGTTCCCCGACGACCTGCGCGAACGAGCGCAGCACCGCGCCACGGCGCTCGCCCGCCGGGCGGTGCGCCCACTTGCGCCACTCCTTGCCGCCGAGGAACCCCATGAGCACGCCGGGTCCGCCGTCGGGCGGGGAGTTGTCGAACATCTCGCGGATCGGCGAACCGCCCCGCAGCAGGCCCATGCCGGACAGGCCATCGGCCCGCCAGAACGGGGTGTCGTAGACGGCCACGCACTTCATGAGCGTGCCGAAGGGCAGCCGCTGGAACAGCTGGTCCTGCTGCGGCGGCAGCAGCGGGTCCCAGACGATGCGCGAGGCCAGGAGCGGGGGTACGGCGACGATCACGCGGTCGGCCCGCCAGTCGCCGGCGTCGGAGACCACGGTGACGCCGTCGACGTCCTGGCTGATCCGCCGTACCGGGGCGGACAGTTGGACGCGGCCGTCGAGTTCCTCGGCCAGCCGGGTCGCGACCAGCTGCGAGCCGCCGACGAACCGGCTGTCCTGGGCGCCGCCGGAGGTGCCGGTGCCGCGCTCCATGGTGCCCGGGTGGATCTCGTCGCCGAACGTCGAGACGTACCAGAGGCTGAACAGCGCCGACGCGTCACGCGCCTCGCCGCCGTAAGCGGAGTTGAGGAAGATGTTGATCAAGTCGACGGCGTCGCCGGTGAGTTCGGCCTTGCGCAACCAGGTCTCGTACGTCATCCCGTCCAGGTCACGGGCGTTGGGGGCTCGCCACGGAGCCGCAGGGGGAACCTTGGCCGCCGCCTGGCCGATGCGGGCCAGGGCGATGCCCATGTCGGGGAGGGCGAGCAGGTCCGGGGGAGTGTGTCCGGAGAACCGCCGAGCCCTGCCGTCGCGGACGTAGACCCGGTCACCGGGCACGGCGGCTTCGTACGTGGCCACGCCGACCTCCTTGGCGAGCGCCAGGATGTGGTCCTGGGTGGGGCCCACGAACTGCCCGCCGATCTCGGTCACTTGGCCGTCGCCGAGGTCGTGGTTGAGCAGCCGCCCGCCGACCCGGTCGCGGGCCTCCAGGACGGCCACGGACCTGCCCGCGGCGACGAGTTCACGCGCCGCCGTGAGTCCGGCCAGCCCCGCGCCGATCACGACGACGTCGGTCCGTGTGCTGTGCGTACTGGTCATGGTCGCTCCTTGGCTCACCGCGTCGAAGGGGGTCGGCACACAACTTACAGACGACATTGTCAGTCGACAAGGTCAAATGGTTCTGTCGCTTGAATAGTGCCTCTGAGCTGGGACTATGTCGAGTGAGGTGTGCGTCACGGTTGAATGACTGTGTCGAGTGACTTGAGCAACTGATAAAGTCGAGCTCGTCGATCGACATTCCCCCTTCCTCCGCCTCCTTCCAGGGAGTTAGTCATGGCCGTCCTGCTTCACCGGCTGGGCCACAGCGCCTACCGGCACCGCAAGCTCGTCCTCGGTATATGGCTCTTCGTGCTGGCCGCGCTCATCACGTGCGTCGGCGTCTTCGGCGGCAAGCTCGACGACCGCTTCTCGGTGCCGGGCACCGAGTCGCAGCGGGCGTTGGACAGCCTGAGCAAGACCCTTCCGGAGGCGTCGGGCGCGAGCGCCCAGATCGTCTTCACGGCACCCGAGGGGCACCGGATCACCGAAGCGCCCTACACCGCGACCATCACCCGGACCGTCGCGGAAGCCGAACGGGCGCCCCAGGTCAGCGAGGTCGTCGACCCCCGGTCCGCCGGCGCCGTCTCGGCCGACCGGACGACGGCGATCGTCCAGGTCCACTACCGCGTGCAGACCGCGGAGGTCCGCACCTCGTCCGTGGACGCGCTCCAGGACGCGGCCCGCGCGGCGGAGCAGGACGGGCTGCGGACGGCGGTGGGCGGGTCCGTCTTCAACAGCAAGGGCGTCCACATCGGTCCGTCGGAGATCATCGGCGTGGCCGTGGCGCTGCTCGTCCTCGTCGTCACCTTCGGATCGCTGCTGGCCGCCGGCATGGCACTGCTGCCCGCGCTGATCGGGGTGGCCGCCGGCCTGGCCGGACTGCTCGCCCTCGCGCCCGCGATCAGCATCTCCTCCACGGCCGTCACGCTCGCCCTGATGCTGGGCCTGGCCGTCGGCATCGACTACGTCCTGTTCATCCTCTCCCGCCACCGACAGCAACTCGCCCGCGGAACCGACCCGAAGGAGTCCGTCGCGCTGGCCGTCGGCACCGCCGGCAGCGCCGTGGTCTTCGCCGGCGCCACCGTGATCATCGCGCTCGCCGCACTGAGCGTCATCGGCATCCCGTTCCTGACCACGATGGGTCTCGGCGCGGCCGGAGCCGTACTCATCGCCGTGCTGGCCGCGATCACCCTCGTCCCCGCCATCGCGGGATTCGCCGGGGCGCGGCTCGCCCCCAAGCCCGGCAGCCGCGCCGCCCGGCGGGCCGCGGACGCGGAAGGAACCACCGGCCGCACCACCCTGGGTACCCGCTGGACCAAGTGGGTCATAGCCAAGCCGCTGCTGACCGTGCTCGCCGTCGTGGGCATCCTGGTCACCCTCATGCTGCCCGCCGCGGACCTGCGCCTGGCCCTCCCCGACAACGGCTCCGCCCCGCACGCCTCCACCCAGCGCACGGCCTACGACACGATCAGCCGCACGTTCGGCCCCGGCTTCAACGGCCCCCTGCTCGTCCTGGCCGAGACCAACGACCGTACAGCCGCCGCGAGTTCACAGGCGGGCGCCCAAGTGGCGGAGAAACTGCGGACCTTGAAGGACGTCAAGGCCGTCCTGCCGCCCCAGCCCACGAGCGACCCGACGCAGAGCGTCATCACCGTGCTGCCCAACTCCGGCCCCGACAGCGTCCGTACCGACCGGCTCGTCCGCGACATCCGCGCGGTCGCGCCCGAACTCCGTGACACCACCGGCGCCTCGATCGCGGTCACCGGCACCACCGCCGTCAATATCGACGTCTCCAACCGTCTCAGCGACTCCCTGCTGCCCTTCGTCGCCATCGTCGTCGGGCTCAGCCTGCTCCTGCTGATGATGGTCTTCCGGTCGCTGGTCATCCCCGTCAAGGCCGCCGTCGGCTTCCTGCTCTCGGTGGGCGCCTCGCTCGGGCTGGTCGTCGCCGTCTTCCAGTGGGGCTGGCTGGCCGATGTCCTCGGTGTGCCGCACAGCGGCCCGGTCGTCAGCTTCCTGCCGATCATCCTGATCGGCGTGCTGTTCGGACTGGCCATGGACTACGAGGTGTTCCTCGTGTCCGGGATGCGCGAGGAGTGGGCCCACACCGGACAGGCCCGCCGGTCGGTCGTCGACGGGGCACGGCACAGCGTGCGGGTCGTCACCGCCGCCGCCCTGATCATGTTCACCGTCTTCGCCGGGTTCTTCCCGCTGGACGACTCCCTCATCAAGCCCATCGCGTTCGCCCTGGCCGTCGGCGTGGCCATCGACGCCTTCGCCGTCCGGATGACGCTCGTACCGGCGGTGCTCGCGCTCGCCGGGCGGGGCGCCTGGTGGCTGCCGGCCTGGCTGGACCGGATCCTGCCCGACCTCGACGTCGAGGGAAGCAGCCTCCAGAAGGCCGAGCCGACGGAGAGCCGGGAAGCCGAACCCGCGGGTGCGAGTGGGGCCCGTGGGAACTCGGGGAAGTGACGGGCCGTTACGCAAAGACCGGGCCTCGGGGCGGAGTTGAAGAAGATGTCACCCGCGCCCCAGGGTCCACCCGAGTCACCGAGTTCGCCCGACCGCACGCCAGCCCCCGTTCACCCCACTCGTCCCGGAGGCCCGCACGATGACCCGGATCCACCCCCACCCCACCCGACGCGCGATGCTCGGCGGCGCTGCCCTCACCGCCCTCGCCGCGACGGTCGGCACCGGCACCGCGAGCGCCAACTCCCCAACGGCGCAGACCGGTTGGCCGACGGAGTTCCCGCTGCCCGACGGCTTCCTCCCCGAGGGCATCGCCATCGGCAGCAGGCCGTACGCCTACCTGGGCTCGCGTGCGAACGGCGCCATCCACCGCACCGACCTGCGCACCGGCGAGGGCAGGATCCTGTCCGAGGGCGCCACCGGCCTCGTCTCCGTCGGGCTGAAGCTGGACCACGACGGCCTGCTGTACGTCGCCGGCAGCACCGGAGCCGCGAGAGTCGTCGACTCCGGCACAGGTGAGGTACTGACGACCTATCAACTCACGCCCACCACCGGCCACTTCATCAACGACGTCACCCTGCTCGGCGACCGCGCCTGGTTCACCGACTCGCTCGACGCCGTGCTCTACGGCGTACCGCGCGGCCGTACGGGCGAGGTCACCGCCCTGCCGCTCACCGGCGACTGGGTCCAGACGCCCGGTGTGAACAACGCGAACGGCATCGTCGGCACGCCGGACGGGCACGGCCTCATCGTCGTCAGCAGCACCCCCGGCAAGCTCTACCACGTGTCGCTCAGGACCGGCCACGCCACCGAGATCGCCCTGAGCGGTGCGGCCGATGTGGCCAACGGGGACGGTCTGTTCAGGATCGGGCGGACGCTGTACGTCGTCCAGAACCGCCTGAACCGGATCAGCGTGTTCGACCTCGACGCCAAGGTCACCACCGCGACCCTGCGCCGCACGATCGCCGATGCGCGCTTCGACGTCCCCACGACCGCCGCCCGCTTCGGCAACCGGCTCTATCTGGTCAACGCCCGCTTCACCAGCCCGCAGACGCCCGACACGACGTTCAACGCCGTCGCGGTGCCGATCTGATGTGACAGGAGGCGAGGCCGGGCGGGGCTCCGAAAGGCGCAACAGGGGCCCCACCCAAGGGCACTTCGTGCCTCAGCGGTTCGGTGTCGGGCCAACTGCCCCTACGGCGGCTGCCGTTGGCTCCCCGGCGGGGGCGGTGGAGTTCGCGCCGGCCACCGCAGCCGCCGGGGACACGGACGCCTGTCGTGGGCGGAGCAGCAGCACGCACACCAGCGCGGCCAGGAGAGTCAGCGCCCCGGCCACCACCAGGCACAGCCGCATGCCGTCCAGGAAGGAGTCGCTCAGGGCGCCCAGCGCCCGACCGGTGTCCGCGCCGAGGTTCATATGGGCGACGGCGCCGAGACCGCCCGCGTCGGCGGTCGAGACGATGCTCCGCTGCGTCGCCCCCGTCACCCCGGCGTCGGTGAGGTGGCCGGGCAGTGTGCCGAGTGCCTTGGTGGAGAGCAGGGCGCCCAGGACTGCCGGGCCGAGCGCACCGCCGACCTGCCGGAACGCGTTGTTGCCGGCCGCGGCCATCCCCGCCTGCTGATACGGCACGGAGGCGACGGCCGTCGCGGTCATCGGCGTCAGCACGGTGCCGATGCCCAGACCGAGCAGCGCCAGCCGCCAGGCGATGGACGCGAACGAGGTGTCGGCGTCGACGCCGGTCAGCGAGAACAGCGCGCCGGAGATGACGAGCAGACCACCGGTGATCAGGACGCGCGGGGAGGTCCGGTGCATGAGCCGTCCGACCGGCTGGCCGACCACGATCGCCGCCGCGGTGACCATGAGCAGCCGCAACGCCGCCTGAAGCGTGTCGAGTTGCTGCACCAGGCCGAAGTACAGGCTGAGCAGGAAGAAGAAGCCGATCAGCGCCAGGAAGGTGATCATCGCGACCAGCGTGGTGGCGGTGAACGCCGGGCTGCGGAACAGCGTGAGATCCAGCATCGGGCTGTCACTGCGCAGCTCGGCGAACACGAACGCGACCCCGCCGACCACCGCGGTGAACAGGGCCACCATGACCTTGACGTCCGTGAAGGAACCGGCACCGCCCTCGATCACGCCGTAGACCAGCGCGGTGATGGCGAGGGTGGCGGTGAGCTGGCCGGGCCAGTCCAGCTTCCGCCCGTGCGCGGCCCGCGAGTCGGGCAGCAGGCGGGCGGCGATGACCGTCGCGAGCAGCGAGACCGGTATGGACAGCAGGTAGATCCAGCGCCAGGCGGCGTGGTCGAGGATGACGCCGGCGATCAGCGGGCCGACGGCCAGCGCGGCCATCAGAGCGGTCGCCCACAGGCCGATGAACTTGCCGCGCTCCCGATGGTCGGGCACCGCGTGGCTGATCAGCGCCAGCGTGGTCGGCAGCAGGGTCGCCGCGCCGAGACCGGCCAACGCCTGGCCGATCCACAAAACTTGGACCGACTGCGCGGCCAGCGCCACGGCCGCACCGGCGGCGGAGAACAACAGGCCCGCCTGGAACACCTTCTTGCGCCCGTGCACATCGCCGAAGACACCGGCGGTGAGGATGAACGCGGCCATGGGCAGGACGAACGCGTCCTGGACCCAGGAGAGTTGGGCGGTCGACGCGCTCAGCGCCGACTGGATGGCGGGCAGGCTCACGGCGACGGTGGTCACCGGCAAGTAGGCGACGAAGACGCCGAGGCAGGCCATGACGAGGGTGGCCGTCCGCCGGTCGGCCGTCCCGCTCGCCGGGGTCGTGACGTTCACGGGGAACTCTCCTTCAGAGTGTGGTGCCCTCGAACGGGCACGGCCCCCAGGATCGGTCCCGGCATGCACGATCACCAACGTACCGCTGAAAAGCGACGAGAATCCTCCGATCTTGGCCCCACCAGTGTCAGACTTCCCTCATGGCAGATGACGTCGACGGGAAAATCCTCCGCGCGCTGCAATGTGCGCCGCGCGCCTCGTTCCGGCTGATCGGCGAGGTGGCCGGAGTGTCCGAGCAGACCGCCGCCCGCCGCTTCCACGCCCTGCGTCGCGCCGGGGTGATGCGGGTGGTCGGCCTGGTCGACCCCGCCGTCCACGGCGACGCGCGCTGGGTGGCCCGGATCCGCTGCCGCCCCGACCGGGTCGGCCCGCTCGCCGACGCGCTCGCCCGACGGCCCGACATCGCCTACGCGGGACTCGCGTCCGGCGGTTCGGAGATCATCTGCGTCATCAGCGCACCGGTGCACGTGCCGCGCGACGACGTCCTGCTGCGCCAACTGCCCAAGTCCGCATCGGTCCTTGACGTGAGCATCGACCTGCTCATCCATCCCTTCGGCACGTCCGGAGTGAGCGACTGGACGGGCTACGGCGGCCACCTCGCCCCCGATCAGATCCGGTACCTCGTGGGCGACCGGCCGCCGCCCCCCACCGGCCCGCCCGTACGTCTCACCGACGAGGACACCCCCCTCCTGGACGCGCTCGCGGAGGACGGCCGCGCCACCCACACCCAACTCGCCGACGTCACCGGCTGGTCCACGGCTCGCGTGGCCCGCCGACTGGACGCCCTGGAGAACTCTGGGGCCCTCGCCTACGACGTCGAACTGCTCGCCGCACGCCTCGGGTTCGCGCTCAACGCCACCCTGTGGCTGCGCGTCGCCCCCGCCCGCCTCGAACGCGTCGGCGAGGAACTCGCGGACCACGCCGAGGTCGCCTTCGCCGCCGCCATCAGCGGCGACTCCAATGTCATGGCTGTCGTCATCTGCCGCGACACGGAGCACCTGTACCAGTACCTGACCACCAAGGTCGCCACCGTCCCGGGCATCGACGGCTACGGCGTGAGCATCCACGTCCACCGCCTGAAGCAGGCCACTTCGCTGATCTCGCGAGGGCGACTGGTGCCGTCGGCATTCGCGTGACGCGGTCGGAAGGCACCGAGCCGGACCACCCGCGGTGACGGATGATCCGGCTCTCAACTGCCGTACGGTGCTTGGTGCTTCGTCGCTACGACGGCGTGTCAGCGCTTCGTGTAGATGAAGCCGACCTTGTCCAGCTCGTCGCCGGAGCGCCCGTGGAAGCCGGCGATCTGCCAGCCGGACGGGGCGGTACGGGTCACGCAGTCCGAGGTGGTGGTGCCACCGGCCAGGGTGTTGCCCAGGTTGGTGGTGAACTTGGCGTAGAAGATCCGCGTGGTGTCGTTGTACTTGCTCTCGCACAGGTACGCCGTCGTCACGTACTCGCCGCTGCCCAGCGTCAGCGAGGACGCGGTGCCGCCGGTCCCGCCGTGGGTGAGCGTGGTGCCGTTGGCGAGGGTGATGCCGACCTGGTCGACGCGGGAGCCGGAGCGCAGCGAGATCGTGGTGGCGCGGGCGGCGGCCGGGACGCTGTCGATGTCCTGGTAGTAGTTGCCGTGCGGTCCGCCGAACTGGTCGCTGAGCTGGAAGTCCGCGTTCTGCGACCAGGTGAAGCCGACCGTGATCGGGTCGTGGTCGGAGAGCATCAGCCCGTCCGAGGTCAGGAACTTGGCGTGCTCGTTGTTGTACGAGGTGGCGTTCAGCGAGACCAGCTTGCTGCTGCGGTAGAGGACCTTGTCCACGACCTCGCAGGTGTTGGGCACGGTGGCCCCGGTCTGGTCGCACAGCAGCGTGTCGCTGCCCTTGGCCGGTGCCACGCCGCCGCGGATCACCTTGACCCAGGCGTCGGTGAGCCCGTTGGCCGCGCCGAACTCGGCGATGGTGTCGGCGGTGCGGGTGTAACGGGTGTTGGTGTCACCCATGACGACGACCGCGTTGCCGGCGGAGTGGGACTGGATGAAGGTGGTGAGCTGGCTGAGGTTGTCCGCGCGGGAGGTCTCGTCGCCGTCGTTCGTCCCCGCGTTGGTGTGCAGGTTGTAGAAGTCGACGTACACCCCCTCGGACAGCCGCTCCCGCATGAACGTGAAGCCCTTCGGCGTCAGGCAGTCGCCCGAGTCGATCTGGCAGGAGTTCCAGCCGACCCGCTCGAAGTCGTCGCCGTCCCAGGCGTAGTTGGAGACGGTGTTGAGCCCGCTGCCGATACCGGCGCCGCCGCTGGTCGCGGTGCGGTAGGGGTGGGTGTCGGTGGAGTACAGGTAGGCGTGGTAGTTGAAGTCCTCCTGCACGTTCACGATGTCGTACGGGGCGATGCGCGTGCCGATCGCGGTGGTGCTCGTGTCCCGCGGCGTCGAGGCGCTGGACAACGACTCCGGGAGCCCGGCGACGTTGTAGGTGAGCACGCTGAAGCTGCCCGACGTTGCGGCGGCGGCCGGAGTCGCGGCGGCCACCGTGATCCCGCCCAGGGCCGCGGCAGCGGCCGCCAGACAGGCGAGAAGTCTGCGCATGGGGAAGTGCCTCCTGCGGAGTGACAGAGGGGGAGGGTGATGCGGCGGTCATGTCAAAATGTAGCGACAAGCGCTTGCTATGGCTCCCCTCCGGCCTCACCGAATCCGGAATTCCGCGTGACGCCGAGATGTCCAACTCCCCATGCTTGCCCGTTTGTTGACGGTGCGGGCGGATACCGGTCCATGGGGTGGGCCGTACGGGAGGGGCTCGGCTTCCCATGCCGGCCGGAGACCCTCAACCAACCGGACGAGGCCGCCGGTCTCCGCCGCCCGGGTGTCGATGTCGTGCATGCCATGACATGACCTTTTGTTCACCTCATGGAAGTGGAAGGGATGCACAGTCGACAACGATGTCGACGCCCCGTCCGCACCAGGAGTACCTGTGAACGTCTCCCTCACCGTCTGGCTGCTGACCGTCGCGGCCCTGTGTGCCCTTGTCGGCGTCGACTTCCTCATCGGTCGCAAACCCCATGACGTGTCGATCAGGGAAGCGGGGACCTGGACAGTGGTCTGGGTCGTCCTGGCCTGTCTGTTCGGGCTCGGGCTCTTCCTCTTCGGCGGGGGCGGCCCCACGGGCGAGTTCTTCGCCGGATACATCACCGAGAAGTCGCTGAGCGTCGACAACCTCTTCGTCTTCGTGCTGATCATGGGCAAGTTCGCGGTGCCCTCCCAGTATCAGCAGCGCGTCCTGATGGTCGGCGTCCTTGTCGCCCTGGTCCTGCGCGCCGGCTTCATCGCGGCCGGCGCCGCGATCATCTCCACGTTCTCCTGGGTGTTCTACCTCTTCGGCGCGTTCCTGATCTGGACCGCCTGGAAGCTCGTCCAGGACGCCCGCAAGGGCCACGGGAACGACGAGAACGACGAGTACGAGGAGAACAAGCTCCTCAAGATCGCCGAGCGCCGCTTCGGCGTGGCCGACCGCTACCACGGCACCAAGCTGTTCATCACGGAGAACGGCAAGCGCATCATGACGCCGATGCTCGTCGTGATGCTCGCCATCGGCTCCACCGACGTGCTCTTCGCCCTCGACTCCATCCCCGCGATCTACGGCCTCACCCAGGACCCGTACATCGTCTTCACCGCCAACGCCTTCGCCCTGATGGGGCTGCGCCAGCTGTACTTCCTCATCGGCGGCCTGCTGAAGAAACTCGTCCACCTCAGCTACGGCCTGTCGATCATCCTCGGCTTCATCGGCGTCAAGCTGGTGCTGCACGCCCTGCACGAATCCGGCGTGCACGTCCCGCAGATCTCCATCCCCTTCTCCCTCGGCTTCATCGTGCTGGTCCTGGCGGTGACGACGTTCACCAGCCTGCGGGCCACGAGGAAGCGGGGGGCCGAGCCCGCTCGTACGGCATAGCCCGCGTCGTCCCGGCGCAGATGAACGAGATGGCGCGCCAGGGCCAGTGAGGTGAGGAGCGCGACCAGGGCGCACACCCCGGGCCAGCCGAGACCGTCGTAGCACCGCGCCCCCAGCCACGACCCCATGCTGCCGCCGAGGTACGCACAGGTCATGTACGCGGTGTTCAGGCGGCTGCGGACCTCGGCGCCCAGGGCGTAGATCCGCACCTGGTTGGCGACCATTCCGGACTGCATGCCGACGTCGAGGAGCAGGGTTCCGGCGACCAGCGCCGTCAGTCCCGGTACGCCGCCGAGGCCGCCGAACGACAGGACCGTCGCGGCGGCCGCGACCCCGAAGAAGCACACCAGGTTGACCGGGTCCGGGCCCCGGCGGTCCACCTGGCGTCCCGCGAACGGCGTGCACAGCATGGTCGCCGCGTTCACCAGGGCCAGCAGCCCGACGGCCCGCGCGCTCATGCCGTACACCGGGCCGGTCAGGAGCAGCGCCACCGATGTCCACACGGCGGAGAAACCGGCGAACACCGCGGCCTGGTAGAGGCAGGAGCGGCGCAACTCGGGTTCGGTGCGCAGGAGTCGCAGTGGTTCGGTGAGCAGGATCCGGTACCGCTCCTTGGCGGCCGGGCGGGTGCGGGGCAGCGCTCGGGCCAGGAGAGCGGCGACCGTCAGGGAGAGCACCGAGGCCATCACGTACGGCGCCCGCCAGCCCAGCCGGTCGGCGAGGGCGCCGCCGAAGGTGCGGGACAGGAGCATGCCGGCGATCGAGCCGCTGAGCAGGGTGCCGCCGACCGCGCCACGGCGTTTCTCCGGCACCAGCCCGGCCGCGAGCGGTCCGGCGAGGGGCGCGATCACCGTGGTCAGGCCGACCACGGCGCTCGCGCAGGCCAGTGGGAGCAGCCCGGGTGCGGCGGCCGCGGCGAGCAGGCCGAGGCCGGTCAGCGCGAGCAGGGTCACCAGCAGCGGACGGTGCGGGAGCCGGTCGCCGAGCGGGACGAGCAGGAAGACACCGGCCGCGTAGCCGAATTGGGTCATGGTGACCACGGCGGCTGCCGAGCCGGGGGAGAGGTGCAGGCCCGTGGCCAGCGAGGGGCTGATCGCCTGCGGGAAGTAGACGTTGCCCACGGCCACTCCACAGGCGAGGGCCAGTAGCGGGATCGACCAGGGAGCGGCGGCAGGCAGCGCGGTATCCTGCCGTTGAGTGTGATCCGTCATGTGCCGAAGTCCACGGCACGGGCGGGTAGTTGCCAAAGGATGTAGCCGGAGGCTTAATGATCAGCTTCCTGCTCGACGGCGAGGATCTCGCCGACACCTGGTTCGCCATCTCGCCGCTGACCGAGGTCATGGGCAGCCTGCGCGTCCTGCGCGAGCCCGGCCTCCAGCCCCTGCACGCCCCGTGGCGCAGCTCGGTGCTGCGGCGGCTCGATCCGGCCGATGCCCGGCTGCTTGCCGCGCTGGTGGGGCCGACCCTTGCCCTGCCCGACTTCCTGACGCCGAGGCCCACCGCCTTCGCGCCGACGATCGAGGAGGAGCTGGCCGCCGTGCGCGCCGCACCCGTGGAAATCGTCCGGCGCGATCTGCTCGCCGCCCACGCACCCGCCCCGCTTCCCGGCGCGCTACGGCGAGTTGACGCGCCCGGTGCTCGACCTGTCCTTGAGCTGTTGGACGAACTGTGTGAACTCCTCCTCCGCTACTGGGAGTTGGCGTTCCGGTCGAGCTGGCCGCGGATGCGGCTCGTGCTGGAGGGTGATGTCACGCACCGCGCACGGCAGTTGGCGACGGGCGGGGCCCGGTTGCTCTTCGCCGACCTGCACCCCAATCTGCGCTGGCGGAACGGGGAGTTGCGCATCGACAGGATGATCAGCCGTCACCGTGTGGACGGGGCCGGGCGGGGACTGCGGCTGGTCCCGTCGCTGTTCGCCCACAAGCCGGCGCCTCCGGTCAGCGCCGAGGAACCGCCGATGCTGTCCTATCCCGGGAGGGGCGCCGCCACGCTCTGGGAACGCGAACCCGGGCCCGACGTCTCCGCGTTGGCCTCACTGCTCGGCGCACCCAGGACGACCGTGCTGCGCCTGCTCGCCGAGCCGCTCCCGACTGTCGAGATCGCCCGCCGTCTCCGGGTGACCCCGAGCGCCGTCTCCCAGCACCTCCGGGTGCTGCACACCACGGGTCTTCTCACGCGGAGCCGCGACGGACGGCATGTGCTCTACCGGCGCAGTGAACTGGGCGACCGACTCGCCGACGGAGCTTGACTTCGAGAGCGCTCGAAGACCTACCGTCACGAAGGACGGTGCAGGTCCGGGTGGACGGTGAATCCGGGTGGACCGCGAAGTGGACTGTGAAAGGGAGTCGGGCATGCGCGTCGGCGTACACATCAACCGGTTCAACCATCCCGGAGGGCCGACGGCGGTCGGACCCGAGCTGGCCGCGGCGGGCGCCGCGGCCGAGGCGGCGGGCGTCAGCTGGCTCTCGGTGATGGACCACTACTTCCAGATGGAGTTCAACGGCGGCGCCGAGGACGCCATGCTGGAGGCCTACACGACGCTCGGCTTCCTGGCCGGCAACACCTCCACGGTCCAGCTCGGCGCGCTGGTGACCGGGGTGACGTACCGGAATCCCGGGCTGCTCGCGAAGATCGCGACCACGCTCGACGTGGTGTCCGGCGGCCGGGCCACGCTGGGTATCGGGGCGGCCTGGTACGACCGTGAGCACCACGGTCTCGGCGTGCACTACCCGCCGGTCGCGGAGCGTTTCGAGCGGCTGGAGGAGACGCTGCGGATCTGTCTGCAGATGTGGGACCCGGAGGCGAACGGCCCCTTCGAGGGCAAGCACTACCAACTCGCCGAGACCCTGTGCGTACCCGCGCCGGTCAGCAGCCCGCACCCCGAGATCATGATCGGCGGCGGCGGGGAGAAGAAGACCTTGCGGCTGGTCGCGCAGTACGCCGACGCCTGCAACCTGATCGTGTCGACGCCGGACGAACTGCGCCACAAGCTCGACGTGCTGCGCGGGCACTGCGACAGGCTGGGGCGCGACTACGACCGTATCCGCAAGACGATCGTCCACACCGGCGAGTCGGTCACCACGGGGGACACCGATGCCTTCCTGCGGGAGATCGACGGCTTCACGAAGTTCGGTGTCGACACGGTGATCCTGGGCCCGCGAACGGGCGAACCGGCCGAGTGGATCGAGCGGTTCGTGGCGCCGGCGGTACCGCGCCTGGCCGAGTTGAACTGACCGTAGCGACCGGGGCGTCCGGAGCGACATGAAGGGGCCGGAGTCCGTGTGGACTCCGGCCCCTTCGATGGTGAAGCGGGGTGCTTGGATCAGGCGGCGACGGCCTCGCCCGCGTGGCCCTTGAGCTGGGAGAGGACCTCGGTCAGCTGGGCGACGACCTCGGCGTCCTCGGACGGGTGGGTCTCGGCGAAGCGGACCACGGAGCTGGGGATCGAGAGCTTGAGCTCCTCGATCACCTTGCCGCCGGCGATGCCCACGGCCTTGCGGGCCTCGTCCTGCGCCCACACGCCGCCGAACTGGCCATAGGCGGTGCCGACCACGACGACCGGCTTTCCGCCGAAGCCGCTGGCGCCGTAGGGGCGGGACAGCCAGTCGATGGCGTTCTTCAGGACGGCCGGGATGGTGCCGTTGTACTCGGGGGAGAAGAAGAGGAACCCGTCCGCGGCACCGGCGGCGGCACGCAGCTTGGCGGCGGCGGCCGGGACGTCGCCCTCGACGTCGATGTCCTCGTTGTAGAACGGGATGTCGGCGAGACCCTCGAAGATCTCGATGTCGGAGCCCTCGGGCGCGAACTTCACGGCGGCCTCGGCGAGCTGGCGGTTGTGCGAGCCGGCACGCAGGCTGCCGACGAGCGCGAGGATACGAACAGACATGGGGACTCCAAGGGGGGTGAAACACTGCCGTTACGATCCGGACCGAGGTCCGTTTAAATGTTGTACCAGGCTAAGCGGACCGCGGTCCAGTTTTGTTCCCCGTGCTTTACGCTGTCTTCATGTCCCGCGCCCTGCCGCCCTTTCCGAAGCCCGAGGAGTCCATAGGCGAGCCCCAGTTGCTGGAGGTCCGCTCCTTCGCCGACGAGCCGTGCCTGCGTGCCGACGCGGCCCGCAACCGCGCCAAGCTGCTGGAGGCCGCCGCCCGGCTGATCGCCGAGCACGGGGTGGCCGGCGTCACCATGGAGGCGGTGGCCGCCGCCGCCCAGGTCGGCAAGGGGACCGTCTTCCGCCGCTTCGGCGACCGCACCGGCCTGCTGATGGCGCTGCTCGACCACTCGGCGCAGACGCTCCAGGCCGACTTCCTCAGCGGCCCGCCCCCGCTGGGCCCCGGAGCCCCGCCGGTCGAGCGGCTGCGGGCGTTCGGTGTGGCTGTCCTGTACCGCTCGGCGGAGCAACTGGACCTGCAACTGGCCGCCCAGCCGGAGCCCACCCGCCGCTTCTCCCACACCGCGCTCCAGGCGCTGCGCACCCACGTCATGGTGCTGCTCCGGCAGATCCTGCCGGACGCCGACTGCGATCTCCTCTCCCAGACGCTCATGGCCTATCTCGACCCCGCCCTGATCAACCATCTGACCAGGCAGTGCGGGATGCCCATGGAACGGCTGGAGTCCGGCTGGATCGACCTCGTCGCCCGCGTGACCTGTACGCCGCCGCCCTGCTGAGTCCCGCTCGTGACGATCATGTTCGTGAAATCCCGGACCATGTTGCCCTCGTGACGACCGTTCCCCCGCCGCACTGCCGGGCCCCGGCTTCTGCCAAGATGCCGTACGTCATGGTGCAGATACCGAAAACGCCCGCAGCCCCGTCGCCCGCACCGCGCTCTGTGCCCACGAGCGCCGATGTGGCCCGCCTGGCCGGCGTCTCACGCGCGACCGTCTCCTACGTCCTCAACAACACCAGCGCCGTACGGATCAGCGAGCCCACCCGCCGCCGTGTCCATGCCGCCGCCAAAGAGCTCGGGTACGTCCCGCACGCGGCGGCCCGCAGCCTGCGAGCCGGGCACAGCCGGATGGTGCTGATGCCGGCGCCGACCGTCCCGGTGGGCCTGCTCTACAGCCAGTTCATCAACGAACTCCAGTGGGCGCTCAGCCGCCTCGACTACACGGTCGTACAGCACGGCTCCGTCGGCCTGCGCGGCGACGAGGCCGCCCGCGCCTGGGCCGAACTGCGCCCCGTCGCCGTCCTGGTGCCCGGCGCCGGACTCGGCCCGGAGGGCGTCGCCGTCCTCAAGCGCTCCGGCGCACGGGCCGTCCTCACGCTCGGCCCCGACGTGGTCGAGGGCGCGCACGCCCTGCTCCTGGACCACGAGGGCGTCGGCCACTGCGCCGGCGAGCACCTGTACGGCCGCGGCCGGCGCCGGATCGGTGTGGTCGTACCCGAGGAGCCGGGCATGGGGGTCTTCTCCCGGCCCCGCCTCGCGGGCGTGCGCCGCGCGCTGCTCGGCACGGACGCGACGGTGACCGAACTCCCGCTCGCCTACAGCGAGGAGAGCGCCGCCCGGACCGCCGCGCGGTGGCGCGCGCTGGACCTCGACGCGGTGTTCGCCTACAACGACGAGTACGCGATGCTGCTGATGCGCGCCCTGCAGGACGAGGGCATCCGCATCCCCGAGGACACGGCCGTGATCGGCGCCGACGACCTCATGATCGGCCGGCTCCTGCGCCCGCGCCTGAGCACCGTCCACATCCAGCTCCCGTCCGGCCGCGACCTCGCCGAACTGGTCGACAACGCGGTGCGCGACCCCGGCGCCGTACCGTGCGTCCACGAACTGCTCGGAGCCTCGGTGACACACCGCGACTCCAGCTGAACCGGGCCTGAACCCGGGGGAGTTGCGTCGTGAGTGTGTGCGGCGGGCGGCGCGTTTCCGGCGCGACACGACTAGCATGTTGCACGCTCAACAAGACGGGGATGCGTTCGACCACCGGATGCTGCTCGCATGTCCGCTCCGGGTCACCGCATCCACCGGTGACCGATCGGAGAACCGCCATGCCTCTGCTCGACCCCAAGATCTGGCAGCCCCGCCCCCTGTCGGGCCCCGAGTACCCGGTCACCGAGCCCGCCACGGGCGACACGCTCGGCACCGTCACGCTCGCCGCGGCCGAGGACGTACGGCCGGCCGCGCAGGCGGCCCGCACCGCGCAGGCCGAGTGGGCGCGCGTCCCGCACTTCGTCCGTGCCGCCGTGCTGCGCAAGGCCGGTGACCTGTTCGCGGCGCACGCCGATGAGTTGCGCGAGTGGATCGTGCGGGAGTCCGGGTCGATCCCCGGCAAGGCGGACTTCGAACTGCACGTCGCCGCCCAGGAGTGCTACGAGGCCGCCGCGCTCGCCTCCCGCCCCGCCGGGCAGGTCCTCCCCTCGGAGGCGCCCAGGCTGTCGTACACCCGCCGCATCCCGGTCGGTGTCGTCGGCGTGATCGCGCCCTTCAACGCCCCGCTGATCCTCTCCATCCGCTCCGTCGCCCCGGCGCTCGCGCTCGGCAACGCGGTCGTCCTCAAGCCGGACCCGCGCACGGCGGTCTGTGGAGGACTGTCGCTCGCGGCGGTCCTCGCGGAGGCGGGCCTGCCCGAGGAGCTGCTGCAGGTCCTGCCCGGCGGTGCCGAGGTGGGAGCGGCGCTGGTCGCCGATCCGCAGGTGCCCGTGATCTCCTTCACCGGCTCAACTGCCGCCGGTCGCCTGGTCGGTGAGGCCGCCGGCCGTCATCTCAAGCGCGCGCACCTGGAGTTGGGCGGGAACTCGGCCCTCATCGTGCTGGCGGACGCCGACCTGGACGCGGTGATCTCCACGGCGGCCTGGGGTTCGTTCTTCCACCAGGGCCAGATCTGCATGACGACCGGCCGCCATCTCGTCCACGAGTCGCTCTACGAGGAGTACGTCGAACGCCTCGCCGCCAAGGCCGACTTGCTCGCCGTCGGCGACCCGCACCGCGCGCAGGTCCACCTCGGCCCGATCATCGACGCGGCCCAACTCGCCAAGGTGCACGGCCTGGTGGAGGCCAGCACGGCAACTGGCGCCAGGCTGGCGGCCGGTGGCACCCACGAGGACCTCTTCTACCGGCCGACCGTCCTCGCCGGCGTCGACGACGACACCCCCGCCTACACGGAGGAGGTCTTCGGCCCGGTCGCACCGGTACGGTCCTTCGCCACCCCCGACGAGGCGGCGGCGCTGGCCGCGACGGGACCGTACGGACTGTCGCTCGGCATCGTCACACGCGACAGCGCCCGCGGCCTGGACCTCGCGGAACGCATCCCCACCGGGATCGTCCACATCAACGACCAGACCGTGAACGACGAGGCCGTGGCCCCCTTCGGCGGGGTCGCCGCGTCCGGTACCGGCGCCCGCTTCGGCGGTGAGGCCAACCTGGAGGCCTTCACCGACGTGCGCTGGACGACGGTACGCGCGGACGTGGCGTCGTACCCCTTCTAGTACTGACGAAGAGGCTTACTGACCGTTCTGCTCGGCCTGCGCCTGCTGCTCGGCGACCGACTTGCGGACCTCGTCCATGTCGAGCTTGCGGGCCTGGCCGATGACGTCCGTCAGGGCGGCCTCCGGCAGGGCGCCGGGCTGGGCGAACACGGCGACGCGGTCGCGGACGATCATCAGCGTGGGGATCGACTGGATGCCGAAGGCCTGGGCCAGCTCGGGCTGGGCCTCGGTGTCGATCTTGCCGAAGACGAGGTCCGGGTTCTCGTCGGCCGCCTTCTCGTAGACCGGGGCGAACTGACGGCACGGCCCGCACCAGGACGCCCAGAAGTCGATCAGGACGAAGTCGTTGTCCGTGACCGTCTGGTCGAAGTTCTCCTTGGTGAGCTCCACGGTGGTGGTCATGACGTGATTCCCTCTTCCTCGATGTGGGGGCGAAGCCGCCTCGGACAACACGGTCGTCCGGGCCCGTATTCCGCGCCCCTACCCGTGTGGCCTCAGCGCACACCACCCAGCAGACTGGCCCCATGACGGAAACGGAATCCATCGCGTACGACGTCGTGGTGCTCGGGGCCGGGCCCGTGGGGGAGAACGTCGCCGACCGCACCCGTGCGGCCGGTCTCTCCACCGCGATCGTGGAGAGCGAACTGGTCGGCGGCGAGTGCTCGTACTGGGCGTGCATGCCCAGCAAGGCACTGCTGCGGCCGGTCATAGCCCGCGCCGACGCCCGCCGCGTACCCGGCCTCGGCCACCTCGTCCAAGGCCCCCTCGACACGGCCGCGGTGCTCGCCCACCGCGACTACGAGGCCTCGGGCTGGAAGGACGACGGTCAGGTCCGCTGGCTCGACGGCATCGGCGCCGACCTCTACCGCGGCCAGGGCCGCCTCGACGGCCCCCGCAGGGTGACGGTCGACGGCCCCGACGGCGTACGACACGTCCTCACGGCCCGGCACGCGGTAGCGGTCTGCACCGGCACCCGCGCCCTCCTCCCCGACCTGCCCGCCCTCGCCGACGTGAAGCCGTGGACGAGCCGCGAGGCCACCAGCGCCAAGGCCGCGCCGGGCCGGCTGATCGTCGTCGGCGGCGGAGTCGTGGCCGTCGAAATGGCGACCGCCTGGCAGGCCCTCGGCTCCCGCGTCACCCTCCTCGTCCGCGGCAAGGGCCTGCTGCCCCGCATGGAGCCCTTCGCCGGCGAACTGGTCGCCGACGCGCTCACCGAGGCGGGCGTCGACCTGCGCACGGGTACGTCCGTCACGTCGGTGACCCGCGAGAACGGCACCGTCGTCGCCGTCACCGACAGCGGCGACCGCATCGAGGCCGACGAGATCCTCTTCGCCACCGGACGCGCCCCGCAGACCGACGACATCGGCCTCGCCACGATCGGCCTGGAACCGGGCTCCTGGCTCTCGGTGGACGACACCCTTCGCGTCCAGGGCCGCGAGTGGCTGTACGCGGTCGGCGACGTCAACCACCGCGCCCTCCTCACCCACCAGGGCAAGTACCAGGCACGCATCGCGGGCGCCGCGATCGCCGCCCGCGCCTCCGGCGTCCCGCTCTTGGAGACCGACCCCTGGGGCGCCCACGCGGCCACCGCCGACCACGACGCCGTACCCCAGGTGGTCTTCACCGACCCGGAGGCCGCGTCCGTCGGCCTCTCCCTCGCCGAGGCGGAACAGGCCGGCCACCGCGTCCGCGCGGTCGATGTCGAGTTCTCCTCGGTCGCCGGCGCGGGCCTCTACGCCGACGGCTACCGGGGCCGCGCCCGCATGATCGTCGACCTGGACGACGAGACCCTGTGCGGCGTCACCTTCGTAGGCCCCGGCGTAGGCGAACTGATCCACTCGGCGACGATCGCGGTAGCCGGCCAGGTCCCGATCAACCGCCTGTGGCACGCGGTCCCGTCGTACCCCACGATCAGCGAGGTGTGGCTGCGCCTGCTGGAGGCGTACCGCGGCTGAACACACCCGAGTTTCTCGGGTAGTTGACAGCCATTGATCTTCTACGGCAGCTCGAAGCCGAGCGCAGCCGACGCCGCATCCGGTGTCGGCTGCGCCCAGCGCTCCGCCATCGCCTCGTTCGACGACAACGAGCGCAGCTCGGCACGGTCCAGGTAGAGCAGGCCGTCGAGGTGGTCCGTCTCGTGCTGGACGATCCGCGCGGGCCACCCGGTGAACACCTCGTCCACCGCCCGCCCGTGCTCGTCCTGCCCGGTCAGCCGCACCGAGGCGTGCCGCGCCACCACGGCCTGCCAGCCCGGGACGCTCAGACACCCCTCGAAGAACGCGGCCCGACCGTCACCGACCGGCGCGTACGACGGATTGACCAGCACCCGGAACGGCTGCGGCACCCGCCCGCGCACCACCCGCACCTCGTCCGGCACCGGCGCCGGATCCTCGATCACCGCGATCCGCAGCCCCACCCCGACCTGCGGCGCCGCGACGCCCACCCCCGGCGCGGCATGCATGGTCACGCGCAACGCCTCGACGAACCGGGCCAGCAGTGCGGGCTCCAACTGCCCGTCGAACGGCTCGATACCGCGCCTGAGCACCGGGTCACCGGCCGAGACGATGGGCAACGGGCCGCCACCGGCGAGGAGTTCCTCGACCCGCTCGGCCAGGGGTACGTGATCACTGGGATGTGCCATCGCGCCAGGATGCCACGCCCCCCGGCGCCACCCGATGTGACCCACGCCACGCGCCTCCACGGGAACTCGCGGCCTTCACGCCCCGACTACTGAGCCACTACGGCTACGACACATCACCCGCTCGATTCCGCGCACTCGTCCCCTATCCCCTCGCCCCCGGAGCAGCCCGCCCATGTCCACCGCTCCCTCGGCCACGACGGCCGAGGCCCCGCAAGAGCCCGCCCCGGCACCGTCCCCCAGCCGCTGGGCCCCGCTGCGCCCCCTGGTCCTGCGC
Organism: Streptomyces sp. NPDC050508; assembly: GCF_040655155.1. Taxonomy (NCBI): domain Bacteria; kingdom Bacillati; phylum Actinomycetota; class Actinomycetes; order Kitasatosporales; family Streptomycetaceae; genus Streptomyces; species Streptomyces sp. NPDC050508. The sequence goes on from NZ_JBFAJJ010000001.1 coordinate 530,477, forward strand.
CTGCACTTCTACGCCGGAGTGCTCGTCGCCCCGTTCCTGCTCGTCGCCGCGACGACCGGCTTCCTGTACGCCGGTGCCTTTCAGGCCGAACGGATCGTGTACGCCCATGAGTTGACCGTCCCCGTGGGCGACCGCGAACTGCCGATCTCCACGCAGGTCACCGCCGCGCGCACGGCGCACCCCGAGGGCACGGTCTCGGCGGTACGACCCTCCCCGGAGGCGGGCGCCACCACCCGCGTGATGCTCTCCGGCGTCAAGGGCATCGCCGCCGACCACACCCTCGCGGTGTTCGTCGACCCGTACACCGGAAAGGTCCGCGGCGCGCTCGAACAGTACGGCTCGACCGGCGCGCTCCCGCTGCGCACCTGGATCGACGAACTCCACCGCGATCTCCGACTCGGCGAAACCGGCCGCCTGTACAGCGAGTTCGCCGCGAGCTGGCTGTGGGTCATCGCGGGCGGCGGCCTGGTGCTGTGGTTCTCCCGCCGCCGCGCCCTACGTAAGGTGCGCGGAACCAGCGGCCGGCGCCGCACCCTCGGCCTGCACGGCACGGTGGGTGTCTGGACCGCCGTCGGCTTCATCTTCCTGTCGGCGACCGGACTGACCTGGTCGACGTACGCCGGCGCCAACATCGACGAACTCCGCACCTCCCTGGGCCAGTCGACCCCCTCGGTGTCGGCCGCGGCGAGTGCTGAGCACGCGGGCCACGGCGGTTCCACCGCGACCGGCGACGCCGAACACGGCGTAGGACTCGACAAGATCCTCGCCGCCGCGCGCGCCGAGGGGTTGGGGAACCCCGTCGAGATCGTCCCGCCCGCCGACGCGAAGTCCGCCTACGTCGTCCGGCAGGTGCAACGCAGCTGGCCCGAGAAACAGGACGCCGTCGCCGTCGACCCCGCCACCGGCAAGGTGACCGACGAACTCCGGTTCGCGGACTACCCGTTGCTCGCCGAGCTGACCCGCTGGGGCATCGACCTGCACACCGGCGTCCTCTTCGGGCTCGTCAACCAGATCGCCCTGATGCTGCTCGCGCTCTCCCTGATCCTGCTGATCGTGTGGGGCTACCGCATGTGGTGGCAGCGCGGCCGAGGCTCCTCCTTCGGCCGACCGATACCGCGCGGTGCCTGGGCCCAGATGCCCCCGCTGCTTCTCGTCCCCTGCCTGGCGGTGATCGCCGTACTCGGCTATTTCGTCCCGCTGTTGGGGATTCCGCTGGCCGCGTTCATCGCCGTGGACGTGGTGCTGGGCGAGATCGCGCACAGACGAGGGCAGCGGACGTACGCGAAGTAGCCACGCACGCGAAGGAGCCCGGTTCCGCACCGGAACCGGGCCCCGTCTCTGCGCTCTTCGTTTCTCAGACCTGCTCGAAGTCACCCGCGAGCGCCGAGGCGATCCGCAGATGCGAACCCGCCTCCTCGTGCCGTCCCTGCCGCTCCAGCGTGCGGCCCAGCATCAGCCGCGCGTAGTGCTCCACCGGGTCACGCTCCACGAGGACACGCAACTCGGTCTCGGCGCGCCGCAGTTGGGCCGAGTGGTAGTAGGCGCGCGCCAGCAGCAGGCGCGGTCCGGTCTGCTCCGGCACCTCCTCGACCAGCCCGCCCAACACCCGCGCCGCCGCGGCGTAGTCCTTGGCGTCGAAGAACAACTGCGCGCGCTCCCAGCGCTCCGCCGGTGTTCCGTGGTCGTAGTACGTCATGTCCACTTGACCTCCTTCGATCTGCCACAACGGCCGGTGTTGGTTGAATATTCCACTACCTTCCGGCGGTGGCCAGCTCCGCGTTCGCCCGCTCGGTGACCAGGGTCAGTACGCGGCCGGTGGCCAGCAGGTCCTCGTCGGGGATGCCGCCCCAGATTCGGGCGCTCGCCGCGTTTGTCTCCTTCACGATCCGTTCGTACAGGGCCCGGCCCGCGTCCGTGATGCGCACCTCGGACGCGTCCGTCGCGACGAGTCCGGCCGCGATCAGTTCGTCGATGGTGTTCCGTACGGAGTCCTCGCCTGTCTTCAGGGCCGCGACGGTGTCCGCGGCGAGCCGGTCGCGGTCGACAGGCCCGACGGCGAGGGCGACCGGCCGCAGGACGATCTGCTGCTGGAAGTCGAGGCCGTGGCGGGTGAGGACGCTCTCCAGAACGGCGCGGGCGGCGTAGTGGGCCAGGCCGAGCGTGCGGGCGTCCGCGGGGGTCGTGGTGGTGGTCATGACTGCTCCTTCTCGTGCTCACTCGCAGGGACGGGTGTGAGGGGTGTGTCGAGCAGGGTCGCCAGATCCCGGCTGAACTCCCGGGCGCGTGCGCTGTCCAGACCGCCGAGCGGCTCCAGCAGCTGCTCCAGAAGTCCGTGCACGACTTTGATCGCCCGCCGAGTCACGTCACGGCCCTCCTCGGTGAGGGCGAGCTGGACCGCGCGGGGGTCCCGGGCGTCCCTGGTGCGCTCGACGAGTCCGGCGGATTCCAGGGCGCGGGCCAGCTTCGACACGTAGAGGGCTTCGAGCCCGGTGTGGTCGGCGAGGTGACGCTGACTGGGGCGCAGCCCGGAGCGCTGCATGCCGTAGAGCGACGCCACCAGGGGGTACTGCGCATGGGTCAGTCCCAGGGGTGCCACCGCGCGGTCGACCGCCACGCGCCACTTCATCGACAGTCGCCAGACCAGGAAACCGGGCGTAGCGCCCGAGGATGCCGTACTCATAGTGGATACAGTACATGGCTACTATATCCATGGCTACTATGTTTCGGACGGGAGGAAGACAAGCGGAGGGCGGGGGAGCTGCCACCGGCGAGGGTTTGGCGGACTGACGGAACGGCCTCGGCGGGACTAGGTTGTCGCCATGAGCAATCTTGATCGCGAAGCGGTTCCGGCCCTGTGCGGCGGCCGCGGTTTCGTGGTGGCGGAGCCCGTCCGTGAACTCCTCAGCCCACGCCGGGTCCAGCTCGGCGAGTCCACCGAAGTCCGCCGACTGCTGCCCAACCTGGGCCGCCGTATGGTCGGCGCGTGGTGCTTCGTGGATCACTACGGTCCTGACGACATCGCCGACGAGCCGGGGATGCAGGTGCCCCCGCACCCGCACATGGGCCTGCAGACGGTGAGTTGGCTGCACGAGGGCGAGGTGCTGCACCGCGACTCGACCGGCAGCGTCGCGACGATCCGACCGCGCGAACTGGGCCTCATGACCTCCGGCCGCGCGATCAGCCACGCCGAACAGAGCCCCAAGACGCATGCCCGCTTCCTGCACGGCGCGCAGCTCTGGGTCGCCCTCCCCGACAGCGACCGTCACGTCGACCCGCACTTCGAGCACCACGCCGAACTGCCGGTCGTCACGGCGCCGGGCCTGCGTGCCACGATCGTCCTCGGCGACGTCGACGGCGCGACCTCGCCCGGCACGACGTACACCCCGATCGTCGGCGCGGACCTGGCCCTCGCGGCCGGCACGGACGTACGCCTGCCGTTGGAACCCGACTTCGAGTACGCCGTCCTGGCCATGTCCGGCGAGGCCCACGTCGACGGCGTCCCGGTCCTCCCGGGCTCGATGCTCTACCTAGGCTGCGGCCGCACCGAACTCCCGCTGCGCGCCGAGTCGGACGCCGGCCTGATGCTGCTGGGAGGCGAGCCGTTCGAGGAGGAGCTGATCATGTTCTGGAACTGGATCGGCCGCACCCAGGAGGAGATCCAGCAGGCCCGCACGGACTGGATGACCGGGTCACGCTTCGGCGAGGTCAAGGGATACGACGGCGATCCGCTGCCGGCTCCTGAACTGCCTCCGGTGGCGTTGAAGCCGCGGGGGAGGGTGCGCTGACCTGCTGAGATGCGCTATCGGATTCTGCTCACGGCTTGCCGTCGTCGGGGCCAGTGGCGGGCACGGAAGACTCGGCCTGGCCAAGGCTGCCGTAGGCACGCTGAGTGACAGGCGCGGCCGGGGCTCCGATGCTGACCGACATGCCGGCCGACCGGCTGGACGCGCTGATCGGGCATCCGTTCCATCGGGGGAACGGTGAGCGGCTGATCGGCTTCGTCAAAGGCCTGCGCGAGTGGCACAGCGCCGAGGATTTCGTGACGTTCCAGCGGCAATTTCTGCCAGCCATGCTCACCGTGAACCTCTCTACGCCGAGCCCACTACGGCTGTCGGAGCGGCTGCGCAGAGGCGGCGGGCGGCTTCGACGACGACGGCCCGGTGCTCGGCGAGCCGCTCGGGCCGGTAGGGGTCGGTGCCGTCGGCGGCCGTGAGGAGATCCCGCGGCGCGAGCACCCAGCTCTGGGTGAGTCCGGTGATGAGGACGAGCAGGTCGGTCGACGGCAGTTGCCCGGCGGTCGAGTCCGCGGTCATGCGGGCCATCTTGTCGCTGTACACGTCCGCCGCGTCGGGGCCCAGCTCGGGCCGCTCCAGCTGGCGCCACAGGTGCATGCGCAGTGCGGCGGGGTGGCGGGTCAGGTAGTCGAACATGCGGCCCGCGTAGCCCGGCAGGTCGTCCTCGGTGAGCGGCACCGCGTCGTTCAGCTCGGTGATGACCTCGTGCAGGGCGGCGGCGAACAGGAGCTCCTTGTTCGTGTAGTACACGTAGATGGACCGCTTGTTGGCGCCCGAGACCTCGGCGATGCGGTCGATGCGGGCACCTGCGAAGCCGGAGGCGCTGAACTCCTCGATCGCTGCCCGGAGGATCTTTGCGCGGGTTGCCGCGGAGTCGTAGGCCATGACCCCACCCTAAGGTAACCAACCAGTTATTGACAAACTCCGGACCCGGTGCCTAGATGGTAACTATCCAGTTATTTTCATTACTGGCCGTAGCGGAAGGTCTGTCATGAGTACTCCCTCGCCCTCCTCGCCCGTCTTCGAGCGGGACCTGTTCATCAACAACACCTGGCGTCCCGGCTCCACCGGCGAGCGCATCCCCGTCGTCGACCCCGCGACCGAGAAAGAGATCGGATCGGCCGCCGCGGCAACCTCTGAGGACATCGACGCGGCCGTCACCGCGGCCCGTGCCGCGTTCGACTCCGGCCCGTGGCCGCGACTGACCCTGCGGGAGCGTGCCGAGATCCTCACGAGGTTCGCCGAGGAACTGGAGAAGGACGTCGACCCGGTCACCGAGGTGCTCGTCGCCGAGACCGGCCTGACGGTCGGCCAGAGCCGTGGCGGGGCCCTGACCATGCCCGGCCTGCTGCGCTACTACGCCTCCTTGGCGGACACGACGGAGCTGACCGAACTGCGCACCGGCCTGTCGGGGGTCAGCGCCCGCATCGAGAAGCGGCCGGTGGGCGTCGTAGCGGCCATCGTCCCGTGGAACGCCCCGCTCGCACTCGCCGCGTTCAAGCTGCCGCAGGCCCTGCTGGCCGGCTGCACCGTCATCATGAAGCCGTCGGAGGACACCCCCCTGAGCGCGGGCTACTTCGCCGACGCCGCACTGCGGGCAGGACTGCCCGCCGGTGTGCTGAACATCGTCAACGCCCTGCCCGCGGGCGGCGACCACCTGGTGCGCCACCCGGGCGTCGACAAGATCACCTTCACCGGCAGCACCGTGGTCGGCCGCCGCATCGCCGCCGCAGCCGCCGACACCCTCAAGCAGCTCACCCTCGAACTCGGCGGCAAGTCACCGGCACTCGTACTCGACGATGCCGACCTCGACCGCATCGTCGAGACCCTCGTGCCGGGCGTCACCGGGAACAACGGCGAGAGCTGCACCAACCCCAGCAGGCTCATCGTGCCCGAGCACCGGCACGACGAGATCGTCTCCGCCCTCGCCGAGGCGTTCGCCGAGCTGACCGTCGGCGATCCTCGCGACCCGGCCACCGACGTGGGCGCGATGGTCACCCGCAAGCACTACGAGCGGGTCCTGGACTACCTCGCCTCCGCGGAGAAGGAAGGCGGCACCTTCGCCGTCGGCGGCGGCCGGGCCCCCGGCCACGACATCGGCTACTACGTCGCCCCCACGATCATCACCGGCGTGTCCCCGGACGCCAAGGTCGCCCAGGAGGAGATCTTCGGCCCCGTCCTGACCGTCCTGACCTACCGGGACGAGGAGGAGGCCGTCCGCATCGCCAACGGCACCGAGTTCGGCCTGTCCGGCGCCGTCTACAGCACCGACACCGAGCGCGCCCTGCGCGTGGCCCAGCGGATCAACTCCGGCACGGTGAACCTGAACAACGGCATCACCGTCGACATCGGCGTGCCCTTCGGCGGCGTCAAGCAGTCCGGCTACGGCCGCGAACTCGGCCCCGAGGGCCTGGACGCCTTCTTCAACACGCACGTCATCTTCATCGACGGCGAACCCCTGCGCGTGATCAGCGGCTAGGGGTGGGGAGTACGGCCCGGTCCGGTCCGTTGCGGGGGACCGGACCAGGCCGTTTGAACTGATCCGGGATCAGTGGAGGAGCTCGCGTGCCTGCTCCCGCCCCTCCAAGCGGGGCGCGGCGGGACCGGTCGGCCCGGCGCCCAACCGCCCCGCCATGCCGGACCCCCGCCCGCGATCAGGGTTGCTGTTCGGGAACGGGTCGGAGGGTGCACGGCTGGTGACGTTATGCTCACGCGGTGGGCCGGAACCTCCCTCATGCCGTCGTCCGGACTGTCGGAGGATGGGAGATGAAGCCGGTCCCGTCGAGCACAGGGTCAGAGGAGGCAACGGGGTGCGGCAGGCAAGTGTGCTCGATGTCGGGTGTCACAGCGCTCTGCTGACGGTCGTACGGCGGCGCCCGGGTGCGGCGCTGGAGCCGGTCTTCTCCCGCAAGGTGCGGCTGAGACTGCACGAGACCCTCGACCACAAGGGACGGCTGGACCAGGCCGGCGTACACAGCGTCGAGCGGGCAGTGGCCGAGGCCGTCGCCGCTGATCCACGTCCGCGTGGACCGGAGGTGTTCGCGTTCGCCACCTCCGTCATCCGGGACGCCCCCAACCGGGACGCGATCATCGCGCGCGTGGCACGCACCACGGGTACCCGCCTACGTGTGCTGACCGGTGAGGAGGAGGCGCGGCTGGCCTACGTGGCCGCCCGCCAGTGGGCGGGCCCGGCGGCCGGCCCCCTGCTCGTCCTGGACATCGGCGGCGGCACCCTGGAGATCGCCTCCGGCACCGGAGACCAGCCCCGCACGGTGTACTCGCTGCCGCTGGGCGCCCGCAGGATCACCCGGGACTGGCTGCCCGGTAACACCTCGCCGTCCCCACGCCGCCTGGCCGAGATCCGGAAGTACCTGCAGCGGTCCCTGGAAGCCGTTCCCGACCTGCCGCGGGCCGAACCGGGCGTACGGGTGCTGGCCTGCTCCAAAACCTTCGAACAGCTCGCCCGGCTCGCCGCGGCCCGGAGCAAGTCGCCGCGAGCCGCACGGCAGTTGGCCCTGCCCCAACTGCGCGCCGCGGTCTCCCTGTTGGCCGGGGCGAAGCCGTCCCGCCGTGGCAAGCTGCCGGGCATCTCCCGGCACCGAGCCGAACAGTCGCTGGCTGGAGCCTTGATCGCCCAAGCCCTCATGGAAGCCTGCGGGGCCAAGCGCGTCGAGATCTGCCCCTGGTCCACCCGGGAAGGACTCCTGCTGGAACACCTCAGCGCACCCCGCACCACGACGGACCGCTCCCGCCTCGCCGGCTGAACCCCAACGCTCTGCTCCGCGAGCGTCGCCCGCCCTCCCGAGGTCGACCTCTTGGCGAGCCCCGCCTCGGCGAACAGCTGGCTGCGCACGCTCCAGTGGCCGACCCGCCCCCGTTCTACGAGCTGTGCGAAAGCCTCCAAGCGGCCAAGCGCTTAGAAGGCGCTTGCCCTGTCCGTTGAGTGGTGTATCCGGGCAATGACATCCCGGTCTGCCAGCGTTGCCTTTTGCTGCGCGGAGCCCATGGGAAGAGGGCCGCCCACCTTCAGTGTGTGTCCATCCGCTGCGCTGCAGCTGCACGCGATGTGCGGATTGACCGTGGGGTGTTGTGACGAGTGCCGGTGCCGGACAGTACGACGGCGATCCGCTCCCGGCTCCTGAACTGCCCCTGGTGGCGTTGAAGCCACGGGGAGGACGCGCTGACCTGCTGGGATGCGGCGATGGGGTTGCCTGGGGTGGAGGTGCGTGGACCCCTGTCTCTGTGCCTGGGCGGTTCGGGGGGTCGTGTGGGGTGCGGGGCTTGAGGAGGTTGGTCTGGGCGAGGCGTCGATTCCGGGGTGTGGCTGCGTGGGGGCAGTTGTGGCAGTCCGCTTGCTGACCTTTGCTGACTTTCCCGATGGTGTCTCAGCCGGCCGCGAGGGGGTTGGGGGCAGGGGCGGAGGCGGCCAGGCGGACGTGGCGGGATCCGAGGAGCCGTGGGCTGGCAGACTTCGTTCTGTGAAATCCGTGGTGAAGCGAACGACGAGCGACTTGCGGCGGCACAACCGGTCCATCCTCCTCTCCGCTCTCTATGTGCAGGGACCCACCAGCCGGAACAAGCTGACGCGGGTCTCCGGCCTCAGCTCCGCGACGGTGAGCAACGTCGTCTCCCAACTCCTCGCCGAGGGCCTGATCGCGGAGGGCGGTTCGGAGGACTCCGACGGGGGCAGGCCGCGCTCGGTGCTGGAGGTCCGCCCTGACTACGGCTCCGTGATCGGCGTGGACATCGGGGAGACGCACGTCCGGATCGGGCTGTTCGACTGGACCCTGTCGGTGATCACCTCCGAGGTCTACCCCATCGCCAGTACCCGGCTCGACGCCGAATCGGTGGCCGCACTGGTGCTCCAGGGCATCTCCGACGTGACCCGCGCCGCGGGCGTCGACCCCGCGGACCTGCTCGGCGTCGGTGTCGGCGTGCCCGGCGCGGTCCAGCCCGACCCGCGGATTCCCGGGCGCATGCTGGTACACGCGCCGACGCTCGGCTGGTCCGGTGTCGCACTCGGCGAGATGCTCGCCCCCGGGGTCGCCGCACCGCTCATGCTGGACAACTGCGCGCGAACCCTGGGCCAGGCGGAGATGTGGCGCGGCGTGGGCCAGGGCGCCGACCGGGTGGTCACCGCGCTCATCGGGGTCGGGGTGGGCGCGGCCCTCGGGTCGGGCACGGAGGGGGGCACCACGGGCCTGGCCCCGGCCACGATCGAGTGGGGGCACACGGTGATCTACGCCGGAGGGCTGCCCTGTCGCTGCGGTTCGCGGGGCTGCCTGGAGGCGTACGTCGGAGCCGATGCCATCCTCCACCGTTACCAGGCCACCCTGGGCAGCCAGCCGTTCCACGCCTCCGGGACCGAGGGGCGGCTCGCGGAGTTGACGGCACGGGCGGCCACCGACCCGGTGGCCATGGAGACCCTGGAGAAGATCGGGGAGTACATCGGCATCGGGATCGGCAACCTGATCAACCTGCTCCACCCGGATCTCGTGGTGCTCTCCGGATGGGCGGGCTCGGTGATGGGCGGGGTGGTGCTGCCCACCGTGCGTGAGACGGCCGAGCGGCACGCCCTGTCGTATCTGCGCGGGCGCACCCGGATCGAGGTCGGGCGGCTGGGCCAGGAGGCGGTGGCGATGGGAGCGGCCACCCTGCCGGTGGCGCACCTGCTGTCCACGGGCGGCCGACGTCCGGAGATCGTGTCCGGGCCCGGGGCCGGGGTGAGGTCCGTCTCCGGGACCGTGCCAGGGTCGGGGTCCGGCGCTGGGGCTTGGGCGTAGACCCGCCGGCAAAACACTCTGCTGTGCGGCGGGACCCGGTGGCACTGGTTGACGTCCATGACGTTCGCCTCTTAGTTTAAGTCAAAGCCAAAGTCTCCCTGACCTCCGTGGAGTCTTCATGACGTCTCAGTTCCCCGTGGCACAGCTCTACATCGACGGAACGTTTCGCCCGGCCTCGTCAGGGCGTACCGCCGACGTCGTGGAGAAGGCCACGGGTGCCGTGATCGGTACGTACGCCCTCGGCGGGGCCGTGGACGTCGGGCGGGCGGTGGCCGCGGCCAGGGCCGCCCAGCCGGGCTGGGCCGCACTCAGCGCTCCCGAGCGCGCGGCGGGCCTGCGGCGGATGGCCGAGTTCTTCCAGGCGCACCACGCGGAGCTGGTCGAACAGAGCATGCGCGAGACCGGCGGGGTGCGGGCCAAGGCCGAGGACGAGGTGTCCACCGGAATCCGTCAGCTGCAGATCTCCATGATCCAGGCGAGCGAGAACGCCGGCGACCTGCTGCCGCCGTACAAGGCGGGCAAGCTCTCCATGTCCCGGGCGGTACCGCTCGGGGTGATCGGTGTGATCACACCCTGGAACTACCCGGTCAACCTGGCCATGCGGGCGGTGGCGCCGGCGCTGGCCTTCGGCAACACCGTCGTGCTCAAGCCCGCCGAGCTCACCCCTATCATCGGCGGCCAGGTACTCGCCGAGGCGGCTCAGGCCGCCGGACTGCCGCCGGGTGTGTTCAATGTGGTGACCGGAGACGGCCTCGACGCGGGGCACGCGCTCGCCGAGCACACCGGCCTGAACCTGCTGGACTTCACCGGCTCCCGTGAGGTCGGCCTCGCCATCGCGGCCTCCGCCGCTGCCACGCTGCGGCCGGTCCGGCTCGAACTTGGCGGCAGCAACGCCTTCGTGGTCCTCGACGACGCCGACATCGACCGCGCGGCCTCGTGCGCGATGGTCGCCTCGCTCGAATACCAGGGGCAGACCTGCATCAGCGCCAGCCGCCACATCGTCACCCGCGCGGTGGCGGACCAGTACCTCGACGCCCTCACCCGCCGCGCCGCCGCCCTGCGGGTCGGCGACCCGATGAGCGGTACGGCGGATCTGGGCCCCCTGATCAGCACCTGCCAGCGCGACCGGGTGCACGCCCTCGTGACGGCATCGGTGGAGATGGGCGCGGAGGTGCTCACCGGCGGCACGTTCGACGGCTCCGAGGGGCTGTTCTACCGGCCCACCGTGCTGGCCAAGGTGACGCCCGAGATGCCCGCCTTCACCGAGGAGATCTTCGGCCCGGTCCTCCCGGTCACCGTGGTGGACGACCAGGAGGAGGCGGTGGCCGTGACCAACGGGCTCCCCATGCTGATGAACTCGGTGTTCTCCGCCGACCTCATACGGGGCCTGTCGGTGGCCGAGCGGCTGGACGCCGGCGAGGTGCACGTCAACGACGCCCACGCGCGGCATGGTGCGGACGACCAGATGGCGGGCTTCACGAAACGGCAGTGGATCGGTCTCCAACGCACACCGCTCACCCTGCCGTCGTGGACCGCCGACCCCGCGACCCGTTGATGGCCGCGGAACGTACGGCGCTGGTGGTCCGCGGCGGCTGGGAGGGCCACTCCCCACGGGAGTGCACCGACCTGTTCCTGCCGGCGCTGGCCGACGCCGGTTTCGCGGTCACGGTCCGGGAGGACCTGGAGGCCTACGCCGACGCGGACCTCATGGCACGGACCGATCTCGTCGTGCAGTGCTGGTCCGAGGGCCGGCTGACCGCGGAGCAGGGCGCGGGGCTCGTCTCGGCCGTCGAGGCGGGCACCGGCTTCGCGGGTTGGCACGGTGGCGTTGTAGCGACGTTCCAGGACACACCCGCGTACCTGCGCATGGTCGGCGGACTGTTCCTGCACCACCCGGAGGAGTTCCTGGAGTACCGGGTCCGGATCGAGCCGGAACACCGGGAGCACCCGATCGTCGCCGGACTGCCCGACACGTCGGTGATGACCGAGCAGTACTGGATGCTGACCGACGCGTTCAGCACGGTACTGGCGTCCACCACCGTCGCTCCGGACGCTGCGGGGCAGGGCGAGCGGCCGGTCGATATGCCCGTCGTATGGACCAGACAGTGGGGGCGGGGGCGCGTCTTCTTCTCCGCGTTGGGGCACCGGCCGGACGACCTGCGCGAGCCCACCGTAAGGGCGCTCACCACACGCGGACTGCTCTGGGCGGCCCGGTGAACCAGTCGGCCTGGAGGCACGTCGCGAGATCGAGCCGGGGCCGCGGCTGAGGGAGTTCCGCCGCGGCACGCGTGCGTGCCGCGCTCGCAGGGGCCGACATCCTGCTGACCGGCTGGGGCTGTCCGAGGGTGGGTGTGCCGGCCCGGACGCCGCGGCTGCGTGCCGGGGCGGAACGCGGCGGGCACGGCCAAGGAGCACCTGGCGGGCCGTCTTCGAGCGGGGCGTCGTGGCCGGACCGGCTCGGCGACTTGGGGCAACGCGATCCCGGTCGCGGAGTACACGCCGGCGTCGGCCGACAAGGGCGCGCTGACGGCGGCCCGTGAGTACCGGCGGCGCCGCGCCGATCCGGACTTGGTCCGCCGGGACCCGGTCTTCGGCGACTATCGCCCTACGGTTGACATGGCCGATACGTCGAGGATAGGGCGCCAGGTGCTGGAACTGCCGCAGCCGTTCGACCTGGAGGTGCTCCTCGGCGATCAGCTCTCACCGCCGACGAGACGGCGGCGCTCGGCGCCCGGCCGGCCGGGTTCGCGGAGTTGTTCGCCGTCGGCGACCTGGTCTCGCTGTACGCCCATCGGCCGAAGTGACGCGCGCGATGGTGGATGCCAGCCTGTCGGCCCGGATGCCTGCCGGCGCCACGCTGCTCGACACGGCACGCGGCGCGCTCGCGAACCGGGACGCCCTGGCCGCGGAACTGCGCACCGGCCGTATCCGGGCCGTCCTCGATGTCACCGAGTCCGAGGTGCGGTGCAGGAGGTCAGGCAGCCCTGTTGTGCGAGCCGACCCCTGCGTCCGCTGTCCGGTGCGGACTTCCCCTCATGAAGAAATCGACATGTCCAAAGAAATGGACCCGTCGTAAATCGGTACGTCGACCATATTGACCCCACCTCTGCCGCGACTTAGCTTAAGTCGAAGTCAAAGTCGGAGCAGGTCGACTGCCGGTCGGCCATGGGTTCAGGTCCCAAGGGGGACCACCGGGCGACGGCCTCACAGGCGGGACGACCGCGGCAGGCCCTCTTCTGACACGAAAGTGAGCACTGGCCAATGAAGACCAGATTCGCCGCAGTCGCAGGCGCCACACTGGCCGCAACACTGGTTCTCGCCGCCTGCGGGGGAGGCGGCGGGGGCTCCGGCAGCGGATCGGCGCCGACCGGCGGCAAGGTCCGCCTGACCATGTGGGCCTGGGACCCGGGCATGGACAAGGTCGTCGCCCTGTGGAACTCGACGCACCCCGACATCCAGGTCGCCCTCAGCAACCCGGCCGGCGGTGACCAGCTCGTCAGCAAGATGATCACCGCGCACCAGGCGAAGACCGCCCCCGACATCGCGAAGGTCGAGTACCAGTCGCTGCCCGGCCTGGTGGCGAACGGCGTGGTCCGCGACATCACCGCCGAGACGAAGAAGGCGGTCACGGACTTCGACGAGGCGACGCTGGCCCAGACCCGCTTCCAGGGCAAGGTCTACGGCATCCCGCAGGACTTCGCCCCGCTGATGATGTTCTACCGGGCCGACCTGTTCAAGAAGTACGGCCTGAAGGTGCCCACCACCTGGCAGGAGTACGCGCAGGTGGCCGCGGAGTTGCACAGCAAGGCCCCCGACGCCTCGATGACCAACTTCGACGCCGCCGACCCCGGCTGGTTCACCGGCCTCGCCCAGCAGGCGGGTGCGGACTGGTGGACCACGAAGGGCGACTCCTGGCACGTGGACATCAACGGCACGGCCAGTGACAAGGTCGCCGACTACTGGCAGGGACTGGTCGACAAGGGGCTGGTGAAGAAGAACCCCTCCTTCTCCCCGCAGTGGAACAAGGAGATGAACAACGGCACCCTCCTCACCTGGATCTCCGGAGCCTGGGCCCCGGCGCAGATCGGCGGCATCGCCCCGTCGACCAAGGGGAAGTGGACCGCCGCGCCGCTCCCGGCCTGGACGGCGGGCGACACCACCACCGGCATCTGGGGCGGCTCGGCCATCACGGTCACCACCGACTCGAAGCACCCTGCCGAGGCGGCCGAGTTCGCGAACTGGCTCAACACCGACGACAAGGCGGTCACCGCCCAGGTCAAGAACATCAACATCTACCCGGCCTCGACCTCGGGGCGCGCCCTGCAGATCCTCGACCAGCCGCCCGCCTTCTTCCCGAACCAGCCGGACTTCTACGCCGAGGTGAAGAAGGTCGCACCCGGCGCCCGCAGCTTCTCGATGTGGGGCCCGAATGTCACAGTGACCTTCTCCGCGTACCGGGACAGTTTCGGCGCGGCGCTGCAGTCCGGGAGCTCGTTCACCGGGGCGCTGGACACCATGCAGAACAACACCACGGCCGGCATGAAGAAGCTCGGGTTCACCCTGAACTAGCCCGGGCGACCCGGCCGCCCGGCCGCGGGCTCCTGACCCCCGCGCCGGGCGGCCGGGCCGGCTCCGCCGGCACAACCACCGAAACAACCATCGAAGCAACCACCGAGACAACCAGTCACTGGCACCAGCCATTCATCCGATGGGGACGACGTCGATGGCGACAAGCATTTCGCGGCGGGGCCGCCGGGCGGGCCACAGCCGTCTGCCCTATCTGCTGGTCCTGCCCGCGATCCTGCTCCTCCTGCTGTTCGTGGCCGCCCCCGGGGGCTACGCGCTGTTCCTCAGCTTCCAGCAGCGCAAGGTCAGCGGGGGCCTGCTGGGAACAGGCAGCAGAACGGTCTTCGCGGGTCTGGACAACTACTCCACCGTCATCCACGACACCGAGCTGTGGCACAGCCTGCTCCGGATGCTCCTGGTCGGCGCGATCACCGTACCGGCGACCGTGCTCCTCGCCCTGTTGTTCGCGCTCCTCCTGGACACGGCGCGAGCCCGGCTCACCCGGTTCGCACGGCTGGCCATCTTCCTGCCGTACGCGGTACCCGGCGTCATCGCCACCCTCCTGTGGGGCTTCCTCTACCTGCCCGCGACCAGCCCCATCGGCGGACAGCACCTCGACTTCTTCGGCAGCTCGATGGTCTACGTCTCGGTCGCCAACATCGCGGTGTGGGGCGCGGTGGGCTTCAACATGGTGGTGATGTACACGTCCCTGCGCGCGCTGCCGCCGGAGATCTACGAGGCGGCGAGGATCGATGGAGCCTCGGAACTCCAGATAGCGCTGCGGGTGAAGGTCGCCCTGATCCGTCCCGCCATCGCCATGTGCACCCTGTTCACCGTGCTCGCCGCCCTGCAACTGTTCAACGAGCCCAACACTCTGCAGCCGCTGTCGAACGCCATCTCCCTGACCTGGGTTCCCCTGATGAAGATCTACACCGACGCTTTCGTCGACTCCGACATCCACCTCGCGGCTGCCACCTCGGTCGTCTTCGCGGCCGGGATCCTCGCCGTCTCGGTGGTCGTCGGACGCCTCGCGCAGACCTGGTGGGGCGCCGCCGGAGCCGCCGGCAAGGAGGGACGATGACCATCGACTCGCCCGCCCGTCCCGTGCTGTCCCCGGTGACCGTCGCCCGGTCCGAAGGCCCCCGCCGCAGACGGATAGCCCTGCTGCCCACCGTCGTACTGCTGCTCGGAGCCGTCTACTGCCTGGTGCCGACGCTGTGGATCCTGATCGCGTCCACGAAGTCGCGCAGCGAGTTGTTCTCCACCGCGACCTATCTGCCGTCGTTCGGCTCGGGGCTGGTGGACAACGTCGCCGACCTCTCCTCGTACGACTCGGGCGTGTTCTGGCACTGGATGCTCAACAGCTTCCTGTACGCGGGGGTCGGCGGGTTCGTGGCCACCGCCGTCTCCGCCGCGACCGGCTACGCCATCGCCAAGTACCAATTCCGGGGCCGCACCCTGCTCTTCAACACCATCCTGGCGGGCGTCCTGCTGCCGCAGGTCGTGCTGGCCGTGCCGCAGTACCTGCTGCTCGCTCGGGTCGGTATCACCGACAGCTACGCGGCGGTGATCCTGCCCCAGCTCTTCAACCCCTACGGCATATACCTGTGCCGGATCTACGCGACCGCCTCCGTACCCGACTCACTGCTCGACGCCGGGCGGATGGACGGGGCGAGCGAGTGGCGGATGTTCTCCGCGATCGGGCTGCGGCTGATGGCACCCGGACTGATCACCGTCTTCCTCCTCCAGTTCATCGTCATCTGGAACAACTTCCTGCTGCCCTTCGTCATGGTGACGAACGACAACAAGTTCCCGCTGACGGTCGGCCTGTACAGCCTGCTGCGCCACGGCGCCAACGAGGCGTCCCTGTACTCGCTGGTGATCACCGGCACACTGCTGTCCGTCGTCCCGGTCATCGCCCTCTTCCTGTCCTTGCAGCGGTACTGGCGTATCGACCTGGTGACCGGTGGCCTGAAGTAGGCGGACGTACCTGTCGTGACGACATCGGCTCGCGGAGCTGGGCTTCAGGAGGCCCCGGGCAGTAAGGCGGATCAGTCGCCGTCCACCACGAGGATGGCGCCCGTGACGTAGGACGCCTCGGCGGAGACGAGGAACAGGGCGCACCGGGCGACCTCCTCGGGTGCGCCTACACGGCCCATGGGGTTGGCCCGGGCGATGGTGCGCATCGGATGGTCGGGGGCGAGCATGTCGCCCTCGGCGGCCAGTTGCCTGGTCATCGCGACGACGCCGCCCTTGGTGGCGGTGTGCGCGATGCGGGTGTTGGTGAGGGAGCCGGTCAGACCGGCGGTGGAGCCGACGAGCAGGATGCTGCCGCCGCCGCGGGCCACCAGGTGCGGCCATGCGTGCTTGGTGACGAGGAAGACGATGTCGAGTTCGTTGCGGTCGGTGAACGACCAGTCCGCGTAGGACGTTTCGGCGACCGGTGAGAACCGCGTCGTGCCCGCGTTGTTGTAGACGATGTCGATGCCGCCGTGGCGGTAGGCGGCCTCGTCGATCCACTCCGCGACCCCCTCTCGTCGGCGAGGTCGAGCGGATGGGTGCTGTCCATGACGCCCCGGCGGCGCGGACCGGCGCCACTGTCTCGGCGGCGCCGGCGGCGTTCACGTCCGTGCCTGCGACGGTCGCGCCCTCTTCACGGTCTTCATGGACGTGCTGCTGTGTGCCGTTCCGCTGAACGGAACAGGGCGCGACAGCCGGATTCTGGAGAAGCACGCTGGCCGCAGGAAGCCCGGAGCAGGTCATCGACGGACCGGCTGAGGCCGATTTCATGGGCGGCCACGGGGGTATCGCGAATCATCGAACCGCGAGGTGTGTGCAAATGTTCAAACTAGCCCGGCACAGAGCCGCGTTGCTGCTTGCCGCAGTGGTCACGACAGTGTTCGCTTCCCTGTCGTTCGCCGCACCTGCGCAGGCTGCGACCGGCCCGTTCCAGATCAAGAATTATGGAAGCGGTCTTTGTGTCCAGACCGACCACACCGACAACGGCGCCGACATCCAGGTCGAACAGGAGTCGTGCGATCGGTCCAACCCCGCCCAGCTGTGGTTCTTCGATGCACTCGGCGGCGGCGACTACCACATCGTGAACGTTCAGACGTTCAACTGCCTGCGGGCCATTGCCAATTCCGATGGCGCTCAGGTTCAGACCATCGACTGTACGACCATCAGTGACGAGCGGTGGGGCGTCGCCGGTTCGCTCCCCACGACCGTCCCGCACCAGATCATTTCCCACATCAGCGGTGGGAACCGGTGCCTGGACGTGCAGAACGGATCCACGTCGCCCGACGCGAAGATCCAGCTTTATCACTGCGTGACCGACACCGCCGCACAGGTATTCACCATTACCTGACGCGCAGGTGTGACAGAGCCGCCTGCCAACCCACGGCTGCGAAGTCTGGTTCACATGTTCCCGAAAGCGGCATCCGTGAGAAGCGATGCTCGCGGATGCCGCCGCCGACGACCGGGCACAGCCTTTCACAAGGTGATCAATACGGGTTGTTCGGTGATGCGCAACGTACGTGGGCATCGGCCTGGTGGCCGCCGGCCTCGGAGTGGGAGGCAGCGTCATGACGGTTCCCCTGCTACGACGAAGGGGCCTCCCCATGGCCGAGGCGACCGCTATGGCCAACCCCCTCAGCGTCCCGGTCGCGGTGGCCGGCAGCCTCGTCTATGCCCTCGCCCCCACCGCCCCGCCGGCCCAGGGCAGCTCGGTTACGTCGTCCTGCTCGTGGTCGTCCTGGTCGTGATGGTGGTCATGGGAACGTGACGCGGTGTTCCCGCGAACTCCTGGTCTCGGGTCCTGCTCACGGGCCGTCCGCCGGGTGTGTGGCTGCCTGGTGAATGCGGATCACCGCGTACGTCTCGCCGTTCCTTGGCGGTCGAGTCCATGAGCGGGTGGTGAAGGTGTGCAGCCGCCCGTTCGAGATGGCATGACGTGGTAGGGACGCACCGAACTCCCCGGCCACCGTTTCCAGCAGCGACTGTTCTGCTTCGGTCCTGTCCTCCGGGCCGCCGAAGAACCGGCTCGGATCCAGCGTCTGCGGTATTTCACCGCTCTGGTGGATCTCTCCGTCCGCGTACGTGAACGCGTATTCCTCGGCACCGTCTCGTGCCACCGAGAGGTGGAAGAACGGTGTCCCGTGCCGTGTCCTCAAGCCGCTCCACACCACCACCGCGCGGGTGCCCGCGCTGGCGGTCGAGGCCGGGGAGACGAACCGCCGGCGGTCGAACTGTGCGGGAGCGCCGTCGAAGGCGAAGCTCCAGCCGGTCCCGGCCCGGCCGACTGCCATGAGAGCCCTGTCGTCGTAGGACGAGAACTCCCGCTGGTTGCGCGTCGATCTGTGGCGCGCCTCCCAGAGGGTCTGGGGTTCGTTCAGCGCGATGCCGGCGCCGTTCCTGTCCGCGTCCCCGTCCCTGTCACCGTCCGTGAGGCGTCGGGGCAACTCTTCCGGCTCCGTACCTTCCACCAGGACGAACCGGTAGGACGTGCGGTTGTTGCCCGGGTCCGGTTCCGCGAGCCACGACAGGTTGTCCGGGTCGAGCCCGGCCGTCGGCCTTGGCGCCTCGCCGGCCTGCCCGCCCCTCGGCGTGGACAGCAGCTCGCGGCCCCGCTCCGGGGTCAGCAGCGGCCCGAGCAAGGGGTCGGCCACCCACCCCAGCGGCGCCAGATGGTCCGGTCCCAATGGCTCCCACAGCGGAAGAGCGTCCCTCAGCGTCCGCCATGCCCCGTCGGTGTCGCCCCACCGCGCCAACTCCCGGGCCCGCTCGACCGCTTCGCCGTACGGTCCGGCCGCCGTGTACCGGTACGTGCCGTTCCTCACCTGATCCAGCATCGAGTGAGCCAGTGACACCAGGTCGTCGTCGGCGCCCCGCTGGTGGAACCTCAGTGTGGAGTCGTCCCGGTACGAGTGCGCCGCGTGCTCGGCGACCAGCGGTGGCAGCAGCTCGGGCGCGTACCGCGGGTCCGTCACGAGTCCGTCGAAGTACACCATGTAGGTCTGCCCGAGCAGTCGGCGTATCTGGTCCCCCAGCCCGGCGGCCCGCGCTCTGCCGTACCCCTTGGCCTCGTCCAGCGTCTTCGCGGCCTGTTCCCAACCGCCGCGTAGCGCCTCCAGCCGGGCCTCCTCCACCAGAGCGTCCAGCTTTCGCGTCGTGTCGTTGGCGAACGCCGGCTCCCCGTCGCCCCGGCGCGCCCCCAGACTGTGGAACTCCCGGTACATGTCCCGCATGAACGCAGGGAAGTTCGCGTGCCGTTCGGGCGGCTCGGCCCGCCAGCTCGCCCACGTGTACACGGCCCACTCACCGTTCTCGTCCACGTCCTCGGGATCCAAGAGGACGTGCGTGATGTCGGACTCGATGTCGAGCTGCAGCCCGCGCCGCCAGATGTCACCCGCCCGCCGCTCCTCGAGCCCGGCGTCCTCGTCGAGGTCCTCCTCGAACATGTCGGCGAGTCCTGACTCGTTGTTGTGCCAGTGCGCGTTCTCGGTCCCCGCCAGCAGCCACACGAACCCGCCCGCGTGCCGCCACCCGTCGCTGACCTTGAGGAACTCCCGGTACGACGGGGGCATCCGTCGGCCGAGGCGCTCCTCCATGGCTGCGATCCGCTCCTCCGACGCGGACGGGAACCCCAGCCAGCGCGCCTGCCGCGCGGCCTCGTCGTCCTCGCCGCGCGTCTCACCGTCCGCCAGGGAATCCGCCCACTCCCCACTCCACCTGAGCAGGAAGGGCCGCCAGTCGAATGCCGTGGAATCCGTCATACGCCCGATGCTGCCACCCACCACTGACAGTGCCCGCTGTTTCCGTGACGGGGTACAGGCGCCGGGCCTTGGTACCGCCTCAGCCGGGCATGCGTCCGGGCTCTCCCGCGTGAGCAGAGGCCTGGGCGTTGAGGGGCGCGACGAGCGACGAACATGGGCCGGCGCGTGACGACACTGGACAGCACTCCCGGTCCGCCCCCCCAACTCGGGCGGAATGGACGGAGTGCGCCGGGCCGTCCAACCCCGCGCGACCGTGCGAGGGACTGTCGGATCACTGACCACGGACCAGCCAGCCCGCCAGTCCACCATGGGCGAGTGCTGGACTGTGAGTATAGTGATTGGACACACAGTCCGAGCAGACCAAAGGGCGGGAGAAGAGATGGCGATGCCGGACAACCCCCCGCCCCTGAACGCGGAACGGGACGCGATCGTCGCCGCATTGGCGCCCGTCGTCGATGGCATCGCGGCAACGTTCGGACCCGTCTGTGAAGTGGTGCTGCACGACTACCGGCGTCCGGAGCAGTCGGTGGTCGTCGTCGCCGGAGCCGTGACCGGACGGTCGGTGGGCGGGGCGATGAGTGAGATCGGGCTGCGGATGCTGGCCCGCGGGGACGAGGCCGTCGACGAGCTGAACTACCTCACCCGGACCAAGGGCGGTCAACTGCTCAAGTCGTCCACGATCGTGCTGCGGGACTCCACGGGCGCGGTGTTCGGCGCGCTGTGCGTCAACGTCGACGTCACCGCCGTACAGCAGGCGCAGGCCGTGCTGGCCGGGATCGGCAGCATCGGCGGAGCCGCTTGTGGCGGCGCGGCCGGGGCGGCGGCCACCACCACCTTCGGCAACGACATCGACTCCGTCGTCGAGGCCATCGTCGACGCCCACCAGCTCCGGCAGAGCAGGACCTGGGTCCAACTCGACCGTACCCAGCGGCTGGAGCTGTTCCGCAGCCTCGACGAGCACGGGGTGTTCGCCGTGCGTCGGGCCGTCGAGCAGGTCGCCGCCCGGCTGGGTATCTCCCGGGCCTCCGCCTACAGCTATCTCTCCCAGGCGCGGGCCGTGACCGGCACCCCCGCCCCTTCTGACTCCGCTTCCGATGGAGGAGCCGCGTGACGACCACCACCCCGCCCATCACCCTCGACGACGTCCGTGACGCCGCCGCGCGGATCAAGGGCGTCGCCCACCGCACACCGGTGCTGCGCTCGCGCACCCTCGACGCGCTCGTCGGCGCCGAAGTGTTCCTGAAGTGCGAGAACTTCCAGCGGATCGGCGCCTTCAAGTTCCGCGGCGCATACAACGCGGCCTCCCGGCTGACTCCCGAGGAGCTGGCCCGGGGCATCGCCGCCTACTCGTCCGGCAACCACGCCCAGGCCGTCGCCCTCGCCGCCCGGGAACTCGGCACCACCGCGGTGATCCTCATGCCCGAGGACGTCCCGGCCTCGAAGCGCGCCGCCACCGAGGGATACGGCGCCGAGGTCGTCACCTACGACCGTTACGGCAGCGACCGGGTGGCCATCGGGGAGGCCCTCGCCGCCGAGCGGGGGCTCGCCCTCATCCCGCCCTACGAGCACCCGCACGTCATGGCGGGGCAGGGCACGGCGGCACTCGAACTCGTCGAGGAAGTAGGGGAGTTGGACTCCGTGCTGGTGCCCGTGGGCGGCGGCGGGCTGATCGCCGGGACGGCCACCGCCGTCAAGGGGCTGCACCCGGGCACCCGCGTGATCGGCGTCGAACCGGAGGCCGGGGACGACACCAAGCGGTCCCTGGAGGCGGGTCGGCGCGTGTCCATCCCGGTGCCGCGCACCATCGCGGACGGGCAGGCAGCCGACACACCCGGTGAGTTGACCTTCTCCGTGAACCGACGGCTGGTCGACGAGATCGCGCTGGTCGGCGACGAGGAGATCAAGGACGCGATGCGGTTCGCCTTCGAGCGGCTGAAGATCGTCGTCGAACCCAGCGGTGCCACCCCGCTGGCCGCGCTCCTCGCCGGGCGCGCGGGCCGGCTTTCCGGCCGGGTGGGGATGATCGTCTCGGGCGGCAACATCGACAGCGAGCGGTTCGCCCGGTTGTGTGCCAGCGGCTCGTCCTGACCGTGCCCAAGTCGGCGTGCGGGTCTCGGCGTTGGCGTGCTGCGGGAGCGCGAGCGCACGGGACGGCCCGCACCTGGCGGTTCCCCCGAATGGCGCTCCCGGGTGGACAGGCAGACGATGGAGTGGTGGGGCGCGGCCCTCGCCGGAGCGCCGGTGCCGTTCATGGCTGCCGGGAGACGGAGACCGGCCCCGGCCGTGCTGTGCACGGCCGGAATGGAGGCAGTCGTCATGCTGGAAGTAAAGACGGTCGACAAGCCGGACGAGCGGCGTGACTTCCCCCGCGGCCACCTCGAAGCCGTCCA
Source organism: Streptomyces sp. NPDC050508 (assembly GCF_040655155.1). NCBI lineage: Bacteria > Bacillati > Actinomycetota > Actinomycetes > Kitasatosporales > Streptomycetaceae > Streptomyces > Streptomyces sp. NPDC050508. The sequence continues at coordinate 552,784 of NZ_JBFAJJ010000001.1, forward strand.
CCTCAGCGGACTCGACTTCGCCGTGGGCACCTTTGAGCCGGGCTGGCGCTGGTCGGAGTCCGTGGCTCCGATCGCGGGAACCAAGAGTTGCCAGATCCACCACAACGGTTACGTGGTCCAGGGACGGATGCACCTCCTCATGGACGACGGCGGCGAGTCCGAAGTGGGCCCCGGCGACGTCTTCGTGTGCTCGCCCGGACACGACGCGTGGGTCGTCGGCGACGAACAGGTGATCGTGTACGACTTCGCGGGCGCCATGGCCACGGACTACGCGAAGGCCCCGTAGCGGCCCTGCGCACAGGTGCCCCGCGGTGGGACGCCTACGTCATGCCTCGTAGCGGAGGACTTGAGTCTCCGCGTACGCGACAGCCTCCGCGTGGCCGAACAGGCCGGGCAGTCCGCCCGTGTGCACGAACACGGTCCGCTCGCCCGGTCTGACGTCACCGTCCCGGACGGCTGCGATCAGACCTGCCATCGCCCGCCCGGTGTACGTCGGGTCGAGGACCAGCCCTGCGGTGCGCGCGGCGAGGGTGAGGGCTTCGGCGGTGGCTGCGGTGAGCGTGGCGTAGCCGCTGCCGATCTGGTCCCGTCGTACCCGTAGTCCCTCCGGTGCGGTCAGGCCCGCGAACTCGCTTACGGCGGAGGTCGGTTCGGGCAACGCACCGACGTCCACCCCGAGTACCGCCTCCGCCCCGAGCGATACCACCAGCCCCGCCATCGTGCCGCCCGAACCGAGCGCGACGACAGCGGTACGCAGATCGGGCAGTTGTCGGCGCAACTCCTCGCCGCAGCGGACGTAGCCGCGTGCGCCGAGCGCGCTGGAACCGCCGAACGGGATCAGCGCGGGCTTGGCCCCTGCCTTGCGTAGCTGCCCGGACACCTCGGCCGCCGCCCGGTCCAGTCCGGCCTGGTCCACCTCGCCCGCCCACGCGATCAGGGCGCCGAAGAGTCCGTCGAGGGTGAGGTTCCCCGAGCGCGACACACCCGGTGATCCGCGCAGCACCAGCACCACGTCCAGGCCCAGCCGGGCTCCGGCGGCCGCGGTCAGACGGGCGTGGTTGCTCTGCGGGGCGCCTGTGGTCACCAGGGTGTCCGCGCCCTCGGCGAGCGCCGCGCCCACGGTCCACTCCAGTTTGCGGATCTTGTTGCCGCCGCCTCCGAGGCCGGTCAGGTCGTCGCGCTTGATCCACAGGTCGTCCGGGCCGAGCCCGATCGCGGTGGCCAGTCGGGGCGCCGGTTCGACGGGGGTGGGGAAGGTGGCCAGTTCCACGTGCGGGTCGCTCATGGCGTACATCATCGCGCGCTCCGGTCGTCGGTCCGGCTGTGGGTGGGCTCGCGGGCTTGCCCATGGAAACCGATCGGTTTACTGTGGTCGACGTGAGGAAACCGATCGGTTTCCATCTCGCAGCGGGTGCTCTGCGGCATCCCTCACCTCGGGAGATCCCCATGACGAACATCGAAGGTTCCGTCGTCCTCGTCACCGGCGGCAGCCGCGGTATCGGCCGGGCGCTGGTCACCGCCCTGTACGAGCGCGGCGCGAAGAAGGTGTACGCCACCGCCCGTGACCCGAAGACCGTCACGCACCCGGACGCCGTGCCGCTGGCGCTGGAGGTCAGCGACCCCGCGTCCGTCGCGGCAGCTGCCGAACAGGCGCAGGACGTCACGATCGTGATCAACAACGCGGGCGCCGCCGTGAACGCGAACTTCCTGGACTCGCCCGTCGAGGACGTCCGCCGCGAGTTCGAGACCAACTTCTACGGCCCGCTGCTCGTCACGCGCGCCTTCGTGCCGATCATCGAACGCAACGGCGGCGGCCACATCCTCAACGTGCACTCGGTGCTGTCGTGGCTGGGCGTCCTGGGCTCCTACAGCGCTTCCAAGGCGGCCCTCTGGTCGCAGACCAACTCCCTGCGCCTGGACCTGAAGCCGCGCGGGATCGACGTCACCGGACTGCATGTCGGCTACGTCGACACCGACATGGCCGCCCACGTCGACGGTCCCAAGTCCACTCCCGAGAGCGTGGCGGCACAGGCCCTCGACGGCATCGAGTCCGGCGCCTTCGAGGTCCTGGCCGACGACCTGACCCGTCAGGTGAAGGCCGGGCTCTCCGCCGAAGGCGGTGCGCTGTACCCGCAGTTGGCGGCGGCCTAGTCAGATCGGCAGCAACCGGCCGACCAGCGCGCTGAGTTGCTGCGCGTTCCGGCACTCGTGCATCTCGACCAGCTCCGCGTAGCCGGGCGCCGCCGAGTCGCCGGTGCCCCACTGGGAGCGCTGCTCGGGGTTCAACCAGTAGACACGGCGGGCCCGTTGGGCGATGTGCCGGACGGCCGGGAGGTTCGGGTCGCTCATGTTGGTGCGGGCGTCGCCGAGGACGAACACGGTCGTACGCGGGCCGACGGCGTCGCCGTACCGTTCCGCGAACTCGCCCAGGGCGACGCCGTAGTCGCTGCTGCCGTGCCAGCCGGTGAGGGTGGCCTCGTCGCGGATGCGGGTGCCCAGGCCCTCGGGGTCGGCCGTGCCGTGCACGAGCAGCGGGGTCACCTCGTCGAGGCGGTTGACGAAGGCGAACACGCGCACCTTGCTGAACTGGTCGTGCAGCGCCTGCACCAGCAGCATCGTGAAGTCGGAGAAGCCCGACACCGAGCCCGACACGTCGCACAGCAGCACCAGTTCGGGCCGGACGGGCCGGCGTCGGCGCAGCACGGGCCGCATCGGCACCCCGCCCGTCGACAGTGAACCGCGCAGCGTGCGGCGGAGGTCGATCGTGCCCCGGGACGCACGGCGCCGACGCGCGGCGAGGCGGGTGGCCAGCTTCCGGGCCAGGGGCTGAACCGCCCTGCGCAGCTCGGCCAGTTGGGCCCGTCCGGCGAACAGGAAGTCGACGCGGTCGGCCGTCGGTGCGATCGCCCGACGGGCGATCTCGTCCCGGCCGCGCCGCTCGGCGACCCGGCGCCGCGCCTCCCCGGCGACCTGCCGACGGAAGCCCTCGATGCGCTGTCGGATCTCCTCGTCGAGCAGCCGGTCGGTGAACCCGGACTGCCCGCCCTCCGCCCGGATGCTCGTCCGCACCCGAGCCAGCAGCGTCTGCGGTCGCAGCCACTCCAGGGTCTGGTGCGACGACCAACCGTCCGACGTGGGGGAGTTGCCGTATCCGCCGAAGCCGTCGACGGCCTCCGCCGCCAACTGCCCCATCAGCGCTCGGTCGTTGGCGGTCAGCGCTGCCGTGAGCCGGTCGCGGAGGTCCTCGCGGTTGGTGGGCTCGCCCTGCGGTGCTCCGACGCCGCGCGGGAAGTACAGGTCGAAGACCGGGTCGAACACCGGGCGTTGGGCCGTGCCGTGCAGCAGTGTCGCGGCCAGACCCTCGCGGAGCAGTTCCCGGTCCGCGAACCCGAGCGCCTCCATGGCCAGCGCCGCGTCCACGGTCTCGCCGGTGCCGATGCGCAGACCGTGCGCGCGCAGCGCCCCGACGAGGCCCGTCAGCCGCTCGGTGACACCGACGGCGGTCACACGGCGTCCAGGTCGAGCTTGGCTGCCGCCCTGAGGATGTCGTCCTGGTGCTTGAGGAGGACGCCGAGGGTGTCCCGTACGACCGTCTCGTCGAGGGTGTCGGCGCCGAGCGCCAGGAGGGTGCGGGCCCAGTCGATGGTCTCGGCCACCGACGGCACCTTCCGCAGCTCCATCTCCCGCAGCGCCCCGACCACCCGGACCACCGACTCGGCCAGCGTCTCGCCGAGCCCCGGCACCTTCAGCCGTACGATCCGACGCTCCAACTCCTCGTCGGGGAAGCCGATATGGAGGAACAGGCAGCGGCGGCGCAGGGCCTCGGACAGTTCGCGGCTCGCGTTGGAGGTGAGGACCACGAAGGGGCGGCGGGTCGCGGTGATCGTGCCCAACTCCGGGACGGTGACCTGGAAGTCGCTCAGGATTTCCAGCAACAGGCCCTCCACCTCGACGTCCGCCTTGTCGGTCTCGTCGATCAACAGGACCTTCGGGTCGTCGCCGCGGATCGCCGTGAGCAGCGGGCGGGGGAGCAGGAACTCCTCGCTGAAGATGTCGGTCCGGGTCTCGTCCCAGCTCTCGTCGCGGCCCGCGCTGATGCGCAGCAGCTGCTTGGCGTGGTTCCACTCGTACAGCGCCCGGGACTCGTCGACGCCCTCGTAACACTGCAGCCGGACCAGCTGTGCTCCTGCGACCTCGGCGACCGCCTTGGCCAGCTCCGTCTTGCCGACGCCTGCCGGGCCCTCCACGAGGAGCGGCTTGCCGAGGCGGTCGGCGAGGAAGACGGTCGTGGCAACCGCGGGCGAGGCCAGATAGCCGGTCTCGGCGAGGCGTGCGGCGACATCGTCGACGGAACGGAACACGGGGCCTCCGGCGGGTCACGGGTGGTGTATCGGGCGCGCAGCAACATATCCAAGCGCTTGTTCACCTTCACTGTCACCCGGGATCGGGCGCCTGCGCAAGCTTGTACACCGATCGGTTTCCTCCTGGCGTCCGGCGCGGTAACCTCGCAGTATGGCCACGACAGAGAAGGCGTCACCCCGAGACCGACTGCTCGACGCGGCGGCCGAGCTGTTCTACCGCGACGGCGTCTCCATCGGCGTGGAGGCGCTGTGCAAGTCCGCCGGGGTCTCGAAGCGGTCGATGTACCAGCTCTTCGACAGCAAGGACGAGGTCCTGGCCGCGAGCCTGGAGCGGCGCGCCCCCGGTTACGCGGCGCACCTCATGCCTGGTCCGGACGACGCCGGTACGCCGCGCGAACGCATCCTGTACGTCTTCGAGCAGGCGGAGAAGGCGTCGACCCAGGCCGGCTATCTGGGCTGCCCCTTCCTCGCCACGATGGTCGAGCTGAAGGACCCCGAGCACCCGGCGAGCATGGTCGCCCGCGGGGCCAAGGAGAAGTTGCAGGACGCTTTCCGGGACCAGGCCGAGCTGGGTGGCGCACGTGATCCGGTGCTGCTGGCACGTCAGTTGATGCTGATCTTCGATGGGGCCAGTGCGCGTGCCGGTGCGAAGCTGGAGTCCCTGGACGGGTTGACCGTCGAGACTGTGCGGACGTTGCTGGATGCGGCGGGGGTTGCTTGAACGTTGGGAAGTGTTGTTGGTCGGCTACTGCTCCGTTGTGGCTGGGCGCGCCCACGCGGCGGAGCCGCATATCGATACAGCCCCGTGCCCCTTTGGGGCGCTGCCGGACCGTGGGTGAAGGGGCAGCCGCCGTTGCGACTGCCCCGAACCGAACCGAAGGCAACCGGACCGGTCGTACTCACGCGGCCAATGCCACCGCCTCCACCGCCGGCGTACGCAGCACGCGCCGTGCCGTCACCAGGCTCGTCCCCAGTGTCACCGTCGCCGCCACGGCGACGACCGCCAGCCAGATCCCGAGCCCCTGGTGCGGCAGTACCGAGTCCGTGCGGACCATGGTGAACGGGACGATCCCCGCCAGCGCGGCCACCGTGCCGGACAGGACGCCGGTGACCGTGAGGATCGCCGTCTCGGCGCCCACCGTGCGGAGCACCTGCCCCGGAGTCGCGCCTGCCAGGCGCTGTCCGCCGAACTCGCGGGCGCGGTAAGTCGTCGCCGCGTACAGCGAGTTGACCAGCATCACGCAGACGAAGACCACGATGATGCCGACGACCGTGAAGTTGAGGGTCTCCAGGTTCTTCGCGTCCACCGACTTCGTCAGGCCTGAGGCCTTCACCGCGTCGCTTTCCACCGCCTGCATGTAGAGCGTCGCCGTGGACACCGCCGTGAACAGGATCAGCGACATCAGGATCCCCGCGAGTTGGTCAGTGCGCTCCCGTAGATTGCGTACGGCCAACCACCCACTCGCGCCCGTCAGTTGGAGCCGGTCGAGCAGGCCCTTCAGGAACCGCGGTGCGAGCAGCGCCAGTCCCACCGACAGAAGGATCGCCCCGTACGCCGGTGCCGCCATCAGCGCCGCGTCCGTGGCGGAGAAGGCGAAGGTCGCCGTCACCGACACGACGCCGGCGACGAGTGCGGCGTACGCGAAGAACGTCCGCGCCCGGCCCTGCTGCCGCTGCCCGCGCGTCGCTCGTCGTACGGCCAGGAACGCGGCGCCAGCCGCGGCCAACAGCGTGATGCCGAGGCCCGATTGGAGCGCAAAGGGGCCGAAGGAGTAGTCGACGGAACGGGCCACCTGGCCGCTGTCCTGAAACACCCCGAGCAGTGCCCGGCCGCCGAGCATCGCGGGACCGATGGCGAGGATCGCGCCCAGCAGAGCGACGGCCACCGCCTCACCTACAACCATCCGCTTCAGCTGCGCCGGAGTCGCTCCCGAGCAGCGCAGGGTCTCCAACTCCCTCGACCGTTGCCGCACGTTGACCGTCAGCGTCGACGCGACGGCGAAGAACACCAGCAGGGTGCCGTATCCCCCGACGACACTCGCCGACGTGGACAGCGTGTCGGCGCTGACCGAGTCGATGCCGTGCTGCGCCACCGTGTCCTGCAGCGAGTTGAACGTCATGATGATCGCCGCGCCCAGGAACGCGGCCAGCAGTGTCGCCAGGAACCGGCCAGGACGCTGCCGGATCGAACGTATCGCCAGTACGAACATCGCTCACACCCCCGCCGTCACGTCGTCGCCCAGGTGTGCGAGCCGCTCGGCGACCGCGTCGACGGTCGGCGCGTGCATCCGGCCGGCGAGTCGGCCGTCCGCGAGGAAGAGCACCGAGTCGGCGTACGAGGCGGCGACCGGGTCGTGCGTCACCATCACCACGGTCCGGCCGTGCACCCGCACCGCCTCCTGCAACAGCAGCAGCATTTCCCGCGCGCTGCGCGTGTCCAGGGCACCGGTCGGCTCGTCCGCGAAGATCACCCGGGGTTCGGTGACCAGCGCGCGGGCGATGGCGACCCGCTGCCGCTGACCGCCCGAGAGCTGGTCGGGGCGGTGGCCGAGCCGGTCGCCGAGACCGACCGCGGTCAGGACCTCCTGGGCCCGCTTCCGGTCGACGCGCCGTCCGGCGAGCTTCAGCGGCAGCACGGTGTTCTGCGCGACGGTGAGCGTGTCCAGGAGGTTGTACTGCTGGAACACGAACCCGATCCGACTGCGCCGGAACCGCGTCAGCTCGGCCTCGCTGCCGCCCGTCATCTCCGCGCCGTCGACCATCACGATCCCGCTGTCCGGCCGGTCAAGCCCGGCCGCGCACTGCAACAGCGTCGACTTGCCGGACCCCGAAGGCCCCATCACCGCGGTGAACGTACCGCGCTCCAGGCTCAGCGTGACCCCGTCCAGGGCTGTCACGGCGCTGTCGTCATGGCCGTAGGTCCTGCTCACCTTGACCAGCCGCAGCGCCTCGGCGGCGGGTCCCTTGTCGTGCGTGCGTCGTGCGGTGCGAAACATCGCCATCACCCTCCGTGCGGCACGCCCTGTGCCTCGCTGAAGACGCTACGGAGCGGGCGGCCGACGCACATTGGGCGCAGAACCCGTATCCCGGGGTGTACTCAGCGACACCCCGTACGGGTCACCAGAACGAGCCGCCCCCGGGCCCGACCGATGCAATGGACCTGTGACCGCGCCCCCGGACGACTGCCTCGCCCGCAACGAGTGGATCTGCGGCGAGTACCTGAGCACGCGCCGCCACATCCTCGTCGACGCGGTCGTCCAGCACCTCCAGCTGACCGCGATCTCGGTGCTCATCGGCCTCGCCATCGCGCTTCCGCTCGCCGTGGTGGCCCGCCGCTGGGGCTGGGCCGCCGGCCCGGTGCTCGCGGTGACGACGATCCTCTACACGATCCCGTCCCTGGCGATGTTCTCGCTGCTCCTGCCCGTGTACGGACTGTCCGCCACCCTCGTCGTCGCCGGACTCGTCCTCTACTCGCTCACCCTGCTCGTCCGCAACATCCTCGCCGGCCTGCGCGCCGTACCCGAAGAGACCCGACAGGCCGCACGCGGCATGGGCTACGGCCCGATCCGCCTCCTCCTCACCGTGGAACTGCCCCTCGCGCTCCCGGCCGCGATGGCCGGTCTGCGCATCGCCACCGTCTCGGCGGTCTCGCTGGTCACGGTCGGTGCGATCGTCGGCTTCGGGGGACTCGGGAACCTCATCTACGCGGGCATGAACACCTACTTCAAGGCACAGGTGCTCACCGCGTCCGTACTGTGCGTGGTGATCGCGATCGTCGCCGACCTGCTCCTCCTGCTCGTGCAACGGCTCATCACGCCTTGGACCAGGGCGGTGCGCGGATGAACACCCTGACCGGCGCCTGGCACTGGCTCACCGACTCCGCCCACTGGACCGGGGACGACGGCATCTGGCACCGGCTCGCGCAGCACCTCGTCCTCACGGTCGTCTGCCTGGTCATCAGCTGTCTGATCGCACTGCCGGTCGCCCTCGTCCTCGGCCACCTCGGCAAGGGCGGCGCACTCGCCGTCAACATCTCCAACATCGGCCGCGCGGTGCCCACCTTCGCCGTACTGGTCCTGCTGCTCCTGACCCCGATCGGCAAGTGGGGCGAGGGGCCCACGGTCGTCGCCCTCGTCCTGTTCGCCGTACCGCCCCTGCTCACCAACGCGTACGTCGGCATGCGCGAGGTCGACCGCGACGTGGTGCGGGCCGCGCGCGGCATGGGGATGACCGGGCCGCAGATGCTGTTCCGCGTCGAACTGCCCCTCTCACTCCCGCTGTTGATGAACGGCGTACGGATCGCGGCCGTCCAGCTCGTCGCCACCGCCACGATCGCCGCGCTGGCGGGCGGCGGCGGGCTCGGCCGCATCATCACCGCCGGCTTCAACCTCGCCAACACCGCGCAGGTGGTGGCCGGGGCCGTGCTCGTCGCGGTGTTCGCGCTGCTCGTCGAGGGCGTCTTCGAGGTCGCCGAACGGCTGGCGCCCCGGTGGGCGGGGAGAGCGCGATGAAGCGACTGCGCCGGATGGTGGTGGCCGGACTGCTCCTGGTCACCGGCTGTTCGACCGGCCCGTCCCTGGAGAACCAGGGCGCCGTCACCGCACCGCCCGGCGACAGCCACCACCTCACCATCGGCTCGGCCGGATTCACCGAGAGCGATCTGCTCGCCCAGATGTACGCGCTGCTGCTGAACCAGGCCGGATACAAGACGTCCCTGCTCACCGTCGCCAACCGCGAACTCTACGAACCGGCCCTGGAATCAGGGCAGATCGACGTCGTGCCCGAGTACGCGGCCACCTTCGCCGACTGGCTCAATGCCAAGACCAACGGCCCCGACGCACCGGCCGTCGGCTCACCCGACCTCGCCACCACGATGAAGGCACTCCGCCAACTGGCCACGCCACGCGGCCTCACGATCCTCGACCCCGGGAAGGCCGTCGACCAGAACGCCTTCGCGGTGGCCCGCTCGTACGCTCGCGAACACCACCTCAAGACCCTCAGCGACCTCGGCGCCTCGGGACTCAAGGTGCGGCTCGCGGCGGGCGACGAGTGTGTGCAACGGCCGTACTGCGAACCGGGGTTGAAGAAGACCTACGGCATCGACATCACCGCCGTCGACCCGAAGGGCGTCGGCACGACACAGGCCAAGAGCGCCGTGCAGAACGGCCAGGACCAGATGGTGCTGACCACGACTACGGACGCCACCCTCGACGACTTCGGCCTGGTCCTCCTCACCGACGACAAGCACCTCCAGAACGCCGACTACGTCGTCCCGGTCGTCAACCGCTCCCGGGCGGGCAGCGCGGGCGTGACCGAGGCGCTGGGGAAACTGAACGACGTCCTGACCACGGCCGACCTGGCGTCCATGAACCAACAGGTGGACAGCTGGCGGCGGTTGGCGCAGGACGTGGCGCGGACGTATCTGAAGGACAAGGGCCTGCTGAAGTGAGCGCGGGGGGATTGTCAGTGGCGCCTTGTACCTTTCGAGCATGGGTGTCTATCTGGTCGATGTCGGTGCAGGAGAGTGGTTCGGTGAGGACACGGGGGAAGGGGGCCTGGGCGCGATAGCCAAGGGGCTCGACGCGGAGCTGGCCCGACGCGGGCTGCCGCCGTACGCGTCCGTGCCGGAGCGGGACTTCGGGGCGGCGTTCGAGGAGAAGCTGAGTCCGTCCATGCAGGGGTTCGACGCGCTGTGTCGTGCCCAACTGACGCCTGCCGGGCGGGAGTTGATCGGCGGCTGGTCGGTGCTGGTGCCGATCTCGCTCGACGAGGAGATACGGCTGCCCATCGGCTCCGCCTACACGGACGAGACGGTGATCGTGGGCGCACCGCAGGTGCTCGCCCTCGCTGAGCGGCTGGCCGCGGCTCTCGAACTGCCCGTCGAGATACCGGAGATGACCGGGAACCTCGCCCTGACGTTCTGGTTCCTGGAGGGCGAGGCGGAGGAGTTCGCCGCCGCCCGGCCCGGGCGCTGGAGCGAGGATCTGGACACGGCCTTCTACGTGGCCCTGTATCTGCGCGCCGCCCAGCACGCGCTCCGACAGGGCTGCCCCCTCACCTACTCCTGAGCGGCAGAGCGCTCCTCAGGCGTCCGCCACCGAGTCGAAGTCCACCTGGCCCCGCGGCACTCCGAGCGCATCCGCGTCCACGGACCGCCGTAGCGCCTCGTGGAGCTTCGCCGGAGTCAGCACGCCGAGGAAGCGCGCTCCGTCCAGCACGGCGACCCACCCGGCGTCGTGCTGGAGCATCACGCCGAACGCCTGCTTCAAGGGGGCGCCCACCGGTACCCACGCGTTCATGCGATGGGCGAGGTCGCCGACCGTGCCGCCTGCGGCGAGTTCGTCGGCCTTGACCCAGCCCTGCAGTTCGCCCTGCTCGTCGAGGACCACCGCCCATCTCGCGCCCTCGACCCGCAGCCGGTCGGCAGCCCGCTGCGCCTGCTCGTCCGCACGGGCGACCGGCGGCTGTTCCAGGTCGTCGGGCTCGATCTCCGTCACCGACAGCCGCTTCAGCCCCCGGTCCGCGCCCACGAACTCGGCGACATACGGCGTCGCCGGAGTACCGAGCACCGCACCGGGAGTGTCGTACTGCTCGATCCGCCCCTGCCCGTACACGGCGATACGGTCACCCAGCCGCACCGCTTCCTCGATGTCGTGCGTGACCAGCAGGACCGTCTTGCGCACGGCGGCCTGCATCCGCAGGAACTCGTCCTGCAACTGCTCCCGCACCACGGGGTCGACGGCGCCGAACGGTTCGTCCATCAGCAGCACCGGCGGATCGGCGGCCAGTGCCCGCGCCACACCGACGCGCTGGCGCTGCCCGCCCGACAGTTGCTCCGGATAGCGCGGACCGTACGTCTTCGGGTCCAGGCCCACCAGATCGAGCAGCTCGGCGGCCCGGGCCCGCGCCTTCGCCCGCTTCCAGCCGACCAGGGACGGCACGGTCGCCGTGTTGTCGAGGACCGTGCGGTGCGGGAACAGCCCCACCTGCTGGATGACGTATCCGATACGGCGGCGCAGCCGCACCGGGTCGACAGTGGCGATGTCCTCGCCGTTCACGAGGATCCGGCCGGAGGTGGGCTCGATGAGCCGGTTGACCATCATCATGGTCGTCGTCTTGCCGCAGCCGGACGGGCCCACGAGGGTGACGAGTTCGCCTTCGTTCACCTCGAAGGACAGCCCGTCCACGGCCGTCGTGCCGTCCGGATACCGCTTGCTGACCTGCTCGAACCGGATCATGACCTCACGCTAACGGCGCCGGTCCCGCGCCGCCCATCAGCGGGGGCCTACTGGCTGGTGACGGGGGCATGTCGACCTTGAAAGGATGCGAAGCCACTCCATCTCAGCGGTACACCTCCACTTCCCGGCAGGCTGAAGGGACAGCGGCATGAACGACGGAGTCGACGGAACGGCCTCCACCGAAGGAACCCCCTCGGCCGGCACCACGGTGTCGGGCCTGACCGCGGAACACCGCACCGACCCGCTCGGCATCGACGCGGCACACCCGCGATTCGGCTGGCGCATGGCGTCCACCGTGCGGGGCCGGCACCAGACGGCGTACCGGATCCTGGTCGCCACCTCGCCCGAGCAGCTTGCCCACGGCCGCGCCGACGTCTGGGACAGCGGTCGCGTCGACGCGTCGGACTCGGTCGCCGTGCGCTACTCCGGCCCCGAACTGCACGCCTCGACCCGCTACCACTGGACGGTGACGATCTGGGACGAGCACGGCCGAACCGTCCCCGCCGCACCCCCCGCCCACTTCGAGACCGGCCTGCTCGGCACCGACGGCGTCACCGGCTGGGACGGCGCGAGGTGGATCGGCATGACCGGCAAACGGCCGAACACCGCCGGCGCACCGCTCCTCCGCCGCGAGACGGCACTGACGGGCGGCCCGGTGAGCGAGGCCCGGCTGTACCTGTCCGCACTCGGCGTGTACGACGCCTACGTCAACGGCCGGCGCGTCCCCGTGCCCCAGGGCGACGGCACCACGTACGAGTTCCTGCCCCCGGGCTGGACCAACTACGACACCACCGTCAACTACTTCACCTACGACGTCACGGACCTGGTCACGGACCCGTCGCGGGTCACCCTCGCCGCCGTCCTCGGCAACGGCTGGTACAACGGCCGCATCTCCGAGAACAGCACCTACTACTCGGCCGACGGCAACCCCCTGGCCCTCAAGGCGAAACTCCTCATCCGGTACGCCGACGGCTCGACCCAGACGATCGTGACCGCCCCCGGCGACGACTGGCGAGCCACCGACACCGGCCCCTACCGCGCCGACGACCTCTACGACGGCCAGACCTACGACGCCCGCAAGGAGCTCCCGGGCTGGACAGCGAACGGCTTCGACGCCTCCACCTGGGCCACTGTCGAGGAGCACGACCCTTTCCCCGACGCCCAGTTGGTCGCCCATCCCGGTGAGAGCGCCCGCCTGATGCCCGAATGGGACCGGACCCCGCACTCCGTCACCGTCCACACGGGCGTGACGGGTCAGGACGGCAGCGCGAACGGCAGGGGCCGGATCGTCGTCGACCCCGCCCGCACGGTCACCGACCCCACCCGCGCGGCCACCGCCTCCGTCACCCTGCACCCGGGCGACACCGCCGTCATCGACCTCGGCCAGAACCTGGTCGGCGTGCCCCGCTACACCCTGCGCGGCCCGGCGGGCGCCCAAGTCGCCTTCGAACCGGGCGAGATACTCAACGACGACAGCGCCGGTGCCGACGGACCGGTCGGCTCCGTCTACCGCGCGAACCTCCGCACCGCAGAGGCCACCAGCACCTACATCCTCAAGGGCGACCCCGCCGGCGAGACCCACCAGGACTCGCTGACCTTCTACGGCTTCCGCTACGTCTCCGTCACCACGACCGAGACCGTCACCCTCACCGAACTCACGGGCCGAGTGGCCACCTCCGCCCTGCACGACATCGGCAGCGTCACCACCGACGACACCGACGTCAACCAGCTGATCAGCAATGTCCGTTGGGGCCAACGCGGCAACTACCTGTGGATTCCCACCGACTGCCCCCAACGCGACGAACGCCTCGGCTGGACCGGCGACACCCAACTCTTCGCCCCCACAGGCCTGTACAACACCGACGCGGTCGCCTACCTCAGCCACTTCCAGGACACACTGATCGACTCACAGCGCGTATACGGCGCGGACGGCGCCCAGTTCACCTGGGTCGCCCCGGGCCACCGCTACAGCCAGGCACTCCCGGCGAGCGGTTGGGCGGACTGCGGGGTGGTCGTGCCGTGGACGGTGTGGCAGATGTCCGGCGACACCACGATCATCGACCGCAGTTGGACGGCGATGACCAGGTACCTGGACTGGATCCGGCACCGCACCGGCGACACCTACGCGGGCCAGGGCGCGATCTTCGGCGACTGGCTCGCCTTCCAGATCACCAGCACCCAGCTCATCAGCGACGTCTACTACGGCCACAGCGCCCGCCTCATGGCCGACATGGCCCGAGCCACCGGCCGCACCGCCGAGGCGTCCGCCTACGACGAGCTCTTCGCCCACATCAAGCGGACCTTCATCACCAAGTACCTGACCACCGACCCCGACACGGGCCGGATCACCGTCCGGTCGAGCCTCGGCGACCCACCGCCGCACACCCCCGGCAACAGCACCGGCAAGACCGAGGACAACACCCAGACCGCCCTCCTCTGGATCCTCGAACTCGGCTTCTACGACACGGAGGCCCAGCACCGCCAACTCGTCACCCTGCTCGCCGACAACATCGGCAACAGCGCGGCCTACAAGAAGGCCCACCCCGACAGCACCCGCGTGGAGTACCCGGAGAACACCCTCTCCGTGGGCTTCCTCGGCGTGAACGTCATCGCCCCCGTCCTCACCGACGAGGGACGCGTCGACCTGGCGTACAAGCTGCTGCACCAGAAGGCGATGCCGTCCTGGCTCTACTCGGTGGCGAACGGCGCCACCACGGTCTGGGAGCGCTGGAACTCGTACTCGAAGGAGGACGGCTTCGGGCCGGTCGACATGAACTCGTTCAACCACTACGCCTACGGCGCGATCATGGAGTGGATGTACGAGAGCATGGCCGGCATCGCCAGGGACCCGGCCCATCCGGGCTTCAAGCACTTCTTCCTCCGGCCGCACATCGACCCGACCGGGAGGATCACGCGGGTGACCGGCTCCCACGTCTCGCCGTACGGGGAGATCGTGAGCGAATGGACCGCGCGGGACGGGCAGTTGACGTACCGGGCCGTCGTCCCCGCGAACAGCACGGCGACCCTGCGCATCCCCACCAGCGACCCGTCGACCGTCCGCGAAGGCAGGACACCGCTGGCCGAGACGCCGGGCGTCGAGTTCCTGGACTTCGCGGACGGCACCGCCTCCTACCAACTGCCGTCCGGCAGCTACGCGTTGACCTCCACGCTCGCCTGACCGCTCACCAGCACCACCTCCAGCGTGCGCGGACCGTGCACCCCCTCGACCCGGTCCAGCTCGATGTCACTGGTCGCCGAAGGACCGGAGATCCAGGTCAACGGGCGGGCGGGGTCGAGTCGTCGGAGTGCCTGGGGGACCGAGGAGACCACCTGCTCCGGCACCCGCACGACACAGATGTGATGGTCGGGGACGAGCGTGATCCGGCGGCGGCCCTGGTCCGGGCCGCCGTCCAGGACGATGGTGCCGGTCTCGGCGGCGGCCACCGCGCACGCCGTGACCACACTGTCGACCCGGTCCAGCTCGTGCGGGGTGTTCTCGGCCCGGTCCGCGATCTGCTCGACGTCGGCCGCGGCGAGCCAGGAGGGCTCAAGACCTGGCGGTACGACGACCGTCCGGGAACCCCGCTCGGCGAGCAACCCGGCGATCACGGCGGCCAGTTCGGCCTCCGTGCACCGGTGCACGATCGCCCGGTAGTCAGCCAGGTTCTCGGCGAGCAGGTCCACCGTCTGCTCGACACTCCGGTCCCCGTGCTCGCGCAGATAGCCGCGCTCGACGGCCTGGTCGTAGGGCGTGTCGTCCTGTGGCACGTCCGCGAGGGCGCGCTCCACACGGCCCAGAATCCGTTCCCTGCTGCTCACTTGGCGCCGTCCTTTCCGCCGTGCGTGCGCTGCCACCAGTCGCGGAACGGCTCCGCGGGTACGGCCGGCAGGTCCCGGGTACCGCTCCACGCCTTGCCGGGGCCGGGCAGGGTCCGGGGATGGAAGCGGCGGGTGCGGGACGCGAGCCGTTGCCCGGTGCGCAGGGCACCCGGGTGGCTGAACGTCCAGCGCGCCGCCCGCATGGCCGCCCGCTCGGCGGCATGTCCCTTTGCGGGTTGCAGGACGACCTTGTTGCCCTCCCGGGTCACCGGCCCGCCCTCCACGATCCGCTCCCGCAGATGCACCAGCACCTCGGGGATGTCGATGGCGACCGGGCACACCTCGTAGCAGGCCCCGCACAGGGAGGAGGCGTACGGCAACGAGGCGTCGATCTCGCTTGCGGTGCCCCGGAGTTGGGGGCTGAGGATCGCGCCGATCGGCCCCGGGTAGACCGAGCCGTAGGCGTGACCGCCGGCCCGCTCGTACACCGGGCAGACGTTCAGGCAGGCCGAGCAGCGGATGCAGCGCAGCGCCTGGCGGCCGACCTCGTCGGCGAGGGTGTCGGTGCGGCCGTTGTCGAGGAGCACCAGGTGGAAGGTGCGCGGCCCGTCGCCGTCCGTCGTGCCCGTCCACGTGCTGGTGTACGGGTTCATGCGCTCGGCGGTCGAGGAGCGGGGGAGGGTCTGCAGGAACACCTCCAGGTCCTGCCAGGTGGGCACGATCTTCTCGATGCCGACGACCGAGATCAGCGTCTCGGGGAGGGTGAGGCACATGCGGCCGTTGCCCTCGGACTCGACGACGACGAGCGTGCCGGTCTCGGCGACCATGAAGTTGGCCCCGGAGATACCCACCTTGGCGCGCAGGAATTTCTCCCGCAGGTGCAGACGGGCGGCCTCGGCGAGTTCGGCGGGCGTGTCGGTCAGCCCGTCCGGGGCCGGGCGACCCCACTCGCTCATCTCGCGGACGAAGATCTCCCGGATCTCGCCGCGGTTGCGGTGGATCGCGGGGACCAGGATGTGCGAGGGGCGGTCCTGGCCCAACTGCACGATGAGTTCGGCGAGATCGGTCTCGTAGGCGCGGATGCCCGCCGCCTCCAGGGCTTCGTTGAGCCCGATCTCCTGCGTGGCCATCGACTTGACCTTGACGACCTCCGACTCGCCCGTCTCCTTGACGAGTTGAGTGACGATCAGGTTGGCCTCGTCCGCGTCGGCGGCCCAGTGGACGATGCCGCCGGCCGCCGTCACCGACTCCTCCAACTGGACGAGATACCGGTCGAGATGGCGGAGGGTGTGGTCCTTGATCTGCTTGCCTGCCTCGCGCAGGGCGGCCCAGTCGGACAGCTCCGCCACGGCCTTGGCCCGCTTGGCGCGGATCGTGTGGGTGGCGTGGCGCAGATTTCCGCGCAGGGTCTGGTTGTTGACGGCCTCGTGGGCCGCGACGGGGAAGGCCGGGAACGTGGGCATTCCGACGAACGTCTCGCTCATGCGCCCGCCTCCTCTTCCGATTCCGTCGCGGCCAGGATCTCCGCGATGTGCACCGGCCGCATCCCGGTGTGGAGCCGGGTCATCGTGCCGCCGATGTGCATCAGGCAGGAGTTGTCCGCCGCGCACAGCACCTCGGCGCCCGTCGACTGGGCGTTGCGCACCTTGTCGGTGCCCATCGCCGCCGACACGTCGGCGTTCTTCACGGCGAACGTCCCGCCGAACCCGCAGCACTCGTCGGCACCGGGCAGCTCGACCAACTCCAGCCCCTTGACGGCCTGGAGGAGCTTCAGGGGCCTGTCGCCGAGCCCGAGGCTGCGCAGCCCGTGGCAGGTGGGGTGATAGGTCACCTTGTGCGGATAGTAGGCACCCACATCCGTCACCCCGAGCACGTCCACGAGGAACTCGGTCAGCTCGTACGTCTTCGGCACCACCGGCGCCAACGTGGCAGCGAGAGCGTCACCGCGCCCCTCCGCCCTGGCCCTTTCCCCCATCCGCGGATACAGCTCCCGCACCATCGCCCCGCACGACCCGGACGGCGTGACGATCGCCTCGTACTCGCCGAAGACATCGGAGAAATGCCGGGCCAGCGGCTCGGCCTCATGGCGGTAGCCGGTGTTGTAGTGCGCCTGTCCGCAGCAGGTCTGGGCCATCGGGAAGTCGACCTCGACGCCCAGTCTGGTCAGCAGTTTCACCACGGCGCGCCCGGTATCCGGATAGAGCGTGTCGTTGACGCAAGTCAGGAACAGGGCGACACGCATCGCGGCTCCTTAGTGGTCGATCATCGGATGAGTGCAGCGTAGTCGGAGGTCACCGTCTGGGGGAGCCCCCGGGTCACCGCGCGGCGAGCCGGGCCTGCGCCGCCCGCCACCGGGCGGTGTCGCCCTGCGGTTCGTACCGGGTCGAGGGCTGGGTACGGGCGAGCAGCCCCCGCATCCCGGCCAGGTCACCGACGAGCCCGTGGGCCCGCGCCTGGACGAGCACATTGCCCAGCGCGGCGGCCTCCGTGGGACCGGCCACCACCGGCAACCCACAAGCGTCGGCGGTCAGTTGGCACAACAGGGCGTTGCGCGTACCCCCACCGACAATATGCACCACATCGACTCCGTGGCCGGCGAGATCCTGGGCGTCGCAGACCGCCCGCCGATGGGCGAGCGCGAGGGAGTCGAGAATGCAGCGCGTGATCTCGTCCCGGGACTCCGGCACCGGCTGCCCGGAGCCACGACACGCGTCCGCGATCCGCTCCGGCATCCGCCCCGGCGCCAGAAACGCCGCGTCACCCGCGTCCACGACCGACCGCAGCGCCGGAACCCGAGCAGCCGCGCGTAGCAACTCGCCCAACTCCGGCTCGCCCCAGGCCCGTACACATTCCTGAAGCAGCCACAGCCCCATGATGTTGCGCAGATAGCGGACCGTGCCGTCCAGTCCCAACTCGTTGGTGAAGTTGGCGGCCCGGCTCGCCTCGGAGAGCACCGGCGCGTCGAGTTCCAGCCCGGCCAACGACCAGGTGCCGGTGCAGATATAGGCGAACCGCTCCTCAACTGCCGGAACGGCGGCGACGGCTGACGCTGTGTCATGTGACCCGACCGCCGTCACCGGCACCGGACCCCGAAGCCCCGTCTCCTCCAGCACCTCGGACCGCAACACCCCCGCCGGATCGCCAGGCTGCCGCAGGGGCGCGAACAGCCCGAGGTCGATATCGAGCCGGGAGGCGATGTCGTACGCCCAGTCGCGCGTCCGGGGATCGATGAGCTGGGTGGTCGAGGCGTTCGTCAGCTCGGTGCCCTGCTCGCCCGTGAGCCAGTACGACAGCAGATCGGGGATGAGCAACAGCCGCTCGGCGTGTGCCAGTTGAGCGGAGTCGCGGGCGGCCGTCAGCTGGTACACCGTATTGAACGGTGCGTACTGCAACCCGGTCGACACGTACAACTCACTCGCGGGCACGGTCGCCCACACCTTCTCGGCGACGCCTTCCGTGCGGGCGTCCCGATAGTGCACGGGATTGCCCAGCAAGGCCCCGTCCGCGTCCAACAGGCCGTAGTCCACGGCCCAGCTGTCGATGCCAACGGAATCCACGGCCGGGCCCGCCGCCCGGAGCCCGTCAAGGACACCGGCGTACAGCGCGAGGATGTCCCAGCGCAGCCCTTCAGGCGTGCGGACGGGCCGGTTGGCAAAGCGGTGCGCCTCCGCCAACTCCAGGGAGTCGGGCCCGACACGGCCGACCATGACCCGCCCACTGGACGCGCCGAGGTCGACCGCGGCATACGCCTTCACGTCGCCGCTCACCGAAGGAAGGCGGCCGCAACGCCGGCGTCGACCGGGACGTGCAGTCCGGTGGTGTGCGTCAAGTCCCCACCCGTGAGCGCGAATACGGCGTTGGCGACATGCTCCGGCAGTACCTCCCGCTTGAGGATGGTCCGCTGGGCGTAGAACTCGCCGAGCTTCTCCTCCTCGATCCCGTAGGTGGCCGCGCGCTGTGCGCCCCAGCCGCCCGCGAAGATGCCCGAGCCGCGCACGACACCGTCCGGGTTGATCCCGTTGACACGGATGCCGTGCTCACCCAACTCGGCGGCGAGCAGCCGTACTTGATGGGCCTGGTCGGCCTTGGTCGCGGAGTAGGCGATGTTGTTGGGCCCGGCGAACACGGCGTTCTTGGAAGCGATGTACAGAATGTCACCACCGAGCCCCTGCGAGATCATCGCCCGGGCAGCCTCACGCGAGACGAGGAACGACCCACGGGCCATGATGTCGTGTTGCAGATCCCAGTCCCGAGCCGAAGTCTCCAGCAGGGGCTTGGAGATGGAGATCCCGGCATTGTTGACGACAAGATCGACCCCACCGAAGGCGAGCAGGGCAGCCTTGAAGGCGTCAGCGATCTGGCCCTCGTCGGTCACATCAACCGTTACGGCAACGGCCTTGTCGGGCCCACCCAGTTCCTCCGAAACAGCCTGCGCACTCGCGGAGTTGAGATCCGCGACAACGACACAAGCTCCTTCATCGACCAACCGCCGCGCAATAGCTTTCCCGATCCCACTCCCCGCACCGGTGACGAGCGCGACCCGAGTGGCAAGCGGCTTGGGCTTGGGCATCCGCTGAAGCTTGGCTTCCTCCAACGCCCAGTACTCGATACGGAACTTCTCCGACTCCTCGATCGGCGCGTAAGCCGACACGGCCTCGGCGCCACGCATCACGTTGATGGCGTTGACGTAGAACTCGCCGGCCACACGCGCGGTCTGCTTGTCCTTGCCGAAGGAGAACATGCCGACACCCGGGATCAACACGATGGCCGGGTCGGCACCACGCATCGCGGGGGAGTCGGGCAGAGCGTGCCGCTGGTAATAGGCGGCGTAGTCGTCCCGATAGGCGGAGTGCAATTCCTTCAGTCGAGCGATCGCCTCGTCCAGCGGAGTGGTGGGCGGCAGATCGAGAACGAGCGGCCTGACCTTGGTCCGCAGGAAGTGGTCGGGACACGAGGTACCGAGCGCGGCAAGCCGGGGATGCTCGGCCCGCGCGAGAAAATCAAGCACGACACCGGAATCGGTGAAGTGCCCCACCTGCGGCCGGTCTTGAGAGGCGACAGCACGGACGTACGGCGCAAGCGCGGCGGCCCGATCCCGTCGCTCACCGTCGCCGAGCGGACCGTACCCCTCAATGACGGGCCCGAAGGGCTCCGGCCTTCCCCGCTCGACGAGAAATGCCTCGGCGGTACGGATGATGTGCAGCGAGTTCCGCTCGCACTCCTCGGACGTGTCACCCCACGCGGTGATCCCGTGCCCCCCGAGCACACAGCCAACGGCCTGCGGATTGGCGGCTTTGACGGCAGCGATGTCCAGCCCCAACTGAAACCCGGGCCGCCGCCAGGGCACCCACACCACGGTGTCACCGAAACACTCGGCCGTCAGCTTCTCCCCGTCGGCGGCACAGGCGAGCGCGATCCCGGAGTCGGGGTGCAGATGATCGACATGCGCCGCGTCCACGAGCCCGTGCATGGCGGTGTCGATGGAAGGCGCCGCACCCCCCTTCCCATGCAGGCAGTAGTCGAACGCGGCCACCATCTCGTCCTCGCGGTCCACGCCCGGGTACACATCGACAAGCGCCCGCATCCGGTCCAGCCGCAACACAGCCAGCCCGGATTCGGTAAGGGTCCCAAGGTCACCGCCGGACCCCTTCACCCACATCAACTCGACGTCACCGCCGGTGACGGGATCGGTGTCGGTGCCCTTTGCGGACGTATTACCGCCGGCGTAGTTGGTGTTACGGGCATCGGAACCCAGCAGATTGGACCGGGCGAGGAGGGCGTCGGCTTCGGGGTGAGGTGCCATGAACCTTCAGTCCTTCTTGAGAGAGGGCGAGCGCAATTTTTTTAGGGGCCCGGGGAACTGCGCGACCAGCCACAACGGACCCGCACCCGCAAACGACAGATACCCGGCAGACGCTCAGGCGCCCCACCCGGCCTGCTGCCCCCCAACCCGCTCAGCAACAATCCGCTCCTGCCACCCGCTGGCCCGATACGCCGCAATCGGGTCAGGGGCAAGCCCCTGCTCCTCGCGCAACTCCCGCAGCAACGGCCGCACATCCGTGTTGTACGCGTCCATCACCACGGCATTGGCCTGCAGCACATCCCCCGCACCCTGCGCCGCAGCCAACGCCCCTCGATCCACGAGCAACGCCTTCGCCGTAGCCTCCTGCACATTCATCACCGACCGAATGATCGCCGGAATCTTCGCCTCGATGTTGTGACACTGATCGAGCATGAAGGCAACATCAGCCGTGAACCCCCCACCCCGAATCACCTCATACATGATCCGGAACAACTGAAAAGGATCAGCCGCCCCCACCATCAGGTCATCGTCCGCATAGAACCGAGAGTTGAAGTCGAACGCCCCGAGCTTCCCCTCCCGCAACAAGGTCGCGACGATGAACTCGATATTGGTGCCGGGCGCGTGATGCCCCGTGTCGACCACAACCTGCGCCTTCGGCCCGAGCTTCAGGCAATGCGCGTACGCCGTCCCCCAGTCCGGAACATCCGTCGCGTAAAACGCCGGCTCGAAGAACTTGTACTCCAGCAACATCCGCTGCCCGTCCCCGAGCCGCTCGTACACCGCCGCAAGCGCCTCCGCCAACCGATCCTGGCGCGCGCTCAGATCATCCTGCCCCGGATAGTTCGTGCCGTCGGCGAACCAGAGCTTCAGATCGGCGGAGCCCGTCGCGTCCATGATGTCGACGCACTCCAGCAGATGATCGAGCGCCTTGCGCCGCACCGCCGCATCGGGATGACACACACTCCCGAGCCGGTAGTCGTCGTCCTGGAACGTGTTGGAGTTGATCGCGCCGAGCTTCAGCCCGTGGTCCTCCGCGAACTTCCCCAGCGCCCCGAAGTCGTCGACCCGGTCCCAGGGGATGTGCAGGGCCACGGTCGGCGCCACGCCGGTGAACTCGTGGACCTTCGCCGCGTCCTCCAGCTTCTCCTGCGGAGTCCGGGGAACGCCCTCCTGGGCGAAGACCTTGAACCGGGTCCCCGAGTTCCCGTACGCCCACGACGGCGTCTCGACTGCCTGGGTCCTGAGAGCGGCCTTCACCGCGGCGAGATCGGTCACTTGACGGCTCCTGTGACGTGCGACGGAACGGCGTATGTATGAAACGATTCAGAGAGCGAAGCTATGAGCCTCCCGAAGGGGTGTCAAGCCCTACGGCGAAGCCTGTGGCCCGTGACTCCAATGTGACCTTTGGCTATCGAAAGTTTTTCGACGCGGACCCATTGACGTGACAAGGCTGGCGCGCCTAACGTCCCGGCAACCAAGTTGAAACCTTTCACGACGCTGTGAGGGCCTACCCGCCGGCGTCGTCGAGGAGCCCCTCATGACCCACCCGTCAGAAGCGGGTCCGGCCCCGGTGCTCGCGCTCAAGGGCATCTCCAAGTCCTTCGGCGCGGTGCGCGCCCTGCGGGACGTGTCCCTCGAACTCTTCCCCGGTGAGGTGCACGCACTCGCCGGTGAGAACGGCGCGGGCAAGTCCACCCTCATCAAGACCCTCGCCGGTGTGCACCGGCCCGACGCCGGCCAGGTGCTGCTCGACGGCGCGCCCGTCCTCTTCCACGGCCCCGGCGACGCCCGCGACGCGGGTATCGCCGTGATCTACCAGGAACCGACCCTCTTCCCCGACCTGTCGATCGCCGAGAACATCTTCATGGGCCGCCAGCCCCGCCGCGCCCTCGGCCGTATCGACCACAAGGCCACGTACACGGCGACCGCCGCCCTGATGAAGCGGCTCGGCGTCGAGCTCGACCCCGACCGCCCGGCGCGCGGACTGTCCATCGCCGACCAGCAGATCGTGGAGATCGCGAAGGCGCTCTCCTTCGACGCCCGCGTCCTCATCATGGACGAGCCGACGGCCGCCCTCACCGGCAGCGAGGTGGCCCGCCTCTTCGGCGTCGTCCGCACCCTGCGCGAACAGGGCGCAGCCGTCCTGTTCATCTCGCACCGCCTGGAGGAGATCTTCCAGATCTGCCAACGCGTCACCACTTTGCGCGACGGCGCCCTGATCTCCAGCGAGCCGGTCGAGGGAATGACCGAGGACGATCTCGTACGACGCATGGTCGGCCGCGACCTCGACGAGCTGTACCCCAAGCAGGACGTCGAACCCGGTGAAGTCGCCCTGAGCGTCAAGCGGTTGACCCGCGAGGGCGTCTTCACCGACGTGTCCTTCGACGTACGGCGCGGAGAGATCGTCGGTCTCGCCGGGCTCGTCGGCGCCGGCCGCACCGAGGTGGCGCGGGCCGTCTTCGGCATCGACCGGTGGGACGCCGGCGGCGTCGAGGTCGACGGCAGGTCGCTGACGAACGGCGCCCCTTCGACCGCGATGGCCGCGGGCCTCGCCCTCGTCCCCGAGGACCGACGCGCCCAGGGCCTGGTGATGGACATGTCCATCGAGCGGAACATCGGCCTGACCGGCTTGCGTACGACCGTCAAGGCGGGCCTCGTCGACCGCGCCGCCGAGCGCAGCCGTTCCCTCGACTGGGCGGTGAAGCTGCACGTCAAGTACGCGCGGATCGCCGACACCGTCAACACCCTCTCCGGCGGCAACCAGCAGAAGGTCGTCCTCGCCAAGTGGCTGGCCACCGGCCCCAAGGTGCTGATCGTCGACGAGCCGACCCGTGGCATCGATGTCGGCACCAAGGCCGAAGTGCACCGGCTGCTCAGCGAGTTGGCCGCCGACGGGGTCGCCGTCCTGATGATCTCCTCCGATCTGCCCGAGATCCTCGGCATGGCCGACCGCGTGCTCGTGATGCACGAGGGCCGCCTCACCGCCGAGATCCCCCGCTCCGAAGCCACCGAGGAAGCCGTGATGGCCGCAGCCACCGGGAGGGCCGCCGCATGACGGTCACGGCTCCCAATCCCGCGCCCGCCGCCGAAGTGCCCGAGTCGAGCAGCACCCGGCTGGTCGACCGGGTCTTCAAGATGCGTGAACTCGCCATCCTGCTCGTCTTCCTGGTGATGATCGGCATCACCCAGGCGGGCAACAGCCAGTTCCTGTCCGAGCAGGGCATCAAGGACCTGCTCCTCAACGCGACCATCCTGGTCCTGGTCGCCACCGGTCAGTCGCTGGTCGTCATCACCCGCAACGTCGACCTGTCGGTCGGCTCCACCCTCGGCATCACCGCCTTCGCCACCGGCACCTATCTCCAGGGCGGTGGCAACGCTGTCATCGCGATCCTGCTGGCGGTGCTGCTCGGCATCGGACTCGGCCTGGTCAACGGGCTGTTGGTCAGTCTGGGGCAGGTGCCCGCCCTGGTCGTCACCCTCGGCACGCTGTACATCATCCGGGGCGTCGACTCCATCTGGGTCGGCTCACGGCAGATCACCGCCGCCGATCTCCCGGGCGGATTCGTGGACTTCGGCTCCGGCGGACTGTCCGCGGTGCCCTGGCTGGCGCTGATCGCGCTCGCTGTTCTCATCGCTACCGCCTACTACCTCAAACACTTCGGCAGCGGACGGGAGTTGTACGCGCTCGGCTCCAACCCCGAAGCCGCCCGGCTCGCCGGTATCCCCGTCCGCAAGCGGACCCTCGCCGCGTACACCTTCTGCGGCGGACTCGCCGGACTCGCCGGCGCGATGTACCTGGCCCGCTTCGGCAACGTCGACTCCGGCACCGGCACCGGCTACGAACTCACCGTCGTGAGCGCGGTAGTCGTGGGTGGCGTGGTCTTCACCGGCGGCTCCGGCAGCGTCTACGGCGCGGCCCTCGGCGCTCTCCTGCTGACCTCCATCAACAGCGTGCTTCCCGCCCTCGGTGTCAGTTCCGTCTGGGTGCTCGCCATCAACGGCATCCTGCTCATCCTCGCCATCGCCGTCGACCGGATCGTCGCCCTGCGCGTGGCCACCGCACTGAAGAAGAGGAACGCCCGCCATGCCTGAGTCGTTGACGCGCGCGATCCGCTGGGACACGGTCGTCGGCGCCCTCCTGATCGTCCTGCTGCTGTTCTCCTTCTCCTTCGTGGACGGCTTCGGCAACGTGCTGAACCTGTCGTTCCTGATCGGCAACACGCTCCCCATCGCACTGATCGCCCTTCCGATGACCCTGTTGGTCGTCTCGGGTGAGATCGATCTGTCGGTCGCCTCCACGGCCGGGCTGTCGGGCGCGGTGATGGGCAAGCTGTGGAACGACGGCATGGCCATCGAGACGATCATCCCGATCTGCCTGCTGCTGGGCGTGGCCTGCGGACTGGTCAACGGGCTGTTGGTGACCAGGCTGGGGCTGCCGTCCCTCGCGGTCACCATCGGCACGCTCGCCGCGTATCGGGGGATCGCGCAGATCGTGCTCGGTTCGGACGCCGTGACCGACTTCCCCACGCAGTACCTGGACTTCGCGTCCGGGCGGCTCGGGGGCACGTTCTTGCCGCAGGCTTTCCTGCCCTTCCTGGTGTTGCTCGCGATTGCCGTGGTCGTGTTGCATGCCACGCCGTTCGGGCGGTCGTTGTTCGCGATCGGCGCCAACGTGGAGGCTGCTCGGTTCGCCGGTATTCGGGTCCGGCGCCAGAAGCTGATCCTGTTCACGGTGACGGGGTTGATGGCTTCTCTCACCGGGGTGTTCTGGGCGCTGCACTACGCCAGTGCCCGCTATGACAACGCGACCGGGCTCGAACTGTCCGTCGTAGCCGCGGTGTTGCTCGGCGGGATCGACTTCGACGGTGGGAAGGGGACGTTGGGAGGTGCGGTCGCCGGTGTCTTTCTGCTCGGGGCGTTGCAGAACGTGATGAGCCTGCTGAACGTTTCGGCACAGTCGCAGATTGTCGTCACCGGTGTGCTGCTCGTTGTTTCGGTGCTTGGCCCTCGGGTCGCACGCCAGATTGCCATCGCGAGGGCCGCTGCGCGCGCCGTCGGATAGGTCGTTCGAAAGCTGCCGGCCGGTTGTGGCTGGTCGCGCAGTTCCCCGCGCCCCTTCAGGACGCGTCGTACTCACCTTCGTCACAAAGGAACCGACATGCGCAAAACATCCCTTCGCCGTGCCCTTGCGGCCCTCGTCGCCGTCACGTCTCTCACCCTCGTCGCCACCGCTTGCGGCGGCACCACCAAGAAGGACGTCAAGGACGAGAACACCGGCTCGGCCGTCACCGGCGGCAAGGCGGACCCGAACGCTGCCCTCAAGAAGGGGCTCACCGTCGGCTTCCTGCCCAAGGCGGTCAACAACCCGTACTTCACCACGTCCGACAAGGGCGGCGAGAAGGCGCTCACCGAACTCGGCGAGAAGTACAAGGAGGTGGGCACGACCAACGCCACCGATACCTCCGGTCAGGTGAGTTACGTCAACACGCTCACCCAGCAGCAGGTGAACGCCATCGCCGTCTCCGCGCAGGACCCGGGCGCCCTGTGCACCGCGCTCAAGCAGGCCATGAGCAACAAGATCAAGGTCGTCACCTACGACTCCGACACCAACCCCGAGTGCCGCAACGCCTTCGTCTCGCAGGCCAGCGCCGAGGACCTCGGCCGCACCCAGGTGCAGCTGCTCGCCCAGCAGATCGGCTACAAGGGCGAGATCGCGATTCTGTCGGCCGCGCAGACCGCGACGAACCAGAACACCTGGATCGGTTTCATGAAGGAGGAGTTGAAGGACCCCAAGTACAAGAACATCAAGCTGGTCAAGGTCGCCTACGGCAACGACGACGCCCAGCAGTCCTTCCAGCAGACCCAGGGCCTCCTCCAGGAACACCCGAACCTGAAGGGGATCATCTCCCCGACCACCGTCGGCATCAAGGCCGCCGCCCAGTACCTCTCCGGCTCCAAGTACAAGGGCAAGGTCAAGCTGACCGGCCTCGGCACCCCCAACGACATGCGCAAGTACGTCAAGAACGGCACCGTCGACGGCTTCGAGCTGTGGGACCCGGCGAAGCTCGGCGAGCTGGCCGCCCGTACCGCGGTGGCGCTGGTGTCCGGGCAGATCACCGGCAAGGAGGGCGAGACCTTCAAGGCCGGCGACATGGGCTCGTTCACCATCGGCAAGGATGGCGTGATCAACCTGGGCAAGCCGACCGTGTTCGACGCGAAGAACATCGGCCAGTTCAACTTCTAGTGGATACAGGGGTGTTGATGCAGCGCGTGTGCTTCCTGCTGAAGGTCCGGGCGGACCGCCTCGACGAGTACCGCGAGCGGCACGCCGCCGTGTGGCCCGAGATGCTCGACGCACTCTCGGCCACCGGCTGGCACAACTACTCGCTCTTCCTGCGCGAAGACGGCCTGCTGGTCGGCTACTTGGAGACCGAGGACTTCGCCGCTGCCCAGGCAGGCATGGAAGCCACCGACATCAACTCCCGCTGGCAGGCGGAGATGGCGCCGTTCTTCGAGTCCCTGGACGGCGCCCGTCCCGACGAAGCGATGAAGCCCCTCACCGAGGTCTTCCACCTCGGGTGATCCCCCACAGGAGCCGCTCATGAGAAGACGCGCCGTGCTCACCACCGCCATACTTGCGGCCGTGGCAACGCCGGGCATCGCACGGGCAGCCGACCCCGGCCCGTCCGTCACCAAGAAGAGCACCACCCAACTGGACGCCCAGGCCGTCTACTTCGTCTCGTACGACGGCCTGGTCAACAACAACTCGTTCCAGAAGAACGGCCTGTTGACCTACAAGGGCTACCAGTACGCGGCCTGGTACACGTCCACCAAGCACGCCGTCGTTGCCCGCCGCATCCTCGGTGGCTCCACCTGGTCCACGGTCACCCTCTCCCACACCCTGAAGAGCGACGACTCCCACAACGTCATTTCGATGGGCGTGTCCAAGGTCGACGGCCGCCTCCACCTCAACATGGACTCGCACAGCGACGGCTTCTTCTACGTCAAGTCGGTCGCCGGCCTCCTCGACAACCCGGCGTCCACCATGTGGACTTCGGCCGTCTTCGGAGCCGTACAGACATCGCTGGACGGAGTCGCCCTCACCACCCAGTTCACCTACCCCCAGTTCATCGCCACCCCCGAAGGCAAGCTCCAGCTCAGCTACCGCGTCGGGATCTCCGGCAACGGCCGCAACGCCCTTGCCGAGTACGACGGTTCGACCTGGACGGCGCTGGGGGAGTGGAGCGCCTCGACCGGTACCTACACCAGCACGCACGGCTCCAGCACCGCCCGCAACATGTACCTCCACGGCATCGACTACGACGTCAACGGCCGACTGCACTCCTTCTTCACCTGGCGCGAGCAGTCCGCCGCCGTGATGTGCAACAGCGGCGGCATCACCAACCACGACACCGGCTACGTCTACTCGACCGACCGGGGCCGCAGTTGGCGCAACGACGCGGGAACTGTCGTAGGAACCACGGGTAGTTCGAACACCGTGGCCGTCACGGACGCAGGCCTGGTCGTCGACCCGCTCGACCCCGACCACTCCCTGATGAACCAGGAGAGCCAGTCCACCGACTCCACCGGCCTCCCGCACGCGATCATCAGTTACGTCCCCGGCCGCTTCGGCCAGTGCACCACCAACTACGTCACCGACCGCACCGCCAACGGCCGCGCCTTCCACGTCCGCAAGAACTCCGCCGGCACCTGGCAGAAGACCGAGATCCCGATCGCCCTGAACTCCAGCCAGCGCAGCAAGCTGGTCCTGGACAAGTACGACAACGCCTACGCGGTCCTGCCCTACGGCCGTATCGCGGGCGCTTCGAAGTCCTCGGGTTACACGGACTGGGCGCTGCTGTACGACGGGAGCGGCCTGAACGCCTTCGGCGAGGTCGTCATCGACGAGCTGCGGGTCAAGGCGGACAATGTGCTGTCGTTCATGTACCAGGAGAAGTCGAGCGGCACGACCCCCTCGGCACTCCACGTCGTCGACTTCGCCCTGCCCGCGTGACCGGCATGGTCGTAGGAGTCGTCACAGGTCATGGCGGTAATGTGAAGACCTGCCCGCCGTCCCACGTCACCCTGGAGGTCTCCGCCTGATGGCCCAGCCGGTGGGTATCAAGGACGTCGCCCGCGCTGCCGGAGTCTCCGTCGGCACGGTCTCGAACGTCATCAACCGCCCGGACACCGTCGCCACGGAGACCCGGGCCCGGGTGCTGTCCGCGATCGACCGGCTCGGCTATGTCCGCAGCGAGTCCGCGCGTCAGCTGCGCGCGGGCCGGAGCCGGATCATGGGGCTGCTCGTCCTCGACATGGGCAACCCGTTCTTCGTGGACGTGGCCCGCGGCGCCGAGCGGGCCGCGCGAGAGTCCGGGCTCGGTGTGATGGTCTGCAACAGCGCGCAGAGCCCCACCGAAGAGGCCGAGTATCTGTCGCTCTTCGCCGAACAGCGGGTGCGGGGCGTGCTGTTGACCCCGGCGGACGCGACCGGACGCAACATCGAGTCGTTCCGTCGGCACGGCATCCCCTTCGTGCTCGTCGACCGCGTCGCCGAGGGCACCACCGAGTGCTCGGTCTCCGTCGACGACGTCGCCGGCGGCGCGCTCGCCGTGCGCCACCTCGTCGACGCCGGGCACCGATCCATCGCGTACGTCAGCGGCCCGCCCGGCTTCAACCAGGTACGGGACCGCCGTACCGGCGCGAAGAACGCGCTCGCCGAGGCCGGACTCGACCCCGACGCGCTGCGCGAGCTGCCCACCGACCGGCTCGACGTGGCCGCCGGGCGCGATGCCGGGGCACGTCTACTCGGCCTCGCCGACCGGCCCACGGCCGTCTTCTGCGCCAACGACCTCCTAGCCCTCGGCGTGCTCCAGGCCATGTACGCGGCCGGGGTCGGTGTCCCCGACGACCTCGCGATCGTCGGCTACGACGACATCGAGTTCGCCGCCGCGGCAGCCGTCCCGCTCACCTCGGTCCGCCAACCCGCCGTCACCATGGGCGCGTTGGCCGCCGAGCTGCTCCTGGAGGAGACCGAGGCGGAGACCGCGGCCCGACCGCACGAGCACCGGCGGGTCGTGCTCCAGCCGGAACTGGTGGTGCGCCGCTCCAGCCTGGCCGCCCGCTGACCCGTCGGTCAGTAGAGGTCGGCAGGATTTCATGATCCAGGGGGTCGGATATCGGACGCGCATGTGCTGAGATGTGACGCGGCCCGTCATTCGTCCGTACCAGGAGCCCCGTTGTCTGTCAGCTACCGCCAGCCCGGCGTCGTCCTCACCGACCGCCACTTCACCGTGCCCCTCGACCACGAGGACCCCACGGGCGAGACCATCGAGCTCTACGCCCGTGAGGTCGTCGCGAGCGACAAGGCGCACCGCGAGGACCTGCCGTGGCTGGTCTACCTGCAGGGTGGTCCCGGGTTCGGGGCGAATCGTTTCGTCGGCAGACAGGCCTGGCTCGACCGCGCGCTCGACGAGTACCGCGTGCTTCTCCTGGACCAGCGCGGCACCGGCCACTCCACTCCGCTCACCCGGCAGACGCTCCCGCTGCGCGGCGGCCCCGCCGAGCAGGCCGAGCACCTCACGCACTTCCGCGCCGACTCGATCGTCCGGGACTGCGAGACGATCCGCCCGGCCCTCACCGGCGGCGCCCCCTGGACCGTCCTCGGCCAGAGCTTCGGCGGCTTCTGCGTGGTGAACTACCTGTCCACCGCCCCCGAGGGCCTGCGCGCCGCCGTCCTCACCGGCGGCCTGCCGTCCCTGGACGCCCACGCCGACGACGTCTACCGGGCCGCCTACCCGCGCATCGAACGCAAGGTCGCCGCCCACTACGACCGCTACCCGCAGGACGTGGAACGGGCCCGCCGCATCGCGGAGCACCTGATGCGGCACGAACCGATCCTCCCCAACGGCTACCGGCTCACCGCCGAGGCCTTCCAGTCCCTCGGCATCATGCTCGGCGGCAGCGACGGCAGTCACCGCCTCCACTTCCTCCTCGAAAGCGCCTTCGTGCGCACCCCGCAGGGCCACGAACTCTCCGACGCGTTCCAGGAAGAGGTCCAGAACTCCCTGTCGTACGCCGGACACCCCCTCTACGCCCTCGTCCACGAGGCGATCTACGGCCAGGACGGCCGCCCCACCGCCTGGTCGGCGGAGCGGGTCCGGGCCGAGTTCCCGCAGTTCGACGCCGCCAAGACGCTCGCGGGCGACAGCCCCCTCCTCTTCACCGGCGAGTCCATCCACCCCTGGATGTTCGACTGCGACCCCGCCCTGCGCCCGCTCCGCGACACCGCCGAACTCCTCGCCGCCCACACCGACTGGCAGCCGCTCTACGACCCCGCGCGCCTCGCCGCCAACGAGGTCCCGGTCGCCGCCGCCGTCTACCACGACGACATGTACGTCGACGCGACCCACTCCCTTCAGACCGCTCGCACGATCCGCGGCCTGCGCACCTGGGTCACCGACGAGTTCGAGCACGACGGCGTACGGGCCGGCGGCCCACGCGTCCTGGACCGGCTGCTCGCTCTCACCCGCGACGAGGTGTGAGGGGGGGCTCCACCGGGTGGCCGTCGAGGACATGCCGCGTCGAAATTTCCGGCATAGGGTTTATTTCGATGAATACCAAGTCGCTCCGCCGGGCCCGCCCGGCCGCCCTGGTCCTCGCTGTCGTCGCGGCGAGCACGGTCACGTTGGTGTCGTGCGGCAACGACAACGACAACGACAGCTCCGCCAGCAGCAGCTCGCAGGTCTCGACCCCGGACACGGCCTCCTTCTCGGGTATGACTCCGTCGCCCCTGAAGTCGGCCGCCTCCTCGGCGGTCGCGTCCGCCCGTGCCGCCGCCTCCGCGGCAGCCTCCTCCGCCTCGGCCGCCGCGTCCTCCTTCGAGGCCTCCGTGTCGGCCGAGGTGGCCCGCGCGAGCAAGGACGCCCAGAACGAGCTGAAGGACGTCAAGGGTCAGGGCAACGCGATGTCGGAGGTCGCCATGACCGGCAAACCGCGCGCCCAGACCAGCGGCCTGCTCGCCGTCGTCGTCAACATCACCAACAAGACCGACAAGAAGGCGTCGTACGCCGTCCAGGTCGACTTCCTCGACTCCTCGGGGAAGGTGGTGGAGACCCGCTACGTCGGCGCCGAGAACCTCGCGCCCGGCGCGAAGGCCCAGCCGGTCGCCATCAGCGCCAAGCCGCCCGAGCCGGTACTGACCCCGAAGTTGGCGAAGGCGCAACGTTATTGAGTGAGCTGTTGGGCAACAGGTCTATCGGACCTGGGCGTTGAGTTCGTCCACGGCTCCGCCCGCGTCCCCGATCGTTGTGTAGTCCACGGCGACGAAGTTCACCGGCCGACCGCGTTCCCGCTCGCAGCGGTGGACGCGGTCGAGCACGTACTGCCGGGCGTTGACCTTGCCCGCGTCCAGTCGGCTGCCGCCGTCGATGGTGATGAAGTGGTTGAGCAGGAACAGGCGTTTGTCGCTGCCGCCGCGATGCGGTATGCAACTCATCGCGTCCGGAGTGCGGAACGCGAACGGGGTCTCCATGCCGTAGTCGTAGAAGTTGCGGTACCAGGACGCCGGACCGTCGGCCTTCTCGGCGAAGACGACGAGCCGTCGCCCGCTGTCGATCATGTCGCCCAGGGTCGGCCAGGGCTTCGCGGGATCGGCGTCAGGGGTGTGGACCAGGTCGGTCAACCCGGCCTGTGCGAAGGCCTGTTCGGTGTCCTCGCCGCTGATCGCGTCCTGCACGATCAGCGTGATGACCTCGGTCGGATGGGCACGCATCCAGTCGCCGATCTCGCGCAGGGCGGGCACCAGGGCGAGGGCGCCGGCCCGGCACACGGAGTGGCACAGCCACAGTCCCTCGCGCGGCGGGTTGAACCTGTCCACGGCCGCGGCGATGAACTTCCGCTGTTCCGGGGTGAAGTCGGACTCCGCGAGCCGCTGGGTGATCTCGTCGGGTCGCTCCCACCGGTAGGTGTCGATCTGGAGGGCACGCACTCCGTCGTCCAACTGGGCGGTGATGCCCGGGTCCTGGAGCGGGCCGATGAACCGGTCGACGGTCGTCGACATCGCGTTGTGCGAGGTGAGGTAGGCGACCTTGTCGTAGGACCGGTCGCACAGTGCCGCGCTGCCCTCGCAGGCGCGGGACGCGGCGGGCGTGACGGCGTACGGCACCAGGAGGATGCCGGCGACGGCGGCGCCGCTCGTGGCCAGGGCCAGCCACCGGACGCGGGGCGGCGCGGAGAGGTGCGGTCGGACCTGGAGGGCCCAGCCCACGCCGGTCAGGAGGGCACCGGCCAGCACGGGCACCAGGGCCGTCGTCAGGGCGGTGGTCGTGAGCCGGTCAAGGGCCGTGCGCTGCACGTCGTCGACCAGTCGGGCGAGGCTCGGCGGCCACGAACCCGGAGGATCGATCACCTGCCCGCCGCTGACCAGCCGGAACAGGACGGCGACGAGCCCGGCCAGTACCCCGCCGGCCGCGAGCGACCAGCCCAGCGGCAGCAGTCGGCGACCCGGAGGCGCCGAACCCCCGGCCGCCCACAGCACCGCCAGCGCGACAACGAGGAGCGCCGAGGAGAGGGCCTCCGCCAGGCCGAGTCCGACGGCGGTGTAGGTGCGGGCGCGGTGGAGGGGAGCCAGGTCGTTGCCGGACGCGGCGAGGGCGTCGGTGAGGTTCCAGGTGCCGCCGCCGACGGACGTCCGCAGCTGGGCGGCGGCCGTGCGGGTCCGGTCCGACACGACGGCGGGGGCGACGGTGGCGAGCGCGGTCGCGACATCGCCGTTCCGCAGTGCCGCCTCGACCGCGGGGCGCAGGGTGTCCCGGTCGGCGACGGGCAGGCCGCTCACCAGTGTCCCGGCCGCCTGGCCCGCCTGCGCCTCGGTCAGCGGAAGGGCGGGCAGCCCGTCGGGCACGTGCCCCGCTGCCACGGCACCCAGAGCGGCGGACAGGTCGGCCGAGAAGCGCTCGAAATCGGGCTCGGGCCGGTCCTGGACCGAGGCGACGAGATCGCCGAAGTAGATCTGGGCCAGGTCGTTGACGTTGGCCAGCACCGGCCGCAGATCGACCGTGAGGTCCAGCGAGTCGCTCTTGCCGCCCAGATAGCCCACCACGGCGTTGATCTGCTGCTGGGTGAGGTCCCGGACCGTCTCCGGTGGCAGCACCAGCTTGAGGTTGGAGGTGACCTGGGCCTCCGGCACGGGCAGCCGGGCCAGCAGCCCGCGCGTGACCGCCGCCGTCTTCGGATCGACCAGCACCTGGTTGTACAGCCGGTCGTAGGCCTTCTGCTCGTCCAGCGTGGACCGGTAGAAACCCGGTGAGACGACAGTGGAGCGGGCCGTGGCCGCGGTGGTGAGGACCGCGGTGGCGAGGACGGCCAGGAACATGGCCGCGATGCGCGGCAGACTGCGGGACGCGACGCCGACCGGGTCCATGATTCACCATCGTCGTCCCGCCCCACCCGGCCCGCAAACGGACAGGGGAGCCAGAAACCGTATGGCCATGGCGGCGGAGGACGTGTTTTGATCCCTCCGGCTTTCGCTCGCACGACTACGGAATCCACAACGGGGACGGTATGAACGACACGGAACTCCTGGCGGACCGCTTCGAGGAACACCGCGGCCGACTGCGCGCGGTGGCCTACCGCATGCTCGGCTCGCTGCCGGAGGCCGAGGACGCCGTCCAGGAGACGTGGCTGAAGCTCAGCCGTACCGACGTGGACGACATCAGGAACCTCGGCGGCTGGCTGACCACGGTTGTCGGCCGGGTCTGCCTCGACCTGCTGCGCTCCCGCACCGCGCGCCGCGAGGACCTCATCGACGAGACCTTCGCCGAGACGTTCGTCCCCGACCCCCTGATCAGCCCTCTCACGGACCTCGACCCGGAGGAGGAGGTGCTCCACGCCGACTCGGTGGGTCTCGCCCTCCTCGTCGTGCTGGAGACCCTGGAGCCCGCCGAGCGGCTCACGTTCGTCCTGCACGACATGTTCGCGGTGCCGTTCGACGACATCGCCCCGATCGTGGAACGCAGTTCGGCCGCGACCCGCCAACTGGCCAGCAGGGCCCGCCGCCGGGTGCAGGGCGCGCGCCCGTCGACGGATCCCGACCTCGTCCGCCGGCGCGAGATCGTCGAGGCCTTCCTGGCCGCCGCACGCGAGGGCGACTTCGACGCCCTCGTCGCACTCCTCCACCCGGACGTGGCCCTGCGCGCCGACTCCGGCGCGCTGGTGCGGGGCGCGGCTGCCTCCAAGGCGGTGCGCGGAGCACGCGCGGTCGCCGAACAGGCCCTCATGTTCGCGCCGTTCGCCCGCTTCGCCCGACTCGCTCTGGTCAACGGCTCGGTGGGTGTGGTCAACGCGCCCGAAGGACAGCTGCTTTCGGTCATGGGCGTCACCGTGGCCGACGGCCGGATCACCGAGGTCTACATCCTGTCCGACCCGGACCGGCTGGGGCGCCTCGACCTGGATGGGTCAGTACGCTGAACGACATGGAAGATCACATAGCGGCCCCGACCGACCTGCGCGGCGACTGCGAGCGGTGTTTCGGGCTGTGCTGTGTGGCGCTGCCCTTCACCGCGGCGACGGACTTCGCGATCGACAAGGCGGCGGGGACACCGTGTCCGAATCTCCAGGGCGATCACCGCTGCGGAATCCACACGAAGCTCCGGCCGAAGGGTTTCACCGGCTGCACGGTCTACGACTGCTTCGGGGCCGGGCAGAAGGTCTCGCAGGTCACCTTCGGCGGTCAGGACTGGCGTACGGTCCCGCGAGCGGAGTCGCGTCGGATGTTCGACGTGTTTCCCGTCGTACGGCAGCTTCACGAGTTGCTGTGGTACTTGACCGAGGCGCTCACCCTTCCCGCGGCCGGGTCGATCCATGGCGAGTTGCGTCGTGCGCTGGAGAAGACCGACGCGCTCACGCGCGGGACGCCCGAAGAGCTGGGCGTGCTGGACGTGGGCGCGCATCGGCAGGAGGTCAATGTGTTGCTGCTGCGGACCAGTGAGCTGATGCGGGCCGGCGTGAAGGGGAAGAAGAAGGACCGGCGCGGTGCCGATCTCATGGGCGCCCGTCTCAAGGGCGCCGATCTGAGCCGGGCCAACCTGCGCGGCGCCTACCTCATCGCGGCCGATCTCACCGGGGCCGACCTGCGGGGTGCGGATCTGATCGGTGCCGATCTGCGGGACGCCGATCTCACGGACGCCGATCTGACCGGCGCGTTCTTCCTCACCCAGCCCCAGGTCAACGCGGCCCGGGGGAGCGCCGGGACGAGGTTGCCGGAGTCAGTCGTCCGCCCCGTGCACTGGACAGCGGGGCTCTGAGGGGCCGTCGTCGGGAACGGGCACCGCTTCGGCCGGGGCCGCCGCCGTGCGCCGGTCCAGGTGCAGGCGGAGACCCTCGGGCATCAGTGTCAGCCGCTCGGTGACGCGCAGACGGTACGCGGGGTCGGGGCGCAACTCGTAGCGGCGCAGCAGCAGACCGAGGACCAGCGTCGCCTCGTGCAGGGCGAACTGGCGGCCGATGCACGCCCGCGCCCCCGTCCCGAACGGCTTGAAGGTGTGCGGGGCGCGGGAGCGTACGGCCTTGGCGTCGAAGCGGTCCGGGTCGAACTCCTCGGCGTCCGCGCCCCACACCTCGGGGTCGCGGTGCAGCATCGGCGTCAGGATCAGCGCCCAGGCGCCGCGCCGCATCGGGTGGACCCCGGCGAGGTCGGTGTCCCGGGTGGCCTCGCGGGCGTACGCGGGCGCCGTCGGCCACAGCCGTAGCGACTCGTCGAGCACCCGGCGGACGTAGCGCAGCTTGGCGACCTGGTCGTAGCCCGGCGTCTTCGTGTCGCCCCAGACCTGGTCGACCTCGGCGCGGGCGCGGGCCGCGATCTCCGGGTGGCGGGCGAGGTAGTGCAGGGCGAACGAGAGGGAGCCCGAGGTCGTCTCGTGGCCGGCGACCAGGAAGGTGATGACCTGGCGGCGAACGTTCTCGGGGGAGAGGCGCTCGCCGGTCTCCGGGTGGGTCGTGTCGAGCATCCGGTCGAGCAGGTCGCCGTCGCCGCCCGCCGTACGGCGGGTCTGCACGAGGTCGTCGACCGTGCGGTTGAGGTAGGCGATGTCGGCCTCGTTGCGGCGCGTCGCGGTGCGCAGCAGGAGCGGGGCGAGGGGGGACGGTACGGAGTTGAGGCGTTGGGCGTAGCTGAGGGTGCCCACCATCGAGGTGACGAAGGGATGCGGGTGGTCGCGTTCGAAGGAGCCGAAGTCATGGCCGAAGCCGGTGCGGGCGATCGTCTCCAGGGTCAGCTTGGTCATGTCGCCGGGGACGTCCACCGACCGTCCGGCCGTCAGTTCGCGGTCCCAGCGGTCCGTCAGCCGCTCGGCCACGGACAGCATCATCGGGTGGTAGCCGGCCATCGCCTCGCGGCTGAAGCCGGGGGCCAGGACGTCGTGCGCCAGCTGCCAGTTGGGCTCGTGGTTGTACGCCGTGAACAGCCCGTCCCCGGCGACCGGCCGCAGGTTCGCGACCCCCAGACCGACATGCTTGGCGAACCGTGACTCGTCCGCCATGTCGGCGACCAGGTCGGCACCCCACACGAACACGAACTCCTTGCCGAAGGCCTTCCGGCGGAAGATCGGGCCCAGTTGGCGGGCGTAGCGGAGCGTGTCCTGCAGGGGAGTGCGGCGGTCGGCGCCGAGGACGTCACCGAGCAGCGGGACCCGACGCGGGGGATGCGGGATGCGGTCGAGGCGGGGCCAGCCCTGCTCGGCACCCCGGAATCCCTTCGGCAGTGCGGTCGGCGTCGCTGTCGTCGTCTCCGCCATGACGCGATCTCCCTTGATCCTGCGGCAGGTTGAGCCTGTTGTACGTGGGTTCAATAGCGGGTTTCAGTGTGATCCCGTTGTTGAACCGACGTCAAGTAAAGTGCGGGAATGGCCGCGAACCAGGGTGAGCGCACGCGCCGTCGCCTCAGCACCGAGGAGCGCCGGGAGCAACTCCTCACGGTGGGTGCGCGGCTGTTCTCTGAGGATCCCTACGACGACGTGTGGATCGAGCAGGTCGCCGAGATCGCCGGGGTCTCCCGCGGGCTGCTCTACCACTACTTCCCGACCAAGCGGGACTTCTTCGCGGCCGTCGTCGAGCGCGAGAGCGAGCGGATGCTGCAGATGACGGCGGCCGTACCGGGCGTACCGGCCCGTGAGCAACTCGCCGTCGCGCTCGACACGTATCTGGAGTACGTGCACACCCACGCGCACGGCTACCGCGCCTTCCACCGTGCCGACGCGGCGGGGGACCAGACCGTACGGCGGGTCTATCAGCGGGCGTTGGCGGCGCAGGAGCGGCAGATCCTGGCCGCGCTGGCGGCGGATCCCGAGTTCGGGCCGGCCGTGGCGGAGCGGCCCGACGCGAAGCTCGCGGTGCGCGGCTGGCTGGCCTTCACCACCGCCGTCTGTCTGGAGTGGCTGCGGGGGCCGGAGTTGAGCCGGGAGCAGGTGCGCGATCTGTGCGCGCGGGCCCTGTTGGGCGTCATCTCGCCCTGAACGACTGTGGTCTCACCCCGAAGTGCCGTTGTAGAGATTGCGTGGCGTGGTTGGCGTGCGCCCCGATCTTCGGTAAGTTAGGCAAGGCTTACCTAAGGAGGTTCAGGGATGGGTGACAGCCAATCGTGGACGGCCGTGCCTGCCGCGGCCGAGCGGGCCCGCTCGGTGCTCGCCGCCGCATGGTCCTGCGCGGTGACCGCGGAGGGCGGTCGCGAGGAGTTCGTCGGAGCGCACAGCGTGGCCGACGACGGCCGGGTGCTCCTTCAAGTACC
Source organism: Streptomyces sp. NPDC050508 (assembly GCF_040655155.1). NCBI lineage: Bacteria > Bacillati > Actinomycetota > Actinomycetes > Kitasatosporales > Streptomycetaceae > Streptomyces > Streptomyces sp. NPDC050508. Next base: position 591,787 of record NZ_JBFAJJ010000001.1, read on the forward strand.
CGAGGACAGCGCCCTGTTGGCGACCGCGATCTGCGCGCCGCGCGGAGAGCCGTCCGCCGTCCTGGAGTTCGCGGACGTCGCGCCCGTCCCCGTACGCAACCGTATCCGGGCCCGGCTGTGGATGGCCGGCTGGTTCGTGTCCGAGGAGGACCAACTCGCCTTCCGCGCAACGCGCGTGGTGCTGCGCCCGGCGACCGGCGCGGTCGTCATCGACCTCGACGAGTTCGCCGCCGCCGAACCCGACCCGCTCGCCCTGGCCGAGGCCCAGCTGCTGACCCACCTCGCCGACTGCCACTCCGACGCGGTCGAGCGGCTCACCCGGCTCGTCGAACCCGACAGCCTGCACGGCGCGGTCCGCGTCCAGCCCCTCGCCGTCGACCGGCACGGACTGACCCTGCGCATCGAGCGCGCCCGCGCCCACGGCGACGTACGACTGCCGTTCCACGCGCCCGCCGACACGGTCGCCCACCTCACCGAGCGCATGCACGCACTGCTCACCCAGGCCAGTGCCGCGTCCTGCCCGCGCCCCCTACAGCGGCAGCGCACAGACGGCGACCGGTGACGCGAACGGCTCGCCCGCGAGCCGTAGTTCACCGCTCGTGGCGTCCACATGGAACACGCTGACCGTGCTCGACCTCTGGTTCGCCGTGAACAGCAGCGCCCCGTCCGGCGAGAACGCGATCTGCCGCGGGAAGTCACCGGACACCGGCACGGTGTCGAGCAGCCTGAGCCGGGCGCCGTCCGCCTCGACGGCGTACCGGGCAAGGGTGTTGTCGCCGCGGTTGGCGAGATAGGCGTACGCACCGCTCGACGTCACCAGGATCTGCGCCGGGTAGTTGGTGGTGCCGCCCGTGCTGCCGCTGGACTGCGGGTCGCCGATGGAGAGGGCGCCCGTCGCCGGGTCGTAGGCGCAGACCGCGACGGTGTCGTCGACCTCGTTGGCCAGATAGGCGTACCGGCCGCCGGGGTGGAACGTGAGGCTGCGCGGGCCCGCACCCGCGCGCGTGTGCGCCTGCGAGACCTCGGTGGGCGTGCCCTTCGTGGTGTCCAGGCGGTAGGTGTAGACCGTGTCGGTGCCCAGGTCGACGGCGAGGACATGGCCGCCGTCGGGACTCGTGACGAACTGGTGCGCGTGCGGGCCGTCCTGGCCCGGTCCCGGCTGGGGACTGGAGTGCTTGACCAGGGCGGTGCGGTCACCGAGCTCGCCCGAGGTGTCGATCGGGTGCACGGCCACGCTGCCGGACGTGTAGTTGGCGCTGAGCAGCCAGCGCCCGGTGGGGTGCACGGACAGATGGCAGGGGCCCGCGCCGCCGGTGCTCCGCGCGCCGAGGATCTTGCGGTCCGCCAGGCGTACGGCGGTCACCGCGCCGGCCGTCTGCTCGTCGACCGCGTACAGCGTGCGGCCGTCGGGGTGCAGAGCGAGGTACGACGGGTCGGCGACCCCGGTGAGCGTGCCCGCGCCGGTGATCTGCCCGGTCGACGTGTCGTAGGTGGCCAGGCCGATGCCCGTACCGCCGCCGTCGACCGAGGTGTAGGTGCCGAGGTAGAGAGGGCGGGGGCCGGAATCCTTGCCCGGGTGGTGGGCGCCGGGTGCGGGCGCCTTCGCGGCCGTCGAGTCCGCCGTAGGAGCGGATTCGGGATCCCCCGGTGCCGAAGCCGGTGCGGGGACCACGACCACCGCCGCTGTTCCCGCCAGGGCGCCGAAGAAACGGCGCCTGCTCCAGCCCTCGCGTGACGGCTCCGCACCACTGGTCATGCCCACACCCTCAGGTCGTCGCTTGCCCCGGTCGTCACAGCAACCTTGGCGTGGAGGGCCCGTCGAGCGCAAGACCGGCAACGACCGTTGCGCATGCTGCAATGGGTGACTGGCTCACCAGTCGCCGTCCTCCACCGGCTCGCCCTGCGCGTCCTTGAGAGGCTGCACCTGGTCAGGCGTGGGCTGCTGCCAGGGTTCATGGTCGTCACCCAGCCAGTCGCCGACCGGCTGCACCGCCTCCAGGGTGTCGGTGGGGGCGAGATCCGCGGCGTCCTGGTCGTAGTAGTCGAACCAGGGGAGCCCCGCCCGGGTGTACGCGGCACGGTCCACCGGCGACGGCGGCGGGGCCTCGCCGGTGATACGGCGCCACTCCGGAGGCGTCACCAGATGGACGAAGACCCGCCCGGCGGGCGCATCGGCCCAGGACTTCGGCGGGCGGTCGTCCTCGTAGACCTCCTGGTGCATCGAACCGCCGACACCGAGCCCCATGGCGGTGGCCCCGCGGCTCGGCGTCGGCGCGGCGCCGGGCGCGGGGGCGGCCGGCCCGGACATCATCGGCATGGCGGGCATGCCGTGGCCGCCGATCGGCAAGGTCGTCCTCCGTGCCCGCTCCGAGCGGCGTCGCTCGGCCTTGCGCCACTTGGTCAACTCCCGCTTGACGAGCGGGAAGGACTGGAGCTGGACGCCGCCCCACACCTCCTCGCCCGTGACCTGCCCCTCGACGGTCGCGCCGAGGCCGAGCGGGACCGCCACGAACTGACGGACCGTGCCCTTGCCGGAGTTGATGCCGTCGAGCCACGGCTGGCGGGGCAGCACCACGTAGTTCTGCGGGCTCCGGGACAACCGGTCGCTCCACGGCTCGCCCGAGACCGCGCACACCTTGCCCACCCCGACCTGAAGGGCGGCCGGCTCCCGCGTGCCCGCGAAGCTCAGCCACATCGCCTCACGCAGATACACCGGCAGCATCACCCCGCTCCGCGCCCGCCACTCCTCCGGCACCGTGTCCGGGAAGTCCGCGACCCGCCGGACCGGGAACTCGCCGAGCCCCGGCGGCAACGGATGCGTACCCGTCTCGGGCAGCCGCAGGGTGCGGACGAAGCGCACCGCCACCCCACCGGGCAGGCGCAAGGTGTTCCCGTCGATCCGTACGCCGTTGTCGGTCATGCGCCCGCCCCCATCGCCGTGCTGCCTCAGGCACCCCCTGAGATGACTCCGTCACCTGGAACGATCGGCGCCCGTGTCCCGGTTCCTGCGCAGCCGCTCCGGTACGCCCACCCGCTCCCGCAGCCAGGTCAGCCACGGCAGGCGCTCGCGCTGCTCGCCGGCACACCGGTCCAGTTCCTCCAGCAGCCGGCGCGAGCGGTGCTCGGTGTCCAGCTCGTCCAGCATGCGGTTGACCTCGGTCAGCATCGCACCCAGCAGCTGCCACTGGGCCGCGTCGCGCTGGACCTCCTCCAGGAGCAGCTGGGCCAGCTTGTCGCGGGTCGCGGCGGCCGTGTGCAGTTCGGCGGTGAGCCGCGACTCCGCGGACTCGGCGCTCACCGTCACATCGGTGGTCACCAGCACCGCGAAACTGACCACGGCATCACCGATCTCGGACAGCAGCTGTTCTACGGCCGCGCCGGTGGGCGGCGCGAACAGCGGCTCGGGGTCGCGCTGTTTCGCCAGGTCGGTGAAGGTCCGCGCGAGGACGCGGAGCACGACCGTGCAGATCTCCAGGGTGTCCAGGCCGGTCCGCAGCACGACCCGGTGCAGCAGCCCCTCCCGTACGCGCGGATTGAGCCGCAGGCTGTCCTCGGCCTGCCTCAGGGCCGCGTCCACCTCGACGATGTCGTGGTCGAGCCGGCGCGCCTCGTGCAGCCGCGCGGTGGCGTGGTCGACGGGCGTACGGCCCGCCGCCTCCTCGCCCATGCGCCGCATCAGCCGTCGTAGCCGACGGGCCAGCCCCTCGATCGACTCGCCGGCCTCGTCCACCCACACCGGGGGCGCCAGCAGCAGATTGCAGCCGAGTCCGACGACCGCGCCGATCAGTGTCTCCACGACCCGTGCCCAGGCAGTGTTCCCGACCGTGGTGACCCCGAGGACCAGCATCGCGCTGATCGCCACCTCGGGCACGTACTCGTCGACCCGCACCAGTCGCCCGACGACCAGTGCGGCCACGATCAGCAGCGCCAGGCTCCACCAGGTCAGACCGACCAGCAGGCTGAAAGCGATGGCGACGAGCACGCCCGCGACCACGGCGTTCACCCGGCGGATGCCGTTCGTGAGGGTGGCGTAGAGGGTGACCTGCACGACGAGGAGCGCGGTCAGGGGAGCGGTCAGCGGCGCAGGCTCGGGGCTCAGGCGCAGTGCGACGACGTACGCGACCGTCGCCGCGGTCGCCGACCGCAGCGTCTGGACGACCACCGGGTCCCGGCGACGCCCCACGAACCGCACCAGTGGCGCGGTCCACTCACGGACATCTCGCATCCTTGGCCTATTCCCTTTCACAGATGCGTCGAACGTATCCATTGAGGACAGTAACTGTCCGCAAGGGGTCCTAGATTGTTATCACCGGACGGAGCCAAGGGGACCAAGGGGAGGGGAACGTTCATGACGAACATCCAGGGCATCGAGGTGCTGACCCGCTCGCACGACTACCTGCGCGAGGTGGTCGCCGCCGTGCCCGGGACGGCCTGGGCGGCGCCGACGCCGTGCAGCGAGTGGACGGTACGGCAGGTCCTCAACCACGCACGCGTCGACCAGCAGGCATACGGCCTCGTCCTCACCGGCGACCGGCCCGACTCCGACCCCTTCCACCCGGCGGACGCCCTGGACGGGGACCCGGTAGCCGAACTCGACAAGGTGCTCCGCGCGGTGGCGGACGGGTACGCGCGGCTGCCCGCCGACACCGACCGGGTGCCGACACCGCTGGGCCCGATGCCCCTCCCGTTCGCCGCCGCGACGGCCGCCATGGACGCGGCCGTGCACGCCTGGGACATCGCGGCGGCCACGGGCCAGAACCGGCCACTGGGGGCGGACCTGGCCGAGGGAATCTGGCCGGCCGCGGAACGGCTCGTCGACCAACTCCGCGACGCCTACCGGGTGTTCGCGCCCGCGCTTGAGGTGGCGGACGGCTACGGCAGGTCCGAGGCGCTCCTCGCCTTCCTCGGACGGGACCCGCACTGGACGCCCGCCGGATCCTGAGGGAAACCCCACCCCGATACGGAGGATCACTGCATGGCCTCCGCCCCTGAGGCACGCAACCCTCGCACCATGAAACGGCATCGGACCGGACTGATCCTGACCCTGCTCATCAGCCTCGGCGCCGTCGCGGTCGGCACCCCGGCCGCCACGGCAACACCAACTCACGCGCCCTCGGCCGTGGTTGCGGCCCTCGACCGCTCCGCCCACCCCCTGCGGACCGTCGAACCGGGCGGCGCCACCGACGACTTACGCCCCCTCGACCGGATGCTCGGCGGCGCCCGAGTCGTCGGCCTCGGCGAGGCCACGCACAGCTCCCACGACTTCTTCGCCCTCAAGGACCGCGTCTTCCGCCACCTCGTCGAGAAGAAGGGCTTCCGCACCTTCGCCCTGGAGGGCGCCTGGAGCACCGGCCTGCGCCTCAACGACTACGTCCTGTACGGCAAGGGGGACCCGCGACGCATCTTCCGCGAGGAGTTCCAGCGCGACTACCTGTGGTGGAACAACACCGACTACCTGAAACTCGTCGAGTGGATGCGCGCGTACAACGTCCGGCATCCCGGCGACCCCGTGCGCTTCATGGGCGACGACATGGGCTGGGCCGGACCCGAACTCTACGACTCGGTCAGCACCTATGTGGCCCGCACCCACCCCGAGTTGAGCGCCCGCCTCGCCGAGCTGTACCGCGGGCTGCGGCCCACGGTGCCGGCCGGGACGTACATCGAGCAGTACCTGGACAAGCCGTACGCCGAACGGAAGGAGATGGCCGAACGTGCGGACCGGGCACTGGAGTTGCTGAAGCGCCAGTCACCGGGGGAGGACCGCGAGGCGTACGGCTGGGCCGTGCAGAACGCGGCTGTCGTCGACCAGGTGGCTCGGCAGTACGACTTCGACTTCGACGACCCCGCGCAGATCGCCGCGGCCATGCGCTATCGGGACGAGACGATGGCCGCCAACGTCGTCTGGTGGCAACGGCACACCGGAACCAAGGTGTTGCTGTCCGCGCATGACGCCCACATCGGCTATGTGCCGTCCGATCCTGCCAACTACCCCAAGATGCAAGGGGCGTTCCTGCACGACCAGCTCGGCTCCGGGTATGTCGGCGTGGGTCTGACCTTCGACCGGGGTTCGTTCAACGCCACTGGTCCGGACGACGCGATCCACCGCTGGACGCTGGGACCCGCCGGGGCGGGCAGCAACGAACAGACCCTGGACCAGGTGCGGTTCGCCGACTACGTGGTCGATCTGCGCTCGGTCGGATCACCGGCCCGGACGTGGCTGGAGACGGCACGGCCGACCCGCAGCATCGGCACCGACTACCCGGAGAACCCGCACGACATCGCGCTGGCGCGCAGCTACGACGTCCTGATCCACCTTCACTCGGTCACGGCGGCCCGGCTGCGCGAGCGATAGCCCGCGATCTTCGCGAGGTTGCCGCAGCGGTCCATCGAGCACCAACGGCGGCGGCGGGCCTGGGAGTCGTCGAGGAACAGCAGTGAACACTCCGGGTTCTCGCACTCCTTGACCCGCTCCAGCAGTGGACTGCCCACCAGCAGAACGCCGTCCCGGGCCACCGTCGCCAGCGCCGCGCGTGCCGGATGCGCCGACTTCCAGCGCTGTTCGCCCAGTTGGGGTGCGAGATCCGGGCGGGCGGCGGCCTCGTTGATCCGCTCGACGTCGGCCGCCTCCGGCTTCCGGCCGGCCATCGCGGCCCGTACGACGCGGTAGAGCGCCTCCCGGAGGGCGCGCGCGTCCGTCAGCTCCCGGGCCGTGACCCGCACCGGCTCGGTACCCGCCGCCAGCTCCGCCTCCGTGATCCAGCGGGCCAGGGCGGACGGATCCGGGAGCCGCTCGACGGGGGTTCCGTGCCGTTTGCCGAGCGTCGCCGCGAAGTTCAGACACGGGCGTCCGCCGATGAACGGGAAGGCGAGCGGGAGGGTCATGGCAGCGAGCATACCTCGCGCACACCGGTTCAGGAGGTGTACGGGAGATCGTCGTACGGGGCGTTGTCGGGCGACCCTTGACACCTGTTCGTCCGGTGTCGCATGGTGACACCACTTCAATAGGTGTCGGCCGGTTCGGTGGCCGTGACAGGGAGCGGGTTCGGTATGCGTGCGGTACGGATCGACGAGTTCGGTGGGCCGGAGGTACTGGTGCCGGTCGAGGCGCCCGACCCGGTCGCGGGCCCCGGGCAGGTGCTGGTGCGGGTCGCGGCGGCGGGGGTGAACCGCGCGGACGCCCTGATCAGGTCCGGCAACTACCACCGGGCCGGGAAACCACCGCTGATCCCGGGGGTGGAGGGCGCCGGCACCGTCGCCGCGCTGGGGGAGGGCGTCACCGGATTCACGGTCGGGCAGCGGGTCGTGGCCCTCGACGGCGTGAACTCGCCCGGTTTCTATGCCGAGTTGGCAGCCGTGCCCGCTACCCAGGTGACCGCCCTGCCCGACGGGGTGGACCTGACGCATGCTGCCGCGCTGCCCGTCGCCTGGCTGTCGGCCTGGTACTGCCTGCGGCACCTCGCCCGCCTCACCAAGGAGGACACCGTGGTCGTGAAGGCCGCCGCGAGCGGAGTCGGCAGCGCGGCCGTGCAGATCGCGGCCGAGACCGGCGCCCGGGTCATCGCCCTCGCCGGATCACCCGAAAAGGCCGCCTGGGCAGGGGAGTTCGGCGCCCACACCACCCTCGACACGTCCTCCTACCCCGACGACGCGGAGGTCGACGAGGTGCTGCGGCTCACCGGTGGTCGGGGCGCGGACGTCGTCCTCGACACCGTCGGCGGCCGGGCCTTCGGGCGCAGCCTGCGCGAGATCGGGCACGGCGGCCGAGTCGTCGCGCTCGCCAATGTCGCCCTGGAGTCGAGCACCGTCGACACCCGCGACTTCTACCCGAAGAACGCGTCGATCCTCGGCTTCCAGCTCACCAACCTCCAGGTCCACGGCGGCTACGACCCCCGCCCCGACCTGCGTGAACTCGCCGAGCGGGTCGCGGCCGGCACCTACCGTGTGCCGATCGAGACGGTCGTACCCCTCGCCGAAGCGCGTGCCGCCCACGAGCGGCTGGAGCGTCGCGACAACCGGGGCAAGATCGTGATCGCCGTGGAGTAGGAGCGGGATCGACGTCAGACGTACAGCTTGTCGAGGAAGGCGGTCAGATTTCCCACCGCCCGCTCGATCTGCTGCTCCGTCGTCAGGCTCTCCTCGATGCGGATGCCCGACTCCGGGATCTTCCTGCCGCGCACGTAGAGGGAACAGGCCAGGTCGGTGCACATGTACAGGCCGACCGAGTTGCCCTCGCGGCCCGCCGGGCCCGCCTTGCGCGCGGTCATCAGGGAGACGCCGCCGCCCGGGTGGGTCGTCAGGCACAGAGAGCACATGCTCCGGTGCGGAAAGCCGCGCCGCGCGGACGGGAACCGCAGGGTGACACCGACCAGCCCGTCCGCCCGCTCGGTGACCAGATAACTGCGGTCGGGCGCCCCGGGATCTCGCCAGCCCAGGAAGTCCAGGTCGCCCCAGGGTCGGGTGTCGAGATCGCGCGGGGTCGCCAGGCGCTTGGCCTCGCCCTTCGAGCAGTTCACAAATGAGTTGCGGATGTCGTGCTCGGTGAGTGATCTCATGGGAAGCCTCCTGGGTGGTGCCCGAACCAAAACCTAGAGGGTCTAGGTTTTGGCCAAGGGTAATCAGGTGAGCGGTGGAGGAGCCAGTGGATTTCGACGGCGTCGAGCCGCGGCAGGCGCAGGCGCTTCGGCATGTGGCGGCACGGTCCTCGGGCCCGGCCGTCGACCGGCGGCTGCGTATCACGCTGAACTTCCATCCCGACCGTACGGCGGCCGGGCGACCGATCCTCGACGCGCTGGCCCAAGACGGCACGTACCACTCGCAGTTCGTCACCGGCACCAGCAACGGCGGCCTCACCGCCCACCCCGGCGGCGACCGCTGGCGCTGGGAGAGCCGGATCTTCGCGGGTGCCTACGACGACGCGCCCGCGCCCGAGCGACCGGTGTACGGCGCGCTGGACTTCCGGCGCCAAGTGGTGGGCGCCGCCCCGCGGTTCGGCTCCTCGCACTTCCGGCTGACCGGCGCGGTCCTCGCCCGTGCGACCTTCTGCTACCCGGACAGCGCGGCCGAACCGACCGACTTCGGCGTCGCTGGCGGGATGTCCCTGATCGCGCTCGCCGAGGCCGACGAACAGGACGCCCTCAACGACTACATCGAGACACAGGTGCACGGCGGAGTCGTCCTCGCCCGGGACGCGGAGGCACTCGTCCTGGACGCGAGCTACCGCGGTACCCCCGTCGAAATTGCCGCCCGCCGCCTGCCCTGTCCCGTCGAATGGCACCCCGGATACCGGCTCACCGTGCGGGAGTTGCGCCGGTACGCGGACTATCGGGGTCAGGAGTACGCCGACCTCGGCGCCCACATCGCCGAGCGCGGGATCGTCGACCCGCGGATCATCGGCGACGCCGCCCGCACCGGCCGTTACGAACTCCAGGACCTGAAGATGGTGTGGCACACCCTCGCCCGCTTCGGGGCGCCGGAGGGAGCGGGTACGGCCTACCGCTCGTCGGAGGCGGTGACCGGCATGGGCGGCCACACCCCCGGCGTCAGCACCCCAAGCGCATAGGCGCGGGCGACCAGTTCGGTACGGTTCGCCGCGTCCCAGCGGGCCGACAGGCGTCGTAGGTGATAGGTCACGCCGTCGGTGGTGAGGCCGGTCTCGCGGGCGGCGCGGGCCGTGGTGGCACCCCCGGCGAGCAGCGCCAGGATGCGGGCCTCGATCGGGGTGACCTGCGTGGGAGTGTCCTCGCGGGGCTCGCCCTCGCCCTGTACGCGCAGCATCACCAGCAGTGCCGGGGTGTCCTCCACGGTGTCGCTCACCGGGTCGGCCGTCAGTTCGCCGTAGCGCTCGGCGCCGCCCGGGGCCCGCCATCGCACCGACACCTCGTAACGCGACCGGTGCCGCAGCCGTAGCGCCTGCGCGATCCGCTCGACCTGTCCCGACTCCTGCGGCTGGAACAGGTCGAGTACGTCCCGGCCGCGCAGTCGTCCCGGCGTCGTGCCGCACTCCGCCGCCATCGCGGGATTGGCGACCTGCACCGAGCCGTACACGTCACACACCGCGACCGGCACCGACACCCGGTCGAAGAGCATCAGGGCACGGTTGCGCCACACCACGCCCTCCCTGCGGGTCCAGTCCACCCGTACCTCCTGCCATGCCCTTGCCCACTACATAATCATGCGGCTCAGCGGCACTTCCCACTGCCGCTGAGGCAGGGCGTGTACTGGATGGACGGGGTGGGCGCGGGGGCCGGATGCGTGCGGTCGTAGCCCTGCCACGCGCCCGTGAGCAGCGCGAACACGACGAAGGCGGCGAGGAGGTGCGACACCGTCGTCCACGGTGCGCGGGACAGTGCCGCGAGTCCCGCCAGGGCCAGGAGGACGTAGAGGAGGTGTTCCGTCCAGACGATGCTCGCGAGCGTCGAGTCGCCGCCGATACTGTCCGGCTGGCCCTGCGCGGCCCAGCCCTTCATGGCGTCGCTGAACGTCTTCAATGCGAAGACGGCGGTTTCGACGAGGGACAGGAGGACGGCGGCGCTGATGTCCGAGACGCGCGACGTCCGGTGGGACCACGGCCATCTGCTGCGCCGAGGTGAGCGTTCGGGCAGTACCTGCGTCATGGGCCCACCCTGCCGGGGCGGTCACTGGGTACGCATGAGTACGCGCACTCAGTTCACGCGCCCGGTTAGCCGGACCGTGCCGTCGGCGCAAGACGCCATCGGTGCCTTTCGCTACACGATCGTGTAGTCGCGCGGCGCGGTCCGCAGGGGCGCGGCGAGCACGCTGGATCGCAGTACTTCCGTACCGCGAAAGGCAGTTGTCGCGCCATGCCCCCCACCGCGCCGCACCCCCAGCCCGTCGACACGCTCCCCGGCGTACCCGTCGTCGACATCACCGCGATCGGCCCCGGTCGCACCCCGATGCAGCAGATCATGGACCTGATGCGCCGTCACGGACCGGTGTTCGTACGGCGGTTGCACGGGCGGGACACGCTGTTCGTCAGTGATCTGGACCTGGTGACCGACCTCGCCGACGAGCAGCGGTTCGCCAAGCACATCGGGCCCGCCCTGGAGAACGTGCGGGCCTTCGCCGCCGACGGACTCTTCACGGCGTACAACGACGAGCCCAACTGGGCCAAGGCGCACGACATCCTGATGCCCGCCTTCGCGCTCGGCTCGATGCGCACCTACCACCCCGTGATGCTGAAGGTGGCCCGCCGGCTCGTCGAGGCCTGGGACCGAGGCGCCCGTGCCGGGCAGCCCGTCAACGTGCCCGACGACATGACCCGGATGACCCTGGACACCATCGGACTCGCCGGATTCGACTACGACTTCGGGTCCTTCGAGCGGGACGAGCCGCACCCCTTCGTCGAGTCCATGGTGCGCTGCCTGGAGTGGAGCATGACCCGGCTGGCGCGCGTCCCGGGCGAGGACCACTCGGTGGCCGACGCGGCCTTCCGGGCCGACGCCGACTATCTCGCCCAGGTCGTCGACGACGTCGTCGCCGCCCGCACCGGCACCGAGCAGGGCGACGCGGAGGACCTCCTCGGACTCATGCTGACCGCCGAGCACCCGGTCGACGGCACGACGCTCGACACCGCCAACATCCGCAACCAGGTGATCACTTTCCTGATCGCGGGCCACGAGACGACGTCCGGCGCGATGTCGTTCGCGCTGTACTACCTCGCCAAGCATCCCGCCGTGCTCCAACTGGTGCAGCGCGAGGTGGACGCGCTGTGGGGCGACACGGCGGACCTGGAGCCGACGTACGACGAGGTCGGCCGACTCACCTATACGCGTCAAGTGCTCAATGAGGCGCTGCGGTTGTGGCCGACCGCCGCCGCGTTCAGTCGGCACGCGCTGGAGGACACGGTGCTCGGCGGGCGCATCCTGCTCAGCGCCGGGCAGGCCGTCACCGTGATCGCGCCGATGCTGCACCGGCAGCCCGGCTGGGGCGACAACCCCGAGCTGTTCGACCCCTCGCGCTTCACGCCCGAGGCGGAGGCGGCCCGGTCCGTGCACGCCTTCAAGCCGTTCGGCACCGGTGAACGCGCATGTATCGGGCGGCAGTTCGCGCTGCACGAGGCGACCATGCTGCTCGCGATGCTCGTCCACCGCTACCGGCTGCACGACCACGCCGACTACCGGCTCACGGTGAAGGAGACCCTCACCCTCAAGCCCGACGGCTTCACTCTCACCCTCACCCCGCGCACCCCCGCCGACCGCGTGCACAGTCCGCTGCCGGGTGCCGTCGAGGCCCCCGAGGGCCCTTCGGTCGACACAGCCACCCTGCCCGCCCGCGTCCGACCCGGCATCGCGGCCCTCCTCCTGCACGGCAGCAACTACGGCACCTGCCGCGAGTTCGCCGCCCAACTGGCCGACGAGGCGGCCTTGTTGGGGTGCGCCGTGGAGGTGGCACCGCTGGACGCGTACGCCGACGGACTGCCCACGGACCGGCCCGTCGTCATCACCGCCGCCTCCTACAACGGCCGTCCCACCGACGACGCCCTCGCCTTCGCCGCCTGGCTGGAGGAGACCCACGACCTGGATGGCGTGACGTACGCCGTCCTCGGCGTCGGGGACCGCAACTGGGCCGCGACCTACCAGCACATGCCGACCCGCATCGACGCCCGCCTCGCCGAACTCGGCGCCACCCGCCTCACCGACCGTGCCGCAGCCGACGCCTCCGGCGATCTCCCCGGTGCCGTACGGGAGTTCACGGCCCGGCTGCGCACGGCACTGCTGGAGAAGTACGGCGATCCCGATGCCACGGACGCCGAACCAGTGGAGCAGACCTCCGCCTACGAGATCCGCACCCTCACCGACGGTCACCTGGACGCCCTCGCCGACCGGCACGGTCTCGTCCCGATGACCGTCACCGAGGCCCACGACCTCACCGCCCCCGGCCACCCGCGCCGCAAGCGCTTCGTCCGCGTCGCCCTGCCGGACGGGACCCGCTACCGAACCGCCGACCACCTGACCGTCCTGCCCGCGAACGCGACGGCTCTGGTCGAACGCGCCGCCGCAGCCCTCGGCGTCGACCTCGACACCGTCCTCGACATCCGCCCGGCCCGCCCGCGCCGCGACGTCCTGGCCGTCGACCGACCCGTGACGGTACGTCAACTCCTCACCCACTACGTCGAGTTGCAGGACCGCCCGACCGCCGCCCAACTGATCGCGTTGGCCGCCGCCAACCCCTGCCCGCCCGAGCGCACCGCCCTGGCCGCCCTCACCGACGACCCGCGCACCTTCGTCGAACTCGTCGATGACCACCCGGCGTTGCGCGGCGCCCTGGACTGGCCCACGCTCCTCGACCTCCTCACCCCGCTGCGCCCCCGGCACTACTCGATCTCGTCCTCGCCCGCCGTCGACCCCGACCACGCGGACCTGATGGTCTCCCTGCTGGAGGCCCCGGCCCGCTCGGGCAAGGGCGTCTACCGGGGGACCGGTTCCGGCCACCTCGGCACCGTCGCGCCGGGCGACACGGTGTACGCCCGCGTCCAGCCGTGCCGCGAGGCCTTCCGGATCGACGACTCCACTCCGGTCGTGATGATCGCGGCCGGTACCGGGCTCGCCCCCTTCCGAGGAACGATCGCGGACCGTACGGCCGCTCTCGCCACCGGCGCCGAACTCGCCCCGGCCCTCTGCTACTTCGGCTGCGACGCACCCGGCGCCGACTACCTCCACGCCGACGAACTCCGCACCGCCGAGAGCGCCGGAGCCGTCTCGCTCCGCCCGGCCTTCAGCGCGGCCCCGGAGGGCGGAGTGACCTTCGTCCAGCATCGCGTCGCCGCCGAGGCCGACGAGGTGTGGGCCCTGTTGGACGCGGGCGCCCGGGTGTTCGTCTGCGGCGACGGCTCGCGCATGGCACCGGGCGTGCGGGAGGCGTTCCGTACCCTGTACCGGGACCGTACGCCCGGCGCCGACGACGCGGCGGCCGAGCGGTGGCTCAACGAACTGATGGCGGACGGGCGTTACGTCGAGGACGTGTACGCCGCCGGCTGATCGAGAGGGAGAGGTGGGCGCACGGTGACGGACTCCTTGGAGCGGGCCCGGCGGACACTCGGCTCGGCGGGCATCCCACCCGGCGACCTCGCCCACCTCCGCCCCCTCGGCGGCGGCACCTACAACACCGTCGAGGAACTCACCCTCACCGACGGCAGCCGCTACGTGCTGAAAACCGCGCCCACCGCCCCCGGCCTGGCCCACGAGCGCCAACTGCTCATCTCCGAGGCCGACTTCTACGGCGCCGCCGCCAAGGCCGGGATGGCGGCGCCGCGCGTCGTGGTCCTCGACGGCGACACCCTCCTGATGACCCTCTGCCCGGGCGAACCCTGGGGCGACCCCCTCACGGACACCGAAGTGGGCGCCCTGCGCACGGAGTTGGGCCGTCAACTCGCCCGGCTGCACGAGATCACCGGCCCCGGCTTCGGCTACCCCTCCGGCGCCCTCGGCCCGCTCGCCTCCGACTGGCGGACCGCGTTCACCACGATGTACGACGCCGTCCTCGACGACGCCCGCCGCTACGGGGCCTGGCTGCCGCTCCCCGCCGCCGACATCGCTCGCACGGCCCGGTCGGCGTACGCCGCCCTGGACGAGGTCACCGTCCCCTGCGCCGTCCACTTCGACCTGTGGTGGGGCAACATCCTGGTCGACCGCACGACCGGCACGCCCCGTATCGGCGGGCTCATCGACGGCGAGCGCATGTTCTGGGGCGACCCCCTCGCCGACTTCGTGTCCGTGGCGCTGCTGGGCGACATCAGGACGGACGACGCGTTCCTCGCGGGCTACCGGGAAGCCGGCGGGCGGGCCGAGTTCGACCGGTCGGCCCGCCTCCGTTACGCCCTCTACCGCAGCTACCTCTACCTGATCATGCTCGCCGAGGCGGTCCCCAGGGAGTTCGGCGCAGAAGAGAACCGCTGGCGGCGGGAGAAGGTCGGCCCCGAGCTGCTCGCTGCCCTGGGAGAGATCGACGGGACGGCCTCCACCACGTAGTGTGCATTCCGCAGCCCCTTAGTTCAGGGCGTGAATTAAGAGGGTTCGGAGGGATCCACATGGCGGGGCGGAACGGGCGCACGGTACGCGACCTCAGGCGGGCCAACCGCACGGCCGTACTGCAACGGCTCTACTTCGACGGGCCCCTGAGCCGCTTCGAACTCGGTCCGGCGACCGGACTGAGCTCCGGCTCGGTGAGCAACGTCGTCGCGGACCTCGTCGCCGACGGCCTGGTCGAGGAGGCCGGCAGTGTCGACTCCGACGGCGGTCGCCCTCGCACCCTGCTGCGAGTCGCCCCGCACAGCGGCCACATGATCGGCGTCGACGTCGGCGAGACCCGGGTCCGCGTCGAGCTGTTCGACCTGACCCTCACCGAACTCGCCCGCGCCGAACGCCCGTTGGAGCAGCAGCGGTACGAGGTCGAGGTCATCGTCGGCCACATCCGCGAGGGCATGGCCGAGGTCCTCGCCGCCGCCGACATCGTGCCCGAACAGCTCCTCGGCGTCGGCATAGGCGTGCCCGGCATCGTCGAACACACCCCGGACCACGGCGCGGTGGTACACGGCCAGACGATCGGCTGGGACGCGGTCCCCCTCGAAGAACTGCTCCGCTCCACCTCTCAACTCCCCGACTCCGTCCCGTACTTCATCGACAACGGCGCCAAGACCCTCGGCCAGGCCGAGATGTGGTTCGGTGGCGGTCGCGGTGCGCGCAACGCGATCGTCGTCCTCTTCGGCTCCGGCGTCGGAGCCTGCCTCGTCACCCCCGAGGTGGAGCACGGCCGGGCCGTCGAGTGGGGGCATCTGACCGTACGGGTCAGGGGGCGCCGCTGCCGTTGCGGAGCCCTCGGCTGCCTGGAGGCGTACGCGGGCGCCGAGTCCCTGCTCGAACGCTGGCGCGAGCAGGGCGGCCGTCCGCCCGAGGGCACGGACGAGGAGACGGCGATGACCGCGCTGCTGGCCGCCGCCTACCCGCCGGAGGGCACCGAGCCCGACCCCGTCGCGCTCGCCGTCCTGGAGGAGACCGCCGAGTACCTCGGCGCCGGCCTCTCCGACCTGATCAACCTCTTCCAGCCCGAGCGCATCCTCATCGGCGGCTGGGCCGGACTCCAGCTGGGCTCCCGCTTCCTGCCCGCCGTACGCCATCACGCCACCGCGTACGCGCTGCGCCACCCCGCCGGCCGCGTGACCATCGACCTAGGCCTCCTCGGCCCCGACGCGGTCACGGTCGGCGCCGCGATCCTCCCGCTCGCCGACTTCTTCGCCCGCGGCGGCCGCAGGGCCGAACCCGAACCCGAGGGCCCACCGCCCGCCTGGCGCACGGCACTTGAGGAACGCGCCCCGCACTGAGGCGACGGGCAGTTGGGGATGATCACCCCATGAGCGAGATCATCCTGATGTCCGACGCCCGGGTCGCCGCCATCCCTGTCGAGGAGTGCGGGGAACCCCTCGTCGACGTGAGCGACGTACTGCTGGTCGACGACCGCAAGAACGACAGCGGCGCTGAACTCCACCTGCGCCAGGGCGTGTTGGACCGGCTCCTGGAAGCGGAAGCCCTGCTGCCCGACGGCCTGCGCCTGCTGTTCGTCGAGGGCTACCGGCCGCCGGCCCTCCAACGCAGCTACTTCGAGGGCTACGGCGACGAACTGCGCGCCGCCAACCCGGACTGGTCCGCCGATCGCGTCCGGTCCGCCGCCAGCCGCTATGTGTCGCCGCCCGAGATCGCCCCGCACTCCGCCGGTGCGGCCGTCGACCTGACCCTCGCCGACGCCGACGGCCGCGAACTCGACATGGGCACCGCGATGAACGCCAACCCCGAGCAGAGCGACGGGGCTTGTTACACCGGCGCCGACAACATCACCGCCGAGGCCAGGACCCACCGCGCCGTGCTGGGCAAGGCGCTCGGCGAGGTTGGTCTGGTCAACTACCCGACGGAGTGGTGGCATTGGTCGTACGGGGACCGCTACTGGGCGCTGATGAGCGGTGCGCCCGCCGCCCTCTACGGACCGAAGGACCTCGACCCCTCGTGAGGCTGTACCTGGTTCTATCCGGCAAACGCGTTCACACCGGTTAGATCGGCGGACAGCTTCCAGAGGCGGGCCGCCTGCTCGGGGTCGGTCGCCCAGGACTTGACGCCGGTGCGCTCGCCGTCTGCGGGGGCGGGTTCGGCGATGTCGCAGTCTTCCAGGTAGACGCCGCCAAGGCCGTCCAGCTGGGGCGAGGTCGCGGCCCAGACCTGGGTGGCCGCGCCCTGCTCCGGGGTCTTGAAGGCGTCCGGATTCAGCAGGTTGCCGTCCTCGTCGATCCAGCCGCGCTCCACCATCTCCTGTGTGGCCAGATGGCGTTGGAGTGGTGTGAGGATGCCACCCGGGTGGAGCGCGAAGGCCCGTACGCCGTGGTCGGCGCCCAGCTTGTCGAGGTGGACGGCGAACAGGATGTTCGCGGTCTTCGCCTGCCCGTAGGCCTCCCACTTGTCGTATCCGTGGCTCCACTGGATGTCGTCCCAGCGGATCCCGGAGTTGTGGTGGGCGCCCGAGGACACCGAGACCACCCGCGCGCCGCCCGGTGCGATCGCCGGCCACAGCCGGTTGACGAGGGCGAAGTGGCCGAGGTGGTTGGTGGCGAACTGCGCCTCCCAGCCGGGCCCGACCCGGGTCTCCGGGCAGGCCATGATGCCGGCGCTGTCGATCACGAAGTCCACGGTGCGGCCGGAGGCGAGGAAACGGTCGGCGAAGCCGCGCACGCTCTCCAGGTCGCCGAGGTCCAACTCGTCCAGCTCGACACCGTCGAGGCCGGCCACGGCCTCGCGCGCGGTGTCGGGACGGCGGGCGGGGACGACGACCCGAGCCCCCGCCTTGGTGAGCGCACGGGTGGTCTCCAGGCCGATACCCGAATAGCCGCCGGTGACGACGGCGAGCTTTCCGGCGAGGTCGATGCCCTTCAGGACGTCGTCGGCGGTGCTCTTCGCACCGAATCCGGAACCGATCTTGTGCTGTGCAGTGGTCATACCGGAACGCTACGAATTGAAGTGCGCTCGAAGTCAAGGAGAAGCCCCGACCGTGACGGGGGAATCACGGCCGGGGCGGCCAAGTGGTGGGCACGGAAGGCGGTCGCCTCGCGGCGAAAGGCTCCACAGGGCTTCAGCCGAACGATCTTCCCTGTGGGCGGAGGTTGAGGCCCGGGGACACTGTTCCCTCCGCACCCACGATCTGTTCAACGGGGAACTACCTGCGAGTGTTCCTGTGCGGGCCGCCGTGAGCGGTGATGTGCATCACTTGCCATTGGTCCAGTCCAGTAGTGAGGTCGCAGGCCAGGTCGTCACCACCCGTTCGGCGGGCACCCCGCACTCCTCCGCCCGCGCACAGCCGTTGATCTGCCAGTCGAGCTGGCCGGGCGCGTGCGCGTCGGTGTCGATCGAGAACAGCACCCCGGCTTCGACGGCCTTCCGCAGCAGCCGCCTCGGCGGGTCCAGCCGCTCCGGACGGCTGTTGATCTCCACCGCCGTACCCGACTCGGCACACGCGGCGAACACCTCGTCCGCGTCGAACTCCGACTCCGGCCGCGCGGCACCCCCGTCCCGCCCGATCAGCAGCCGCCCGGTGCAGTGCCCGAGGATGTCCGCGTGCGGATTCCGTACGGCGGCCACCATGCGGCGGGTCATGGCGCGGGCGTCCATGCGCAGCTTCGAGTGCACGGAGACCACGACCACGTCGAGCCGATCGAGGAGCTCCGGTTCCTGGTCCAGGGAGCCGTCGTCGAGGATGTCGCACTCGATGCCGGTGAGCAGCCGGAAGGGCGCCCAGGTCTCGTTCAGCGCCGCCACGACGTCCAGCTGCTCGCGCAGCCGCTCCGGGGACAGGCCGCGGGCCACGGTCAGCCGGGGCGAGTGGTCGGTCAGCACCGCCCACTCGTGGCCGAGCCGGGCCGCCGTACGGCCCATCTCCTCGATCGGGCTGCCGCCGTCGGACCAGTCGGAGTGGAGGTGGCAGTCGCCGCGCAGCAGTGCCCGCAGCTTCTCGCCGCCGGGGCCGGACGGGGCGGGGGCCTCGGCCTCCAGTTGCTCCAGATAGGTGGGGACCTGCCCGTCCAGGGCCTCGCGTGCCACCTGCGCGGTCTTCGGGCCGACGCCCTTGAGGGACTCCAGCGTCCCGGCCGCCGCGCGCTCGGCGACCTCGCCTTCGGGGAGCGCCGCCAGGACCCTGGCCGCCGTACGGAAGGCGCGTACGCGATACGTCGGGGCCAGGGAGCGTTCCAGCAGGAAGGCGATCCGGTCCAGTGCCTGCACGGGATCCATCGAGCCTCCTCCCGCGAGCGGCTCCCGGCCGGGGACCGTGGACCACTCGCGTCCGCCTGATGCGTTCTAGGCTCTATTGCATGACCGAAATCGCCAGCCCGCACATCTCACACCCGCGGATCATGGTGCTCAAGGTGCAGCCCGGCACTCCGCCGTTCCGCATCGTGGAGATCGACGGGGAGATGGTCTGCGAGGCCAGAACCCTCACCGACGTCCTGGAGGTCGCGGCCGTGTGCGGCATCACGGTGCGTGACCTGGACGACCCGGACGTGGTCCGCTGGGTCGGCGGGGACAAACTCACCTGGATGCCGCACTAGGCCCTGAACAACAGGGATCTACGAGGTCAGCCGACCGTCCACTTCTGGTTGGCGGCGCCCGAGCAGGTCCAGATCTGGAGCGGGGTGCCGTTGGCGGAGTTGTTGCCGGTGACGTCCAGGCACTTGTTGGCCTGTGGGTTGACGATGTCGTTCGCCGAACTGACGGCCCACTGCTGGGCGGCGCTGCCGTTGCAGTCGTAGAGCTGGACCTTGGTGCCGTCCGCGGTGCCGCCGGCGTTCACGTCCAGGCACTTGCCGAGCGCGCGGATCGTGCCGTCGGAGCCCACGGTCCACTGCTGGGCGGTCGAGCCGTTGCAGTCGTAGAGCTGGACGGCGGTCCCGTTGGCGGAGCTCGCCCCGTTGACGTCGACGCACTTGCCGGCCAGGCCCTTGATCGCCACCCCGGTGGCCGTGTTGCTCGTGGTCACCGACACCGAGTCCACCACCAGTTGGGCCGGGAAGGCCGTGGCACTGTTCGGGTCGCCGGGCCAGTCGCCGCCGACGGCCAGGTTGAGGATCAGGAAGAACGGCTTGTTGAACGCCCAGGTGTTGCTGCCCACGTCGGCGGGTGTGCGCGTCTCGTAGACGACACCGTCGACCGACCACTTGATGGAGTTGGGCGCCCAGTCGACGGCGAAGGTGTGGAAGGCGTCCGCGAAGGCCGCGCCGTTCGCCAGCGTGTAGCCGGCGCCTATCCCGTTGGCGCCGGAGTAGCCGGGGCCGTGGATGGTGCCGTGGATCGTGGAGGGCTCGAAGCCGACGTTCTCCATGACGTCGATCTCACCCGAGTTGGGCCAGCCGACCGACCCGATGTCGGTGCCGAGCATCCAGAACGCCGGCCACATGCCCTGCCCGCGCGGGATCTTCATCCGGGCCTCGACATGCCCGTACTGCGCGCTGAACTTCCCGGAGGTGTTCATCCGGGCCGACGTGTACTGACAAGTGCCGTACCAGCACTGGTAGTTGGCCGGGTTCTCCTTCTTGGCCGTGATCACCAGATGGCCCTGGCCGTCCAGGGCCGCGTTGTTGGTGCCGGACGTGTAGTACTCGCGCTCGTGGTTGTTGACGTTGTCGCCCGTCTCCAGCGTCCAGTTCGAGGAGTTGACGGCACTGCCGGCGGCCCCGTCGAAGGTGTCGGAGAACGTGGTGGCGTCGGCCTGGGCGGCCGACGAGGAGTCCGCCTGCGCCGGACCGATCGCGGCGGACGCGACCAGTGCGGCGGACAGGGCGGCGAAAAGACATCTGCGGAGTACGCGTGGGGAGGCCACGGCATTCCCTTCTGTACGGCGGACGTGGGGACCGACACGCCGACTGAGGTGGGGGGTGAAAGCGTCGCCTCTTGATTTAAGGAGTGAGATAAGGAGAGCGTCAATACCTTGGTACGGACCAGTAGTTGAAAGTTACGGGCCAGTAGTTGATCGTTACGAAGTGGCCTTCGGCGCTTTGGACGCCTTCGCTGCCTTTGATGTCCTTGCTGCCTTCGCGGCGGGCTTCGCAACGGGCTTCCGCGCGTGCACCGCCCGGCCGAGCCGGCGCCCCAGCAGGACCCAACCGATCAGCGCGCCCGAGGTGTTGAGGATGACGTCGTCGATGTCGAAGGCCCGCCCGGTGATCAACGCGCCCTGCGCGAACTCGACCAGGAGCATGACGGTCGCGGTCAGCAGCAGCACCTTCAGGATGCCGCGCGCCCGTGGCGCGAATACGGGCACCAGCACCCCGAACGGGATGCCGAGCACCACGTTCCCGCCGATCTGCTTGATGGCGTCCCGCATGGCCGGCTGGTCGAGATAGGCCTTCAGGGAGCGGCCCGGGTGCAGATTGGTGTGCACGAGCGCCTTGGACGCGGGGGACGGTTCCAGGGTGAGCCTGGCCAGTACGACGGCGAAGGCCACCATCAGCAGGAAGCCGATCAGCATCGCGAACAGGCGGACGGGGAGGGACAGTTGATGGCGTCCGCGTTCGGGGCGGGTCGGCTTCGACTCGGCCTCCGTCTTCTTGGCGGTGCGCAGGCGCGAGACGGAACGGGCCATGCGGTGGGCCTCCAGTTTTCCAGGGTTCGGCAGCGACCGGTCAGGCGCTGTACGAGATGTTCACGGTCTTGAAGCCGAGCGAGCCGAGGAGACCCTTGAGCATGTTGGTGGTGTTGGTCTCGGCACGCGTGGTCAGGCCGCTGGTCTTCGCCGCCTCCGCGATGTGCTTGGAGGCGAGCTTCTGCACGGCCTGCTCGTTGTTGGGGTTGTCGGAGAAGATGTCGCCCAGGCGGTCCAACAGGCCGCGCTGCTTGGAGACCGTGTAGGAGTGGTCCGGGTCCAGCGCCGGCCTGCCGAGCGTCGCGTGCGGCAGCTTGATGCTTGCCGACGTGCGGTCGCTGTTGACCGTCACGTCCTGCTTGCCGAGCTTGCCGAGGTCGACATAGCCCTCCACGGTGCCCGCGCCGACGTACAGCGTGCGGGTGCCGCGGATCGCCTGGGGCAGGAATTTGGAGTCCTTCTCCAGGTCCACGACGACCTGGAAGTTGCCGGAGGCCGCGTCGTAACGGCTCATGTCCTGAATGGACTTGAGCAGGGCGGGCCCCGAACGGTCATGGGTCTCGGTGCCGAAGATGTCCCGCAGCCCCGGGAGCACGGCGAGCCGGAGCCCGGCGAACAGCACGGCGATCACAACGACGACGGCGGTGAGCACCTTCGCCCAGCCCGGCATGCGCCGGGGTATACGGCTGATGGAAGTCGTCATGGGGACGGCCCTCCCTTCCTCGGTATGCGCATGCCCCCCAAATGCCTTGTCAGACAGACCTGTTGGTCGATCGGTCCATCTGACGGGGGCACGGAGGGCGCGCAGGGGTGAAAAGTCACTGTTCCGGCCCGCCAGGAGTCCTGGATGACCGCAGACAGCATTTCCCGGACGCTCCGCCCGATGCGTCCCGTGACCTTTCCGGAGCACGGTCCGCTCCGTGTCGTGACACTGGCCACGGATGCCCCGAACACCCTTCAGCGCGACCGCAGTTCGCGGTCACCGGACGGGCGCGACCACCACATCCCCTCCCCGTGCGTGAGCCCCGGCAGAGCCGTTTCCACGTCCCGCACCCGACGCGCGGGCAGCTCGCCGGTGATCAGCCAGGTGCCGATGCCGCCGGTCGTCCCCGCGAACTCGGCACGACAGGAGGCGAGATGCGCGGTCACCGGTGCGAGCGCGTCCAGCGGGACCTCCGTCTCGAACGCGACGTACGGCTCGTACAGCCGCGTCCGCGCCAGCCGCAGCGCCCGGCGCAGCACGATCGGGGTGAGGCCGCGGAAGTCGGCGGCCGTGCTGATCGGGGCCGCGTACCCGGAGCGGGTGAGGGTGACCCGGTAGTCCGTCACGGGTGCGTCGTGCAGCCCGCTCAGCAGGGTCGCGTGGACCGTGTCCTCGGTGGCCTGGTGGAACGCGCGGGGGAGCGCGCCGAGTTCGGTCTCGTACGCGAAGATCCCACCGGAGCCGCGCTCTCCCGGCTCGACGCGCAGCCCGATCGTGGCCCAGTAGCGGACGCGGTCGTGCCAGGGAAACTCGTCCCAGGCCTCGCCGGTTCCGGCCGGGCGCTCCAGGAACCGCACCCGGCTCGGCTCGAAGTCGGCCTCAATTCCGAAGTCCTGCACCAGAGTTGCCGCGAGAACCTCCTTCTGGACCTCGCCGTACAGGAGCAGCACGGTCGCCCCGGACGCGGCAGGCCGCGCGTGCAGCAAAGGGTCCTGGTCGGCCAGCGTGAGCAGGGCTGAGCGCAGCCCCGCCGCCTGCTCGGGCCGCCGCGCCCGTACGACCGTCTCCAGCGTCGGCGGCGCGAACTGCGGTGCCCGCTCGGTGAGTTCACCGAGCCGGTCGCCGACCCGGATGTCCTTCGGGCCGGTCAGCGCACCGATGTTCCCGGCGGTGAGCGGGCCGGGGTGGCCGATCACGTCGAGACGCGTGACGCGTCCGGAGACCTCGACGGTTCGGCCGTCCGCCTCGCGGCGGCGGAACGTGAGGCGCTGGTGCGGGGCCACCTCACCGTCGTAGAGCCGCAGATACGCCGTCCGTTCGCGGCCCGGGCCGGGGCGTACGGCGAAGACCGTGCCCCTCGGGGTGCCGGGCGGGCCGGTGGGTGCGGGTGGGATCAGTCGGACCAGGTGCTCGACGAGTTCGGTGACGCCCTGGCCGCCGAGGGCCGAGCCGAAGAGGAGCGGGTGGAGGGAGCCGTCGGCGGTGCGGGTGGCCAGGGCCTTGCGCAGGTCGTCCGGCGTGGGGTGGGGACCGTCCACGACGGCCGCGAGGATGTCGGGGTCGACCTCGGCGAGTGCCTCGGCCAGCCGCGGGTCGCCGGGTGGGCGGGGCAGGACGCGAGCTCCACGCGTGCCGAGGCCCGTCACGTCCGTGAGCGGTACGACGTGCGGGGTCAGCCTGCGCCGGATGTCCGCGACCAGGTCCTCGTCGCAAGCGCCCGCTCGGTCGATCTTGTTGACGAAGACGAGCGTGGGGAGCCGTAGCCGCCGCAGCGTCCGCATCAGGACCCTGGTCTGCGCCTGGACGCCCTCCACTGCGGAGAGCAGCAGGACCGCGCCGTCGAGCACCTCCAGGGCGCGCTCGACCTCCGCGATGAAGTCCGAGTGGCCCGGAGTGTCGATCAGGTTGACCTGGGTGTCACCGGATGTGAACGCGGCGACGGCCGAGCGGATGGTGATCCCGCGCTGCCGCTCGATCGCGCCGTCGTCCGTACGGGTGTCACCGGCGTCGACGCTGCCGAGCCGGTCGATCGCGCCGTGGTCGAACAGCAGCCGCTCTGTGAGGCTGGTCTTACCGGCGTCGACGTGGGCCAGAATTCCGATGTTCAGGGTGTGCATGCGTGGTCGAGTCCTCAAGAACCGTCGTCCAGTGGGAAGGGCGGTGGATTCCGAGGAGTCGGCGCATGCGAGGGTTCCTGACGTGAGAGGGCACGGACGCGGCCATCATGGCGTGCCGCGCTGGGCGGCCCGCAACAGGTTTTCCTGGTCAGTAGCATGAACCACGGCCGGGAATGATCATGCGAGGAGCAGCAGATCGTGCGAGACATCGCCGTGTTCAGCGGGAATGCCCACCCCGAGTTGGCGAAGGAGGTCTGCGCACATCTCGGAGTACCGCTCAGCCCCACCCGCGTCAGCCGGTTCGCCAACGACTGCCTGGAGGTACAGCTCCAGGCCAACTGCCGGGAACGGGACGTCTTTCTGATCCAGCCGCTGGTCAAACCGGTTCAAGAGAACCTGGTGGAGCTGCTGTTGATGTGCGACGCGGCGCGCGGTGCCTCCGCCGGGCGGATCACCGTCGTCATGCCGCACTACTCCTACGCCCGCTCCGACAAGAAGGACGCCCCGCGCATCTCGCTGGGCGGACGGCTGGTCGCCGACCTGATGGTGGCGGCGGGCGCGAGCCGCGTCCTGGCCATGACCCTGCACTCGCCCCAGGTGCACGGCTTCTTCTCGGTGCCGGTCGACCATCTGCACGCCCTGCGCGAACTCGCCGCGCACTTCCGGCAGTACGACCTCTCGCGCACCACCGTCGTGTCCCCGGACCTCGGCAACGCCAAGGAGGCCGCCGCGTTCGCCCGGCTGATCGGCGCCCAGGTGGCCGCCGGCGCCAAGCAGCGGTACGCCGACGACCGGGTCGTCATCAGCTCCGTCATCGGTGACATCGCCGACCGGGACGTCATCGTCCTGGACGACGAGATCGCCAAGGGCAGCACCGTGCTCGAACTCCTGGACCGGCTGCGGGACTTGGGGCCGCGCTCGATCCGAGTGGCCTGCACCCACGGCCTGTTCGCGGCGGGCGCGCTCAAGCGGATCGGCGAGCAGCCCGACGTACTGGAGATCGTCTGCACCAACACGGTGCCGGTGCCCGAGGAGGAGCGCACCGAGAAGCTGCGCATCCTGTCCATCGCCCCGGCGCTCGCCGAGGCCGTACGCCGCATTCACAACGGCGAGTCCGTCAGCGCCCTGTTCGACGCGCCGCCGAACGAATAGACATGAGGGGACGGAGCAACGCTCGGCAGCACCGAGGTGATCAGGAGGACTCGCCGTGGCGAAGGCGAAGTTCGAGCGGACCAAACCCCATGTGAACGTCGGCACCATCGGTCACATCGACCACGGCAAGACCACCCTCACAGCGGCCATCACGAAGGTGCTGCACGACCGGTTCCCCGACCTCAACCCCTTCACGCCGTTCGACCAGATCGACAAGGCGCCCGAGGAACGGCAGCGCGGCATCACGATCTCGATCGCCCATGTCGAGTACCAGACCGAACACCGGCACTACGCGCACGTCGACTGCCCCGGGCACGCCGACTACATCAAGAACATGATCACCGGCGCCGCCCAGATGGACGGCGCGATCCTGGTCGTCGCGGCCACCGACGGACCCATGCCGCAGACCAAGGAACACGTGCTGCTGGCCCGGCAGGTCGGGGTGCCGTACATCGTCGTCGCCCTGAACAAGACGGACATGGTCGACGACGAGGAGATCCTGGAACTGGTCGAGCTGGAGGTGCGGGAACTGCTCACCGAGTACGAGTTCCCCGGCGACGACCTCCCGGTGGTCAAGGTGTCCGCGCTCCGGGCCCTCGAAGGGGACCCCGCGTGGACCTCCTCGGTGCTCGAACTCCTCGCCGCCGTCGACGAGTTCGTGCCCGAGCCGGTACGGGACGTGGACCGGCCGTTCCTGCTGCCGATCGAGGACGTCTTCACCATCACCGGCCGCGGCACGGTCGTCACCGGCCGGATCGAGCGCGGGGTGCTGAAGGTCAACAACGAGGTGGAGATCATCGGCATCCACGAGCAGAAGACCAGGACGACCGTCACCGGCATCGAGATGTTCCGCAAGCTCCTCGACGAGGGCCGGGCCGGTGAGAACGTCGGACTGCTGCTGCGGGGCGTGAAGCGGGAGGACGTGGAGCGCGGGCAGGTGGTCATCAAGCCCGGATCGGTCACACCGCACGTGGAGTTCGAGGCCCGCGCGTACATCCTGTCCAAGGACGAGGGCGGCCGGCACACGCCCTTCTTCCACAACTACCGCCCGCAGTTCTACTTCCGCACGACGGACGTGACCGGCGTGGTGACCCTGCCGAAGGGCACCGAGATGGTCATGCCGGGCGACAACACGACCATGCACGTCGCGCTGATCCAACCCATCGCGATGGAGGAGGGGTTGAAGTTCGCGATCCGCGAGGGCGGGCGGACGGTCGGGGCCGGTCAGGTCACCAAGATCCTCAAGTAGCCCTGCCCGCACGGGAGATCATGGAAGAGCACGGCAGAGTTCGCGGCTCATAACGTGCCGGACGTGGCCTCGGGCTGCCCCAGGGCCGCGTCCAGCGTCGGCTGCGCCGGCAGCAGCCGGTTGAGCCCGGTGACCCGCAGGATGCGCAGGGTCAGCGGGTGCGTGCAGACGAGGTGCAGCCGGCCGTCCCGGTCCAGCACCCGCTGCCGTGCCCGGTACAGCAGGCGCAGGCCCGAGCAGTCGAAGAACTCGACCTGCCGGAGGTCGATCACGATCCGCGACCGGGGCCGCCCTGTCACCCGGTCCAGATACGGGAGGATCTCCATCGCCGCGGCGATGTCGATCTCCCCGCGGAACTCCAGGACCGTGAACCCACGGTCGCGGTGGATCCTCAGATGCCGGGTGAGCGGCGCGGGTTCCTGCTGCACGACCACATCGCCTCCAACCGGCCCTCGGTGAAGCGGGGTTGAGCGCAAAACCGTTCCCCGCCCTGCAAGTTACCCTCGATGGAGTGAATTTGAGCATGTTCGATTGACATATGTCTTCGAATCGAGCGAGAGCTTTCTGAGATGTTCGGCGCAATCACGCCCCGGCGCACGCCCCGGCCTACGACAGCGCGTGCCAGGCCTTGGAAAGTGCCTGACGGAACTGCTCGCTCTGGTGGGCTGTGAGCTCGCGCACCATTCGCTCCTCCAGCTCCCGCACCGGCTCGGCGCAGCCGGCCAGCAGCTCGCGCCCCTCCTCGGTCAGCAGGATCAGCAGCTCGCGCCGGTTACGCGGATTGCGCTCCCGGCGGATCAGTCCGCGGCCCTCCAGGGAGCGCACGAGATCGGCGATGGACTGCGCGGTGACGAAGGAGTCGCGGGCCAGCTGCGCCGCGGACAGACCGTCGTGTCGCTCCAGGACCGTGAGCGCGGTGTACTGGAGTGCGGTGATCCCGTACGGCCTGACCAGCTCGTCCAGGCGTGAGCGGACGACCAGCTCCACCTGCTTGACCATGTACAGCAGGGACGGGGGTGCCTTCGTCGCGTGGGTGCCGATCAGGGATTCAGCCATGGATTCACCCTAGAGCATTGACAGGAAACCTGTCTGTAACGAGACTGCGGACCAGACGAGCAACCAACAGGAATCCTGTTGGTTGAAATCTTGGCAACGATGCTGAGGAGTGGCGATGACCGCCTTCGAGATCGAACCCGGCCGCCTGTTCGTCGGGGGGCAGTGGCGCGAGGCCGCGGACGGAGCGCGCACCGAGGTGGTCGACCCGTCCCGGGGCCGGGTCGTCACGACGGTCGCGGAGGCAGGCCCCGCCGATGTGGACGCGGCCGTCCGCGCCGCCCGCGAGGCATTCGACAGTGGTCGCTGGTCCGGGCTGAGCGGGCGCGAGCGCGGCCGGATCCTGCACCGCGTCGCCGAGCTGATCCGCGAGAACGCCGACGAACTGGCCCAGTTGGAGAGCCTCGACGTAGGCAAGCCCATCACTTTGTGCCACGCCGTCGACGTGACCAACGCGGCCAACGACTACGAGCACTACGCCGCCCTCGCCTTCTCCCTCGACGGCTCGACCCGCGACACCCCCCTCAACGCGCTCGCCTACACGAAGCGCGAGCCGCTCGGCGTGGTCGCCGCGATCACCCCCTTCAACTTCCCCCTGATCCTGGCCGGTTCGAAACTCGCCCCCGCCCTCGCGGCCGGCAACACCGTGGTCCACAAGCCCGCCGACGAGACCCCGCTCAGCGCCCTCCACATGGCCGGGCTGCTCCAGCGGGCCGGAGTCCCGGACGGTGTCGTCAACGTCGTCACCGGTGCCGGACCCGTCGCAGGCGAGGCTCTGCTGCGGCACACCGGCGTCGACAAGATCGCCTTCACCGGCTCCACCGCCGTCGGCCGGCACGCCGCGAGCGTCGCCGGCGAGAACCTCAAGCCCGTGACCATGGAACTCGGTGGCAACGCGGCCCACATCGTCTTCGAGGACGCCGACCTGGAGAAGGCCGTCGGCGCGGTCATCAAGGGATTCGTCTTCAACACCGGCCAGTTCTGCATGGGCGGCCCCCGCCTGCTGGTCGCCCGCTCGGTGTACAGCACCCTGCTCGGCATCCTCGCCGACGCCGTCCCCGGCGTACCGCTCGGCGACCCCCGGCTCCCCGAGACCGTCGTGGGCCCGATGGCGGGGGAGAGGCACCTGCGAAAGGTCGAGGAGTACGTCGACCTAGCCCGCAAGGAGGGCGCCCGCATCGTCTGCGGCGGCGAACGCCTCGACCTGGACGGCGGCTACTACTACAAGCCGACCGTCATCGCCGACCTCGCCAACGACTCGCGGGTGATCCAGGAGGAGATCTTCGGCCCGGTCCTCACCGTGCAGCCCTTCGACACCGAGGACGAGGCCGTCGACCTCGCCAACTCCACGCCCTACGGCCTGGCTTCGGGCATCCAGACCGGCAACCTCGGCCGCGCCCACCGCATCGCCGACCGGCTCCAGGCGGGCATCGTCTGGATCAACGACTGGGCGATGCTCGACCCCAACGTCCCCTTCGGCGGCGTCAAGGACTCCGGCTTCGGCCGCGAGTACGGCCCCGAGGGCCTCGCCGCCTACACCCGGACCAAGTCCGTCGTCGTCTCGCTCGACTGACCATGCCCATCAACTCGAATGACCACGCCCCTCGGCTCAACTGACCACGCCCACCAAGGAGTTCGTACGATGTCCACCACCACGCGCGCGGCCGTCGTCGAGTCGGGCGGCGCACCCTTCACCCTCACCGAGGTCGAGCTGGCCGAGCCCGGCCCGCACGAGGCACTCGTCCGGGTCGTCGCAACAGGCCTGTGCCACACCGACCTCGGAGTGGCGAGCGGCGGACTGCCCTTCCCGCTGCCCGGAGTCCTCGGTCACGAGGGCGCCGGTGTCGTCGAGGAGGTCGGCTCGGCCGTCACCGGTGTCGCACCCGGCGACCATGTCGTCCTGTCCTTCACGTCCTGCGGCGACTGCCGCAACTGCCAGGGCGGGCACCCCGCCTACTGCGCGACCTGGCTGCCGCTGAACCTCATCGGCGGTCGCCGTGCCGACGGCAGCAGCACCATCAGCCGGGGCGGGGAGCCGCTCGGCGGGCACTTCTTCGGCCAGTCCTCGTTCGCCGAAAGGGCGTTGGTCGACGAACGCAGCCTGGTCAAGGTCGACCCGGACGTGCCGCTGGAGTCGATCGCCCCGTTGGGCTGCGGAGTGCAGACCGGTGTCGGCGCCGTCTGGAACGTACTCAAGCCCCGGCTCGGTGACACGGTCGTGGTGCTCGGTGCCGGAGCGGTGGGCCTGTCGGCGGTGATGGCGGCCGCGCTCACCCCGGCCACCCGGATCATCGCCGTCGACCGGGTCGCCGAACGGCTCTCCCTGGCAAAGGAGTTGGGCGCCACCCATACCGTAAACGCGACCGAGGCCGACCTCGGCGAGACCCTCGCGGCGCTGACCGACGGGCAGGGCGCCGACGGCATCGTCGAGACCACCGGCAGTGTCGCGGTCCTCCGTCAGGGCGCCGACGCGCTGGCCGCCCGGGGCACACTCGTCGTCGTGGGGGCGCCGCCGTTCGGCAGTGAAGTCGCCCTGGACGTCAACGGGTTGATCCCGGGGAAGCGGATCGTGGGCCTCACCCTCGGCGACAGCGAGACGCAGAGCTTCATCCCCGCGCTCGTGGAACTGGTCAAGGCGGGGCGGCTTCCGCTGCACCGCCTGATCAGTACCTATCCGTTCGCGGACATCGACCAGGCGGTGCGGGACATGAGCGCGGGCAAGGCGATCAAGCCCGTGCTCACCTTCTGACCTACTCGGTTACTCAGTCGACCGTCAGCACCAGCTTGCCCGCGGTGCGGCCGGTGGCGCCGAGCGCGTGTGCCTCGGCGGCACCGGCCAGCGGGAACGTCCCGGCGATCGTCGCGCGCAGCTTGCCCGCCTCGACGAGCTCCGCGATGGCCTCCATGTCGGCGCGGTCGGCGTCGACGAGCATCCGGACCGCCCGTACGCCCAGCCGCTCGGCCTCCTCGTAGAAGTCCGGCTTGCCCATCGGCACGATGGAGACCACGACCCCGCCCGGACGCAGCACCCGCAGCGACTTGAGCGCGGTCTCGCCGCCGAGCATGTCCAGGACGACGTCCACGTCCTTCACGGCCTCGGTGAAGTCGGTCTCCCGGTAGTCGATCGCCTCGTCTACGCCGAGCTCGCGCAGGAAGTCGTGCTTGGCCGCGCTCGCCGTGCCGATCACGTACGCGCCCCGCGCCTTCGCGATCTGGACGGCCACATGCCCGACCCCGCCGGCCGCCGCGTGGATCAACACCCGCTGCCCGGGCTGGACTTCGGCGTTCTCCACCAGCGCCTGCCACGCGGTCAGCGAGACCAGGGGCAGTGCGCCCGCCTGGACGTGGTCGATCCCCGCCGGCTTGTGGACGAAGCCGCGGGCCGGGGCGGCGACGTACTCGGCGTGCGAGCCGTGGCCCCACGGGTAGGACAGCATCCCGAAGACCTCGTCGCCGGGTGCGAAACGGGCGACACCGACGCCGACGGCCTCGACGACGCCGGAGACGTCCCAGCCGAGGGTGAACGGCGGCTCGCCGAGGAAGCCGCCGGTGGCGCGGTGCTTCCAGTCGGTGGGGTTGAGTCCGGCGGCGTGGACCCGGACCAGGATCTCGTTGGCGCGCGGCGCGGGGCGCTCGACCTCGACTACTTCGAGGACCTCGGGACCGCCGAGGACGTGCTGGGTGAGGACGCGCATGGTGTTCACAGTGCTCATGGTCAGTCAGCCTGCCCGGTCCCGCACGACAAGGAAATGGCACGATGGCCAACCTTCGATAGAATCGTGCCATGCAGCATGTGGAACGGGTCGTGGTCCTGGCGCTCGACGGCGTCTACCCCTTCGAGCTGGGCATCCCCAGCCGTATCTTCGGCGCCGCCGACGGTCGCTACGAGGTGCTGACCTGCACGGTCGACGGCCGTCCGGTGCAGACCAACGCCGACTTCTCGGTCGCGGTGGAGCACGGTCCCGAGATCCTCGAAACGGCGGACACGGTCGTGGTCGCCTCCATGGCGACCCCGCGTATCCCCACCGGGCTGCCCACCGAGATCGGCGACGCCCTCGCCCGGATCCGCCCGGACGCACGGATCGTCTCGATCTGCACGGCCGCCTTCGTGCTCGCCGCCGCCGGTCTCCTCGACGGCCGCCGAGCCACCACCCACTGGCAGGTCGTCGACCGCTTCCGGGCCCTGTACCCGCAGGTCGACCTCGACCCGGACGTGCTCTTCGTCCACGACGGCCGGATCCTCACCTCCGCCGGCGCGGCCTCCGGAGTCGACATCTGCCTGCACATCGTGCGCACGGACCACGGCAGCGAACTCGCCAACAAGGTCGCCCGCAGCTGCGTCGTCCCGCCGTTCCGCGACGGCGGCCAGGCCCAGTACATTCCGCAGCCGGTGCCGGACTGCGGGGTCACCAGTACGGCCGCCACCCGTGACTGGGCCCTGACCCGCCTCGACGAGCCCCTCGCCCTGACCGACCTGGCCCGGCACGCCGGGATGAGCCTGCGCACCTTCGCCCGCCGCTTCAACGACGAGGTGGGCCTCAGCCCCGGCCGCTGGCTGATCCAGCAGCGGGTCGCCCGCGCCCGGGACCTCCTGGAGGCCAGCGACCTGTCGGTCGACCAGATCGCCGGCCGCGTCGGCTTCGCGACGGGCGCGTCCCTGCGGCAGCACCTGCACGCGGCGATCGGGGTCTCCCCGCAGACGTACCGGCGTACGTTCCAGGAAACCCGCTGAACCCCAACGTTTCGGCCCGCCCGTGCGTCGTAGGAACACGACGCGAGGGGGTAGGGCATGCGCAGAGGACTCGCAGGGGTCGCCGTACTGGTGGCCGTGGCGGCGGCGGGGTGCGGCACCGAGGACGGGAAGGACGCCGTGGTCGCGGGCACACCGCCGGCCACGCCCTACGCCGGACCGCTGTACGTACCGGCCACCGCCTCCGACGAGTCGGGTGCCGCAGGCCGGGCGCTGGAGTGCGACGGGACGATGTACTCGGGCGGCGGCGCCGACGCATGGAGCAAGGGCGACGGCGGCAAGACCCCCGAGGGCGGACTGCGGGCGTACTTCGACATGGAGCAGCCGGATGTGCCGCGCACGGGCTACCGCGTCGAGCGCAGGGCGGACGGTCGCGTCCTGTTCTCCTACGATGTCGGCGGCCGTACGAAGGTCGCCGTCGTCGTCGCCAAGGACCGTAAGAACAGGCCGGGTTGGGGCCCGGAGACCAGCGCCTCCTGCGACCCGGCCGAACTCCCGGCGAGCTTCACCAAGGCGCACGGATACGAGATCTGGACCGACAAGCACGGGAAGCGGGTGCCGACCACGGTGCTGAGCAGCTCGGTCGGTGCCGCGCACTGCGACTGGCAGAAGGCGCACTTCCTGCAGACCGGCGAAGGTGAGAAGGGCAGGCTGTACGCCCGCGACCCGGACCAGGTGCTCCCGCCCGAGCTGCTCACCGCCCCCTACGACGGTGACGTCCGGATGCCCGCGACCGCTCGCGACACCGGATACCGGTACCAGGACTGGCAGTTGTGGCTCACGGCCGACGCGTCGAAGGCCTACGTCCGCACGCCGAACGGCGTGGAGGCGTGGCCGTCGGTGAAGCACGGCCAGGCCTGTCAGTGAGCCGCCGTCACCGGCTCATGTGCAGCGCGACCAGCAACTGCCATACCTGGTCGGCGATTTCCTCCGCCGTGCCCTCCAACAGCCCGTGCAGCCAGTCGGCGAGAACACCGCCGAAGGCCCCGGCGACGGCCGAG
Organism: Streptomyces sp. NPDC050508; assembly: GCF_040655155.1. Taxonomy (NCBI): domain Bacteria; kingdom Bacillati; phylum Actinomycetota; class Actinomycetes; order Kitasatosporales; family Streptomycetaceae; genus Streptomyces; species Streptomyces sp. NPDC050508. The sequence continues at coordinate 625,439 of NZ_JBFAJJ010000001.1, forward strand.
GCGACCAGCGGGGCGTCCGCCGCGCCCGCGAGTTCGCGCTCGCGGAGGCTGTAGGCGCGCAGGTCCCGGTGCAGGACCCGGCCGAGCGGACCGCCACCGCCCGGGCTCAACAGGGCGCGGTACAGGGCCGCGTGGGGGAGCAGGCCCGCGAAGAACTCCGGCAGCGCGGGCGGCGCGTGCACCGGGTCGGGCCGGCCGCGCCACGCGTGCAGTGCCTCCACCGCGTCCCGTACGACGTCCGCGCAGGCGTCGACCGCAAGCGCTTCCAGGCCGTCGTAGTGGACGTAGAACGTGGCCCGGCCGACCCCGGCCCGGCGTGCCAGGGCGGCGACGCCGACCTCCTCCAGAGGGCGTTCGGTGCACTCGTCGAGGAGCGCCTGGCGCAGCCGTGCCCGGGTGCGGGCGGCCCGCCGGTCCTCGGGCTCGGCGCGGCTCACCGGGCGATCAGGACGGCGGCCAGGGCCACCGCGCCGGGCAGTGCCTGCGCGAACAGGATGCGCCGGTTCGCCGTCACCGTGCCGTAGACGCCCGCGATCACGACACAGCTCAGGAAGAACACCTGGGCGCGGAAGCCGGTCGGGTCGGCGGCGATCAGGCCCCAGATCAGACCTGCGGCGAGGAAGCCGTTGTAGAGGCCCTGGTTGGCGGCCAACGGTGCGGTGGCTCTTGCCATCTCGGGGTCGAAGCCGTGCAGGCCGCGCCCGGGCTTCTTCTCCCACAGGAACATCTCCAGCACCAGGATGTACAGATGCAGCGCGGCCACCAGCCCCACCAGCACGTTCGCGAGCGTTTCCATGATCGTCGGACTCCTCATCGTCTTGGACAGGTGTCTACTATAACTGGACACATGTCCATGTTCAGACTTTCCGGAGAGTGACGGAACCCTCACTTCCGCACCGCCTTGAGGTTGATCTTTTACGGTTCAAACCCGATAAGCTCCCGTGCGGCGCAGCGAGTTGAAGTGATCGTGACCGGTCGGCTCGTGGTGCGTCCTCCTGAGTGCGGTCTGTCCTCGCACACCCCCCATGTTCGTTCGTGTCGCTTCGAAGGATGCAGATGGAACTCGCCACTCCGCCACCGGCGGCGCGGGCACCTGTCGCCTGGTACAGCTGGTGGCTGATGCCGCTGGCCTTAGGAGGTGGGACCGTTGCCGCCACGTTCATGAGCTCGGAGCGAATAACCGCGACCGTCGCCGGAGCGGCGGCCACGGCGGCCAGCGCCGTGTGTGTACGACTGCTGGTGCGCAGCCAGGGACAACTGCGCCGCGCCGAAAGCGGTTTCCGCACCTCGCAGGCCGAGCACTCCCAGCAGTGGCAGCAGCATGTGGCGGGCCTGGAGCGGAAGTTCAACGCCGAGCGCGTCACGCTGGAGGCGCAGCTGACCGAGCACTCCGGTGCGTACGAGGTACAACTCGCCGACCGGTCCGGCGCGTACGAGGCACAACTCGCCGAGCAGGCACGGGCGTACGAGGAGCGGCTGACCGACCAGGCCGAGTCCTACGAGGCACAGCTCGCCGACCAGGCCGAGGTGTGGCAGGAGCAGCTCGCCCACCAGATCAGCGCGGTGGCGCGGCTCGCCGACGAGCAACTCCCGGAGGCACTGCAGCAGTTGCGCGCCGGTGACGCCCTCGACGACCTGCTGCCGGTCGCCAACCAGTGCGCGAAGGTCAGTGCCGAGCTCCAGGCCGAACTGCGCAAGGTGCTGCGGATCTCGCTCATCGGTGTCGAGGCGGAGTTCAACCGCTCCACCGCAGCCGAGCAGGCCGTCATCAGCATCGGCAACCGCATCCACGTGCTGACCAGCAAGCTCCGCGGCCGACTGCACGAACTCCAGGGCGAGCACGGGCGGTTGCCCGCCGTCGCCAGCGGTCTGATGGAGCTGGACCAGGAGATCGGCCCCGCCGACTGTCTCGCCGCGAGCGTCGGTGTGCTCGGCGGCTCGGACCGGCCCGGCAGGCAGTGGCAGGAACCGCAGCGACTGCTCAGCGTGGTGCGCGGCGGCATCGGCCGGATCAAGGACTTCCACCGCGTCGACGTACGCCAACTGCCTGAACTCGGCGTCGACGGCGGTCTGGTGGACCACCTCACGCTGATCTTCGCCCACCTCCTGGACAACGCGGCCCGCTACTCGCCGCCCACCGAGCCGGTGATCGTCTCCGGCAAGGAGGTGCCCAACGGCGTCGGCATCGAGATCCAGGACTCCGGCAAGGGCCTGAGCGAGGAGTCCAAGCGCGAGGCCGAACACGCCCTCACCGGCACCGGTGCGGGCCCCGGACTCGGCGGTGTCTCGGAGGACGCCAGCATCGGCCTCCGTGTCGTCGGCACCCTCGCCCGCCGCTACGGCATCCGCGTCACCTTCGCGGACTCGCCCTGGCTCGGCACCTCGGTCGTCGTCGTGGTCCCGCACAAGTACTTCACCCGGCTGCCCGCGGCGGCCGTCACCGGCACTCCCTCGTTCCAGGCCGCCGCGACGGCCGCGACCGTGGCGGCGAGCCGCGGCACCGCCGGCGCGGAGACCCCGGCCGAGACCGTCGAAGCCGAGGACACCACGCCCGGCGGGCTGCCCAGGCGCCGTAGCAAGCGTGGCGAGACGGCGCGGTCCCAACCGGCCGGGCGGACCGGGGAGATGGCCGTCTCCGCCGTACCGCCCGACGCCTCCTTCGCCGGCCTGGCCGCCTTCGCGACCGCCGGACGGGAGACCCCGGGGGAGGAACCGGCGTCCGCAGGCCGCGAGTTCACCGAGCACAGCACTGAAGAGAGCGACGAGTCCACATGACGCAAAAGGGAACCGACGTGAGCTGGGCGCTCCGCGATCTGGTGGAGAGCATCCCGGAGATCCGCTTCGCCCTCGTGGCCTCCAGCGACGGCAAGGCGATCACCTCCTTCGGCGCGGAGGACCCCGACGACGTGGACCGCTTCGCGGCCGTGGTGGCCGGCCTGCAGGCACTGGCCCAGCCGGTCGCCGAGCAGTTCCCCAAGTACGCGGGGCAGTTGCGGCTGGCGATGATCGAGGTCGACGGCGGCCATCTCTTCGTCGTCCGCGCGGGTGTGGAGACGTATCTCGGCGTGCTGGCCCGGGAGGGCCTCGACCAGGGCCTCCTCGGACACCAGATGCGGGACCTGGCCCGCAGGATGGGTGAACTCCTCGGCACCAGCGCGCGCCTGGAGGAGCACTCTGGATGAGTGCTCCCCGCCGGCCAGTTGACCCCTCCGGTCTGGAGCGTTACTACGTCCTCACCGGAGGGCGCAGCGGACCGGGCGGTTCGGCGTCGAGCCTCGACGTGGCGACCCTCATCGTCTCCCGTGCCGCGCCCGTGCCGGGCATGCAGCACGAACACGAGGAGATCCTCCGACGCTGCCGCGAACCGCTGTCGGTGGCCGAACTCGGCGCCCACCTCGGACTGCCCTTCAACATTCTCGCGGTGCTGCTGACGGATCTGCTGGAGGCAGACCGCGTCGAAGCCCGTGACCCCATCCCGGCGCACGACGCCGGTCGCGGGCCCGACCTCGCGCTCCTTGAGGAGGTACTCAGTGGACTTGAAAGGCTTTGACCGGCCCGGCTCTCCGGCCGGTGACGGTACCCGTTCGGTGAAGGTGATGATCGCCGGCGGTTTCGGCACCGGGAAGACCACGATGGTCCGCTCGGTCAGCGACATCAAGCCGCTCACCACCGAGGAGACCCTCACCGAGGCGACCGCAGGCGTCGACCACCTCATCGGGGTGACCGACAAGACGGAGACCACCGTCAGCCTCGACTTCGGCAAGATCGGCCTCAACGACGAGCTGGTCCTCTACCTGTTCGGGACCCCGGGCCAGGAGCGGTTCTGGTTCCTGTGGAACGGCCTGTTCAAGGGCGCGCTCGGCGCGGTGGTCCTCGTCGACACCCGCCGCCTCGCCTCCAGTTTCCGGGCGATCGAGGAGATGGAACGGCAGGACGTGCCGTTCGTCATCGCGCTCAACGTCTTCCCCGACTCCCCGGAGCACCCGGTCGACGAGATACGGGACGCCCTCGACATCTCCCCGAACATCCCCGTCGTGGCCTGCGACGCCCGCGACCGCTCCTCCAGCCGTGACGTACTGGTCGCGCTGATACGGCACTTGAAGGAACGCTCGGCCGTCGTCGCACTGGAGCCCCGATGAACGACCAGACCTTAAACGACCCCGACGCTCCGAGGGGCTGCCCCGTCGCCCACGGGCCGGGTGACGACCTCACGCGACTGTACGGGCCCGACGCGGCGACCGACCCGCGCGGCATCTACGAGCGGCTGCGCGAGCAACACGGCTCCGTGGCACCGGTGTTGCTCGAAGGCGACGTCCCCGCCTGGCTTGTCCTCGGCTACCGCGACAACCGCCGCGTGCTGGACAGCCCCCGCCAGTTCAGCCGCGACGCGCGGATCTGGCGGGACTGGCGGGAGGGCCGGGTCGCGGACACCTCACCGATCATGCCGATGGTCGGCTGGCGCCCGGACTGCGTCTCGCAGGACGGGGAACCGCACCGTCGGCTGCGCGGCGCGGTGACCGACGGGCTGCTCGCCGCGTCCGGGCGTGGTGTCCGGCGGCACGCAACTTACTTCGCCAACAAGCAGATTGACGCGTTCGCGGGCGCCGGTCGGGCCGATCTGGTGGCGGACTATGCCGAGTATCTGCCGATGCTCGTGCTGACCCGCATCCTGGGGCTTCCCGCGGCGGACGGGAACCGGCTCGTGGAATCCAGTGCGCAGGTCCTCAAGGGCGGTGAGGACGCCCTGATGCACAACGACCGCATCATCGCGATCCTCGGTGAACTCGCCGAGCGCAAACGGGCGGAGCCGGGTTCCGACTTCACCACCGCGCTCATCCAGCACCCGGCGGCACTGGATGCGGAAGAGGTCGTCATGCATCTGCGGCTGGTGCTGATCGCCGCGCACACGACCACCAGCAACTTGTTGGCGCGGGTGTTGCAGCGGATCCTCACGGACGCGTCTCGGCTTTCGGGGCTGGTCAGTGGGCAGTTGACTGTCTCGGCTGTCGTTGAGGAAGTCATGTGGGACACCCCGCCGCTTGCCGTTCTGCCGGGGCGGTTCGCTACGGCGGATCTCGAACTCGGGGGGCATCGGATCGAGGAGGGGGACCTGCTCGTGCTGGGGCTCACCGCGGGCAATGTCGACCCGGAGGTTCGGCCTGACGCGGGGGTGTCCGTGCAGGGCAACCAGTCGCATCTGGCGTTCAGTTCGGGGCCGCACGAGTGTCCGGGGCAGAGTATCGGGCAGGCGATTCTTGAGGTCGGGGTGGATGTGTTGCTGCATCGGCTGCCGGGGTTGCGGCTGGGTGTGGCGGTTGAGGAGCTGACTTCTACGGCGTCTACGTGGGAGTCGCGATTGGACAGGCTGCCGGTCGAGTTCGCGGTATGAGTCGGTAGTTCTTCGACTGCGGGCGCGTTGGGGCTGGTCGCGCAGTTCCCCGCGCCCCTAAAAGCAGGCGAGCTGCCCGGCCCTTGGCCGGGCAGCTCGCCCCCGTCTCACACTGCCAACAGGTCGTCCACCGAACCCTTCACCGCCGGGCCTTCCTTTGCCGCCGTGTACCTACCCGACACCAGCGCCCACTCGTAGTTGCCGTTGATCCAGTGCTGGATGGCTTCAACGCCCTGTTGCACCCGGAGTCGTTCGTTGTCGTTCAGGGCCAACTCATTGCACATCTGGGGGACTTGGGCCTCCAGGTCGAGGTACTCGGTCAGGCAGGCGTTCGTCATTCGGTAGGCCTCTTCGGCCGCCGCCTCCCATGACAGGCCCCGATCCCGGTGGAGCACCGCTATCAGGTTGTGGCCGTCCCCTCGGCGCCGTTCGCGCTCGAAGGAATGGATGTCGTTCATGAAACCGATGGTGTCCGCGGCCAGGTCACGCATGCGTTCCATCAGCGGGTGGGCCTGCACCTGAGCCGGGACCTCGAAGCCCCGGCTGCGTTCGCCGGCGTCGATGCTGTGGTGGATGCCGACCGTGCGGCGCCGGAACTCCGTGTACTCGTCGAGGTCCAGCGTGCCCGCGATGCCCCGGGCCGCCAGGTCGACCTCCTCGCAGTGCGCCACCAGGAACCGCCCCCAGGACGCGGCGAACCGGGTCCGCCAGGTCAGGGACATGCCATCCGAAAGGTGGTCCCACACCTGGGCCCAGGCCACGGTGATCGGGCAGACCACCCGGGGCCTGCTGCCCGTCGGACGCAGGGGCGTGACGATCAACTCCCGCGCCACTTCAAGTATTCGGTCGGCGCGGTCCGGCTGGCTCGCGTCGAACTGGTCGTCGAAGAGGAATGCCAGCGAGAACCAGTTCATCAGGACGACCATGTCCGCGGCCGACGCGTGCGGATAGGTACGGGCCGCGGCCTGCGGGAGATCCCACGACCGGTACTCCTCGAACCCGGCCTGGCTGCGCACCAGGCCCATGTCCCAGACCCAGCGCAGATGGCGGGCCCGTGCGTACTCCAGATGGTCGCTGACGGGGGTGTCGAAGGGGAGGTCGAAGGTGACGTCCTGAGGCATGCGCTTCCTTTCGGGAGACGGAACACTGGTCCCCCCACTGCGAGCGGGCGGTCCGTTCGACCGCCCGCGCCCTCGAACTGCGCTTCGTGGTACGAAAGTTGGTCCCACAAGCGGTTACGAGGCTGCCCAGAGCCTAGATGATCTACACCGTGCCCCGATCGTGATCCCCGTTACTGCTCACGCCTCCTGAGCTGCGTACACTCCCGTCCCTCCCACATAAGTAAGCGCTACCTGCGTCTCCCCGATCTCCTCCGGCGGCGCGGCGAACGGATCGCGGTCCAGGACCACCAGATCCGCCAACGCCCCCGCCGTGATGCGACCGGTTTCGTCCAGATGGTTCGCGTACGCCGAACCCGCGGTGTACGCCGTGAGTGCTTCCGTGAGTCCGAGCCGCTCGCCCGGCAGGAACACCGGTCCCGCGCCCCCGGGTTCGACCCGGTTGACCGCGACGTGGATGCCCTGCAGCGGATCGGGACTGCTCACCGGCCAGTCGCTGCCCGCCGCGAGGGTGGCCCCGGAGCGCAGCAGCGCCCCGAACGGGTACTGCCACAAGGCCCGTTCGGGCCCGAGGAACGGAATCGTCAGCTCGTCCATCTGCGGTTCGTGCGCGGCCCACAACGGCTGGATGTTCGCCACCGCGCCGAGTTGCACAAACCGCGCCACGTCGTCGGGATGCACCACCTGAAGGTGTGCGAGGTGCGGGCGGGTGTCGGTCGGCCCGTTGGCGGCCCGCGCCGCCTCGACCGCGTCCAGCGCATCCCTTACGGCCCGGTCGCCGAGCGCGTGGAAGTGGCACTGGAAGCCGAGTGCGTCCAACTCGGTCACGTACTTGGGCAGTTGCTCCGGGTCGATGAAGCTGGTGCCCCGATTGGCCGTCGCGCAGCCGCACTTGTCGAGGTAGGGGTCGAGCAGGGCGGCCGTGCCGGTCTCGGCGACCCCGTCCAGCATCATCTTCACGCTGCCCGCCCGGAACCGGCCGTGGCTCAACGCGGCCCGCCGCTCGACGAGTTCGGGGATCTGCTCGGCCCCGCGCTCCCGGTCCCACCACAGCGCGCCGACCACGCGTGCGGTGAGCGAGCCGTCCCGGGCGGCTGTCAGATAGGCGTCCGACGGATCGGCCATCCCCGCGTACCTCCCGACGATCGCGTCCTGCCAGGCCGTGATCCCGAGCGCGTGCAGATGCCGCTGGGCCTGCAGCAGCGCGGCCAGTCGGTCGGCCGGGGTGGTGGGCGGCGTGAGCGTGCCGACCAGCAGCATCGCCCCCTCCTGGAGCGTCCCGGTCGGCTCGCGCGACGCGTCCCGCTCGATCCGCCCGTCCACCGGATCGGGCGTGTCCCGCGTGATGCCCGCCAGCTCCAGGGCACGGCTGTTCACCCAGGCGCCGTGATGGTCCCGGTTGGGCAGATACACCGGCCGGTCCGGCACGACCGAGTCCAGCAACTCCTTTGTCGGCGTGCCCCCTTCGAACGCCTCCATCGACCACCCGCCCCCGGTGATCCACTCCCGCTCGGGATGCGCGTCCGCATAGGCCCGTACAGCGGCGATCGTGTCCTCGGCGGTCTTGGCCCGCGTCAGATCGCACTGGGTCAGCTCCAGCCCCGCCGGTACCGGATGCACATGCGCGTCCTGGAATCCGGGCAGCAGCAACCGCCCAGCCAGATCGACGACTTGGGTGCGCGGCCCGGCGAGGTCGTGCACCTCGGCATGTCCTACGGCGGTGATCCGGTCGCCGGTGACGGCCACGGCGGTCGCGGTGCGGCCCTCGGGGGTGAGGGCAGGGCCGTTGGTGAAGAGGAGGTCTGCGTGCATGGTTCGTATCCTTGCGGGGTTGTCAGGAGGTGGCGAGCAACTGCGGGGCGTCGGCGTCGGTGCCTTGGCCCGAGTGGAAGTACGGCGACCTGCGGACCCACTTCGCCCACGCGGCGGCCAGGAAGCCGGACGCGATCATCGCCAGCGGGGTGAGCAGGAGGAACCAGCCGTTGTCCGCGCTGACTTCGAGGTGGTCGGTAGAGGTGTAGAAGGACCAGCCGAGGTAACCGCCCAGTCCCAGCAGGGAGATGGCGCTCAGTGTGGGCAGCACCACCGCGCGGACACCCTGCCGCCAGTCCTCGCGGAGGAGAGCCCGGAAGCGTACGGCGGCGGCCAGAGCGGTGAGCGCGTAGGAGAGCGCTACGACGATCCCCACTGCGTTCACCGTGGCCATGATCATGTCGGCGAGGCGGGGGATCACCAGCGCCAGTGCCGCGACCGCCGTTGCCAGCGCGCCGATCAGCAGGGTGCCGAGGGCCGGAGTGCCGTAGCGAGAGCTGATCTTGGACCAGACGGGGCCGAGGGTGCGGTCGCGGCTCATCGCGAACATGCCGCGGGCGGTGGGGATGACTCCCGCCTGGAGCGAGGCGACCGCCGAGAACATCAGGGCGACCAGGGGGAGTGCGGCCAGTGGTTGGGAGGCGAGGCGGTCGCCGAAGTACGCCAGGCCCTGGGCGCCATGGCCCGCCAACTCGCCCTCGGAGAGCACCCGTTGGAAGGCGATCGAGCCGAGCAGGAACAGGCCCAGCATCGTCACCAGGGTGATCAACCCGGCCCGGGACGCGTCGCGTGGGTCGCGCACCTCCTCGTTCACGGTGAACGCGGCCTCGAATCCCCAGTAGCAGAACACCGAGAGCAACAGTCCCTGCGCGAGCGCCGACGCCGAGGGGATCGCGAACGGGTCGAACCAGCTCAGGCTGAAGGCGTGCGGGCCGGTGACGATGCCGTATCCGCAGAAGCCGAGCAGGACGACGTACTCGAAGATCAGTAGTCCGGACTGGAGTCGGGCGGCGGTGCGGACGCCGGTCACGGCGGTCAGGGTGACGGCGATCAGGACCACGATGCCTATGGCTGTTGTCTGTGCCGTCGAGCCCGGGTCGAGGGTGAGGCCGCCCGCCCGGTGGACTCCGGCCTCGCCGGCGAGCTGGATCATGGCCGAGCCGGTGACCGCCGTGGTGTACGCGAGGAACGCGATCGTCGCGACGATGTTCACCCAGCCGACCAGGAAGCCGAGCCACGGAGTGAGTGAACGGCCCACCCACACATAGCCGTTGCCCGCGTTCGGCTCGACCTTGTTCAGCCGGGAGTAGGCGCCCGCGATGCCCAGGATCGGCAGGAACGCGAGCAGCATGATGGCCGGCAGATGCAGCCCGACCACCCCGGCGGTCACGCCGAGACCGATGCCGATGCTGGTGGTCGCGGCCGTGCTGGACGCGGCGATGGCGACGCCGTCCAGCAGACCGAGGGACTTGCGCAGTGCGGGCCCCGACGGGGGTGGCGTGTCGATCATGGCGTGCTCTCCGCTCGCACCGGGGGGCCCGAACGGCCCCGGTGAACGCACATGAAACTGCCCGCACACTTAACAGGTCAACGGTGTTGTCGTAAGGTGCGGGCACGCGGCACACGAGCAGCGAGGAGGTGCCGTATGAGCGAGCGTGTCGTCCCGGCCGCCGCCCGGCAGCGCAGGCGCCCCACCAAGCAGGGTGTCGTCCTGTCCGAGGAACTGATCGTCGAGACCGCCCTGAGGCTGATCGAGGAGCACGGCACCGACGCCTTGTCCGTGCGCCGGCTCGGTCGCGCCCTCGGCGCCGACCCCAGCTCCCTGTACCGCTACTTCCGGCACACCGACGACCTGATGCTGGCCGTCGCGGATGAACTGATCGGCCGGACGCTGCGCACCTGGCGGCCCAGCGGCGACTGGCGGGCCGACCTGCGGGACCTGGGCCTGCGCATGCACGCGGGCGCGCTCGCGCATCCGAGGGCGGCGGTGCTCAGTGCGTACCGGGTGACCGGGCGGGTCTACGAGATCCAGGCCGTGGAGGCGATCCTCGGGGTGCTGCGCGGGGCCGGGTTCCCCGACGCCGAGGCGGTGCGGATCTACCACGCCTACGTCGACCAGGCCCTCGCCTTCGGTGCCCTCGACTCAGCGAACACGGCGTTGCCGAAGCCGGCCCGCGAGGCGGAGGCGGCCGTATGGCAGGCCACGTACGCCCGGCTGCCCGCCGACACGTACCCGCACATCGCGGCCACGGCCCGACACCTTGTCGCCACGATGCGGCACAGTTCCTACTCGGCCGCCCTGGATCTGCTGCTGAGCGCGGCGGCGGCCCGGCTCGCCGAGATTCGGGCGGCGGAGGAGGAGGGCTGAGCGGCAGACTGGGGCCATGACTCAAGAGCCCGCACGTACCGCGAAGCAGCGCTTGCAGGACACGCTCCGTCGGCTGGAGCACGATGAGGACGCCTGGGTCGCCACAGCCGGTGAGGACGGGGGAGCGCCCTATCTCGTGCCGCTGTCGTTCGTGTGGGACGGCACGACCCTGCTGTTCGCCACCCCGGCCGCGAGTCCCACGGGCCGCAATCTCGCGGCGACCGGCGTCGCCCGGCTCGGCATCGGGCCGACCCGTGACGTCGTGATGATCGAGGGCACGGTGGTGATGCTGACACCCGCCGACCTGCCCGAGGAGGACGCCGAGATCTTCGCCTCGAAGACCGGCTTCGACCCGCGCCAACTGGCCACGCCCTACCTCTACTTCAGGATCCGCCCGCAGCGCGTGCAGGCCTGGCGGGAGGCCAACGAGCTGAAGGGGCGTGACCTGATGCGTGACGGCGAGTGGCTGGTGGCCGACTGAGCCCGTGCCCTATGGGGAGTGCGGGGCGAAGTTCGTCGTCGTGAAGGTCGCCTTGTTCGCGCTTGTCGTGCCGTCGGTGATCCACCAGCGCGTGGCGCGCTCGCCGTAGACGCCGAATTCCGCGTCCGCGCCCCAGTTCAGGACGAGTTCGTCCTTGCCGTCACCATCGAAGTCGGCGGCCCCCGCGGGCCGGGCGTGCCGCCACTTCGCCGGGATCTTCTTGCCGTCCTCCGCGGCGGGCCCGTCACGGAGGACGGTGGTCCGCCGGGTGCCGTCGATGAGCGTCGCGCCCTCGTACGTGGCGACGAGGATGCCGTCACGGCCGTCGCCGTCCGGGTCGGCGGACATGTAACCACCGGGCCCGTAGTCGGAGCGAGCGGACTTCGGCGCCTCGGGCAGGCGGTACGTCACCGATGCGCCGCCGGCGCCGGGATACACGGCGAGCGAACCGTCGACGTCGGCCGGCTCGGTATCGTAACCGGGCTCGTCGTTACGGCTGCCGTCGTCGCCCACGGCCACGTCGCGCTGCCCGTCGCCGTCGAAGTCGCCGAACGCGTGGGCGTTCCCGCTCCTCAACTGCCGACCGGTAGCTGAGAGTTGGGAACCCCGGTGGGCGGTGTAGAGCGTGTTGCCGGACTGCTCGCCGTCGCTCACCGCGTGCATCAGGAGCGAGGTCGCGCGGGGTGTGCCGGACGGGGCGATGGCGTCGGCGGTGAGGTCGCCGTCCGACCAGGGGAGGCTCGTGTCGGTGCGGGCGGGCGCGCCCGAGCGCGAGAACGGGCCGTACATCACCACCATGGACGAGCGGTTGTACGCGAACCCGGCGAGGTCGTGGTGCCCGTCGCCGTCGAAGTCGCCGCGCACCACGGACTGGATTCCCAACTTCGTTGCGCTCTGGGGCAGTTGGACCGGCGTGGCGGAGGTCTTGGCGGCCGGTCCGCCGGGGCCGCCCCACGCTATGTACGGGATGGTGCGCGCGCCGATGACGTTGTTGTCCGACGCCATCGTGCCGTGGACCGTCGTGACGAAGTCCGGGAAGCCGTCGCCGTCCAGATCGGCGGTGGTGAGGTCGGCGGCGGACAACGAGTCCTTGGGCGCCAGGAGTTGCCTGATGGGTGCCGGCAGGCCCAGGTCCGCGCGGCCGTAGACCGTGCGTGTCGACAGGTCGAGGCCCTTGGCCGATCCGTAGACCACACCGACCCGTTCGTCGGTGGCGCCCTCGCCGCCGCCGACGACGATCGGCACGACGAGGTCGCGGTGACCGTCGCCGTTGATGTCGTCGGGGTCCTTGGAACCCTTTCCCGGAGCGGGAGTTCGGCTCGCGGCGGTCGTCGTCGGCTCTCCCGACGAGGGCGACGACTCATGGGCGGTGGTGCTGCTGCCGCATGCGCTGAGCGGAGCGAGCGCGGTGCAGACGGCGAGGGTCACTACGGCGTTACGGGGCTTCACCCGTCTCACTCTTGCATCCCGCGTCACACCCGAACCAGGGGAGCCGTGCGGATGTTGCACGTTCGTTGATCGACACCGGCCGTCGGCATCAACTGGCCGAACCGGGATACCCGTTGGGTGCGTGGCAACCGGACTCGACCCTTGCGCGCCCCGATCCTCGGAGGAACACATGGCACTGGTGAACGCGAGCTTCGTGGTGCTCGACGCGGTCGAGCCGGAGAAACTCGCCGTGTTCTACACGGAGTTGCTGGACGGCGAGCAGACGGACATCACCCTCGACCAGGTGGAGATCAGGGGCGCCGACGGGACCCGGCTCGCGTTCCGCCGGGACCTCAGCGCCACCCCGCCGAGCTGGCCCCGCGCCGAGAACAGCCAACAGGTCCACCTCGACTTCCTGGTGGAGGACCTGGACGAGGCGGAGCGCAGGATCGTAGGGCTCGGCGGACGCCCGCTGGAGACCAAGGACATGCCGGGCCCGTACGAGGAGCGGGTGTACGCGGACCCGGCCGGCCACTCCTTCACCCTCCGCCCGGTGCCGCCCACGGCCGGCGATCAGGGCTGAGGAAGCTCACTCCGGCCGCCTTTGTCCTTCGCGGGCCAGACCCCGGTCGAGCGCTCGATGGCCTTCGCACCGGTACGGTCCGCCGCGCTGCGCGCCACCGCGAAGAGGGCGCCCTGAAGCGCGGCGGCGAGCAGGATCTCGGCCCAGCCGCGGTCCCGGTCCAGCGGGTCGGGGGCGGTGTCCTCGTGCCGTATCGCCTGCCACGTGGCGCGGAAGGCACGCCCGGCGAGGGCACCGCTCACCAGGCCCAGGACGAGGCCGACGGGCTGGTAGACGAGGGGGAGTTTCTTCTTCTTGATCTTGGCCACGTGGGTCTCCTTCTACGGACGAGCGGGCCGGTCGGGACGGTCGGCACCCCGACGGTGTCACCGAAACCGGGGCTTCGGTAGAGGGTGTGAGCAGCACCTTCGGGGCGAGTCGGCGTAGATGAACGGCGAGGCCGTCGACCCGGAGCTGAGCGCCGGTCGAAGAGGTGTCCGCAGGGGAAAGCCCCGCCGCGACGGGGGAGCGCGGCGGGGCTTGAACGTCGGATGCCCGACGTCGTACCGGTTCATGCGCCCCGGAACGAGAAAATCTCTCCGGGCGCTGGATCGGTCGCGGGGATCAGCTTCCGTCGGCCGGTTCGAGGACGAACACGGGGATCTGCCGGTCCGTCTTCGTCTGGTACTCGGCGTACGGGGGATACGCGGCGACCGCCCGCTCCCACCACTCGGCCTTCTCGTCGCCGGTGACCTCGCGGGCCGTCAGGTCCCACTTCTGCGGTCCGTCCTGCAGCTCGACGTGCGGGTCGGCCTGGACGTTGAAGTACCAGACCGGATGCGTGGGCGCGCCGCCCTGCGAGGCGACCACGGCGTAGCTTCCGTCGTGCTCCACACGCATCAGCGGGGTCTTGCGGATCTTCCCGCTCTTGGCGCCCACGGTCGTCAGCAGGATGACGGGCAGCCCCGAGTCCCTCAACGTGGTCCCCTTGGTGCCGCCGGAGCTCTCGTACAGCTCCACCTGCTCACGCACCCACTGCGTCGGGCTGGGTTCGTACTCGCCCTGAAGAGGCATGGCATCCGTCCCATCTCGCGTTCTACGGCTGTCTCGCATCGAGTCAACACCAGCCGGTGCGTGATTCATCCACACCACGGCTCTCTTCGGCCACGCCCGCTCCACCGGGTGATGACCTCGGAGGTAATCGCGCCGCAATGCCCACTCCGGCACAGTCGGCACCCCGCACGACCACCGGCCGAGAGAGGGCGCCCGCATGCCCGAGACCCCGAGCACACGCACCGTCGTAGAGGACCTGCTGCACCGGATCGGCCACGCCGAGCCGGAGCGCATCGCGGAGCCGGAGCGCATCGCGGAGCTGTACGCCGAGTGCGCCGACTGGAGACTGAACTGGCCCGAGGACGAGCACGGCCGTGCGGCCACGCCGTGGATCCGGCACCGGTCCTCCCGTGCCGACGCCGCCGACCACTTCCGGGACCTCGCCGCCCATCATGTGCCGGGACAGGCGGGCACGGAGATCGAGCGCATCCTGGTCGACGGTGAGTACGCGGTGGTGTTCGGCGAGATCCGGCTGACCGCGAGGCCCACCGGACGGCCGTATCGCGCCAGGTTCGCCCTCCACCTCACCGTCCGGGACGGACTGATCGTCCGTCATCACGTGTACGAGGACAGCCTCGCCGTGGCCCGTGCCTTCGCGATCGGATCAGGCGCGCGGTGAACGTGGGACCGGGCGAACCGGACCACCAGGTTCAGCCAGATTGTAGGCACCACCGATCTGGCCGAACTTCGGGTGGCCCCATAGGTGCCTTGGGCATCTAATGAAGATCGGCAAGACGCACTCTTCGTCTGCGAGGTCTTCCATGACGGATCTGACGGATCTGACAGAACCGAAGGACCGAACCGAACCCGTCGCCTTCCCCCAGGACCGCACCTGCCCCTACCAGCCGCCCACCGGCTACGACCCCCTGCGCGCCGACCGCCCGCTGGCCCGCGTCACGCTCTACGACGGACGTACGGCGTGGCTCGTCACCGGACACGCCGCCGCCCGTGCGCTGCTGGCCGACCAGCGGTTGTCCAGCGACCGTACCGAGCCCGATTTCCCGGTGACCAACGAACGTTTCGCGGCGGTCCGGAGGCGGAGGGTCGCGCTGCTCGGTGAGAACGACCCCAAGCACCGCACCCAGCGGCGGATGATGATCCCCGCCTTCACCGTCAAGCGCGCCACGGCGATGAGGCCCGACATCCAGCGGATCGTCGACGAACTGCTCGACGCGATGATCGCCCAGGGCCCGACCGCCGACCTGGTGTCCGCGTTCGCGCTGCCCGTGCCCTCGATGGTGATCTGCGCGCTGCTCGGTGTCCCGTACGCCGACCACGAGTTCTTCGAGGCCCAGTCCCGACGCCTGCTGCGCGGCCCGAAGCCGGAGGACAGCCAGGACGCGCGCGATCAACTGGAGGCGTATCTCGGCGGGTTGATCGACAGCAAGCAGAAGGATCCGGGCGACGGGCTGCTGGACGACCTCGTCCGGGAGCAGCTGAGCGAAGGGGCGCTGGACCGCACGGAGTTGATCTCCCTCGCGATCATCCTCCTCGTCGCGGGCCATGAGACGACCGCCAACATGATCTCCCTGGGCACCTTCACGCTGCTGCGTCACCCCGAGCGGCTGGCCGAACTCCGGGACGATCCGGGGCTGTTGCCGGACGCGGTCGAGGAGCTGATGCGGTTGCTCTCCATCGCGGACGGGCTGATGCGGCTCGCCGTCGAGGACATCGAGGTGGACGGTACGACGATCCGGGCCGGTGAGGGGGTGCTCTTCTCGCCCGCGGTCATCAATCGCGACGTGGACGTCTACAGCGCTCCGGACGCCCTGGACTGGCACCGGCCCACCCGCCATCACGTCTCGTTCGGCTTCGGCATCCACCAGTGCCTCGGCCAGAACCTGGCCCGCGCCGAACTGGAGATCGCCCTGCACAGCCTCTTCGACCGGTTGCCCACGCTGCGCCTGGCGGCTCCGGCGGAGGAGATCCCCTTCAAACCCGGCGACACGATCCAGGGGATGCTGGAACTCCCCGTGACCTGGTAAGAGGCTGCGCTCCATGCACACGGAAATCCACATCGACAAGGACGTCTGTATCGGGGCGGGCCAGTGCGCCCTGGCCGCCCCGGGCGTCTTCACCCAGGACGACGACGGCTACAGCACGGTGCTGCCGGGCAAGGAGGACGCCGGCGACGACCCGATGCTCCGCGAGGCGGCCCGCGCCTGCCCGGTGAGCGCGATCAGCGTCACCGACACGGAGGGGTGAGCGGCCTGCGCCTGGCGGGCCCTTCGGCTCGTTCGTAGGAGGTGTGCGGCTCAGCCCGTAGGCCGACCGAGTGCCTCTGGACTCTCTGTCCTCTCGGTGCGAGGCAGATCGACCTGCGGGGCTGAGCCGCCCCCTCCGCCCAGGACCGTCAACCCCCTGTCCCCAGCACGGCCACCCCGAGCCCCCGCAGTCGCTCCCGCCCGGCGATCACCTCGTATGCGGCGACCCGCTCACCCTCGACGGTCACCCGGAGCGCGAGCAGCAGCCGTCCGCCGGGGGCGACCACGATGCCGGCATCCCCGTCGACGAGGGCCAGGGCCGCGAACCGCGTCCGGTGTCGCAGCAGCGCCGTCCCCTCCGCCACCGCCCGGGCGCCGCGCAGCTCGGTCGGTACGCCGGGCGGCAGTGCGGTGGGGTCGGCGCGACGGACCACGTCGGGGGCCAGTACGTCGAGCAGCGCGTCGAGGTCACCGCCCCGCGCGGCGGTCAGGAACGCCTCGACGACCTCGCGGTGCCGGTCCAGCTCGGCGCGCGGCACCGTCGGCGTACCCCGAACCCTGTGACGGGCCCGGCTGGCGAGCTTCTTCGCGGCGGGCCGGGAACGGTCCAAGATCGTGGCGATGCGGTCGAACGGGACCGAGAAGAGGTCGTGCAGCACGAACGCGACCCGCTCCGCCGGGCCCAGCGTGTCCAGCACCACCAGCAGGGCGAGGCCTACGGAGTCGGCGAGTACGGCCTCGTCCTCGGGCAGGTCACCGGTGCTCGCCTCCGGCAACTCGTCGCCGTACGGATCCTCCCGCCGGGACGCGCGCGTGCGCAGCATGTCCAGGCAGATGCGGGAGACGACCGTCGTCAGCCAGGCCGCCAGGTTGCCGATGTCGTCGCCGCCCGAGCGGCTCAGCCGTAGCCAGGCCTCCTGTACCGCGTCGTCCGCCTCGACCGTCGAGCCCAGCATCCGGTGGGCGACCGCCCGCAGCTGCCCGCGCCGCTCCTCGAACCGCTCCGCCAGCTCGTCGTGCCCGTGCATGGGTCACCTTTCCTCGTCGTGCTCCGTCACCTGTCCGACGCACACGAACCGACCGAGGTGACCACACCATGCTGCTGCACATCGACTCCAGCGCCGACGTGACCGCCGACTCCGTGACCAGGCGACTCACCGAGACCTTCGCGCGGACGTGGCGCACCCGGCACGGCACGGCCGACCACCGCCACCGTGACCTGTCCGCCGATCCGGTCCCGCCGATCACCCCGGCGTACACCACCCTGGGCCGCCGCGTGGAACGCGAGGGATTCGCGCCACCGGCCAAGGTGCCCGCCCTGATCGAGAGCGACGCCGAGCAGTACGAGTGGGACCTGACCCTGCCGCTGGTCACCGAACTCCTGGGCGCGGACACGGTGTTGCTGGGCGTCCCGATGTACAACCTCTCGGTGCCCGCGACCCTGAAGGCGTGGATCGACCGCGTCACCTTCCCCGGCGCACTCACCGATCCGGACACGGGCGAGAGCCTCCTGCGCGACACCCGCGTGGTCGTCGTCATGGCACGCGGCGGCGGATACGGCGCCGGCACCCCGCGCGCACACCTCGACTTCCAAACGCCCTACCTGAAGGGCTACTTCGGCAATCTCGGGGTGCCGCCGGAGCACCTCCACCTCGTCGTCGCCGAGCTCACCCGCGTCGACGTGCTGCCGCACTTGGCCGGCCTGGAGGGCCTGGAGGCAGCCTCCCTCGCCCGGGCCCGCGCCACGCTCACGGCACTCGCCGCCGCCTGACCTCAGCGGGCCCGCAGCAGCGACCGGGCCGCCCCGCGTGCCTCCGCCGCCGGCTCCGCGCTCCCGGTGATCCCGGCCGTGACCATGGCCCCCTCGGCAAGCAGGAACAGCTGCCCGGCGAGCGCGGCGGGCAGCCCTGCGTCGTCCACGAGACCGGCGAGATACTCGCGGAACGCCCGCTTGTGCGCCCGCACTTGGGCCGCCACCCGCTCCGAGGTCACGCCCAGCTCGCCGTACGAGTTGATCCACGCGCACCCACGGAAGTCGGCCTCGCCGAACCAGCCCTCCAGCCAGTCGAAGACGGCCAGAATCCGCCCCTCCGGATCATCGTGCCGCTCGACGTGCTCGGCGAGGCGTCCGCGCCAGCGCAGGTCACGCCGTTCGAGATACGCCTCCACCAACTGGTCCTTCGCGGGGAAGAGTTGGTAGAGCCGCTTGAGGGAGACCCCGGAGGCGGTACGGACCGCGTCCATGCCGACGGCCTGGACGCCCCGGCCGTAGAACAGCTCCTCGGCGGCGTCCAGCGCCTGCTCCCGGGCGACTGCGCTGTCCATGGAACGACTCCCCACTCCTCTGCTGCTCCTTGACGTGAGAACGAGCGTTCTCTACGTTAGCAGTCACCCCGGAGAACGCGCGTTCTCCACCGTTACGTCCAGGAGGCACCCCATGGCTGACGCCCGCCCGCCCCTGCCGCCCTTCACCCGCGAGACCGCCGCGCAGAAGGTCCAGGCCGCGGAGGACGCCTGGAACACCCGCGACCCGCACCGGGTGGCGCTCGCCTACTCGGAGGACTCGGTCTGGCGCAACCGCGACACCTTCGTCACCGGCCGCGCGGAGATCGCCGCGTTCCTCACCGCCAAGTGGGCACGCGAGCACGAGTACGCCCTGCGCAAGGACCTGTGGGCCTTCGACGGCAACCGCATCGCGGTCCGCTTCCAGTACGAGTGCCGGGACGCCGACGGGCAGTGGTGGCGGTCGTACGGCAACGAGTTGTGGGAGTTCGACGAGCACGGGCTGATGACCCGGCGCGAGGCGAGCATCAACGACCTGCGTATCGAGGAGAAGGAGCGGCGCGTGTTCGGGGCGCGGCCGGAAGCGGAGCGCGGGCGGTCGTTCCCGCTTCAGTAGGCTCCCCGGGTGACCGAACAGGACTCGAAAGCCTTCCTCTACGTCGTCGTCTGTGCCGCCGGTATCGCCGCGGACGTCAGCAAGCTGATCACCGCCGCGCAGGAGCGGGACTGGGCGGTCGGGGTGATCGCGACCCCGGTCGCGATGGGCGGTTTCTTCGACACGGGCGCCGTCGAGGCGCAGACCGGGCGCCCGATACGGTCGGCGTGGCGCACCCCCGGTGATCCGCGCCCCTTCCCGCCCCCGGACGCCGTGGTCGTCGCGCCCGCCACCTTCAACACGATCAACAAATGGGCGGCCGGTACGGCGGACACCCTCGCGCTCGGCACCCTGTGCGAGGCGTACGGCCTCGGTGTCCCGACCGTCGTACTCCCTTGTGTGGGCGAGGCGTTGGCCGCCCACCCCGCCTACCGGGCGAGCCTGATACGGCTGCGCGGGATGGGCGTCCGGTTCGGGGAGCCGTACTCCGGCGAGGTCCAAGAGGGCGGTGGACGGCCGGAGTTCGGCTGGGAGCGGGCCCTCGACCTGCTCTAGGCGCAGGTCACGGTCGGCCCGGCCAGCATGCCCCCGGTGTGGAGCGCCTGCCCCTGTGGCATCCAGTAGCCCAGCTTCGAAACCACCGTGGAACAACGGGACTTGAGCGCGACACGGACCACCACGGTGGCCGGATGCCCCGGCTGGAGATCGGTGAGCGCGCAGTCCAGGGCGTGCGGGAGCCGGTCCTTCGACGGGTGGCTGCCGACCAGCGGATTGACACAGCGGGCGTCGGACGTGGTCAGCTCCGCCCCCGTGCCCTCCTCCGCGATGAGCCCGAACCGTGCGCTGCCGTCGCCCTCGTCGCTGTGCCGGCGGACCGTGTACGTCAACGTGGTCACGGAGTCGGGCCGCAGCGTGCTCCGGTCCACCTCGATGCCGTGCGTGACCTTCGGCCCGGGCGCGGTCAGGGTCAGCTCGGTGTGCACGGTGCCCGTCAGGTCCACGCCCTCGGGCGTCGACTGGACGCGGACGGTGGCCGTGAAGTCGTACGTGCCCGGCCCCGGGTACTCGCCCGACCCCGGGAGCTTGCCGGACGCGACAGTCTCACCGTCGCGCTCGGCGGTCCAGGTACCCGAGGTGCGGCACGCGTACCGGACGGTCGACCTGAGCTGTCCGCAGGCCGCGGGAGCCGAGACCGCCATGGTCGGAGTACCGCTGCCCGCACACAGGCTGACGACGGCATGCTGGCCGCGTGCGCCGTGCAGGGTGCCCGCGGGCGCGCACAGGGTCGACGGCGGCTCGGGCGGGGACGGCGCCGGGTCCGTGCCGCCCCACGCGGGCGACACCAGGGCGAGCGGCAGCAGCACCGCCCCGATCAGAATCCTCAGGCTGGTCGAACGTCTCGGCACCGCGTTCCTCCGTACGGGCATGACCGGCCGGGCGCCGGTCGTCCGCACCGAGGATGTGGGACCCCCGTTGCCACCCGTCCGTTCCCACGCCGGGCGGCCGGGGGCGGTCACACCAACGCCGGACGCCCGTCAGTGCCCCAGCAGTGCCCGCAGTTCCGGTTGCAGCAGTTCTCCGTGCGCCCGTACGAGGTCGTCGCACAGGTCCCAGATCCGCTCGACCGGCAGTGCCGCCGCCGTCGCCGGGTCGGCCATCGCCGCGTGCCTGATGCGGCGGGGGTCGCCGTCCGTGGCCGCACGCACCACCAGGTCGGTGACGGAGACGTAGGCGCTGTTGAGAGCCGCGCACTGCGGAGGCAGGGCGCCGATCCGGGTCGGCTGGACGCCCAACGCGTCGACCAGGCACGGGACTTCGACGACCGAGTCGGCCGGGAGGTTGTCGATGAGGCCGGGTTGGGGACGTTGCCGTAGACCGCGCGGGGGGTGTCGGACACGATGCTGTGGATGATCTGCGGGGCGTATTCCAGGGTGCCCTCGACCGGGAGCGGGGTGCCCGCCGCGAGGGCCTCGCGGGTGCGTTCGTAGCTTGCCGTGTTCCCCTCGATGATCTCCAGGTACGCGCCGACCGGGAGCCGTAGCCGCTCGATCTCGCTGTTGTGGTGGAGATACCAGGGCACGTACTCGGCGGAGTGCTCGCTGGTCTCGGTGGGGTAGTGGCCGAGCCTGCGGTACATGTCCACGCGGACCCGGCGCAGCAGTTCGGGGTCCTTCGCGATCGTCTCGTCGAGGAGCGGGTACAGGCTCTGCCCCGCCCGCTCGAAACGCGGCACCCAGGCCTGGTGGTTGACCCCGGCGGCCAGGTACGAGACCTCCTCGAAGGGGACGCCGACGAGCTGGGACAGGTCGTGCATCGTCCAGTACACCGAGTGGCACAGGCCCGTCGCCCTGCGGTCACCTTCTGGAGCATCGCGTCGGCCAACACCCCACCGCCGCCCGGGTCCACGCGGATCGTGGGGTGGGTCCGGTTGAACTCGGCGACCAGCGCCTCCACCGCCTTGCGGCCCGTGTCGGTCTGCCCGTGCCACAGCTCCACGCTCACCCGGCCGTCCGCACCGACGCCGTCCGAGGCACCGCCCGCACAACCACTCGCGGCACCGATCGCGGCCGTCCCGAGCAGCAGCCCGCGGCGTGACATCCCGTTCCTCACCATGGCCTCCTCACCGCACCTTGCGGACGTAGCCGGCGCTGCCGGGCGTCGACACGTCCAGATCCCGGCGCACGATGCTGAGCCTCCCGGCGAAACCCGAACGGGCCTTGCGCAGACCGGAGTCGGAGTACTCGATGACGATGACCCGGTCGTCGAAGGCCGTGGCGTACTCCCCGCACTCGTCGTACTCCGCGCACTCCTCCGCGACCGCGAAGTCGAGCCCGGTTTGCTTCCTCAGCCCGGCCAACTCCACGGTGTTCTTCTGGGCGATGGCGAGCTGGCGGGCGTGCGCGTGCCGGGAGAGCAGGGTGATGAAGGCGGTCGCGTCGTTCGCCGTCAGGAGGTGCTGGGAGCGGGTGTAGCTGTCGTAGTTGTCCGGCTCGATCGCGTCGAAGCCCTTGGCTGCACAGTCGTCGATCCACCGGTCGACCCGTGCCGCCACCCGTTCCCGCTTCGCCGCCGTACCGATGTCGAGCAGCGCCTCCCCCCAGTCCTCGTCCACCACCACCTTGCCGTGCGCGTCCCGCAGCAGCAGGTCGGCGGGCCAGGAGGCGCGCTCGTCCGGCTGGGCCTGGAAGGCGTTGACGTAACAGATGTTGTAGAGGCCCGGCGCGGGCGACGCCGTACGGTCGCGGCTGACGATCCGGACGCCGGCGGGCGGGGGATAGGCGCCGCCGATCTGGTAGTCGAAGTCGGCGTGGAGCGGCGGGAGTTGCACCCTGCCGGGCGCCGAACTGGTCGAGGTCCCGCACGAGGTCAGTACCGCTGCGGTCGCGGCGGCGGTGACCAGGACCGCGGCCGTCCCGAGACCTCCGACGCGGGAGACACCCTTGGCGGGCATGTCCGCTCCATCAATCGCGGGTACGACCCCGCCTCGGACCGGATGGCGACGCGGTCCTGGCGACTGTGGCCGGGCTTGGAACCTGTCCGCTACCGGCTGGGCGCACCTCTGCGTACCGCGCGGCACGCGCGGGCACGTCCAGGATCAAAGCGCCTGGCCGCACCGGCCGTCAAGTGCGCGTGCACATGCGCGACTTCGAGCACTCACGAAGTCGTACGCTCCAGACCGGTACCGAACTCGAAGGCAGGAGCAGCAACGATGCAGTACGTGAAGCTCGGTTCGACCGGCCTGGACGTCTCGCGGATCTGTCTGGGCTGCATGACCTACGGCCTCCCGGACCGCGGCACCCACGAGTGGACCCTCGACGAGGAGGCGTCACGCCCGCTGTTCCGGCAGGCGCTGGAGGCCGGGATCAACTTCTTCGACACGGCCAACGTCTACTCCGACGGCACCAGCGAGGAGATCACCGGCAGGGCGCTGCGCGACTTCGCCCGCCGCGACGAGATCGTCCTCGCCACGAAGGTGCACGGCCGGACACACCCCGGACCCAACGGCGCCGGACTGTCCCGCAAGGCGATCATGTCCGAGATCGATCTCAGCCTCGCCCGCCTCGGCACCGACTACGTCGACCTCTACCAGATCCACCGCGCCGATCCGCACACCCCCGTCGAGGAGACGATGGAGGCGCTGCACGACCTGGTGAAGGCGGGCAAGGTCCGCTACATCGGGGCGAGTTCGATGTACGCGTGGCAGTTCGCCAAGCACCAGCACATCGCCGAGCGGCACGGCTGGACCAAGTTCGTGTCCATGCAGAACCACTACAACCTCCTCTACCGCGAGGAGGAGCGCGAGATGCTGCCGCTCTGCGGGGACCAGGGCGTGGGTGTGCTGCCCTGGAGCCCGCTGGCGCGGGGCCGCCTCACCCGGGACTGGGGCACCACCACCGAGCGCAGCAGCACCGACAACTTCGGCAACCGCCTGTACCAGGAGGGCGACCGCAGCATCGTCGAAGCCGTCACCCGTATCGCGGGCGACCGAGGCGTACCGCGTGCCCAAGTCGCCCTCTCCTGGCTGCTGCACCAGAGCACGGTGGCCGCACCGATCGTCGGCGCGGCCAAGCCGCCGCACATCGAGGACGCGGTGGCCGCCGTCGAACTGGAGCTGAGCGAGAAGGAGTTGGACGAGCTGGAGCAGTCCTACACTCCGCACGCGATCAGCGGCCATTCCTGACGGACCGTCAGTGCGGGCCGTGCGGTGCGAACTCCGTGCCGCACGGCCCCGCCCCGGCGCTCTCCGCCAGCGGCACCCGTTCGCCGCTCATGGAGATCGTGCGGTAGAAACTCCCGATCCGGTCGGCCGAGCGGCCCACGTAGTGCCCGATGAACGAACGCCGGAAGCGGTCCGCGCTGCGATTGGGCTGCGAGCCGTGCACCAGGCTGCCGTTGAAGAACAGGACGTCCCCGGGCGCCATGTCGACCGGTACGGCCGCGAGCCCGGGCGGCGGAGGAACGTACTCGCGCGCGAAGGACACCCCGGGATCCGCCTCCTCCGGGCAGAACACGTCCATCCGATGGGTGCCGGGCACGACCTCCAGGCCGCCGTTGTCCCGGTCGATCTCGTCGCAGGCGATCCACGCGGCCACGCACGTGCCCGGCTCGGCCCGCAGATAGAAGTTGTCCTGGTGCAGCGCCTGCCCCCGCGCTCCCGGCGGCTTGAAGTAGAACATGCTCTGCGCGGCGAGCACCTCCTCGCCGAACAGGCGCTCCAGGACGCCGCGCAGCCGCGGGTCGAGGAGGAAACGCAGGGCGAGGTCACTGATCTCGTGCGGGTGCATCACCCTGGGGTGGGTCAGCAGAGGATCGTCGGAGGCGTGCGGCGCGAAGTGCCCGGGCACCGGACCGGCCGCGTGCAGCGCCGTGAACTCCGCACAGAGCCGGTCGATTTCGTCGTACCTGAACAATCCGCGCGCGACCGTGAACCCGTCCTCCTCGAACGCGCCGATGTCCGTGGCCGTCATACGAGACCTCCTCGGTGTGATGTCACCACCACACTCTCAGGAGACCGGGCATCCGCCTATTGGTTGGGCGTGAACGCTCTCATCGGTGATGTCACGGAAGTCGTCAACTCCCTCGGCCCCGCCGTCTCGTCCGAAAATGGCCCGGGCAGCCGGAACATGACCTGGGAAGACCGGGAGAAGGGCAGTGCCCTCGCCCGACGTGCGGGGTGGTCCGGGCGCTCTCCGGCCAATGGTTTCGGGATTTCCCGTGTCGATACGGTGGCAATCCCATAACGGACCCGATTGACGAAACGTCAAATTCCGTGGGCCCGACCGCAATGCACAAAACCGAGAGATCCCTTGTTCCGCCTCGCTGACCTGTGCAAAGGTGTGCCTGTCGGCGCGCGGACACATAGATGATTCCCCTCTGCGCGCCCGAGGCTGCTCCCGTACGTCACCCCCCTTGCTTCAAAAGAGCTTCCCCAGGCGGACGTTCGGGATGCCATCAATCGGACGGGCAGGCCCTGTCGGCTCGTCGGCACGGTCCCATACCCGCCGGTATGGACTGAATCCCGCGTTTCACCTGGAGGAATGCAGCCGTGAAGGACGCAGGTCCCTCGAATTCCCCGACTTCCGCTCACCACTTCGAAGTGACCGACGAGCAGCTCAGCGCCGAGCTGAAGAAGTGGACGGGGACATCGCCCGCGCTGCAACCCGTCGGCGAACTGCTGGACCGGCACTGGGAAGCCGCCTACGCCTATGCGCGGCTGTGCACCGACGGACCGCACCACGCCGGAATGCTCACCACGGCCGCATTCACCCGGCTCTTCGGGGAATCCCTGCGGCAGTCCGGACCGACCGCGGCCTGGCGGCCGCAGGTTCTGGTCACCGTGCGCCGTATCGCCGGGGAATGGGACACCGACCGCCGGCAGGAAATGCTCCACCCGGACCTGCGCTCGGTGGCCGGTGACGGCGACCGCATCGCGGCCCGGCTGCTGCCGGTGCCCGAACGGCGGCTGATCTCCCGGGCGTTCCAGCGGCTGCCCCAGTCGGCGCGCACGCTGCTGTGGCACATGGAGGTCGAGTCCGAACCCGTCGCGATAGCGGCCGGACTGGTCGGCCTGGACGAAGAGGGCGCCCGTATCGAACTCGGGCGCGCCGTCGGGCGGTTGCGCGAGGAGTGCCTCCAGGTCCATCGCGAACTGGCCCCCAGCGACGAGTGCCAGCTGTACATCCGGCTGCTGGACGTCACCTTCCGGCGCGGTGGCGCGGAGGTCGACCCGGACCTCGCCATGCACCTCACCGTCTGCAAGCACTGCCGGTTCACCGCCGACCAGCTGAACCAGTTCAACGCCGGGCTCGGCGTCGCGCTGGCCGAAGCGGTGCTCGGCTGGGGCGCGCGGGCCTACCTGGAGGTAAGGGCCGGCAGCCGCGCGCTGCCCGCCGAGGTGCCGCCCGCCTCGACCGAAATCGCCGTGCACGCCGGTCCACGCCGCGGCGAACTCAGATCCGCCCACAAGGCGGCCCGCCGCGTCCGCCGCCGCAACCTCGGTGTGGCCGTGCTGACCGTCAGCGGACTGGTCGTCCTCCCGCTCGTCCTGTGGTCCAGCGGCGGCTCCGGCGGCGCGAAGACCACGACCGGGAACCAGGCCGCCGGCGCTTCCGGCACCGGCAAGGAATCCGCCAACCCCTCCTGGGTCGGCAAGAACGACACCACCCAGGGCACGCTCAGCGGCCGGCTGCACAACGTCGAGTCCGGCCTCTGCATCGGCATCGTCGGCAACAAGCCCCTCAAGGGCGCCGAGGCCGAACTGCAGACCTGCTCCTCGGCGGCCGGCCAGCAATGGTCGTACGAGACCGACGGACAGCTGCGCAGCACCGCCGACCCCGGCCTGTGCCTCGACTCGCACCTCGCCTACGAGGTCCAACTCGCCCCCTGCACGGGCGTGTCCTCGTCGACCGCCAAGAACATCCGCTACGACTTCACCCTCCAGGGGATCCTCGTACCGCGCTGGAACCAGGACCAGGCGCTCACCCCCGCCTCCACCGACGGCGGCGGCGCGCTCGTGCTGAAGACGCGGGCGGACGACTCGGCCCAGCGCTGGGTCTTCGACACCTCGAAGGCAGACCCCCAGATGCAGGTCGTCAACTGGGACACCGACACCACCGACTCACCGACGCCCACGACCAAGAAGGCCGCCCCGACGCCCTCGGAGACGCCGACGGCCACGCCCACTCCGACCGCGTCGACCCCGCAGTCCACGCCGACCACGTCGTCCCCGACCACGGGCTACTGCGACTACTACCCGTCCTACTGCTCAGGCGACGGTCAGGGCGGCGGCTGGTCCGGAGGCGGCGGATACGGGGGCGGATACGGCGGCGGTGGGCACGGCCACTGACCCTCAGTGGTGATGCGGCGGTGGCGGCGGCAGGGTCGAGATGCCCGGCGCCGCCTCCGGCCACACCAGCAGCACCGGACAGGGCGCGTGATCGACGGCGAACCGTACGGCGGGCCCGAGACTGTGCGGGCCGAGCCGGGCCCGGTCGCCGTCGCGGGCCAGCACCAGCAGATCGGCGTCCCCGGCGGCGGCCACCACCTCCCGCTCGACCCGCCCGGCCCGCTCCGTCCGGACGCACGGCCGACCCAGCCGCTCGGCCGCCGCCGCCAGCAGCTCCGCCGCCGACGTACTGCCCAGATCCTCCAGCCGGGTCCCGGGATCACGCTGCGGACCACCCCGGCCGAGCAGCCCGGCGAACGCCCCGTGCGCGACACCGGGCACGTCCGGCCCGCTGACATGCAGCAGCACCACCTCGTCCGCCTCCGGCGCATGCGTCCGTACGGCGTCCACACAGGCGGGCCATGTGCCCTCGACCAGCCAGGCGATCACACGCATTCGGCCTCCCTCGGTGTCAGAGAACCTGGAGCGACACCCACAGTGCCACCGTCGCCGGGACGAGTGCCGACGGCACGGCGAGCAGCCCCAGCTTCGTGAACTCCTTGAGATCCACGCCGTGTTCGTGCTGATGCACGATCCGCCGCCACAGCAGCGTCGCGAGCGAACCGGCGTAGGTCAGGTTCGGCCCGATGTTCACCCCGAGCAGCACGGCGAGCACGGCCCCGGGCCCGGACTGCGCGGTCAGCGGCAGCAGGACCAGCACGGCGGGCAGGTTGTTGATGAGATTCGCCAGTACGGCGGCCAGCGCGGCGATCCCGAGCAGGGCCGCGATCCCGGTCCCGCCGGGCAGGACGTGCCCGAGTGCGTCGGAGAGCCCGTTGTCCACCACCGCCCGGACCACGATCCCGAGGGCCAGCACGAACGCCAGGAAGGACGGCGCGGCGGCCCGCACGACCGTGAGCGGAGTCGCCTGCCGTCGTAGCAGTGCCCGGCCGGCGAGGACGAGGGCGCCCGCCAGCGCGGCCCACGCCGGGTCGATGCCGATCGCCGAGGTCAGCACGAACCCGGCCAGCGTGCAGGCGACGGTCGCCAGCGCGAACACCGGCAGCTCGGGCTTGTCGCCGGAGGTCGGGGAGGGGGCCGCCGCCGCGAGGTCACGGGCGAAGAACTTCCGGAACACCAGGTACTCGGCGCCGATCGCGACCAGCCAGGGCAGCACCATCAGCCCGGCGAACCGGGTGAAGCTCAGCCCGCTCGCCGCGAAGGCGAGGAGGTTCGTCAGGTTGGAGACCGGCAGCAGCAGCGAGGCGGTGTTCGACAGATGCGTGCACGCGTAGACGTGCGGCTTGGGACGCACCCCCATCCGGGACGCCGTCGCGAACACGACCGGCGTCAGCAGCACGATCGTCGCGTCCAGACTCAGTACGGCCGTGATCGCCGAGGCCAGCGCGAACACCGCCGTCAGCAGCCGGCTCGGACTGCCCTTCGCCCACTCCGCCATCCACGCCCCGCAGGCCCTGAACAGGCCCTCCACATCGCAGAAGTGGGCCAGCACGAGGACCGCGGCCAGGAACCCGACGACCGGCCCGAGCTGTTCGGCCTCGGCCCGCGCGTGGTCGAGCGAGATCGCCCCGGTGGCCACGGCGATCCCGGCGGCCGGGACCGCCATCACCGCCTCCGGCCACCCGAAGGGACGGACGACGGCCCATACGAGGACGGCGACGAGCAGGACGACGGACAGGGTCTCGGCGAGCGGGGTGTTCAGGGGACGGTCCTCCGGGACGCGATCAGCGGTGGTGCACGCCCATGAAACCAGGCCGCCGCCCGAATCCCGTCGTCAGGCGCCCGTCCCCGCGCTGAACACCGTCAGACGCACCGAGGACGCGTTGCCGGACACGGGCACCGTGCCGTTCGTCCACTTCACCTTCAGCGGGTCCTTCTCGTCGGGCGGGGTCACCACCAGCGTGGTGGGAGTCGCTGTCTTCGCGCCGCTGATCTCCGGGTTGGAGAAGGTCAGGCCCGCCCAGGCGCTCTGGCCGGGCTTCAGCGTGACCGTGGTGACGGTGCTGCCCGACTCGCGCTGCGGGTCCGGGCCCAGCTGCTGGCCGGACGCGTTCACGAACGCGGCGCCGGGATAGCCGCGGACCGTGCACGTACGGCCCGACGCGTTGGTGAGGACGATCGGGAAGTTCTCCTGCCCGGCGCCCGGGTCGTTGCCGCCGACCTTCGCGCTCAGCTCGGAGGTGTGGCACCGGCTGCTGCTCGTGACGCCGGAGCCTGAGGAAGTGGAGGTGGACGTACCCGACGAGGTGGAGGTCGAGTCCGAACCGGTGGCGGTGTCGGTGCCGCCCGACGTGGAAGCCGGCGTGCCGGCCCCGTCGGTCGTGGGATCGCCGCCCGCGGGCGCGGCCGTACCCGACTGGGTCTGCGGGCTGCTCACCGTGCCGCTGCCGTTGCCACAGGCCGTCGTCAGGCCCAGTACGGCGACCGCGCTCACGAGCAGGGCCGCCCGGCGCAGGGACTGGGACGTGTTCGCCATCTTCAACACTCCTGGAAGTTCACCGCACACACCTCGGCGTGCTGACCGCGCCTCATGCGCCGTCACAGAGATCCGATGCGTGTGCGCGCCGAAAAGTTCGTGGGATCGCCGGTCATTCTCTCCGGCGGGGACTTCTGTTCCGACAGTGATCAGGTGACCCGCAGCGAGCGGAGTATGCGCGCGGTCGCGTCTCCGCTGTGCTGCCGTATCTGTACGTACACCTGGGGCTGCGCCGCGCCGCCGACCATGCGCAGCGCGGTCTCCGAGAGGGTGCCCGTACCGCCCGAGCAGTCGCTCCAGGTACGGGTCGTGCCGCGCCAGGTCGCACTTGAGTAGGCGTGGCTGCCGTCGTAGTGGCAGCCGGAGTGGGTGATGCCGTCCACCTCGGTCGTCACGCTGCCGTGCTCGCTCAGGCCGATGAACACGCCGTTCACGTCCGCCGAGAGGTCCGGCCACTTCGCCAGGTCGTCGGCGACGGCCAGCCCCGGCTCGTGCCCGTCCTGCAGCCCGAGGGCCTGCGGATTCCAGCCCGAGTCGCGCAGCTGGCGGCCCCATGCGGCGGGCACCTCGGCCACGACCCGGCCGGTGCTGTCCTTGACCCGCAGGTCCGAACTCCCGGACGAGAACGGCAAGTTCAACACAGCGACGGCCGCACCGGCGGCCACCACGACGAACAGACCCGCCATCAGCGCGACTCCCCGGTGCCGGCTGTGCGACTGGCGCTGCTTGCGCGCGGGGGCCGCCTCGGCCGCCAGCCGCTCCAGCTCCTCCGCGAACGCGCGCGCCGTCGGCCAGCGCCGCTCCCGGTCAGGTTCCAGCGCCCGCAGCAGGGCCCGCTGGACGTCGGGGGACAGGTCAGGCCGCAGCCGGTCCGGCCGTACGACCTGCCCGGGCGCCCCCGGAACCGTGCCGGTGACGAGTTCGTAGCCGACCGCGCCCAGGCTGTACACGTCGGCGCGCTCGTCGATGCCGAACCCGGGCTGCGCCTGCTCCGGCGGCTGGTAGCCCGCGGAACCCGCGGCCAGGGTGAGGCCCGACCCGTGCGCCAGGCTCTTGGCCAGGCCCAGGTCGGCGAGCAGGACCCGGCCGGTGCCGTCCGGGGTGGTACGCAGCAGCACGTTCGTCGGCTTGATGTCCCGGTGCACGATCCCCGCCTTGTGCAGCGCGGCGGCGCCCCGGGCGGCCAGCGCGGTCAGCCGCAGCGCCTCGGGCACGGGCAGCGGACCCGCGGTGAGCAGATCGGCGAGGGTGCCGGCGTCGGCGTACTCCATCACGAAGTACGGCCGTCCGTCGGCCAGCTCACCGATGTCGTAGACCTGCACCACCCGGTTCGAGTCGGCCTTGCGCAGCAGCCGGGCCTCGGACAGGAAGCGCTCGCGGATGTCGAGGCGGTGCGCCCAGTTGTCGGCGAGGACCTTCACGGCGACCGGGGCTTCGAGCACGTCGTCGTGGGCGAGCCAGACCGTGCCGAACGCGCCGGTGCCCAGGCGGCGTTCGAGTCTGTAGCGGCCGATCTGTTCGACGAAGTGCATGGGACTATCATGCCTGCTCGGAGATCGAGGCGGAGGAGTGGATCCAGTGCGGGACACGGTACGGACCGAGGAACTGGCGCGGCGGGCCGCGGCCGGTGACACGGGTGCCCTGGACGAGCTGCTGCGGACGATCGGACCCGAGGTGCTCCGGCGGTGCGCGCGGTTCCTGCCGTGCCGCGAGGACGCCGAGGAAGCGGCGCAGGACGTACTGATGCAAGTCGCCCGGAAGATCGGCACGTTCGAGGGCCGCAGCCTCTTCAGCACCTGGCTCTACACGGTGGTCGCCAACGGTTCCCGGCAGAAGTACCGCGAGCTGAAGCGGCGGGCCGCCGAGCAGCCGGCCGTGATCGACGTGTCGCAGCACGTCGACCCGCGCACCACGAGCGTGATCGCCGGTTCGAAGATCGACCTCCTGGAGGCGCTGGAGCGCCTTGAGCGGGAGCAGCCGCACCTCGTCGCGCCGCTGGTCTACCGGGACATCTGCAACCTGGAGTACGCCGACATCGCCGAGCGGATCGGTATCCCGCTCGGCACCCTCAAGTCCCGGCTGCACGAGGCCCGCCGCCAGGTCAGGCCCTGGCTGACCGACCTCTCCTGAGCCGACCGGCCTCTCCTGATACGGCTCAGATCTCGTCGAAGAGGGAAAGTTCCGCCCAGATCGTCTTGCCGTCGGCCGTGTGCCGGCTGCCCCAGCGTTGGGTGAGCTGCGCGACCAGCAGCAGCCCGCGCCCGCCCTCGTCCCAGGTCTTGGCGCGGCGCAGGTGCGGGGCCGTGTGGTTGGTGTCGGACACCTCGCAGATCAGCGTGGCCGCGTCATGGATCAGCCGGAGCCGGATGGGGTGCGCGCCGTAGCGGATGGCGTTGGTGACCAGCTCGCTCACCACCAGCTCGGCCGTGAACCCGGCCTCGCTCATGTTCCAGGTGTCGAGCTGCTCCACGACCTGTTTGCGGATCGGGGCGACGAGCGACGGGTCGGCGGGGATGTCCCAGGTCGCGACCTGCTCGGCGGGCAGCCCCTGGGTGCGGGCCAGCAGCAGCGCCACGTCGTCGGCCGCGCCGCCGACCGGGAGCACGGCGTGCAGGATCCGGTCGCAGGTCTCGTCCAGGGAGTCCGAGGGGGCGTACAGGGCGTCGAACAGCAGCCGTTGACTGACGTCGAGGTCCCGGTCCCGGTTCTCGATCAGCCCGTCGGTGTACAGCGCGAGCACGGTGCCCTCGGGCAGCTCGAACTCGGTCGACTCGAAGGGCAGCCCGCCCAGGCCCAGCGGCGGCCCCGCGGGCAGGTCGACCTGCTCGGGCGGACCGCCCGGCCGGATCATGACCGGCGGCGGATGCCCGGCGCGGGCCAGCGTGCAGCGCCGGGACACCGGGTCGTACACCGCGTACAGGCAGGTCGCGCCCACCTCGCCCGGACTGCCCTCGCCGCCGGCCTCCGCGGACAGCCGTACGACGAGGTCGTCGAGGTGGGTCAGCAGCTCGTCGGGGGCCAGGTCGATGTCGGCGAGGGTGCGGACGGCAGTGCGCAGCCGGCCCATGGTGGCGGAGGCCTGGATGCCGTGGCCCACGACGTCGCCGACGACCATGGCGACCCGCATCCCGGACAGCGGGATCACGTCGAACCAGTCGCCCCCGACCCCCGCGCGCGCCGCCGGCAGATAGCGCGAGGCCGCTTCCAGAGCGGCCGTGCGCGGCAGTTTGCGGGGGAGCAGGCTGCGCTGGAGGGCCAGCGCGGTCTCGCGTTCGCGGGAGAAGCGGCGGGCGTTGTCGATGCAGACGGCGGCACGGGCCGTGACCTCCTCGGCCAGCAGCACGTCGTCGTCGGTGAAAGGGTCGATGCGCCGGTACCGGGTGAGGACGGCCACGCCGAGGGTGACGCCGCGGGCCTGGATGGGCACGGCCATCGAGGAGTGGATGCCGTACTCCTCGACGCGCCGGGTGCGGGTTTTGTCCCAGGCGAGCCAGAGTTCCAGGGCCCGGCCCGAGGCGACGAGCGTGCGGCCCGCGACCAGCGCGTCGGCCTGCGGGGACTGCTCCGGGTACAGGTTGAGCTGACCGGGCTTGGCGACGGCCTCCGGGCTGCCCTGCTGCACCGACTGGTGCGCGGCCCGGCGCAGTCCGACCGGCGCGATGATCGCCGTCGGGGGCTCACCGCCGTGCTCCTGCGGGTCCAACAGATCGATGCTGACGAAGTCGGCCAGCGCCGGCACACAGACGTCCGCCAGCTCCTGGGCCGTACGGGTGACGTCGAGGGTGGTGCCGATGCGCACGCTCGCCTCGTTGACGAGCTGCAGTCGCTCCCGCGCCAGGTAGTTCTCGGTGAAGTCGTGCGCGGCCAGACACACGCCCCGCACCCGTCCCTCGGCGTCGGTGATCGGCGCCATCCGGGCCAGCCACGCGTGCGCGGCGTCCTCGCCGCCGGTGCGCATGTAGATCTGGAAGTCCTGGGCGGTGCCGGAGGTGAGCACGCGGAGCATGTACTGCTCCAGCTCCGCGCTCTGCGCCTTCCCGCCGATCTCGGTGATCCGCAGGCCCTGGATGCGCTCCTCGGGCAGACCGATCACGTCGGCCATCGCGTCGTTGACCCGGTTCAGCCGGAGCCGCTCGTCGTAGACCGCGACGGCACACGGCGACTGGGTCAGCGCCGCGGTCGCGAGAGGGTCCTCGGCGGTGCGGGGAGCGCCGCCCTCCAGCGGTGTCACGACGAGCCAGTCGCCCGGGCCGCCGTCCCGCGGACGCCGGTGGTGGGCCAGCAGCCACACGGAAACGGCGCTGCCGTCCCGGTGGCGCAACGTGACCGTCCCGTCCCAGCGGGCGCCCGTGATCTCGGGCAGCGCCTCGTCGCCACCGGCCAGCAGCAGCACGGCCGGGTGGCCCACGACCTCGTCCGCGGTGTGGCCGAGGAGCCGCCGGGCCCCGTCGTTCCACTCCACCAGAGTTCCGGCATCGTCGATGACAACCCGCGCCGTCGCGGCATCGTCGAACGGGTAGACCGGACTCATCGTCGCCACTCCATCGCGCGCACTCACAGTGAACAGACCCGCCACTTGCGTTCCAGCCTAGTGCGTCACGCCGCCGCGCGGACGGGAACCCCCACGGCCGCAGGTACCGGTGGTCAAGGGGGAAATCCGGTCGAAGTGGCGCATGCGGCAGAAGCCCGCCCCCGCACCCTTGACGGCCCGGTGTGGCACCCCGTCAGAATCTGTTTGGTCACGATCAGTTGTGAGTACTTCTGGGCCCTGATGAGGGAGAGCCGCCATGACGGTCACTCGCAGATCGGTTTTGATCGCCTCTACGGCCGCGCCGACGGCCGCATCACTCCTGACCACCCCGGCCGCACGCGCCGCCGGAGCCACCACGGGCGCGTCCGGCCGCCACACGGTCCCGCTGCGGGACGGCTGGCGCTTCGCGCTGGTCAATCCGGGCGGGATCACCGACCCGACCGGTGCCTACGCCGAGGCCGCCGCACCGGGCTACGACGACTCGGCCTGGCGCGAGGTCGCGGTCCCGCACGACTGGAGCATCGAACAGACCCCCACCACGGCGAACGGCACGACCAGCGGCACCGGCTTCTTCCCCGGCGGCCTCGGCTGGTACCGGATCGCCTTCACCCTGCCGCCGGCCTTCGCGGGCAAGCGGATCTCGGTGGAGTTCGACGGCGTCTACATGGACTCGTACGTCTACTGCAACGGCACGCAGGTCGGCCAACACCCCTACGGATACACGGGGTTCGCCTTCGACCTCACCGACCGGGTGCACCTCGACGGCAGCACGGAGAACGTCGTAGCGGTGCAGGTACGGAACCAACTCCCCAGCAGCCGCTGGTACTCGGGCAGCGGCATCTACCGCGAGGCCCGCCTCGTCGTCACCGAGCCGGTGCACGTCGAACGCTGGGGGACCTACGTCACGACCCCGGACATCACGGCCGAGCGAGCCGTCGTGCGGGTCCGGACGTCCGTGGTGAACGAGTCGGGTGCCCCGAGCGAGGTCGAGGTCAGATCGCGGGTCGTCGACCCCGCCGGCCGCACGGTGGCCCGCGCCGCCTCCACGGTCACCGTCGCCGACCGCAGCACCGAACCCCATGAACTCGCCGTCCCCGAGCCGAAGTTGTGGGACATCGAGACCCCGGACCACCGCTACACCCTGGAGACCGAACTGCGCGTGGGCGGTAGGACGGTCGACACCTACCGCACCCCCTTCGGCATCCGCACCTACCGCTTCGACCCGGACGAGGGCTTCTCCCTCAACGGTGCCCACACCAAGATCAAGGGCGTCGACCTCCACCACGACCAGGGCGCCCTCGGGTCCGCGATCAGCCTCGACGCCGTACGCAGGCAGTTGAGCATCATGAAGTCGATGGGCGTCAACGCCTTCCGCACCTCCCACAACCCGCCCTCACCCCAAATCATCCAGGCCTGCGAGGAGTTGGGCATCGTGATGATGGTCGAGGCCTTCGACTGCTGGCACACCGGCAAGACGACCTACGACTACCACCGGTTCTTCGACGACTGGTGCGAGCGCGACGCCACCGAGATGGTCCTCGCCGCCCGCAACTCGCCCGCCGTGGTGCTGTGGTCCATCGGCAACGAGATCCCCGACTCCACCTCCACCGCCGGGCTGGCGATGGCCGACCGCATCATCGGCGCGATCAAGGCGGCGGACGACACCCGGCCGGTGGTCATCGGCTCGAACAAGTACCACGGTGTGCCCGCCAAGGGCTCCGCGGCCGACCTCATGCTCGCCAAGCTCGACGGACTCGGCCTCAACTACAACACCGCCAAGTCGGTCGACGGCCTGCACGCGGCCTATCCGCACCTGTTCCTCTTCGAGTCGGAGTCCTCCTCGGAGACCTCGACACGCGGCGCCTACCAGGAGCCGGAGCACCTGAACACCGGCGAGAACCACACCCCGGGCCGACGCGACACCTCGTCCTACGACAACAACCTCGCCTCCTGGACGATGAGCGGCGAGTACGGACACAAGAAGGACCGGGACCGGAAGTGGTTCGCGGGCCAGTTCCTGTGGTCGGGCATCGACTACATCGGGGAGCCGACGCCGTACGACGTCTTCCCGGTCAAGGCGTCCTTCTTCGGCGCGGTGGACACGGCCGGCTTCCCGAAGGACATGTACCACCTCTTCCGCAGCCAGTGGGTCCGCGAGCCCATGGTCCATCTGGTGCCCATGAGTTGGAACCACGAGCCGGGCGACACGGTGGAGGTGTGGGCGTACGCCAACGTCGACACCGTCGAGCTGTTCCTCAACGGAAAGTCCCTCGGGACACGGTCGTTCGACACCAAGAAGACCACCGACGGCCGCACCTACCTGGAGACCACCGAGGCCACCGGTGACGACAAGACCTTCACCACCGGCCCCTACCCGGGGAGTTACACCAGCCCGAACGGCAGCACGGGCAAACTCCACCTCGGCTGGAAAGTGCCGTACGAGCCGGGCGAGTTGAAGGCGGTGGCGAGCAGCGGCGGCAAGAAGGTTGCCACGGATGTGCTGCGTACGGCCGGAGCCGCGCACGCCCTACGCCTCACGGCCGACCGCAACTCCCTTGCCGCCGACGGCCGTTCGCTGGTCTTCGTGACCGCGGAGGTCGTCGACGCCCACGGTGTCGTACTGCCGGACGCCGAGCCCCTGATCGCCTTCGACGTGACGGGCGGGTCACTGGCCGGGCTGGACAACGGGCGGGAGGAGAGCGCCGAGCGCTACCAGGCGAGTACGCGAACGGCCTTCCACGGCAAGGCGCTTGCGATCGTGCGGTCCGGTACGGCGGCGGGCTCGCTGAAGGTGACGGCGCGGGCGGAGGGGCTGCGGACCGGCACGGTGACCGTACGGACGGCACCTGCCCGGGGCGGTGCCCTGACTCCGGCGCCGCGATTCGAGGCCGATCACCCTGCGCCGCTCAACTACCCGTACGCCGACGCGAGTTACTCCGGCCGCCCCGACACACTCCCCGCCGCCATGCTCGACGGTGACCCGGCGACCGGCTGGTCCAACGCCTTCGCGAAGTCGGCGACGGCCCTGCTGCCGGCCTTCAATGGTGCGCGGGAGAAGGACTGGGTGTCGGTGGACTGGGGGAGGGGGCGTTCCTTCGACCGGGTGGAGGTGTCGTTCACGGTGGACGCGACGCACAGTCTGCCCGCGGCGGTCGCGGTCGCGGTGTGGGACGGCCGTGACTGGGTGCCGGTGGAGGGGGCTGTCGTCGACTGGGCCACGGCCTCGGACAGTCCGACCGTCGTCGCCTTCGACGCCGTGCGCGGCTCCCGGCTTCGGCTCGCGCTGACGAGCGCTCATCCCGGGGTGGCCCAAGGGGCGGTGCGGATCAGCAAGTTGGAGGCACCGGCCGGATAGGCGACCCGCCCTCGGTCCGGACGGGAATCTGGCCTGTCCGGACCGTTGACGGGATGTCATGTCTCGAACAGCATGGCCTGCGTCCGCATCTGGGAGCGCTCCCATCGCACGTACCACCGCAGCGCGCCCCCACCTCCCAGAGGAGCCCAGACGTGAAACGACGCAGAACGACCCTGCTCGCCGCCGCGACCCTCCTCGCGGCGGCCCTCGCCACCCTGCCGGCCGGCCCGGCCGGGGCCGACGAGGTCGAGCAGCTCAAGAACGGCACCTTCGACACCACCACCGCACCCTGGTGGACGACCGGCAACGTCACCCCGGGCCTGTCCGACGGGCAGCTCTGCGCGGACGTGCCGGGCGGCACGACGAACCCGTGGGACGCCGCCGTCGGCCAGAACGACATCACCCTGGTGAAGGGCGAGTCGTACAAGTTCGCCTTCACAGCGTCCGGTTCGCCCGAGGGGCACGTGGCACGGGCCATCGTAGGACTGTCGGTGTCGCCCTACGACACCTACTACGACGTCAGTCCCGAGCTGAGCGTGTCGGGCAACTCCTATGCGTACACGTTCACTTCACCCGTCGACACCACACAGGGGCAGGTCGCCTTCCAGCTCGGCGGAAGCACGGACGCCTGGCACTTCTGCATGGACGACGTGTCGCTGTTGGGCGGGGTGCCGCCGGAGGTGTACCAGCCGGACACCGGTCCGCGTGTGCGGGTGAACCAGGTCGCCTATCTGCCCCGTGGACCGAAGAACGCGACGCTGGTGACCGCGTCGACGTCCGTGCTGCCCTGGCAGTTGAAGAACGCGGCGGGTGCGGTGGTCGCACACGGGCGGACCGTGCCGCGCGGCACCGACGTGGCCTCCGGGCAGAACGTCCAGTCGATCGACTTCGGTATCTACAAGGGGCGCGGCGGCGAGGGCTTCACGCTGGTGGCCGACGGGGAGGCGAGCCGCCCGTTCGACATCGGCACGAGCGACTACGAACAACTGCGCCTCGACTCGCTGAAGTACTACTACACCCAGCGCAGCGGCATCGGGATACGCGACGACCTGCGCCCCGGCTACGCCCGCCCGGCCGGTCACCTGAACGTCGCCCCCAACCAGGGCGACGCCAACGTGCCCTGCCAACCCGGCCTGTGCGACTACACACTTGACGTGACAGGCGGCTGGTACGACGCGGGGGACCACGGCAAGTACGTCGTCAACGGCGGTATTTCCACCTGGGAGGTGCTGAGCACCTACGAACGCTCACTGCTGGCCCGCACCGGTCAGCCGGCCAGGCTCCGCGACGGGACGCTGGCCATCCCGGAGAGCGGCAACAAGGTGCCGGACGTGCTCGACGAGGCCCGCTGGGAGCTGGAGTTCCTGCTGAAGATGCAGGTGCCGGACGGGCAGCCGCTGGCCGGCATGGCGCACGACAAAGTCCATGACGCACAGTGGACCGGGCTCCCGCTGCTGCCGAGCCAGGACCCCCAGAAACGTGAGCTGCACCCACCGACCACGCAGGCGACGCTCAACCTCGCGGCGACGGCGGCGCAGGCGGCCCGCCTGTACCGCCCCTACGACAGGGAGTTCGCGGCGAAGGCACTGAAGGCGGCGCGCAAGGCGTGGTCGGCGGCGGTCGCACACCCCTCGGTGTACCCGGACCCGAACGACGGTACCGGCGGCGGCGCCTACCCCGACGACAACGCGACCGACGAGTTCTACTGGGCGGCTGCCGAGCTGTATCTCACCACGGGAGAACGGCAGTTCGCGGACTACATCGTCAACTCCCCGCTCAACACCGCGGACATCTTCGGCAGCCTCGGCTTCGACTGGGCCCGCACCGCGGCACTGGGCCGACTCGACCTCGCGACCGTCCCCAGCAGGCTGCCCGGCAGGGACGCGGTGCGCCGCTCGGTGATCGAGGGCGCGAACACCTACCTGGCCACGCTACGAACGCAGCCGTACGGCATGCCGTACGCACCGCCCGGCAACCTCTACGACTGGGGCTCCAACAGCCAGATCCTCAACAACGCGCACGTCATCGCCACCGCGTACGACCTCACCGGCGCCGCGAAGTACCGCGACGGCGCACTCCAGAGCATGGACTACATCCTCGGCCGCAACGCCCTCAACATGTCGTACGTCACCGGTTACGGCGAGGCCAACTCCCACAACGAACACAGCCGTTGGTACGCCCACGAGCTCGACCCGAACCTCCCGAACCCACCGAGAGGGACCCTGGCCGGTGGCGCCAACTCATCCATCCAGGACCCCTATGCGCAGAGCAAACTCACGGGCTGCGTAGGGCAGTTCTGCTACATCGACGACATCCAGTCGTGGTCGACGAACGAGACGGCGGTGAACTGGAACGCGGCGTTGGCGTGGATGGCGTCGTTCGCGGCGGATCAGGGATGACCAGCGCATGGGCAGGTCTGCCGAAGTCACGCGTCAGATGTCTTCGGTACTGCCGGCGAGAGATCCGCCTATCCAGAAGGGCAGTGCCTTCTGGTCTTTGCTCAGTGAGCGTCGTATGGCGTTGACCAACCGCACCTGCGCCTGGGCGGGCGCCCTGTTGGCTCGGGAGAACTCCTCCTGGCTCAACGGGTCGCTCGTCGGGTCGCGTGCCGGGTCACGGGCCGCCTGGTCGAGGAACTCCCCGACGGCCTTGCCGAAGTTGTCGATCTCCACCGCGACAGCCGCGGGCGCGACCAGACTGGCACGGGTCAGGGCCGCGCTCCACTCGCTCCAGTCGTAGTCCCAGCCCTGGCGGCCGGCATGGGCGCGGCTGATGACCATCGTGAACTTTGCGTAGTGGCTGATCAGTTCCTGGTAGGCGAGCAACTGCTTGTCCCGCAGCCACTGACGGTCCTGGGCCCGGTGCGTGACGATGCCCCCGACCAGGACGCCTACCGTGGCGGACAGCGCCCCGGCCCCCGTTGTCACCAGTGTGTCCAGCAGTGCCACCTCAAGCCCCGATTTCCCCGTCGCCCGAACATCGGCGGCTCGAACCTAGTGGTGACCGACTTCCGGTGACAACGCTCCGGCCCGGCGACTGGCCCTAGGGTTCGCGCTCCACGAGTTCCTGCGGGCGCTTGTGCGCGGTCAGGGTGTGGAGTTCGGCCTGGCTGAGTGGCTGGTGCACCTCCACGTACTCGCCGTGCGGCAGGCGCTTGATGACACCCGTCTCGCGGCCGTGCAACACCAGTTCCCTGTCTCGGAGTTGGAGGCCCAGGCAGATACGGCGGGTCACGACGAACGCGATGGCCGGGACGGCGAACACCGCCACCCGCACCAGCCACGTCACCGTGTTGATCGACAGATGGAGGCGCGTCGCCACGATGTCGTTGCCGCCGCCGGCGAGCAGGACCAGGTACAGGCTGATCCAGGCCACCCCGATGCCCGTGCGGTTCGGGCGGTTGCGGGGGCGGTCCAGGAGGTGATGCTCTCGCTTGTCGCCGGTCCGCCGGGATTCCAGGAACGGGTACACGCCGATGAAGACCAGCAGGAGCGGGAAGACCACGATCGGGATCAGCACCCCCAGGACCAACGTGTGTCCCCACAGCGTGACTTCCCATCCCGGCATGACACGGACCAGGCCCTCCGCGAAGCCCAGGTACCAGTCCGGCTGGGCGCCCGTCGAGACCTGGTCGGCGCGGTAAGGGCCGTAGGACCAGACCGGGTTGATCGATGCCACCGCCGCGACCAGGGTGAGCGCGCCGAAGACCAAGAAGAAGAAGCCGCCCGCCTTCGCGAGGTACACGGGCATGAACGGGGCGCCCACCACGTTGCGTTCGGTGCGGCCGGGGCCCGCGAACTGGGTGTGCTTGTGGTAGACGACCAGGAGGATGTGGACGACCACCAGCGCCGCCATGATGCCGGGGATCAGCAGGACGTGCAGTGAGTAGAAGCGGGACACGATGTCGTGGCCGGGGTACTCGCCGCCGAACAGGAACATCGAGAGGTACGTCCCCACGATCGGCACCGACAGCAGTGCTCCGTCGACGAAGCGCATGCCCGTGCCCGACAGCAGGTCGTCCGGGAGTGAGTAGCCGAAGAGGCCCTCGAACAGACCGAGGAACAACAGGGTCCAGCCGAAAAGCCAGTTGAGCTCGCGCGGCTTGCGGAACGACCCCGTGAAGAAGTGCCGCATCATGTGCGTCAGCATCGCGGCGATGAACACCAGAGCCGCCCAGTGGTGCAACTGCCGGACCAGCAGCCCGCCCCGAACGTCGAAGCTGAGGTGCAGCGTCGAGGCGTAGGCGT
Organism: Streptomyces sp. NPDC050508; assembly: GCF_040655155.1. Lineage (NCBI taxonomy): Bacteria > Bacillati > Actinomycetota > Actinomycetes > Kitasatosporales > Streptomycetaceae > Streptomyces > Streptomyces sp. NPDC050508. The sequence goes on from NZ_JBFAJJ010000001.1 coordinate 667,307, forward strand.
CGGACATCCGGATGCCGTTCAGGGGGACGTAACTCCCGTGGTACGTCACCTCGTTCATCGACGGATGGAAGAACAGGGTGAGATACACGCCCGTGAGGATCAGCACCACGAAGCTGTACAGGCAGATCTCGCCGAGCAGGAACGACCAGTGGTCCGGGAACACCTTGCGCAGATACCGCTTGCCGAGGGTGCGGATGCCGAGGCGGCCGTCGAACCAGTCGGCGACGCGTTCGCCCCGCGAGGGGTCGGCGGTGCCGGTCACTGGTCGTCCTCCTCGTCCTTGTGCACGTGCGTGAGCTTCTCCGGGTTGGTCACGATGTAGACCCCGGACACCTGGTCGCCCTCGGGCGTGAGGTCCATGACCATCACCGCGTACGGCGAGTCGCCCTCGAACAGCACGGCCGCGTCGTCGCCGTTGACCCGCCGGTAGCGCAGCTCCAGGTCCTGGGGGCCGCGGCGTCCGGTCGCGAACGAGTTGATGAGCCGGACGGCCTTGTCCCGTCCGTGCACCGGGCGCAGCCCCGCCGGCTTCCGGTTGCCCCCGCTGTCGGTCCACACCGTGACGTCCGGCGCGAGGATCTCCATCAGCGAGGCGATGTCCCCGCCGATCGCGGCCCGCACGAACCGCTCGGTCGCCTCCCGCCGCACCCGGGGATGCGCCTCGTAAAGCGGCCGACGCGCGTGCACATGGGCCCGCGCGCGATGCGCGAGTTGTCGTACGGCCGCCGGGGTGCGGTCGATGATGTCCGCGATCTCGGTGTGGGCGTACCCGAAGACCTCGTTGAGGACGAAGACCGCGCGCTCCAGCGGGCTCAGCGACTCCAGGACGACCAGCATGGCCAGCGACACGGACTCGGCGCGCAGGGCGGGATCCACGGGATCGTCGTCGGCGGGCTGGTCGACCAACGGCTCCGGCAGCCACGGGCCGACGTACGTCTCACGGCGGCGGCTGATCGTGGCACGGCGCTGGAGCGCGTGGTTGACGGCGATGCGGACGAGATAGGCGCGCTGGTTGGTGATGGTGTCGAGCGGTGAGCGCCGGGCGCGCGATGTCCAGGACAGCCAGGTCTCCTGGAGGACGTCGTCGGTGTCGGCGACGCTGCCCAGCATGTTGTAGACAAGGCCGAACAGCAGCTCCCGATGGTCCATGAAGACAGTGGTCGCCTCATCGGTGACAGCGATCTCGGAGATCTCGGACATGTATGCGCCTCCCCAGTGCGTGCTCACTACTGCGAGGGGCGGCGAGGTGCGGAATGTGACAGCAGACGGCCTGAATGTGACGTAGGTCTCGGGAAATTCGTGCCGTGTCACACCCGTCGACCGTGCGGCCCTCTTGAACGCGAGTCCGACGTGCAGTCGGACGCGTAGTCGGACGTAAGGAGTCGACATCGTGTTCAAGAAGTGGCACGGCAATCCCTGGGCGATCCTCATCACGCTGTCGCTCGGGTTCTTCATGACCCTTCTCGACCTGACGATCGTGAACATCGCGATCCCCCAGCTCGGCGAGGACCTCAACGCGTCCCTGGACGAGATCCTCTGGATCGTCAACGCCTACACGCTGGCGTTGGCCGTCCTGCTGATCACCGGCGGACGCCTCGGCGACCTGCGCGGCAAACGGAACCTGTTCGCAGCCGGAGTCACCGTCTTCACCCTGGCCAGCCTCGCCTGCGGCCTCGCGCAGGACCCCGCCCAACTCATCGGGTTCCGCGCGGTGCAGGGGCTGGGCGCGGCGCTGCTCATGCCGCAGACCCTGTCGATCATCGCCGAGGTGTTCCCGGCCGACCGGCGCGGTGTCGCGATGGGCATCTGGGGCGCCGTTGCCGGAGTCTCCGGCGCGCTCGGCCCGATCCTCGGCGGGGTGCTGATCACCCATCTGTCCTGGCGCTGGATCTTCTTCGTCAACCTGCCGATCGGCGCGCTGGTGCTCGTCCTCACCATGGCGATCATCCCGGGCGCCCGGCGCACGGTACGGCGCCGCTTCGACACCCTGGGCGTCACCCTCGCCTCAACTGCTCTGTTCTGCCTGGCCTTTGGGCTGACCGAGGGGCAGCGATACGACTGGAACGCCTGGATCTGGAGCCTGTTCGGTGCGGCCGTCGTCCTCTTCGCCGGCTTCCTGCTGCACGAGCGCGGGCAGCAGAACGGCGAACCCCTGGTCCCCTTCTCGCTGTTCAAGGACCGCGACTTCAGCCTCATCAACTTCGTCGGCGTCACCGTGTCGTTCGGCGTGGTCGGAATGTTCCTGACGCTGACGATCTATCTCCAGTCCGTGCTCGGCTTCAGCGCCCAGAAGGCGGGGCTCGTGCTGCTGCCCGTCGCCCTCGGCTCGTTCGTCATGGCCGGGCCCGCCGGAGCGCTCGCGGACAAGGTCGGCGGCAAGTTCATCCTGATGGGCGGGCTGCTCGCCTGGGCGGGTGGACTGGTGTGGGTCGTCGGTGTCGCGGACGTCGGTACGGGGTGGTTGACGATCGCGTTCCCGTTGTTTCTCACGGGGTTGGGCGTCGGGTGCACCTTCGCTCCGATGGCCACGGAGGTCATGCGTAACGTCCCGCCCCGGCTCGCGGGCGCCGCGTCCGGTGTCACCAATGCGCTTCGGCAGGTCGGTTCCGTGCTCGCCGGTGCGGTGATCGGCGCGGTGCTCCAGGCGCGGCTCGCCTCTTCCCTGACCGAGCAGGCGCGGGCACGAGCCGGTCAACTCCCCGGCGCCTACCGGGAGTCGTTCGTCGCCGCGTTCTCCAAGGCAGAGTCCGACGTCGGCGCCGGGCAGCAGGGCGGCGCGCCGTCCGGTGTCCCGCACGACATCGCCGAGCGGATGCGTGTCCTCGGGGGTGAGGTGTTCGGCCACGGGTTCGTCCATGCGATGGGGCCCGCCGTGTATGTCGCCGTCGCCGTCCTGCTGACCGGTGCGCTCGCCTGTCTCGCCGTACGACGACACCACGGACCGTCCGCCAACCCACACGCCCTGCCCATGTCCGAGCCCGAACTGGAGGAAGCCGCACGATGACCATCGACTTCACGCCCATGTACGCCTCCCACGACGCGTTCCGGCGCGACCTGGAGCGGCTCGCTGTCGCGGTCGCGGAGGGCAGGGCGCACACCGGCCCTGTTCGCGCCGGGTGGGAGAACTTCAAGCACCAACTGCACGTCCATCACACCGCGGAGGACAGTGACCTGTGGCCGCGGGTCCGTGCGCGGGTCGCGGGGCGGGTACGGGACCTTACGCTGCTCGATGACATGGAGGCGGAGCATGCTCGGATCGACCCGCTGCTGGTCGCTGTAGACGCTGCCTTGGCCGATCAGGCACCCGAACTACCCGATCTCGTAAGGGCGTTGCGGGCTACCCTCGACGATCATCTCAAGCATGAGGAGGACGGGGCGCTGCCGTTGATGGGGGAGGTGTTGACCGACGCGGACTGGGGTGCATTTACGGGGCGGATGCGGGAGACACAGGGGTTGCGTGGGGCCGCGGTGTTTGTGCCGTGGCTTGTCGATGGGGTGTCGGGAGAGGAGCGGGATCGGTTCCTGGGGGCATTTCCGCCGCCGGTGCGTGTCCTTAACCGGCTGTTCTGGGAGGGGAGTTATCGGCGGAGGGGGCTTTGGGCTGTGTGACCCGTTCCGGCCGGTGGGGGCTGGTCGCGCAGTTCCCCGCGCCCCTATAGGGCGCTGTCCGCAACGGAGTTGATCAGTCCCCTCAGGGCGCGTCGTGGAACACCAGCCCCAGCGCGTGCCGTCGGCCGGAGCGTACGACGCTCACCCCGTGTCGCACTGCTCCGGCCGGCCAGCCTCCCTTCGTGCGTACCGGTCGGTCCCGCGTGGTGAACACCAGGCCGTGGCCCTGCCGTAGCGGGGTCGCGGTGCCCCGGGACTGGGCGCGGGCCCGCTGCTCGACCATCAGGAACTCGCCGCCCGTGTAGTCGGTGCCGTACTCGTCCAGACCGATCACCACCTGGAGCGGGAAGACCGACTCGCCGAACACATCGCGGTGCAGGGTGGTCCAGCCGGGCCGCCCAGTCCCGGGCGATCGGCAGCAGGCGCGGGTAGAGCGCGGCGCGCAGGCCGGCGACCGGTGCGGGCAGGTCGTGCGTGAAGTAGCGGTACGCGCCGGAGCCGAAGCGGTGTCGGGCCATGTCGACGGTGGTGCGGAACAGTTCCGGCTTCTCGTACAGCGCGGCCAGGTCGCGGCACTCGGCCGGTGTCAGCAACTGTGCGGTCGGCGCGCTGCCGTACAGGTCCAACTCCCCTGCAAGAGTGGACCAGTTGGTGCGATCCATGACTACTCCCTCCGTATCCCTGGCGTGCGTCAGCCGAGCATCGGCTGCAGCGCGCCCTCGTGCGTCAGCAGCCGCACCTTGCGCTCGACCCCGCCGGCGTAGCCACGCATCGAGCCGTCCGCACCGATCACCCGATGGCACGGGCGCACCAGCAGCAGCGGGTTGGCGCCGATCGCCGCGCCCAGCGCCCGGATCTCGGCGCGCGGCACACCCAGCCGCCCGGCGAGCACGCCGTACGTCGTCGTGGTGCCGTACGGAATCTCGTCGAGGGCCCGCCACACCCGCTGCTGGAACTCCGTTCCCTGGGCGGCGAACGGGAGTCGGAAGCGGGTGAGGTGTCCGGCGAAGTACGCGGACAGCTGACGGGTGGCCTCGGTGAAGGCCGGGTCGTCGCGTCGCCGGTCGGCACCCGCGCCTCGGCCGTCCGGCATGGACAGTGAGGTGAGCGTGGTGCCGTCGGTCGACTTCTCGCCGGTCAGGAGCAGTTCGCCCACAGGGCTGTCGATGAGTGTGTAGAGGGTCATACAGACGAGTCTGCTCCGGGACGACGGCCGAGTCCGGCGGGATTCGGACATGGCGCCGGAAGCCGTCCGGTACCGCCATCCGTACCTCTTGACCTGGTGGTATTTACGGGTAAGTACCCGAGCGGTACCGTGAACACATGCCAGCTCTCAACGTGGAGTTCAGCGACCGCGAGCTAGAGGACCTGCGGCGGATGGCCAAGGAGCGCGGTACGTCGATGAAGGCGTTGGTGCGTGAGGCGGCTGCGGCCGACATAGCTCGGCACCGGGCGCTGCAGGAGGGCGCCGAAGCCTTCCGCCGGTTCTTCGCCACGCACGCCGACGAGTTCGCCGCCGCGTTCCCCGACGACGAACCGTCGGCCAAGGGCGAGGGGCGGGTCGCCTGACGCATGCCCGACATCCATATCGACGTGCCCTGGCTGCTTCAGCGCCATGAGGAAGTCCTGCCGGACCAGCCGACCATCAACGACTTCTCGGCGTTCGTGGCAGCCGTCGCCCGGCACCGCGTCGATCCGCCCCGCCTCGGTGTCGACTCCGACCCGGCCTGGCGGGCCACCGCGTTGCTGCACACCCTCGCCCTGCTCAAGCCCCTGCCGTCGGCCAACGCCCGCTTCGCCTGCGCCACGGCGGTTGCCTACATGTTCGTCAGCGGCGTCGGCATCGATCCGCCCTACGGCGCCCTCGTCGACCTCGCCCGCGACCTGATCTCCGGCAAGACGGACGTGTACGGCGCGGCGGAACGGCTGCGTTCCTGGCAGATCTGACCGATCGGATGCGTCACCGGTCCTCGTCGAGGCGGGCGATCTCGTCGTGCGCCCGCGTGCGTCCGTCCTGGGGTGCTTCGTCGGACGCGGCGAGGCTGCCCAGCAGGCCGAGCAGTTCCGCGCTGCGGCTGCCCGGCTCGGCGTGGAAGACGACCACGCTCAGCGCGTCCGTGCCCGGGATCTCGAACTTGTTGGACCGCAGCTCGAAGTCGCCGACCAGCGGATGGCTGAGGAGACTGGTCCGGCCGACCATCGGCCGTACCTCGTGGCGGCTCCACAGCAGGCGGAAGCGCTCGCTGCGCACGGACAGCTCGCCCACCAGCTCCATCAGCCGCGGATCGTCGACGTCGGGACCGATGTGGCCGCGCAGGGTCGCCACGCCCTCGGCGGTCAACTCCTCCCAGTCGCGGCGCAGTTCGTGCTCGGCGGGGTCGAGGAACACCGCCCGCAGCAGGTTCACGCCCGGCGTGTAGTTCGGGGACAGCGCCCGGCACAGCGCGTTGGCCGCGAGGCAGTCCGTGAACCGGTTCTGCACATACGCGGGGTGTGCGGGCCAGGTGTCGAGCAGTTCGCGGACGCTCGCCGGTACCGCCTCGAGCCTCCTGGCCCGCCTGCGGGACGCGGCCGGCCGCTCCGGCTGGGCCAGGCTCAGCAGATGGGCGGTCGCGGAGGCGTCCAGGCGCAGCACCCGGGCCAGCGCCTCCAGCACCTGCACGGACGGGTTGCGGTCCCGGCCCTGCTCCAGCCGCAGGTAGTAGTCGGAGCTGATACCGGCCAGCAGGGCGACCTCCTCCCGGCGCAGCCCCGACACCCGCCGCAGCCCGCCGCCGCTCAGCCCCACGTCCTCGGGCCGGACCCGCTCACGGCGGGCCCGCAGAAACTGACCGAGCGCGTTCTTGCCGTCCACACCCACCACCGTAGGTCCGAATCCCCACAGGTGCGTGTCCCTGCCACTACCAGGAACATCCGGGTACTGCATGCCCGGCCGGGACGGGCGCAGAGTCGGTGGCAGGGAGCAGCACCTATCACCTACCGAAAGGCGCGCCATCATGGCCGACACCGTCTCCGGCGGCACCCTCACCCTCGCCGAGGGACTCACCATCACGCGCATGGGATACGGCGCCATGCAACTGGCCGGCCCGCACGTGTTCGGACCGCCGAAGGACCGCGCCGAAGCGGTGGCAGTCCTCCGCGAGGCCGTCGAGCGGGGCATCACCCACATCGACACCAGCGACTTCTACGGCCCCGTCGTCGTCAACGAGATCATCAGGGAGGCCCTCCACCCCTACCCGGACGACCTGCACCTCGTGACCAAGGTCGGCGCCCGGCGCGGCCCCGACGGCAGCTGGATCATGTCCGCGCACCCGGAGGACCTCAAGGCCCAGGTGTACGACAACCTCCGCAACCTCGGGCTCGACGCGCTCGACGTGGTGAACCTGCGGGTCGGCACCGATCACGGCGCCTACGAGGAGTCGATCGGGGAGAGGTTCGGTGCGCTCGCCGAACTGCAGAAGGCCGGGTTGATCCGGCACCTCGGGGTGAGCACGGTCTCCGACGCCCAGCTGACCGAGGCCCAGGCCATCGCGCCGGTCGTCACCGTGCAGAACCTGTACAACGTGGCCAACCGGGAGGACGACGCCCTCGTCGAGCGGTGCGCGGCGGAGAACATCGCCTTCGCCGCGTACTTCCCGCTCGGCGGCTTCACCCCGCTGCAGTCGTCGACCCTCTCGGACGTGGCCGCCCGCCTGGGCGTGTCGCCCCAACAGGTCGCCCTGGCCTGGCTGTTGCAGCGCTCGGCCACCATCGTCCTCATCCCCGGCACCTCGTCCCGCGCCCATCTGCGCGACAACATCGCCGCCGCGGACCTGGTGCTGACCGCGGACACGATCGCCGAACTCGACACCATCGGTCGGCCCGTGGCCTGACAGAGGAGGGCGGGGGTGGGCCGCCCCCGCCCTCGGGGCCGCCGACCGAGGGCGGGAGGAACAAGGTCGGCGGCCGTTTGGCGCGGGAGAGCCGCCGTCCAGCGCGTGGCCTCCGAGAAGGGCCGATTCCAGTGGACCGCGGTGAGTCGTGCGCCGGGAGCGTGCGTGACGCACCGGCGTGTGCGCATGCTTCACACGGGGCGCATGGAAAGTCGAAAGCCGGTGCGAGTGAACCGAGTTGTCACCGGATCTGACTTTATTTCAAAGATGTGCATGTTGCCCAAGTGCCTTGTTGGGTTCAGTGGGTTGTGCAAGGGTGAAACACCCGCGCGGGGGTAATGCCCGGGGCTCATTGACCTGTTGATGAACCGAATCCGAGGAATCCACTCCGTGTCCCTCCCTCACCCTCCCCGTCCTCCTTACCCTCCGCCGAACGGCGGGGCCCCGGAGGAATCGGACGAGACCCTGGCCGCCCGGCTGCGGGGCCGTCCGGAGGGCGAGGCGGCTCATTCCGTCGCGCTGCTGATGGCGCGACACTGGCAGCCGGTCCAGGATTACGCGGGCGTCTGTCTCACCGCCACGGGCAGTGTCCCCGCGATGGCTGCCGCCGCCGCTTTCCACCGGGTGTTCGACCGGCTGACGTTCGGCGAGCACGGTGTGGCGCTGCGCCCCCGGCTGCTGCTGACCGTGCGCGACACGATCCGGGAGTGGTCCGCGGAAGAGCGAATATCCGGTGTTCTGCCGGACCTGGAGAAACCCTTCGGGGGGCGCGCCATGCGTGCTGCCAAGTCCATGACACCCGAAAATCGCAAGCTCGCCGAGCGGTCTTTCCAGACTCTTCAGCCGCTCGCCCAGTGTCTGCTGTGGCACACCGAGGTCGAGGCCGAGTCGATAACCGTGCCGGCGGCACTGCTCGGGATGGATACCGACAACGCGTCGGCCGCTCTCCAGCAGGCGCACGAAAAATTCCGCGAAGGCTGTGTACGCGCCCACCGGGAACTCGCGCCGACCCAGGATTGCCGCTTCTACAACCGCCTCCTCGACGTCCCGATTCGACGCGGCGGCGCACTGCTGCCGGATGTCCAGCAGCATCTGGCCCAGTGCCGCTACTGCCGTTTCGCCGCCGAACAACTCAGCTATTTCGAAGGCGGGTTGGGAGTCCTCCTCGCCGAAGCGGTACTCGGCTGGGCAGCCCGCCCCTACCTCGAATCACGTCCCGGCCGCGCCCCGCGCGACGCGCGGACGAGGACCGCCTCCCGGCACGGCGGGCGCCCGAGCGGCGGCAACGGACGGCACCGTCTGCTGTCCCGGCTCCCCGCCCCAGGCCGCCGTGTCGTGGACGCGGCCCGGTCGGCGCGGTCGTCCAGGTCGCTGTTCGTCGGCGCCGGCCTGGTCGGTGCCGGAGTTCTCGCGACCGTGCTCGCCGTCAGCCTGTGGCCGGACCACGACGGCACCGCCGACCCGGTCGCCTCCAGCACCACGAACAGCGGCTCCGGTCACGTGTCGTCGTCGGCACCCGGTACGGCCCGGCTCCCCGCCGCACCCCAGCGGACGAGACTGCACAACGCCGCCGCCGACCTGTGCCTCGACATCCAGGGCACCGCGAAGGCCGGCGCCGGGACCAGCCTGGCGGTGTGCTCGTCGGCGCAGACCCAGGAGTGGTCGTACGACACCGACGGACTGCTGCGTAGTGTGGCGAGCCCTGGACTGTGCCTGGACTCGCACGCGGACGCCGGTGTCGTCGTACTCGGCACCTGCGCGGACGCGAAGGACAGGCGTGGCAACGATGTCCGCTACGACCTCACCGTGCAGGGCGAGTTGCTGCCCCGCTGGGATTCGGAGCTCGCACTCACCTCCACCACCAAGGACCCGGGCGCCGACATCGTCCTCAAGGTCCGCGACGGCTCCGCCGCACAGCGCTGGCTGACCGACTCGGTGACGGCCAGCCCCGGATCGCTGTCGATCGCCGGTACGGGAGCGCCGTCACCGCGCCCCGCGAAGATCGCGGACCGGCTCAGCTGACGACATCGCCGGGCGGTCTGCCGGTCAGGTAACCGGCGGCGTTCTCCACGGCGGCCAGCGCGATCCGGATCACCGTCTCCCGGGTCACACCGCCGACGTGCGGCGAGAGCACCACGTTCGGAGACTTGAGCAGACGCAGGGCCGTGGTCGGCGGTTCGGGGTCGAAGACGTCGAGGCCCGCACCCGCGAGGGCGCCTGCTTCGAGGGCGTCCGCGAGGGCGTCCTGGTCGATCAGGGCGCCCCGCGCGGTGTTGACGACGAACGCGGTGGGCTTGAGGAGCGCGAGCCGCTCCGCGTTCAGGAGATGCCGGGTCTCGTCGGTGAGCGGCGCGTGCAGGGTGACGTAGTCGGAGAGGCGCAGCAGTTCGTCGAGCGGGACGTGACGGGCGCCGCCGAGCCCGGCCGTCGTCTCCTCGGGGACGGCGCGTCGGCCGGCGGAGACGACGGTCATGTCGAACGCGGCGGCACGGCGGGCGACCTGCTGCCCGATGGCGCCCAGTCCCACGATGCCGAGGGTCTTGCCGGACAGCTCGGTCAGGGAGCGTTGCAGGCGGGGGAGCGCCCAGTCGCCCTCGACGAGTGAGGTGTGTGCGGGCACGAGTTGCTTGGCCAGCGCCAGCATCAGGGCGAAGGTCTGCTCGGCCACGTTCTGCGCCTCGGCACCGCTGGAACCGATGGTGCAGACGACGACCCCTTGGGCGCGGGCGGCCTCCAGGTCGACGTAGTCGAAGCCGTGACTCGCGCACTGCACCAGCTCCAACTCCGGGGCGGCGGCGAGGTGTTCGGCGGTCACCGGGGAGAGCGCGGTGATGACGACGTGCGCCGCACGCAGAGCCTGAGGGTTCTCGTCGACCGTCTCGACGACGGTGACGTCCACCCCTTCGGGCAGCAGCGTCGCGAGTCCGGCTCCCGCGGTGCGGCCGCCCATGTGGGGTGGGACGACGGCCAGGACGTTCTTCGTGGAGGGCATACGAAATCCTTGTGGGGGTGGGGGGAGGCAGGCGGGCGTCCGCGTGCGTCAGGACCAGGTGGCCGACTCGACGAGTATCCGGGCCAGTTCGCGGGGCCGGGAGAACATCGGCCAGTGGCCCGTGTCCATCCGGACCAGCTCCCAGCGCCCGCTCGCGACCAGTTCGTCCACCGGGGTCGGCAACTCGTCGCCGTCGAGCAGGCACTTGATGTAGGTGGCCGGGAGGTCGGCCAACGGGTGCGCCAGGACCGCGGGTTCGGTGAGGGTGGCACCCGGGTGTGGGGTCCCGTCGGTGACTATGCGGGTGATCTGCTCGTCCGTGAGGCCCTGGCCCGCGTAGTCGGCCGGGTCCAGGGGCGGCCAGTCGCCGCCGTTCTCGTCGAGCGACTTCCTGATGAAGTCGCTCGGGAAGCTGTCCAGGAACGACTTCCCGTCGACCGGCACGTTCGAGTCGACGAACACCACCCGGGCCAGCCGGTCGCCTGTCCGCTCGGCTGCCTGGCCAACGGGTACACCGGCGTAGCTGTGTCCGACCAGAACGACGTCCCGCAGATCGAGGCGCTCGATCTCGTCGACGATGTCCTGGACATGGGTCTGCTGCCCGGCCGGGATCCCCTGCTTCTCCGCCAGCCCGGACAAGGTCAGCGCATGCACCTCGTGCCCGGCCCCGCGCAGCTCGGGCACCACCTCGTCCCACGCCCACGCACCGAGCCACGCGCCTGCCACCACCACGAATCGAGTCATGGTCCCAACGTAACCGCCGGGTCTGACAACGACCTTCCCGGAACGATCAGACCGCCCGCGCCACGGCCCGTACCGGCGCACCGTCCGCCCTCGGCAGCCGCAGCGGGAACAGGAACAGTTCCACGTCCGCGATGCCCACCAGCTGATCCAGACCCGTGAGGTTCTCGGCGATCACCCCGCCCGCGCCGCACAGCACACGATGCGCGGGCAGCCCGAAGTCGGCCGTCACATCGCCGGGTCGGGGCGTCGGATCGACACTGAGCGCGTCGACTGCGACCGTACGGACCCCTGCCGCGACGAGAGCTTCGGCCGCCTCCGGGGTGAGCCACGGGTGGGCGAGGTAGTCGTCGGTGCCCCAGTACGCCGACCAGCCCGTGGCCAGCAGAACCAGGGACCCCGGCCGCAACCGGCTCAGTGCGGGCGCCAGCAGACCGGGCGTGATCGGTGCCCGGGCCGGCAGTCCCCGTACGTCGGCCACCACGGCGTGCCCGGCGAAGCGTTCCAGGGGCAGTTCGTCGAGGCGGGGCCACGCGTCGTCCACGTGGTAGGGGGCGTCGACATGCGTGCCCGACTGCGAACCCATGTGCAGCTGAAGGACGTTGACACCGTCCCGGGGTGCGCGCAGGGCGGAGGAGACCTCGACGGCCGGGTCACCGGGATACACGGGCATCCCGGTGACGACGGGCACCGACAGGTCGATCCATGCGGACGGCATCAGCTGCCCTCGGTGACCAGCGTGGGCGCCTGGGTCTCCGTGCCGGGGCCGGTGATCGCCGGTACCGGGACCTCGACCGTACGGGCCAGCCGAGCGCCCTCCGGGCCGTACACGGCGCGGGGTTCGGGGAACAGCCTGAGCAGGCTCAGGAACAGCACGGCGGCCACGGCCAGCGACAGCGGCAGGCTGATGTCCACGCCGTTCGCCAGGTCGCCGAGAGGGCCGACGAACTGCCCCGGGATGTTGGTGAACAGCACACCGACGACGGCGGCCACCCACCAGGCGGTCATGCCGCGCCAGTTCCAGCCGTGCGCGAACCAGTAACGGCCGCCGCGCTGACGGCGGTTGAAGACCTGGAGCGCGTCCGGGTCGTACCAGCCGCGCCGGGTGTAGAAGCCCAGCATCATCACGACCATCCACGGTGTCGTACAGGTGATGATCATCGTCGCGAAGGTGGAGATCGACTGCACCAGGTCGAAGCCGAACCGCCCGATGAAGATGAAAGCGATCGACAGCACACCGACCAGGAACGTCGCCTGCACCCGCGACAGCCGCGGGAACACCGACGAGAAGTCGAGCCCGGTGCCGTAGAGCGAGGTGGTGCCCGTCGACATGCCGCCGATCAGGGCCAGCAGACACACCGGGAGGAAGAACCAGCTCGGCGAGATCGCGAGGAGTCCGCCCACGAAGTTCGGGGCGGCCGGGTCGACGTACTTGGGGGCCTTCGTGGCGATGATGCTCGCGGTCGCCAGGCCGAAGACGAACGGGAGCAGTGTCGCGATCTGGGACAGGAACGCGGCCCCAACCACCTTGCGGCGCGGGGTGTTCGCCGGGATGTAGCGCGACCAGTCGCCGAGGAAAGCGCCGAACGACACCGGGTTGGAGAGCACGATCAGGGCCGCGCCGATGAACGACGGCCAGAACAGCGACTGGGTCGCCGCGTCCGCCGAGGACGTGAAGACACCGGCGTACGACGGGTCGAAGTCACCGGCGAAGGCGATCGCGCCGAGCAGGAACAGGACCGTCGCGGACGTCACGGCGATCTTGTTGACGAACAGCATGAACCGGAAGCCGTAGACGCACACCGCGAGGACCAGTCCGGCGAACAGCGCGTACGCGACGACGTACGACAGCGTGCTCTGCTCCAGGCCGAACAGCCGGTGCGCGCCGCCGACCAGGGCGTCGCCGGAGCTCCACACCGAGATGGAGAAGAACGCGACGGCGGTGAGGAGGGACAGGAACGAGCCGACGACCCGGCCGTGCACGCCCAGGTGCGCGGAGGAGGCGACCGCGTTGTTCGTGCCGTTGACCGGGCCGAACACCGCCATCGGGCACAGGATCAGCGCGCCTACGACGACTCCCAGCAGCGTGGCCGCGAGGCCCTGCCAGAAGGAGAGGCCGAACAGGATCGGGAAGGCGCCCAGGACACAGGTGGAGAAGGTGTTGGCGCCGCCGAACGCGACCCGGAACAGGTCGAGCGGGGTGGCGGTGCGGTCCGCGTCGGGGATGCGCTCGACGCCGTAGGTCTCGACCTCGGTCAGGGACTGGCTCGGCGCGGCGGGGGAGGGGGCGGGCTGCGAGGACAAGGGGGCTCCAGCGGGGGACGGCGGTGGAGCGCGTTGTGGCGCGGTGGCGGTGTGGACGGCCGTTCACGCGCGCGGGGTGGGCGGAGTGAGCGGATGCCGTCCTCAGGGTGTCTGGCGACGTTATGGCGGGCCGCGACACCCGCACCAGAGGACGGTTCATCCATCTTCCGTGCCGTGGGTGGAGGAATCGTCCACCCTGAAGTCACTCGGTTTCGCCGGGCGCGTCCTCCGGTTCGGTGTCGGGGCCCTGGGCGCGGACCCGCTGGACGTGTTCGAGGGAGTCGCGCAGTTCGCTGAGCCAGTCGTCGGTGTGGCGCTGGACGAGGCGGACGCACCAGGCGAGCGCGTCGCTGCGGCTGCGGGCCACGCCGGCGGCGATGAGGGTGTCGAGGACTTGGCGCTCGGGCTGGCGCAGCCTGGTCATGACGGGGGCGGCGATGTGCGTGAACAGGGACCGCTCCCCGGCGCACTCCACACCCCACGAGACCTTCCTGTGGAACCGGTGCTCGGCCTCGCGGGCGAGAGCGATCCGGGTCTCCCGGGTGCGCTCGCGGAACTCCTGGACCCGGCCCTGGACGGCCGCCTCCTTCTCGGCGTCCGAGACGTCCTCGGCGAGCTTGGGTGCGGGGATGCGGCCGATCACGGTGACCTCCTCGCGGTCCACCGTGACCTCGACCAGTTCCTCGAACAGGTCGTCCGGCAGGCGGCCGGTGAACCAGCCGCGAAGCTTCTCCTGCTGCTCTGTCGTAATCATGTAATGACGATTACTCGCGAGCAGAGTGAATGCAAGGGGCTGCGGTGGAGTGCGCCGAGAGCTGAAGCGGAATGTTTCGGGACTGTTTCAGGACGATTGGCGAGCACGGGTAAACCGGCCATCCGACCCGCTTCGGCGATCAAGAACCGCGCGGTTACGGGGTCGACGTGTTCGAATTCTGTGACTTCACGCCACTGATTCAACACGCAAGGTTACTGAAACCTGTGGGTGGGATGTGAGTTTCGGCGGCGGACTCGGCAGAGTGGCGCCCGCCGGTCCGGCACCGACCGAGCGGGACCGGCACCTCTTCGAACCGATCGGTTCGTGATCGGTTCGTATCGAGCGGAAGGATGCACACAATGCGGAACACCGCGCGCTGGGCAGCGACTCTGGGTCTGACGGCCACCGCCGTCTGCGGGCCCCTGACCGGCACCGCCCTCGCAGCCCACGGCGCCAGCCCGTCCGCGCTCTACGCCCCGTCGGCCCTGGTGCTGACCATGGGCCACGGGAACGACGCCGCCGTCACCACACCGGAACGCGCGGTGACCCTCACCTGCGCGCCGACCGCCTCGGGCACCCATCCCGCCGCCGACCGGGCCTGCGCCGAACTGCGCGGCATCGGGGGCGACTTCGACGCCCTGACGGCCCGGGACGACGTGCTCTGCAACAAGCTCTACCACCCCGTCGTCGTCACCATCGACGGTGTCTGGCAGGGCAGACGCGTCTCCTACGAGCGCGTCTTCTCCAACGAGTGCGTGAAGGACTCCTACGGATACGGAGGCGTCTTCACGTTCTGAGAGACCGGGATCGCACGGTCTCCGTGAGCAACAGGGAGGGTCCGTAGCTGGGGAGTGCGTACCCCTGTCGCGGAGTACTGCGGTCCCGCACCAGGGGTCGGCCGGGCGGTGTGGGGTCGCCCGTGCCGGCCCCTGTCGTCATTGCGGCCTCTCGTCGTGCGAGGGCAGCACGCGGAGCGGCGGGAAGCGGCCGAACAGTCCCGAGGCACGCAACAGCCGGTCGATGCGCGGCCCGTCGGAGACGATCCGCAGCCGCCCGCCGCGCTCCCTGGCCCGCCGCTCGGCCCGGCACAGGACGCGTAACCCCGAGCAGTCGAAGAACTCGACGGGCCGCAGATCCACCAGCACGTCGGGCTCCTCGACCGCGGTGGCGGCGTCCAGGTGATCGATGACCAGATCGGCGGTCGCCATGTCGATCTCCCCCGAGACCTCGACCACCGTGAAGGGGCCGCTCGACCGCGTACGGGCACAGGAGTTGGCCGCGGGACTGTCGCGTTCGTCCGCTTCCGCTGTCATGGCCGCTCCACCTCGGCACGGGACGCATTCGGTCTCGGTAGTTACCCCGGAGGGGCCCCGAGCATCCCTGATACGCCGTCCGCAAGATCTGGTTCACTCGACATGGTGAATTTCGGTTCGGAAGGTTGACTTCCGTTCAGTTGTCGCCAGACGGAACGCTCAGCCGACACTTCAGGGAAGAGAAGAGGGGCCGCCGTCTCCCTGCGGACGGCGACCCCTCGGTCTGTGCGGCTCAGGCTCGGGCGAACCCGGTCACATGTGGACGACCGGCGCCGCGTCCGCTTCCTGCTGCGGAACCCCGCGACGGTAGAGCACGAACGCGATCAGCGTGCCCGCGGCGAAGAAACCGGCCGACCACCAGAACGCGGTGGTGTAGCTCTCGATCGTCGCCTGCGCCTGGACCAGCTTGCTGGACGCGTCCTTCCCGGCCAGGTAGTCGGTCGCGGCGCTCGCGGCCAGCGTGTTCAGCAGCGCCGTACCGATCGAACCGCCCACCTGCTGCATGGCGTTGACCGTCGCGGAGGCGACGCCCGCGTCCTCGGCGGCCACACCGCTCGTGGCGAGCTGCATCGCCGGCGGCATCACCATGCCGAGACCCGCGCCGATCACGATCAGCTGCGGCAGGACGTGGGTCGCGTAGGACGAGCTGGTTCCGATGCCGGTCAGCCAGGCCATGCCGACCATGGCGATGGCGAAGCCCAGCGGAATGACGACCTTCGGGCCGAGGCGCGGCACGAGCATCGTGGTGCCGATCTGCGCCATCACCATCAGGGCGCCGATCATCGGCAGGAACGCGACACCGGTCTTGGTCGGGCTGAAGCCCAGGTTCAGCTGCAGGTAGTAGGTCAGGAAGAGGAACACACCGAACATGCCCGCACCGGTGATCAGCACGGCGAGGAACGAGGCGCCCCGGTTGCGGTCGAGCAGGATACGCAGCGGCAGCAGCGGGTGCGCGGCACGGTTCTGCCACCACGCGAAGGCCGCCAGCAGCACACCGCCCGCGATCAGGAAGCCCCAGGTCTGCGGCGAACTCCAGTCGTGCGTCTCGGCGTTGGAGAAGCCGTAGACGAGGGAGAACAGACCACCGGCGACCAGTACCGTGCCCGGTACGTCCAGCTTGGAGCCCGCGGCGTCGCGGTGGTTGCTGAGCAGGACCCAGCCGCCGGCGAAGGCGACGAAGGCGATGGCGACGTTGACGTAGAGCGTCCAGCGCCAGTCGAAGGCGTCGGTCAGCACACCGCCGAGCAGCAGCCCCACCGCACCACCGGCGCCGGCGATGGCGCCGTAGACGCTGAAGGCCCTGGCGCGCTCACGGGCGTCCGTGAACGTCGTGTTGAGCAGGGAGAGCGCGGCCGGCGCGAGGAGTGCGCCCGCGACACCCTGGAGGGCGCGTGCGGTGACCAGCATCTCGAAGCTGGTGGCGGCGCCGCCGAGTGCGGAGGCGGCGGCGAATCCGACGACACCGGCGAGGAAGGCGGTCTTGCGGCCGAACAGGTCGGCGATCCGGCCGCCGAGCAGCAGCAGGGAGGCGAAGGCCAGGGCGTACGCGGTGACGATCCACTGCCGGTTGCCGTCGGAGAAGCCGAGGTCCTTCTGGGCCGACGGGAGGGCGATGTTCACGATGGTGGCGTCGAGGACCACCATCAACTGAGCGACGGCGACGATCGCGAGGATCCACCACCGCTTGGAGGAGGGCGCGGACTGCGCCTCTCCGGCACCCGACCGGGTGTCTTCGGTCAATGTCTTCTGGGACATCGGGAACCACTCCAGGGAAGTCGTTCGGGGTTTACCAAAACGTAAACGAAACGGTTTCGTACACATGGAGACTAGAGCACTCGCAGCGAAACGGCAACGTTTCGCTGAGGATGGGGAGCAGGCGTGCGCAGTGGCATGTTCGAGGCCGATGGGGCCGGGCTGTACTACGAGGTGCGAGGCACCGGCCCGGCGCTGCTCATGATCAGCGGGGCAGGGGGAGACGCCGGCTACTACTCCGGCATCGCCGAGGCCCTCTCCGACGCTTTCATGGTGATCTCCTACGACCGGCGCGGCAACTCGCGCAGCACGGGCCGGTCCCGGACCCCGATGGAACTCACCGTGCAGGCGGCCGACGCCCGCGCGCTCATCGACGGACTGGCCGACGGGCGGGCGCTGGTGTTCGGCAACAGCGGGGGCGCGATCATCGGCCTCACGCTGGCCGCGCTGCACCCGGAGGCGATGGCGGGCCTGATCGCTCACGAACCGCCCGCCGTGAACGTCCTGCCCGACGGCGACCCGGGGCGCGGCTTCTTCGCCGAACTGGCCGCACTGTACGAGCAGGGCGGGGCACCCGCGGCCGGTCGCCGGTTCGCGGAGACGACACGCGGCGAGGGGACGTACCGCTGGCCCGCCGACCTCTGGAAGCGGTTCATCGGCAACCAGGACCACCTCTTCGGCACGGAGTGGCCCGGCTTCGCCGCCTTCCGGCCCGACGAGACCGCGCTCAAGTCGGCCCCGTTTCCCGTGGTGTTGGGCGCGGGCGCGGAGGACCGCGGTACGTACTACGCCCGGCCGTCGATCGAGATCGCCCGCAGGATCGGGGTGCCGTGGGTCGAATTCCCCGGCATCCACATGGAGGTCCTGCGCAACCCGGATCAATTCGCGGCGGCGGTACGGGTGTTGGCGACCCAGATGCACAGCAGCGCGGGCGAGGTGCCGGAGCTGTGGCAGGGCGCCGTTCAGTGAGGCCCGAGCAACTCCGCGACCAACACCCGCCGCAGCCACACCCGATAGGCGTCCCGTGTCCAACCCCGGTGCCTGCGCAGGAGTTGATGCATGTGCGGTGAGGCGAGGGCGTAGAGCGTGTCGGCGGCGGTGTGCGCGTCGAGGCCCGGGCGGAGGGCTCCGCGCTCCTCAAGTGCCGTGGCCAGAGCGAGATGTACCCCGTACGTGGCCTCGGCACCGGCATCCGCGGACGCCCGCATGTCAGGGTCGGCGCCGGCCGCCTCGACGGTCCCCATGATCAGGTCACCGGCGCGCTCCAGCAGGTCGGTCGTCTGGTCGACGGCACGGCCGATCGCGCGCTCGGGGTCGGGCTCGTCCCGAATCGCCAGAGTCTCGGGGCGGTCCGGGACGGCGACCGGTTCCTCGTCACCGGCGAGCGTGACGCCCAGGGTGTGCCCGAACAGTGCGGCCTTGGTGGGGAACGCGTCGTACAGCGTGCGCTCACCGACACCGGCCGGCGCCGCCACCTCCTTCATTCGCGTGCCCGTGTACCCGTTCTCTGTGAAGAGGTGGGCGGCTGCTTCTCGGATGCGGGTGCGGGTCGTCCTCGCCGGAATCCACCACGTGAAGATGCCCGTCACCGACCTCGACCGCTCACGGCACTGGTACGGCCGCGTCCTCGGCTTCAAGGTCACGCATGAGTTCCAGGATGCGGACGGAGTCGTGCGCGGCGTGGCGGGGGAGGTCCCGGGGCTCGGCGACTCGATGCTCTGCCTGCGTGTCAACTCCCAGGCGGCACAAGGCTGTCAGAGCTTCGACCCGGTCAGCTTCGCGGTCCGGGACCGCGCCGACATCGAGGCCTCGATCGGCTGGCTCCTGGTGTTCAACGACCCGGACGGCCTCGATCTGCATCTGTACAGCTGGGCGGCGCACGGGGTGGATCACGGGGGTGTCGCGGGGTACGGCCGTCCGGTCTCCTGAGCACTGAGCATGCCTTGACCGGCATATAACCGCCGAGGCATATTGGAGTCATGTCCGACGCCTCGCTCTGGACCGCCCTCGCCGATCCCCACCGGCGGGCCATCGTGGGCCTGCTCCTGGAGCGGCCCCGGCCCGTCGGCGAGATCGTGGAGGCATGCGGTCTGAGCCAGCCCAGCACGTCGAAGCATCTGCGGGTACTGCGGGACGCGGGCCTGGTCCGGGTACGGCAGGACGCACAGCGCCGCGTCTACGCCCTCGACCCGGCCCCGATCGCCGAACTCGACGCCTGGCTCGCTCCCTACCGCGAGCTGTGGAACCGCAGCCTGGACGCACTGGGCCGCCGCCTCGACGAGACGTCGGACGACGACGACACCTCGCAACCCACCCCGAAGGACTGATCCGCCATGTCCGTCGATCTCACCGGCACGTACCTGACCCTGGACGACGGCCGCCCCGCCGTCCGATTCAGCCGCACCTACGACCAACCCCTCGACCGGGTCTGGCAGTTCGTGACCGACCCGGACGAACTCGCCCAGTGGTTCCCCTCACGCGCCGAGTTCGACCTGCGTCCCGGCGGCACGGTCACCTTCAGCGGCGACCCCAACATGCCGGAGTCGACCGGCCGGGTCGTCGCCGTCGACGCGCCCCGGCACCTCTCCTTCGAATGGGGCGGCGACGAGCTGCACTTCGACCTGGAGGAGGTCGAGGAGAAGCGCACCACTTTCACGCTCACCCACATCCTGAGCGCCGCGAACACCGCGTCCCGCAACGGCGCCGGCTGGGAGGTCTGTCTCGCCGCCCTGGACGCGAAGGCCCGCGGCGAGCGCGTCGAGGGACCGCATACCGGTGCCGATGTGCCCTGGAAGGCGTTCTACGACGGCTACTTGGCGGCCGGGATCCCCTCCGGCGCGCCCGTGCCGGGCATGGACTGACCCATCACACCGACAGCTGAGCCGTCACGCCATCTGCCGCCGTACCAGCTCGTGCAGACGGCCGCCCGTGTCCGCCAACAGCTGGGCGGGCGGGCCCTGTTGGGCGACCTTGCCGTCCTCCATGACGATGACGCGGTCCGCGTCCAGCACCGTCGACAGGCGGTGCGCGATGACGATCCGGGTCGCGTTGAGGGCCTTGGTGCTCTCGATCACCGTGCGCTGGGTCTCGTTGTCCAGGGCGCTGGTCGCCTCGTCGAAGAAGAGAATGCGCGGTCGGCGGATCAACGCCTGCGCGATCATGAGGCGTTGACGCTGACCGCCCGACACCGCGCCACTGCCCGCGACGATGGTGTGCAGGCCCATCGGCATCCGCTTGATGTCCTCGGCGAGCCCCGCCATCTCGGCCGCCGCCATCGCCTCCTCCGGCGTGAACGGCTCGGTGCCGCAGATGACGTCCAGGATGGAACCGGTGAACGGCTGCGCGTGCTGGAGCACGACACCGCACTGCCGCCGTACCGCGGACTGGTCGAGGGCGCCGAGGTCCTGGCCGTCGTAGAGGACGCTGCCGGAGACCGGTTTGTCGAAGCCTATGAGAAGGCGCAGGAGGGTGGACTTGCCGCAGCCGCTGGGGCCGACGATCGCCACGAACTCGCCCGCTCGGACATTGAAGGACACGTCGTCGAGGACGAGGGGGCCGTCGTCGGCGTAGCGGAAGGAGACCCGGCGGGCCTCGATCGCGCCGGACAACTGGCCGGGGCGGGTGCTCGCGGTGCGGACCTCCGGGGCCGCGTCCAGGACCGGCCTGATCTCCTCGAAGAGGGGGAGTGCGGACACCGCGGAGACGAAGGCGCCGGTCAGGCTGGTGACGGAGGTCAGGAGCATCGTCACCGAGGTGTTGAAGGTGAGGAAGGAGGCCGCCGACATCGAGCCGCGCGCCGGGCCCGCGAGGAGCATGAACATCAGCAGGGTGCAGACCGGCAGGTACACCGCTCCCATGACCGTGGTGAGGTTCTTGATCCGGCCGACCCGCTGCTGCAACTCGCGGCTGCGGGCGAACTCGGAGGCCCAGGCCGCGTAGGCGTAGTTCTCGGCCGCCGCGACCCGCAGTTTCGGCAGACCGCGCAGAGTCTGGAACGCCTGGTTGTTCAGCTTGTTGCTGAGCACGACCAGCTTGCGCTGCCAGCGCACCTGCCACAGGCCGAGGCCCAGGAACACGGCCGCGATCACGACGAGCATGCCGATCGCCGCGAGCGCCATCGAGGGGCTGTACCAGAACAGCAGCCCCAGGTTCATCGCGCCGACCGTCACCGACTGGGCGACCACCGGGCCAACTCCCGCCAGCAGACGGCGGATCGAGCTGATGCCCATCGCCGCGCTCGCGAGTTCGCCTGTGGAGCGTTCGGTGAAGAACTTCGTCGGGAGTCTCAACAGCCGGTCCCAGACGGCCGGTTGGAGCGTGGCCTCGATGCGGCCCTCCAGGCGGAGGATGGTGAGGTTCTCCAGCAGCATGAAGGCCGCCGCCACCACACTGGTGATCATCACGGCCAGACAGACCTGGACGATCAAGTTCGTCTGCGCCTTCGGCACGAACTCGCCGAGCACCTTGCCCGTCGCGATCGGCACCAACGCCCCGATCACCACCGTCACCAGCCCGCTGATCAGCAGGTTCGACAGATCGCTGCCGGTGCCCTGCATGCTGAAGCGCATCAGCCCGAGCGGGCTGAGTCGGCGCTCGGGCAGCGGGCGGTAGAACATCACCGCGCGCGGCTCGAACTCCTCCGCGTTCGCCTTCTCGATCGGGGTCTCGCGCCCGGTCGCCGGATGGACGGCGACGTAGCCGCCGCGCCGCCACAGCAGTGCGACCGGCGCCCCCGACAACGCCCGATGGCCCACCAGCGGGCCGACGTTGTCGCGCCACCAGCGCCCGTCGAGCCGTACGGCGCGCACCCGGACCCGGGAGGCGAGGGCGATGCGCTCGACCGGGTCGAGGCGGTCGCTCTCGCTGCCGCTCTGCGCGGGTTCGGCGAGGGTGATGCCCGCTGCCTCGGCGACCAACTTGCAGGCCGCGTACGACGCGTCGGCGTCGGCGGCCGTCGTGCGCCGGGCCGACGACTTGCCGATCGACGCCAGCAGCGTCCGGTCCGCCTGGGCGCGCACCGCCTCACCGGCCTTGATACCGGCGGCGGTTCGCGTCTCGTGGGTGCGCTCCAGCTGCTCGATCCACTTGTCCAGCGTGGACAGCAGCCGGTACTGCTGGTCGACCATGCCCTGCCAGACACCCGGATCCATCAGCAGATCGGCCGCCGCCTCCGCGCCGTACATCGAGCCGTACTGCACGCTGCCCGGCGGGACTTGCATCCAGAAGACGTCGTCGTCGGTGAGCGCGGCGGCCCGTTCGGTGGCCATCGGTGCCTGGAAGAGGATGGAGAGGCCGCGGCCGACGCCGAGGGCGAGGGCGTATTCGAGCGGGCTCGAAGTCGGCGGCACGTACTGGGGGTTGCCGTACTCGTCGTACGACCAGGTCTGGGTGTCCGCGGCCTGGTACAGCTCGCGCAGGTTGATGCGGTGCACCACGCAGTCCCGCAACGGGCGTGCCACCAGCGTGTGTTGGGGTCCGGTGACCGGACCGAGCAGCAGCGAGCCCGCTTCCAGTCGGCCGAGGTGGTGCCAGTGCCCCTGCTGTACGGCGTCGACCGCGAAGAGGTCGATGGCGCCCGACGCGACGAGCCACAGCACCTGCGGGCCTTCGAGGTCGAGGCGGTTGAATCCGGCGCAGTCGATCGGCGTGCCCAGGGATCCCAGCGCACCGAGGACCAGGTCACCCTCGTGAACGGACGTCATCTCACCGCTCCTTGACCAGCGTGGCGTACGCGCCGCCGGCCGCAACCAGGGCGTCGTGCCGCCCGCGTTCCACGATCGTCCCGTGTTCGAGGACGACGATCTCGTCGCTGTCCCGCACGGTGCTGAGCCGGTGTGCGATCACCACGCAGGCGCAGCCGCGCTTGCGCAGGTTGTCCATCACGATCAGCTCGGTCTCCGCGTCCAGGGCGCTCGTCACCTCGTCGAGCACGAGGATGCTGGGCCTGCGCACCAACGCCCGTGCGATCTCCAGGCGTTGACGCTGACCGCCGGAGAAGTTGCGCCCGTCCTGCTCGACCCGGCTGTGGATGCCGCCGGGGCGTCGCATGACCACGTCGTACAGGGCCGCGTCCCGCAGGGCGTCCTCCACGGCGTCGTCCGGGATCGACGGGTCCCACAGCGCCACGTTGTCGCGGACCGAGCCCTCGAAGAGGAACACGTCCTGGTCGACGAAGGACACGGAGGCGGCGAGCGCGCCGCGCGGGATGTCCTCCAGGCGGTGGTTGTCGATGCGGATCACGCCCTCCCAGGGCGTGTAGAGGCCCGAAATCAGCCTGGAGACCGTGGACTTGCCGCTGCCGGAGCCGCCGACCAGCGCCACCTGCTGACCCGGGCCGACCGTCAGGTCGAAGCCGGTGAGCAGCGGCTTGTCGAGCGGGCTGTAGCCGAAGGTGATGTTCTCCAGCTCGACGTGGCCTTGCAGCCGGCGGGTCGAATCGGCGCCGCCGGCACGGGAGTAGAGGGGATCGGCCTGGAAGTTCTCGACGTCCTTGAGACGGGCCACGTCGGCCGCGAAGTCCTGGATGCGGCCCGCGACGCCGTTGAGCCGGGTGATCGGCGCGGTGAAGCGGGTGACCAGGGACTGGAAGGCGACCAGCAGACCGACCGAGATGCCCCCCTCCACGGCTCGCATGCCACCGATCCACAGGATCAGCGCGCTGTTGAGCGAGGCGAGTGTCGGCGCGACCACGCCCAGCCAGGCGCTCGGCACCCCGAGCCGCTGCTGTTCCTCCAGGGTGGTGGCGTGCTGTCCGGCCCACTTGCGGAAGTAGCCGTCCTCGCCGCCGGTCGCCTTCATCGTCTCGATCAACTGGAGCCCGGTGTATGCCGTGTTGGTGAGCCGGGCGCTGTCGGCACGGAGCTTGGCGGTACGGGTCGCGCGCAGCCGGATGACGACCCGCATCGCCACCACGTTCAGCAGGGCAACACATATGCCCACGTAGGTCAGTTGGGGGTCGTACGAGTAGAGCAGG
Organism: Streptomyces sp. NPDC050508; assembly: GCF_040655155.1. NCBI lineage: Bacteria > Bacillati > Actinomycetota > Actinomycetes > Kitasatosporales > Streptomycetaceae > Streptomyces > Streptomyces sp. NPDC050508. Next base: position 691,617 of record NZ_JBFAJJ010000001.1, read on the forward strand.
AACGCGTAGAGCACCACGACCACCGCGTCCACGCCCGCTGCCGAGAGGTCGCGGGCCAGGGTCTCGGCGACGGCGTCGTTCGACTGGAGGCGCTGCACCAGGTCGGCCGGGCTCCGCTGGGAGAAGAACGTCACCGGCAGCCGCAGCAGATGGCGCAGGAAGCGAGCGCTGGAGAGAGTGGAGGAGATGATGCGGCCGTGCAGCAGGTTCGCCTGTTGCAGCCAGGTCAGCGCCAGCGTGAGCAGGACGCAGGTGCCCATCGACGCGAACAGGACGCCCAGCAGGGACGTCTGACCACCTATCAGAAACATGTCGATGTAGGTCCGGCTGAGCGCGGGCATCGCCGCACCGACCAGGACCAGCAGCAGGCTCGCGAGAACGGCGGCGGGCATCGTGCCCGCGGTACCGCGCAGCCGGGCCGGCATCGCGCCGAGGACGCCAGGCTTGCGCCCGCCCTTCTCGAAACCGTCGCCAGGTTCCATGACGAGGACGACACCGGTGAAGCTGGAGTCGAAGTCCTCCATGGGCACGAACCGGCGGCCTTTTCCTGGGTCGTTGATGTACACCCCGCGCCGGCCGAAGCGGCGCCCCATGCCGTCGTAGACGACATAGTGGTTGAACTCCCAGAACAGGACCGCAGGGGACCGCACTTCGGCGAGGGCGGCCGTGTCCATCTGCATGCCCTTGGCCGTCAGGCCGTAACTGCGCGCCGCCTTCAGCAGGTTGCTGGCGCGTGAGCCGTCGCGGGAGACACCGCAGGCGATGCGCAGTTCCTCCAGCGGGATGTGGCGGCCGTAGTGGCCGAGCACCATCGCGAGTGAGGCGGCACCGCACTCGACGGCCTCCATCTGGAGCACGGTGGGTGAACGGACCGTCTTCACACGGCCCTTGGGGACCGGGCGCTTCGGCGGCGCGGAACGGCGCCGCGAACGGGTGTCCTGTGCGGGGCTCACGGCAGCAGCCAATCGAGGGGACGCTGATCGGCCAGCCGGATCGAGGCCGAGGCCATGGTCATGGAGGTGAGGGCGAACGGCGGCCCGTCCTGGGACGACCACTTGAGCCCGCTCTTCGTCCCCTTCGACTTGTCGAGCTTCACCAGCACGGCCACCGGCCTGCCCTTCTTGGTGAACTGCTCGCCCAGTTGGCTGTCCCCGAGGAACGCGGCGATCGACTGCGCCGACTCGGCGGACCGGTCCACCGCCTTCACATGGCCGCGCAGCACGCCGTACGTCTGCGTCGGAACCGAGGAGACGGTCAGGTCGACGGCTGCGTTCGCGGGAATGGAGGCCGCGTTCTCGGCAGGCACGTACACCGTCGCGTACAGCGGGTCGGTGGCGCGGGCGACCTTCTCCACGGCGGCGACGTTCGCGCCGGTCTGGATGATCTGGCCGATGGTGGCGGCGAGCGCGGTGATCCGGCCCGCGGCGACCGTGCGCACGACGGCGTCGCCGGCGCTCGTACGGACCTTCAGGACAGGGGAGTTGGCGGGCAGCCGTTCCCCTTCCTGCGCGAGGACGGCGGTGACCTGTCCGGCCACGGGACTCTGCAGGATGTAACTGCCCTCCCCGTGCGTGAGGATGGCGGACGCCCCGACCGTGGACGCCACGGAACCGGTGACCGCCCACACGGAAGCGGCGGCCACCACGACCACCGTCACGGAGAGCACGAGCCAGCCCTGCGGACGCGCGAAGCGCACCGGAAGATCGAGCTCTTCGGGCGACTGGAGCTTGGCGAGGGCCTGTTGGCGGAACTGCACGGAACTTCCCTCACCTAGGGGAGAGATCTTTTACGGCATCCAAGAGTCCCGGAGCCGGGAAACGGCTCCGGGACTCAGTGGAACAAGACGCGATCAGAGACCGGAGACCAGGTTCGTGACCGGGGAAACGCTCAGGCCGGTGACACCCTCGACGGTGCCGACGACCGTGTCGACCAGGCCGGAGACCGGGGCGATGCCGTCCACAACACCGGTGACGGTGCTGAGGGCGTTCAGGGACAGGCCGCCGGAGACGTTGTCGAGCTCGGCGTCGGAGATCTCGACGGTCTGAACCTGGGGGGTGGAGTTCATGGGGGAACTTCCCTTCATATGGATATTCACAAGGGGGAGCGGCCCCCTCTGGGGACAGACGATGGCCGCGACCGCAGGCGCCGGGCGCCGTTTCCGGAGCCCTCGTGGCTCCTGCGGTGCGATGGATCAAAGCACGCTGCGGGTGGGCGCAGCCAATCAAACTCCCGCCTCACCAGGGCACTTGAGCCTCACGCACCTCGAACCGTGCAGGCGTGGGCACGAGGTGTCGGCGAGTTCTTCACATGCGCCACGGCATCGCTCCGTGGGAAGGGTTGCCGGGCGGAACCGGAATCCGGCACTCCCTACCAAAGGCGTCCCGGGGGGCGTGTGCATGTGCAGATCTGCCGAACCTGGTGACTTCGTTGGGTACGCGCTGTGCAGATTCCCTGAAGTGAGGATTCCGCCCGCTGTTCTCGACGGACCGTTGCCGACCGATCGCGTTCCGTGTCGGTCCGGGACTGTGCCGGGAGTGCGCGAACGGGGCCGGTGCGTGGGCAGGTTCGGCCGACACCGGTTCGATCAAGACATACGACCGCCCGGCGCGCGCCCGACGGACACGGACCGCCACGCCGTCGGCACTGGCCCGCAGCCACCTCGTACCCCCGTCGGGTCAGGGGCGGCACATGGCCGATTCCCGTTTTTGTAAAGGAAGTTGGGAAACGGAATTGAACGCCCCACGTGACACGTGCGTATCAACGGGCATCCAGGCGCCCCCCCATAAGCCGCCACCCGGCGGCACAGACCCCGGTCCCCAGGAGGTCGAGAAGTTTGAGTCACAAGCGAATTCCGAAGCGCAAGGTCGTGATAGCCGTCGGAGGTGTCGCGGCTCTCGGAGCGGCGGCCATCCTGCTGCCGAACGCCAACGCGTCCCAGGACAACTCGGCAGGCGCCGCCACCCCCAAGACCCTCAAGGCGACGGGCGCCTCCGACCTCTCCTCGCAGATCGCCGGACTGCTGGGTGACGCCTTCGCCGGGTCCTACTACGACAGCGCCACGCAGCAGCTCGTCGTCAACGTGATCTCGGGCGACAACAACAACGTGGTCGTGCAGGCCGAGAAGGCCGGCGCCAAGGTGCGCGAGGTGCAGAACAGCACCGCCGAACTCACCGCCGCCGCAAAGGTGTTGAAGACCAAGGCAACCGTCCCCGGCACCGCCTGGTCGGTCGACCCGAAGACCAACAAGATCCAGGTCCTCGCGGACAGCACCGTCACGGGCACCAAGTGGGACACCGTGCTGTCGACGGTCAAGAGCCTCGGCACCAGCATGGCCACCGTCAAGAAGACCGCCGGGTCCTTCAAGACGCTGGTCTCGGGCGGCGACGCCATCTTCGCCCAGACCGCCCAGGGCGGCGTGCGCTGCTCCCTCGGCTTCAACGTCACCGCGAGCGACGGCACCCCCGCCTTCCTGACCGCCGGACACTGCGGCGTCGCGGCGAAGCAGTGGTCCGACTCGCAGGACGGCGCTCCGATCGCCACCGTCGACCAGGCCACCTTCCCGGGCAACGACTTCTCCCTCGTGAAGTACGACGACCCGGCCACGCAGACCACGAGCGACGTCAACGTCGGCAACGGCCAGACCGTCCAGATCACCCAGGCCGAGGACGCCACGGTCGGCACGCAGGTCTTCCGGATGGGCTCCACCACCGGTCTGCACGACGGCTCGGTCACCGGGCTCGACGCGACCGTCAACTTCCAGAGCGAGACCGACCCGAACGGTGTCGACACCGTCAACGGCCTCATCCAGACGGACGTCTGCGCCGAGGCGGGCGACAGCGGCGGCTCGCTCTTCACCCAGGACGGCGGCGCGGTCGGCCTCACCTCCGGCGGCAGCGGCGACTGCACCGCCGGCGGCGAGACCTTCTTCCAGCCGGTCACCGCCGCGCTCACGGCGACCGGGGCCACTCTCGGTGACGCCGGCGCGGGTGCCGGTGCGGGCGACACCGCCACGGCGGACCCGTCGGCGACCGCCGCGGACCCGTCCGCCACCGATGGCACGGGCGACCAGTCCGGAGCCGTGGACCCGAGCGCGACCGACGGCACCGGTGACCAGTCCGGCGTTGTCGACCCGTCCGCGACCGACGCCACGGGCACCGGCGCGGACCAGAGCGGCACCGGCCAGAACACCGGCACCGGGGCCAACGACGGTTCGTCGCTCACCTCGAACCACTGATCCGACCCCTTCCTTCAGGTCGGCGGTGGATCGGTCCGGCCCTCCGGCGGGAGGGCCGGACCGCCCTGCTTTCACGGCAGTCGACCCGGTCCCGGCTCGCGGGCCCGCAGCAGTAGTAGCGCCACGTCGTCGATCCGCTCCTGTGCCGCGGCGCTGTGCCGCACCAGTTCGTCGGCGATCTCCTCCAGCGGCAAGTCCCCTGCCGCTGCGAGGCGTTGGCCCAGTTCGGCCAGCGCGTCCTCGATGTCTACGCCGGGCGACTCGATGAGCCCGTCGGTGTAGAGGGCGAGGACGGAACCGGGCGCGAGATCGACCTCCGTCGTCGGATACACGGCGTCGGCGTCGATACCCAGCAACGGACCACCGGCCAGGTCCAGCACCCGTACCCGCCCGTCCGGACGGCGCAGCAACGGCGGCGGATGCCCGGCACGCGCCATCACGGCCGTACCGCGTCCGGGATCGAGCCGTAGATACAGACAGCTCGCGAAGAGTTCGGAGCCGAGGTCGATCAGCAGCCGGTTGGTGCTGCGCATGAGCTCCGCGGGAGCCTGACCGACGGTGGTGTACGCGCGGACGGCGGTCCGGATCTGCCCCATCAGCCCGGCCGCGGTCACGTTGTGCCCCTGTACGTCACCGATCACCGCCGCCAGGCCCTCGGACGTCACCAGGTCGTAGAAGTCGCCGCCGATCTCCATGCCCTGGGTGGCCGGCAGATAGCGGGCGGCGGCCTCGATGCCCGGCACCGGCGGCAGCGAGTGCGGCAGCAGCGCCGCCTGCAGTCCATGGGCCAGCTGGTTCTTCGCGTCGTAGAGCAGCGCACGTTCCAGGGCCTGCGCGATCAGCCCGCCCAGACTCGTCAGCACGGCCCGCTCGTCCGCCGGGAAGACGTGCGGCTCGGCATAGGCCAGCACACAGGTGCCCACCGGCCGCCCGGACGCGATCAGCGGCAGATACGCCCAGGCCGCGAACCCGTCGGGGGTGGCGTGCCGGCTCGGATACAGCCGCTCCAGCTCCTGCCGTGAGTCGAAGAACGCGGGCACACCGTTGTTCAGCGCGGCCGTCCCGGGTGTCGACCCGGTCAGCGCCATTCCGTCGAAGCGCTCGACGACATGCGGGTCCGGATATCCGCGATGCCCCAGCACATGCAGCCGCCCGCCCCCCGAACCGAGGACGACCAGCGCCTGGCTGCCCACGGCCGGGGCGACCTCGTCCGCGATCAGCTGCACCACGTCCTCCACCCCGACCGCCTCGGTGAGCGCCCCGGCCAGGCTCAGCACCTGGGAGATGGTCACAAGCCGCGACGGCCCCTCACCGGGCTGCGGCGCCGCCCGGGCCAACTCCGTCACCGCCCGCGCCCGGCTGATCCGTACGCTCAGCCCGGTCGTGTTCGGGTACATCCGGAACGACAGCCACTCGCCCGGCGGTCGCAGCGCCACGAACGACGTGACCTGCTGACTGAGCAGCGCGGCCCGGTAACGGTCCTCGTACACCGGGTCGTTGAGCCAGGGCACCGCCGCCCACAACTGGGTGCCCAGCAGCCTGCTCACCGACATGCCGAGCAGCTCCCCGGCCGCCTCGTTCGCGAAGCCGACCCGCCCGTGCAGATCCAGCGAACACAGCCCGTACGGCAGCCGGGCCACCATCCGCGCCGCCTCGACCGTGCCCAGCGTCCCGGCCACGCTCGTCGCGGGCCCGGTGGCGAGCAGATCGGGCTCGGCCCGCACCGGGCGACGCTCCTCGACGGCCCGCTCCAGCCGCACCGCGAGCCGGTCGCAGGCGGAGGTCAGCTGGTCGCGGTCCCGGTCGGACAGGACCGGCGGATGCGAACCGGGCCAGGTCACGAACACCGAGCCGTGGACCGTCGACTCCGTGGCGATCGGCACGGCGGCCAGGGCGAAGGGGTACGGCAGCACGACCGCGATGCGCGGATAGCGGCGGGCCATGTCCTCCTCGCCGCCGACCCAGACCAGCCGCCGCTCGCGCACCGCCTCGGCGACCGGGATCGGCGCGCTCAGCCCGACCCGCTCCCAGGGCGCCGCGAAGGCGCGCGGCAGCCCCGCCATCACGGCCATCTCCAGCACCGGCTCGTCGGGCGTCAGCAGATACACGGCACCCGAGTGCGCGTGGACGGCGTCCATCATCGCGGCCAGCGCGAGAGACAGCATCGGCCGCCCGACCGCAGCCAGGTGGGACGACTGTCCGTCCGACACGCCGACCACCTCCTTGCACGGCCGCGCGGTCTCAGTGATCAGGCTCCACCCTGGGCGCCCGACGCGCACGGCGAACGAGATCGTCCCGCGGTGGTGAAGCGCTCGTTCGTACCCCGAAGGCCCCTGTCGTATACCCCCCAGATTGAAGCGCGCGGCGGCGTACGGGCGCCTCGCGTGCGCCCCCGCGCACCCTGTTGGCCGGATCTCCGGGACCGCGCGCGGTCGCGGAAGCGAACAATGGGGCACGCGCGAAACCACCGTGAAACCGGCGAACAGCGAGCTGAAGGGGCGGCAGTGATCCGGCTACTTCTGGTGTACGACGCGTGTCTGGTGCGATCGGTCCTCGCGGAGTGGCTCCGCCGGGAACCCGACCTCGGGGTCTACGACACCCCGTGGCGCACCGCATCCGGTCGCGTCCGGTCCGTACGGCCGGACGTCTGCGCGGCGGACCTGGACTGCGCCGACACGTACGGCATCCCGCCGCTCGGCGAACTCGGCCCCCGCGGCACCTGCCCCACCCCGCCACGCCTCCTCGTACTGGCCACCGCACACCGCCCCGGCCTGCTGAAACGGGCGCTCGAAGCGGGTGCGCTCGGCTACGTCGACAAGGCCAGCCCACCCGACCGGCTCGTGCACGGCATCCGCCGGGTCGCCGAGGGGAAACGTTTCGTCGACGATTCGCTGGGCTTCGGATTCCTCAAGGCCGCGGAGATGCCGTTGACCCGCCGGGAACTGAGCGTGTTATCGCTCGCCGCCGAGGGAGCCTCCATCGCGGAGATCGCCGGGAGCCTGCACCTGTCCCACGGGACCGTGCGCAACTACATGGCGGCCATCACCCGCAAGACCGGGGCCCGCAACCGCATCGACGCGATCCGTATCTCGCAGGGCGAGGGCTGGCTCTGACGACCAGCTGCCCACCAGCTCCCGATAGAGCGGGGAGCGACGGAGCAAATCGTCGTGCGTACCGAGCGCGGTCTCCGGCCCGTCCATGACCAGCACCCGCCCGGCCCGCCGCGCCGAACTGATCCGGTGCGCCACGACCACCAGTGCCCCGCCGTTCCGCTCCCGCCGGGCGAAGGCCCGCTCGGCACGTTCCTCCGCCTCCGGGTCGAGATGGCAGGTCGCCTCGTCGAGGAGAGCGAGCGGGGCGTACGACAGATAGGCCCGGGTCAGCGCGATCAACTGCCGCTCGCCCGCGGACAGCGCCGCCGGGTCGACCGGAGAGCCGGGCCCACCGAGGGCTTCGAGCAACGGGGCGAGTCCGACGGCGCCGGCCGCGGCCAGCAACTCCGCCTCGGGCACGGGGTCGGGCCGCAGATGGCCGAGGTTCTCGGCGAGCGTCCCACTGAAGACGTACGCCTCCTGCGGGATGAGCACACGCTGGGTGCCTGTCTCGGACACCGGCCGCCCGTACACCCGGATCGTGCCGTGTCCGGGCTTCAGCAGTCCGGCGGCGAGGGCGGTGAGCGTGGATTTCCCGATACCGCTTGGTCCTACGACGGCCAGGTGGCCGCCTTGGGGGAGGGCGAGGGTGAGGTCGCGGAGGACGGGTTCGCCGGCAGCGCCGTAGGCGAAGGTGACGGAGGTGAGGGAGAGGGCTGGGGGGTTGGGCGGGGGTGGGCCGGTGGTGAGGTGGGTGATGGTGGTTGGAGCGCCGCTCGGGCCGACGACGGCGAGGTCGGGGTCGTGGAGCACAGCTTCGTCGGCTGGTGGTGGGGCGACGTGTGGGGCGGTGGTCGGGACACCGCTTGGGACACCGCTTGGGTCTACGACGGCCGGGTGCGGGCCTTGGGGGGAGGGGCAGTTGGGGTTGTGGGGGACGGGTTCGCCGACCGGTTGCGAGGTGGGGGGAGGGGCGACGGTCGGAATGCCGCTCGTGTCCACGACTGCCGGGTGGGCGTCTTGGGGGAGCCCGGAGTCGGGGACCTGGGGGACGGCTGTGCTGGGCGGTGATGCGGCGAGTCGGGGGACTGTGTTCGGAGGTCCGGAGGCCGACGGGGGTGCCAGGCGGCGTAGGACGACCGCGAGGCGGGAGCCGCTGGTGCCCAGGCCGTGCACCAGGTTCTGGAGGGCCGGCAGCAGGGACTGGGTGACATAGGCGAGGGCGCCGACGAGACCGCCCGGGGTGACGCCGTGGCCGAGGAGCCAGGGGGCGGTGGCGAGGAGCAGCACGATCGGCAACTGGCCGCCGACCGCCAGGGACACCACGCGCAGGACGCCCCAGCGGGCCAGTGAACGCGCGGCACGCAGTTCGGCGTCGACGAGGTGCCCGGTGTCGGTGGCGACCTGTTCCTCGGCACCCGCCGCTGTGATGTCCCGCAGTCCCGGGCAGACCGTGCCCAGCCGCTCGGCGAGGGCCTCGTCGGCGAGGAGGAAGGTCTCCTGCCGCCGGGCCAGTGGACGCAGGGTCGCCGAGAACAGGCACACCCCGGCGACGAGGGGCGGCGCCACGACGAGAAGGAGCAGCGGGTCGAGCGAGAACAACCCGGCGAGCGCGCCCACGGCGGTGAACAGGAACGAACGGGACACCATCACCAGCCCGGCGAAGGTGTCCCGGGCCAGTTCCACCTGCTGGGTCAGCCCGGACAGTGCCCCGCCGTCCGCCTCCCGCACCCCGCGAGCGACGACCCCCTCCACGAGCCGGTCCCTGAGCGGCTCGACCAGATCGGCGACACCCCGATAGACCCGCCCCGTCCCGAAGGCTCCGACGACAACCCCGACTCCCGCCACCGCGAGCCACCCGAGCCCGACCCCACCCCGCCCGACGAGAAACCCGGCGTCCAACGCCCGAGCAAGCCCGTACCCGACGAGAAAGGTCTGCCCGGTTTCCAGCACGGACCAGGCACCGAGGCGGACCAGCACGGGCCGGCGGGTGCGGAGGAAGTGGAGGCCGCGGCGGGGGATGGTGTCGGCGTCGTGGGGTGGGGTGGGTGGCGTGGTCTTCTGCGGTGGGGCTTCGGGCGGCGGGGGTTGCTGCGGCCGACGGCGGAAGAAGCGCGGGCCGCAGCCGCTCTCGTGGGGCCGGGTGGGTGGCCTGGCCTTTGCCAACTGGGCTTGGGGCAGCGCCGGTTCCTGCGGTCGGCGGTGGAGGAAGTGGAGGCTGCGCCGAGGGACGGTGCCGTTGTCGTCGGGCCGGGTGGATGGTGTGGTCCCTGGCGGTTGGGCTTCGGGCGGCGCGGATTTCTGCCGTCGTCGATGAAGGGAGCGCAGGCCGCGTCGAGGGGCGCTGCTGTCGGCGTGGGGTTCGGCGGGTCGCGTGGCCTCGTTCGGCTGGGCGTCGAGTGGTGCCGGGTTCAGTCGCTGCCGACGCAGGAAGCCGAGGCGGTGTCGACGGATGCCGTCGCCGGTTCGGCGCAGGGTCTCCGCCGACTTGGTGCCGGGTGGCGCCGGGTTGTCCCGTCTCCCGAAGCCCGGTCGACTGAGGCCGCGCCTACGACCATCACCGTCGTCCTCGGTCCCGCCGTGCCACTCGGTCTCCGTCGGGCCACTCCGTTCACGTTCTCCGGGTCCTCGCCGTGTCTGCTCCCCCGCGAGGTCCGTCGGCGGGTTCGTTGCCGGGTGATCGCCGAAGCAGTCGTTGCCGACAGGTGATCCTTGGCGTCCCTGGTGGTCCTTGTTCGACATCGGTCCGTTCAGTCGGCCCGCCTGCTCCTCCCCGCCCGACATCACCCCGTCCCGCCCTCTGCGCCCCGAGTCCCTCCGCGCATGGCTCTCTCGGCAGCCCCCGATCCCTCCGAACCACTCACCGCCTCCACGCCGACCCCATCCCTTCCCGTATCCGCCAACCCCTCCACCTCCCCGAACACCCCTCGATACCCCGCCATCCCCCACAACTCCGCATGCACCCCGACCGCCCGCACCCGCCCCCCGTCCAGCCAGGCCACCAGGTCCGCGCGGGCCGCCGTAGCGGCGCGGTGGGCTATGAGGAGGCGGGTGCCGGTGGCGTCGGGGCCCGTGAGGGACTTCGTGATGTGGTGTTCCGTGATCGTGTCGAGGCTGGAGAGGGCGTCGTCGAGGATCAGGACACGGCCTTCGTGGGCGAACGCCCGGGCGAGGCCGAGGCGTTGGGACTCGCCGCCGGAGTGGGGCGCGTCGGCGACGGGGGTGGCGTAGCCGTGGGGGAGGCGGCGGACGAACGTGTCCGCATGGGCCATGAGCGCGGCCTGCCGGACGCGGGCGGGGGAGGGCGACCGTAGGCCGAACGCGATCGTGTCCTCGATCGTCGTCCCGAGCAGTGCCGGACGGTCGAAGGCGTAGCCGATCGCGCCGCGCAGGTCGTCGTGGGGCAGGTCGCGGAGCGGGATCCCGTCGAGGAGTACCTCGCCCGCGTCCGGGTCGGTGAGGCGGCCCGCGACGGCGGCGAGCAGTGACTTGCCCGCTCCGGAGCGGCCGACGACGGCGAGGGTCGTACCGCCGGGGATCACCAGGTCGATGCCGTCGAGCACCGTGCGTTCGCCGTGCCGGGCGATCACGCCGCGCAACTCCAGGCGTCCGGGGCCCGGCGGGAGACGGCGGTGTCCATGGACGGGCGCCGGTTCGGCCAGGAGCTCGCCGAGGCGCCGCGTCGCCGCCTTCGCGCGCAGCAGGCCCGCCAACTGCCCGACGAGTACTCCGACTCCGGTCGCCAGGACCGCGTACCGGGACGCGGCCAGCACCTCGCCCACCGTCAGACGGTGCCTGGTCAGCAAGTAGCCCGCCACGGCGACGACGGCGAGTTGGAGGAGGGGCGCCACGGTCACCGCCTGTGCGGCGGCCCGACCCTGCACCCGCCACATGCGGTGACCCGCGCGGGAGAGTTCGGGCAACGGCCGCAGAATCCGTGCCGTCTCCCGGTCCGCCGTACCCGCCGCCTGGATCGTACGGAAGCCACCCATCGCCTCCGCGAGCGCCGCCGCGATCCGCCCCTGGACCTGTTGGTAGCGCGTCACACACTCCGAGGTGTCACGGGCGAAGGCGCGTAGGAGGACGGTGAGGACCGGGGCACCGGCCAGGAAGACGGCCGCCAGCCACGGGTCGATCAACGCCAGCGCGACCACGCCTCCGACCGGCCCCGCCAGTGCCGCGAGCAGCGCCGCCACCGCACCCGGAGCCGTCCCCGCCTGCGCGGCGTTCCCCACCAGCCGGGCCACCAACTCCCCGGCGCCGAAACGGGAGTTGGCCTGCGGACCCAGGGCAAGTACATGTCCGGTGACGCGTCGCCGCAGCCATGCCGTCGACCCGGCCGTGACCGTGCCGCCGAGCACCGTCCCGCACGCGTCCAGCACACCGATCAGCAGCACGAGCCCCGCGCACCCCCACACCCAGCGCGAAGCCGGAGCGTGTGCCAGCAGGTGGTCCAGGGTCCGGCCCAGCACGGCGGGCAGCAGCAGCGCGGCGGCCGTGGACGCCGTACTGACCGCGCACAGCGCCACACAGCGCGGACCGGCGGCGCGGACGGCCGACCGGAGCAACGAGCCGGTCAGCGGGGCGCCTTCGGCATGCGTCGTCATACGGCGGTCCCTCGGGGTGACGTGACGTGGACCCCGGGCGGCCCTCCCCTTCCACGAGGGGGCCGCCCGGAGCCGTGGGCTCACCGTGCTGTCAGAGACAGAGCAGAACGCTCGCCGCGCTGATGCAGGAGAGCAGGCTGACCGTGCTCGCGCCGCCGCCGTCGTTGTGCTCGTCGGATTCCATCGTCTGCAGGTCGAGAAGTGCCATGAGATGTCCTTTCGTTGTGGGGACGGGGTGGTGGTGTCACGACTCCGTCAGATCGCGGAGCCGTGCTGAGTGGGCCGCCGGAGCGGCGGCAGGAAGGGCAGCCCGGGCGCGGAGTCGGCATCGCCGAAGGCCGCGCCGAGCGCGAGCAGGCACCCGGCCGTTCCGGTGCCCAGGTCCATGGACAGCCGCATCATCTGGTGCCCGGGGAAGGCGAGTTGACCTTCGTACGACATCGCGAACCAGTCGAGGCCGGCGACCTGTTCGGCCAGCCTGCCGGCATCGGCGCCCGGCGCGGTCGTACGGGCGAGGTGCAGGATCATCCCCGCGCGGCCCTGGAACAGACCGGGCTGCGCGTAGAAACGGGAGGTGGCCGCCGTGAGGATGCCGGTGCGGGCGCGCTCGAACTCCCCGTCCTCGTCGGGGACTTGGGCCAGCAGGTCGTCAAGGACCATGCCCAGGCCCACGCTCCCGTCGCCGAGGTACGGCAGCGTCCGCCACCCCTCGTCGACCTCAAGCCCGCCGCCACGCTGCACGACACAGCACTCAAGGTCGCGGCGCAACGCCCCGGCCGCCGCGTCGAGCAACCGCCGGTCGCCGGTCCACTCGTACTGCCGCAGCAGGAACAACGCGGGCCCGCTCGCGCCCCGCAGCAGACCGGCCCGCCGCCGGGGCGTGGCGGGGCGCGGCTCCGCCAGCCGTCGTACGAGGATGTCCGCGGCCTCCGCCGCCCGCTCGCGCAGCTCCGACTCGCCGGTGTCGGCGGCCAGTTGGCCGAGGACCAGGCCGAGTCCTGCCAGGCCGCCGTGCAGGTCGGAGGAGAGGTTCTGCCAGCGTTCCGCGAGGATGCCGGAGATGAGGTCGAGGGCGCGTTGGCGGTGGCCGAGCCGGTCGAGGACGTGGGCGACGCCCGCGAGTCCGTCGTACAGGCCGAGCGGGGTGCCGACCGGGGGCGGGGCGGTGCGGTCCAGGAGCCAGCGCTCGCCCTCCTCGTAGCGGCCGGTCCCGGTCGCGTCGAGTGCGTACAGCACACCGGCCGCGCCGTGCGCCAGGCCGAGTCCGCCGCCGTCGGAGAACTGGGCGACATCGCCCGGGAAGAGCCGGTCGTCCCGCTCCGGGGTCGCCGAGGTGAGGATCGCCTTGACCATCGAGTCACGGCTGTAGGGCCAGTCGCCGGGCCGTACGAAGGCCGGGGAGATCGTGCCTGTGCCCCGGGTGATCTCCGCGACCGCCCTGTCCAGGAACTCCCTTGGTACGTCCGGGAATTGGCCCGCGATCACCTCGGCCAGGTGTGCCGCCTTGCCGCGGTCGACCACGAACAGCGTGGTCACCGGCAGGAACAGGGCGAGCCGCAGACAGGCCAGCGCGTACCGGTCGACGTCGACGCCCCGGCGGTCCGGCGGCGCGAAGAAGCCAGGGTGGGCGACGACTTGTCGGCCGTTCTCCTCGGCCGGGGCAGCCGCCTCGAAGTCGATGAGGAACACCGACTCCTCGTCGGGCGCGACGATGACGTTGAAGATGTGCAGGTCGTTGAAGACGATCCCGCGCGCGTGCACCGCCTCCAGCGCCCGCTCGACCGCGCCGTGGATCTTCAGCGCCCACGCCGTGTACGCGGCCACCGCGTCCGGGTCGGGGTCCGGGGTGAGCAGCGGATGCCGCTCCGCGAAGAAGGAGTTGAGGGGGCGTCCCTCGATGAAGTCCATGACCAGGAACCGGTGTTCACCCAGCAGGAACCAGTCCCGCACCTCGGGCACCACCCCGGTCCCGGCGAGCCGCTCCAGCGCCAGCTTCTCGCGCTCCAGTCGGACGATCGCGTCGGCACCGTCCGAGGCGAGCCCCGCGTGCGGCCGTCCCTCCTTGAGGACGACCTTGCGCCCGTCTCGGGTGTCGGTGCCCGCGTACACCCCGCCGCCGTTGGAGAAGTGCAGCGCCTTCTCGATGCGGTACGGCAGTTCGCCGACCGTCGTGGTGTTGCGCGCCGCGAGATGCGGCTCCAGGAACGCGGGCAGTGTCACCCACTCCGGGACCTGGAAGGACGGCGCCCGCCGGTCCGGCACCAACCGCCCCGAGCCGTCCCGCACCGCCGGCACCAGCGAGCCCCGCTCGTCGACGACGAAGGTGCGCGCGAACGCGCCGTAACGGACGTAGAGCGGGCCGTCGTACCAGCGGAGATCGGTGAGAATGTACGGGCCCTCGAAGCCCTCCAGGAGTTTGCCCAACTCGCTCAGGATCTCGTGGAGTTGGTCCTCGTCGGACGGGTAGACCGTGACGAACTTGCCGCTGGTGTCCCGGCCCGCGTACTTCGTGTTGCGCAGGTGCAGTAAGTGGGGGCCCGGGACGAACTTGAAGGGGATGCGGCGCGGGACGCAGTAGTCCCAGACGAGGGCGGCGACGCGGTCCGCGTTCGCCCGGGTGGCCGAGGCGTGGATCTTCCAGCCCTGGGCCGGCCCGGGGAGCGGGCTGCCGTCCTCGTCGAGCGGGGTCAGCGTCAGCCAGTCGCCGATCCGGGCCGAGCTCCAGCCCTCGGGGACGTCACGGCGCGCCGTTTCGAACAGCGGCGCGGAGGCGTCCGTACCGGGTGCGGACAGGCGGTCCGGTGTCTCGTAGAAGTGCCTGTCGGCGAGCGCGTACACCTCGTACCGCTTGTCCATGGTCGTCCCCCTCCGTGGCCCGGCACGAATCTCCCAGCCGGGCCGCGGAGGGGGACAGTCACGACTGTCACGAGGTCACTGTGCGAAACGCATGCGTAAAGACTTGTTCGGTCCCTTTCGAGCGGACAGGGGGCCATCCGGTCCCTCATCTCCACGGAACGGTCACAGGGGCTGCGCAGCGGCTGCATAAGCGCTGTAATTGCGGACGTGGTCAGTGAGGGCGCTGTGGGACGCAGAACGAGAACGCTGCGTGCCGAACTTGCCCTCAAAACGCTCACCGTCGATCTCGACCCCCGCGAACGGCTGCGCCGCGTCCTCGAACAGGTCCTCGTCTTCGCTTCCGCGAGCTTCGCCGGGGTGTACACACCCGGTGACGACGCCGACCTGCTGTGCCTGGTCGAGTCGGTGGGTGTGCCGCGGACGCTGTACGGGCTGCGGGACGCCTATCCGGCGTCCGGGGGATCACCGGTCGCCGAGGTGCGGCGGGCCGGGCGTGCGGTGTGGCTCGGCCCCGAGGAGCTGGCGGTGGGCTGCGACTCGCGGCGGCTGCCGTCCGGGGAGTTCCATCTGGCGGCCCTGCCCGTGCACGGGGACCGGAGCGGCGGCTGTCTGCTCGCGGTGAGCGAGCGCCCGGCAGGCTTCGACACCGAGGACCGCGCATGCCTCGCCCTGGTCGCCGAGGCGGTCGCGATCCCGGTCCCGGCCGCTGCCGTGGCGGGCGAGGAACTGCCCGCGGGCTCGTTCGACCTGGCCATGGACACCGGGCGGGTCGAGGTGGGCGGCGACATCCTGACGCTGTTCGGGCTGGGCCCCGACGACTTCGACGGCAAGGTGGAGACTCTGCTCGGGCTCACCGTGCCCGAGGACCTGCCCTCGCTCATGTCCGTCGTCGAGGCCGACCACATGGCCATCGGCGACCGCGAGCTGGAGTTCCGGGTCCTGCAGCCCTCGGGACCGCCGAAGTGGCTGCGGCTGCGCGGCCGGCTCCTGCCCGGCGGCGACGGCCGCCCCGCCCGCCTCGTCGGCACCGTCGGCGACGCCTCCCAGCTGCGCTCCGGCGTCAACGACGTGGCCCGCGTCCAGCGCCTCGCCGCCGCGCTCGCCATGGCCGGCACGGTCCGCGACGTCAGCCAGGCCGTGGTCGCCGCCCTGCGCAAACCGCTGCGCGCCGACCGCATCGCACTCGCCGAGCTGGAGGGCGACCGGCTCGTCGTCACCGTCCTCGACCCGCCCGAACCGGAGTCCTGGCCCGAGCTGTGGCGCCTGGAGTGGCGCAGCGAGTGGCCCGACGCACCCGTCCGCGCGATGCCCACCCTCGCCGCCGCCCTGAGCGAGGGCCGTGCCGCGATCTGGCCCGCGGGCACCGACCTGGAACCCGCCCTCGCCGAGGTCGGACCCGGTGGCCTCGCCGTACTGCCGCTGTCGGCGGGCGGCCGGGTCTCCGGTGCCTGTCTGATCGGCTGGGACGACCCGCACGTCTTCGGCCCCGACGAACGTGCCCTGCTCACCGCCTCCGCCGGCCTAGCCGGACAGGCCCTCATGCGCGCCCACGCCTTCGACGCCGAGCACGAACTCGTCGGCATGCTCCAGCGCCAACTGCTCCCGCGCCGTCTGCCGAAACTCCCGGGCGCGGTCGCCGTCGCCCGCTATCTGCCGACCACGGCCGGTCTTGAGGTCGGCGGCGACTGGTACGACGTGATCCCGCTGCCCGACAACCACGTCGCCCTCGTCATCGGCGACGTCCAGGGCCACAACGCGGGCGCCGCCACCCTCATGGGCCAGATGCGCACCGCGCTGCGCGCCTACGCCGTCGAGGGACACCCCCCGGACGTGGTCGTCTCGCACGCCAACCGTCTCCTCATCGACCTGGAGACCGACCTCTTCGCCACCTGCTGCTACGTCGACGTCAACCTGGAGGAGGGCTCCGCCTGGTACGTCCGGGCCGGTCACCTCCCGCCCGTCCTGCGTCACCCGGACGGCAGCACCGACATCCCCTACGCGGACGGCGGCCCGCCGCTCGGCGTGGTGACACAGGCCGACTTCCCGATGAGCCCGCTCCGGCTCCAGCCCGGCACCGTCGTCGCGCTCACCACCGACGGCCTCGTGGAGTCCAAGGAGGCCGACATCGACGAGGGCCTCGACCGCCTCGCCCACGGCCTCGCCGTCTCCGACCCCGCCCACCTCGGACTCGTCGCCGACGCCCTGCTCGGCAACGCCCGCCGCGAGGACGACGTAGCCCTCCTCCTCATGCGCTACGACGGCCTGGCCACCCGCCCCCGCCGGGAGAACTGGACGGTGTGGCGCGTCCCCGAGGCCGCCCGGCACGCCCGCCGCTTCACCAAGCGCACCCTGCGCACCTGGGGCGTCACCGAGGAGACCGACACCATCCTGCTCGTCGTCTCCGAGCTGGTCACCAACGCCCTGGTGCACACCGACGGCCCGGTCCGCCTCGACCTCACCCTCGTCAACCACCGGTTCCGCGTCGCCGTCGCCGACTCCTCACCACGCACCCCGGTCAAACCCACCAGCATCGGCTGGGAGGCCACCGGAGGCCGCGGCATCCTCCTCGTGGAGGCCATGTCGGCGGCGTGGGGCACGGTGCCGGTGAGCGGCGGCAAACAGGTGTGGGCCGAGATCGCTCTCGACCGGTAGACGGCCGCACGGGTGCCTGTACGGACGTACAGCGGCAGGTCGGAGCGGTCGCGCCCGCCCGCCGTGATGGGGTGCCTGCTTGTGGCACACACCTTCGAAGAACTGGTCGAGAAGCACCGCGCGGCCCAAGCGGCACGCGCCCGGGTCCAGGAGATGCGGGACTCCCTGGGAGCCCCCGCCCACGAATCCTGGACCGAGGCCGAGACCGACATCTACGAGACCGCCTGGCGGGCCTGGCGTGACCTCGCCCGTGACATGCAGGCCGCCGCGGACGAATACGCGAAGGACGAGGGCCTCGACCGGACCGAGGTCGAGGCGGACGTAGCACGAGTGGCGGGTGATTTGTCCGATCCGTCGGGCGACTAGACACCTCATAGCCCCCTCATTGTTGGCCGGTCGTAATAAACGAACATAGGGAGGAACGATGCACGTCCAAAGATGACGCTAAGGTGAAGCGATGAAGGCTCTCGTTCTCTCCGGCGGCACTGGATCCCGCCTGAGGCCGATCACACACACATCGGCAAAACAGCTCGTCCCGGTGGCCAACAAGGCCGTCCTTTTCTACGGGCTCGAATCGCTCGCCGACGCGGGTATCACCGAGGTCGGCATCATCGTCGGTGACACCGCGGCGGAGATCGAGGAGGCGGTGGGTGACGGGTCGAAGTTCGGCCTGAAGATCACCTACATCCCGCAGGACCGTCCCCTCGGACTGGCCCACGCCGTTCTGATCGCGCGCGAGTACCTCGGCGACGACGACTTCGTGATGTACCTCGGTGACAACTTCATCGTCGGCGGCATCACCGGTCTCGTCGAGGGCTTCCAGGCCAACAAGCCCGACGCGCAGATCCTCCTCACCCACGTGCCCGACCCCCGCTCCTTCGGCGTCGCCGAACTCAGCGAATCCGGCCAGGTCATCGGCCTGGAGGAGAAGCCGGAGCACCCCAAGAGCGACCTCGCTCTGGTCGGTGTCTACCTCTTCACGCCCGCCATCCACGACGCCGTACGCGCCATCAAGCCGTCCTGGCGCGGCGAGTTGGAGATCACCCACGCCATCCAGCAGCTGATCGACGACGGCGCCGACGTGCGCTCCTCGGTCATCCACGGCTACTGGAAGGACACGGGCAACGTCGTCGACATGCTTGAGGTCAACCGGACCGTCCTGGAGAGCATGGACCGCCGCATCGACGGCGAGGTGGACGACGTGTCCGAGACCATCGGCCGCGTGGTGATCGAAGAGGGCGCGCGCATCGAGCGCTCGCGCATCGTCGGCCCCGTCATCATCGGGTCCGGAACCGTGGTGAGCGACTCCTACGTCGGCCCCTTCACCTCGGTCGCGGAGAACTGCAGGATCACTGACAGTGAGCTGGAGTTCTCCATAGTGCTGCAGGACTCGTCCATCGCCGGGGTGGGCCGGATCGAGTCCTCGCTCATCGGCAAGCACGTCGAAGTGACCCCCGCTCCGGGGGTACCCAGCGCCCACCGCCTCGTTCTCGGAGACCACAGCAAGGTGCAGATCCGTTCATGAATCTCCTCGTCACCGGCGCCGCCGGATTCATCGGTTCCACGTACGTCCGCACGCTCCTCGCCTCGGACGCGGCTGACGCGCCCCGCATCACGGTGCTGGACAAGCTCACGTACGCCGGCACGCTCGACAACCTGGAAATAGGCCACCCGCGCCTGGAGTTCGTCCAGGGCGACATCTGCGACGCCGAACTGGTCGACAAGCTGATGGCCGAGGCGGACCAGGTCGTCCACTTCGCGGCCGAGTCCCACGTGGACCGCTCGATCAACGGCGCCGCCGACTTCGTCCGCACCAACGTGGTGGGCACTCAGGTCCTGCTGGACGCGGCCCTGCGCTACCGCACCCCGTTCGTGCACATCTCCACCGACGAGGTCTACGGCTCCATCGAGACCGGCTCCTGGCCCGAGACCCACCCGCTGGCGCCGAACTCGCCGTACTCCGCGTCGAAGGCGTCCTCGGACCTGCTCGCCCTGGCCTACCACCGCACCCACGGCCTGGACGTGCGCGTCACCCGCTGCTCGAACAACTACGGGCCGCACCAGTTCCCCGAGAAGGTCATCCCGCTGTTCGTCAGCAACCTCCTCGACGGCAAGAAGGTCCCGCTGTACGGCGAGGGCCTCAACGTCCGTGACTGGCTGCACGTCGAGGACCACTGCCAGGGCATCGAGCTGGTGCGCACCAAGGGCCGCGCCGGCGAGGTCTACAACATCGGCGGCGGCACCGAGCTCAGCAACAAGGAGCTCACCGGTCTGCTGCTTGAGGCCTGCGGCGCGGACTGGGACCGGGTCGAGCGCGTCGAGGACCGCAAGGGCCACGACCTGCGCTACTCCGTCGACTGGTCCAAGATCCACGACGAGCTCGGCTACCAGCCGCAGCACGACTTCGCGAGCGGCCTCGCGGACACCGTCGCCTGGTATCGCGACAACCGCGCCTGGTGGGAGCCGCTCAAGGCCCGGGTGGAGCGCGGCTGATGAAGTGGCTGGTCACCGGTGCCGGCGGGATGCTCGGCCACGATGTGCTGGAGGAACTCGCCCGCCGCGGTGAGCAGTTCGTCGGTCTCGACCGCGCCGCCCTGGACATCACCGACCCCGCGTCGGTGGACCGGGCGTTCGCGGAGCACCACCCCGACGTGGTGGTGAACTGCGCGGCGTACACCGCCGTCGACGACGCCGAGACCGACGAGGAGCGGGCCCTTCGCATCAACGGCGAGGGGCCCCGGCTCCTCGCCCGCGCCTGCGCCGCCTCGGGCGCGCGGCTGGTCCACGTCTCCACCGACTACGTCTTCGACGGCGAGGCCCGCAGCACGCCGTACCCGGAGAATCACCCCACCGCACCCCGCACCGCGTACGGCCGTACCAAACTCGCGGGCGAGCAGGCCGTGTTGGAGGAACTGCCAGGTGCGAGCGCCGTCGTGCGCACGGCTTGGCTGTACGGAGCCTGTGGGGGTAACTTCGTCCGCACGATGATCGAGCTGGAGGCACGTCGGGACACTCTCGACGTCGTCGACGACCAGCGCGGTCAGCCGACCTGGACCGCCGACGTCGCCGTGCGGATCGCCGATCTCGGCGAACGCATCGGTCAAGTCGAAGGCGCGCACGGGGTGTTCCACGCGACCAGCTCCGGTGAGACCAGCTGGCACGGTCTCGCACAGGAGGTGTTCCGGCTCATCGACGCCGACCCGGAGCGTGTCCGCCCCACCACGAGCGCGGCCTTCGTCCGTCCCGCGCCCCGCCCCGCCTACAGCGCCCTCGGGCACGAGCGGTGGCGGGAGGTCGGCCTGGAACCGCCGAGGGACTGGCGGTCCGCCCTGCACGAAGCACTTCCTCACATCCGCAAGGAGATTTCTTCGTGAAACGTCATGAGTTCCTGCGGGGGCTCCACAAGTCAACCGCGAACCGCAACTACCTGGAGATCGGCGTCAACGACGGCCGCAGCCTGACGCTCTCCCGGGTGCCCAGTGTTGCGATCGATCCCGCGTTCAAGGTGGTCACGGAGATCCGCTGTGACGTCCACCTGGCCAAGGCGACCAGTGACGACTTCTTCGCCCGCGACAACCCGCTGGTGCACCTGCGGGGCGGTCGTCACCCGCTGCGTCAACTGGCCCGCAACCGCAGCCCGTTGGGCTGGTGGAAGACCACCACGCTGGACCTGTCGTTCATCGACGGCATGCACCTGTTCGAGTACGCGCTGCGCGACTTCATCAACGTGGAGAAGCACTCGGACTGGGCCAGCGTCATCGTCTTCGACGACATGCTGCCGCGCAGCATCGACGAGGCGGCCCGGGACCGGCACACCGACGCCTGGACCGGTGACGTCTACAAGCTCGTCGAGATCCTCGCCCGCTACCGTCCCGACCTGGTGACGGTCCTGGTCGACACCCAGCCCACCGGGCAGCTTGTCGTCTTCGGCGCGGACCCCAGCAGCACGGTCCTGCAGGACAAGTACGACGAGATCGTCGCCGAGTTCGAGGTCCCGGACCCGCAGAAGGTGCCCGAGGCGATCCTGGAGCGCACCACCGCGGTGAAGCCCGAGGCGTTGCTCGGCGCCGGTTTCTGGGGCCCCCTCGCCAAAGCGCGGGACCGCGGGACCAAGCGGTCCCGCGGCTGGGAGCCCCTGCGCCGCTCGGTGGAGCAGCTCAGCGTCAGTCGCTGAGCTGCCCACTCCGCAGTCGCTCGTAGTAGGCGGAGCAGTCCGCGTAGGACGGAAGAAGTCCTGACTGCTCCGCCTCTGCCAATGTCGGAGCCTCCGCGTCCTTCTCCGACAGCACCGGCTCGAAGCCCTCGGGCCAGACGATGCCCAGCGCGGGGTCGAGCGGGTTGATCCCGTGCTCGCGGCCGGGCGAGTACCCCGTCGAGCACAGGTACACGACCGTCGCGTCGTCGGTCAGGGCCATGAACGCGTGCCCGAGACCCTCCGCGAGGAACACGGCGTGCTTGGTGTCGTCGTCCAGCCGGACGGCCTCCCACTGACCGAACGTGGGAGAGCCGACGCGGATGTCCACGATCACGTCGAGGACGGCGCCGCGCACGCACTTGACGTACTTGGCCTGGCTCGGCGGCACGTCGGAGAAGTGCACTCCGCGCACCACACCGCGCCGCGAGACCGAGCAGTTGGCCTGGGACAGAGCCAGGTCGTACCCGGTGGCCTCGCGGAACTCCTCGCCCCGGTACCACTCGTGGAAACTGCCCCGGTCGTCAGGGAAGACCTTGGGTTCCAGGACCCAGGCGCCTTCAATCCCCAGTGATCGCACGTTCTTCCGTCCTCCATGGCTTGCTCGTGTGGTGCGGTGCTACTTGCTCAGGGCGCGCTTCAGCTTGCGCGCCACCCGGTAGGCCAGCCCCGGCTTGGGCTTGGCGGCCACCGGCTTCGGCGCGGGCTTGGGCTCGGCGGGCTTGGCCTTCGGCGCCGCCTCGACCCGGATGCCACCGGCGTCACCGGTCAGCCGGACCGGCAGTGTCAGGAAGCGCTGCCCGGTGGTGGCCGGCGTCAGGCACACCGAGGCGTTCCACGCCGCGTCCTTCAGGTCGGCGGCCGGCACCTCGGCGGCCAGCCGTGCGCCGGAGGACTCGGGGGAGACCACACCGGGCACGTCCAGGGTCGTACCGGACGACTTGTGGGTCAGACGCAGCAGTACGTCGGTGGTACCGGAGACGTAGAAGGGGAGCAGGACGCCGACGCGGGCGCCGGTGACCGTGAAGTCGTCGGGCTTGAGGTCGGCGAGGCCGAGGCGCTTGCTCGCCTTGTCGACGTCCAGGGAGAAGTTGCCGTGCGGCTCCGTGTAGTACGGGAGCATGACCTGGCCGGCGACGACACCGGCGTGCCCGGCGTTCTCGCCGTGCTGCGGGACCGGGCCGAGGCGGCACTCCTTGTTCCAGGAGCCGATGGCGACGCGGACGTAGGTGTCCCAGAGGCCGCTGCCCAGCGGGGCGCCGCCGGCCGCGGTGGCGGGGTCGACGGTGGCCGTGGCGTGCAGCACCAGGCGGACGCCGGTTCCGTCGGCGACTGTCTCGTGCGAGATCTGCACGGGCTGGAAGTGCGCGGCGGCGCTGGTGCGTTCGCGGACGACGAGGTCGGCCGTCGCCTTCTTGAAGTTGGCGGTGGCGTCGGCCGTCAGCATGGCGGTCGCCTCGGCGAGGGTCTTCGGCTCCGGGTGCTTGGGAGCGGGGGCGCCCTTGGCCTCGAAGATCGCCGGCTTGCCGTCGATGACGAACTCGGCCTGGTAGTGGACCAGCAGCTTGCCGTCGCGCCACTCGATCTCGCCCGGGACCGCGGTCGGCTTGAGGGCGGCCTCCCACTTGGCGAGTTCGACGAGGTCGTCGTAGCGGTCGGCGGCGGCGAGGGCGGCGACGACCCGCAGGCGCGGGCCGAGACCGGCCGCGACGCCGGGGCCGAAGCGCTCGGTCATGACACCGCGGATCTCCTTGAGGAGCTGCCGGCGGTAGTCGTCGGGGGCCTTGAGCAGCCGGCCGCCGCCGAGGCGCTCCGTCATCTCCACGCGCAGCCAGCGGCGGAAGATCTTGTCGCGGGCCGGACCCGGCTCGGTGTACTTCTCGACGACGTCGAGGGCCTCGCGCAGGTTCTTGAAGTAGCCGACGGGGTCGAAGCGCTGGAAGCCGGCGTTCGAGGCGTCCTCGCGCTTGATGTGGTAGTAGCAGACGTAGTCGCTGAGCACGGCGACGTTGTCCGCGGCGAGGTAGGCCTCCGTCACGAAGACGTGGTCCTCCAGGCGGCGACGTCCCTCGGGGAACCGCAGGTTGATGCGGTCGAGGAACGCGCGGCGGAGCATCTTGTGCGGGGTGAGGCTGTCCATCAGCGGCGCGGTCTCGACCGACGCGTGCGGATAGTTCTTGCGGAACAGCTCCACGGGTACGCCGCGGCCCTTGCCGGCCATCTTGCCGACGATGACGTCGGCGCCGTTGGCCACGCCGTACTCGTACATCCGCTCCAGGGCCTCGTCGCCGAGGTAGTCGTCGTTGTCGACGAACATGACGAACTCGCCCTTGGAGGCGGCGATGCCGACGTTGCGGGGCTTGCCCGACCAGCCGGACGCCTCCTGGTGGATGACGTGCATGTGGGGGTGCTCGGCGGCGATCTCGTCGAGCCGCGCGGGCGTGCCGTCCGTCGAGCCGTCGTCGACGAAGATCGCCTCGTACTCGTCGTTAGGCAGGGACTGCCTGAGGAGAGAGGAGATGCAATCCTCGATATAAGGCCCTGGGTTGTACACAGGGACGACGACACTGACCTTGACCGACATCCGGCTTCTAGCCCCCTTGTTTGCGCTGACCGTCACCCGTTGCGGAACGGCGCGAGTGGGGTGATGCTAACCCGGTCTGTCTCGATGCCGCCCATTGGGCCGGTGTTGGGCAACGGTTAACCCGCCATGGACGGACGTCAGCTCACGTGGTGGGTCTTGGTAAGAAGTTCCAGGATTTCGGCCGACGTGCCCGTTTCGCCCAGACGCGGGAAGATCCGCTCGATGCTGTGGGCGTGCGAGACGGTGTCCAGGTCGCTCATCGCGTCCGTGGCCAGGGTCACGTGGTAGCCGTGCTCGTGGGCGGCGCGGGCGGTGGACTCGACGCCGATGCTCGTGGCGATGCCGGTCAGCACGATCTGCGTGACCCCGCGGCGGCGCAGCTGTACGTCGAGGTCGGTGCCGTGGAAGGCACCCCAGTTCCGCTTGACGACCTGGATGTCGCCGGGGTGCCCGGCCAGCTCGTCGACGATGACGTCCCAGCCCTCGGGGCGGGCCGCGCCGCCGGGCCGCTGCTGCTCGTTGCGGCCGGGGACCGCGTCCGCGCCGTCGGCGGCGAAGGTGACCCGGACCAGGACCACGGGGAGGTCGGCGGCGCGGAAGGCGTCGGCGAGTTCGACGGTACGGGCGACGACCTCGGGCCCGCTGTACGGCTGGGTCGGGGCGCCGACGATGCCGCCCTGGAGGTCGATCACGACGAGGGCGGTGCGCGGGTCGAGGGTGGTGAGTGCCATGGGGCAGGCCTTTCAAGGGTGTTGGGGATTCCTGGAATGTCAGGCGGCTTGGGGGGTGAGGGTGCGCAGGGAACGGTCGGGCAGGGTGATCGCCAGGAGCAGCGCCGAGCCGACGGCCATGAACAGGGCCAGGTCGTGCAGTCCCGGGGTGTCGGCGCGGTGCGGGAAGAAGGCCGCGGTGGCTGCCGACGCGGCCAGCGCGCCGAGGTACATGAAGGTGCGGAGCAGTCCGGCGGCGGACGCGATGCGCGCGGGCTCGGCCTGTCGGTACAGGGCGTTCTGCCCGGCCAGACCGAGCAGGCCCTGAGGTATGCCCAGCACGGCGCCGACGGCGAGCAGCAGCCAGACCGGACTGTCGGAGCCGACCAGGAACAACCCGGCACAGCCCACGACCTGGATGGCGCTGCCGACGAGCAGCTTGACGCGGACCGCCTCGCGGCGCCCGGTGAGGGTGGAGACACCGAGGGCGGTGGCCGACAGGGGCAGCAGGATGAGTCCGGCGGCGGATGCGCGCAGCCCGCGCCCCTCCTCCAGCCACTGCGTGTAGCCGTAGAGGAAGGCGTACGAGGTGGTGTAGCCGAGGAACTGGCGGATGTACGTGGTCACCAGGGGGAGGTTGCCGCCGAGGACGCGCAGGTCGACGAAGGGTTCCGGGACGCGGAGTTCGCGTTTCGCGAAGGCGACGGCCGCGGCGGCGCTGAGGACCGGGAGGTACCACTCGGAGAGCTTGGGGGCGGTCAGGAACATCATCAGCGAGACCAGCATGACGGCGAACAGGAGCATGCCGGGCGGGTCGACATCGCGCCGGGTGCCCGCCGTGTCCTTGTCCTTGCTCATCCTCGGCAGTCGTAGGGCGCCGAGGATGAGGCAGGCCACGGACAGCGGCACGTTGACGGTGAAGATGGCGCGCCAGCCGCCGACGCCGATCAGGAAGCCGCCGAGCGTGGGCCCGATTACCGACACCGTCTGGGCGGAGACGGCCAGCGCGGTGAGGACGCCGGCGGGGCTGTCCTTGCCGGTGCGCTCCGCCTCGCTGCGGGTCAGCTGCATCGCGGCCGGATACGCGGCCGAGGTGCCGAACCCGAGCAGGACCCGGGCGGAGATCAGCACGCCGAGCGACGGCGCGAGGGCGCCCATGACTCCGGCGATGCCGACCAGGGCCGTACCGATGAGATAGAGGCGGCGGGGCCCGTACATGTCGACGAGCCGCCCGATGACCGGCTGGCCCACGGCCGTGGCGAGATAGAGCGCCGAGACCAGCCAGACCGTCTGCGAGGGCGGCGCCCCGAACGCGATGCCGATGGGCACGAGGGCCACGGCGATCATCGAGGAGTTGATCGGGTTCAGTACGGAGCCGAGGACCATCGGCGCGATCAGGCGCCGGTCGAAGCCGTTCGGTGCGGGACGCGTGGTCCCTCGTGCCTGGGTGAGCCTCGGTATCACTGCTCGGACAGCCGTTCCATCAAGGCCAGCGCGTCGAGAATCGTCCGCCGTTCCTGCTCGGTGTACCGGTCCTCGAAGGCGCGCGCGAGCCATTCCTCGCGGACCTGCCGGTTGTCCTCGATGCGCTCGCGGCCGGCTTCGGTGAGGGTGACGAGTTGTCTACGGCCGTCCTCGGGGTCGGGGCTGCGCCGGATCAGCGCGTGCTGGTCGAGGGCGGCGAGGGTGGCGGCCATCGACTGCGGCCTGACCCCCTCGGCGGACGCCAGAGCACTGGCCGTGGCCGCGCCGTGCTTGCCGACGAGCGTGAGCGCCGACTCCTGCGACGGGGTGAGGTCCTCGTCCGCCGCGACCTCACGCAGTCTGCGCCGCAGTCGACTGAACACCACCCGCAGGTCGCGCGCGGAGCGGGCAGCGGAGTCGGAGATGCCCGCGGATGTCTCGGTCGGCTTGTGATCCACGTCCTTACCGTATGACTCTCAGGTGAAACTGTCCAGGTGAAACTGAACAGTTTCACCTGAAGATCTGCGGCCCCTAGGCTGAGGCCGTGCGTCTGCTGCTGATGTCCGACACCCATCTCCCCAAGCGCGCCAAGGAACTGCCCGCGCAGCTCCTCGCCGAACTCCCGCGCGCCGACGTCGTGTTCCACGCCGGCGACTGGGTCGACACCGCGACCCTCGACCTGCTGGAGAGCCGCAGCCGCCGGTTCGTCGGTGTGTACGGCAACAACGACGGGCCCGAGCTACGGGCCCGGCTCCCCGAGGTGGCGTACGCGGAGCTGGGCGGCCTGCGCTTCGGCGCCGTGCACGAGACGGGCCCCGCCCAGGGCCGCGAGGCGCGCTGCGCGGCCCGGTTCCCCGACCTGGACGTGCTGGTCTTCGGACACAGTCACATCCCCTGGGACACCACGGCCCCGACCGGCCTGCGCCTGCTCAACCCGGGTTCCCCGACCGACCGCCGACGCCAGCCGTACTGCACGTACATGACGGCGACGGTCGACGACGGCGCCCTGACGGACGTCGAACTGCACCGACTGCCGCCGAGGTGACGCACTGATCACCTGACGGCGCCCGATTCACCCCGACGGTGCCCGATGGATCGCCCCCGCCGTCGCCGTCAACGGCACCCCCGTGCCGCCCCACCGCAGCGCGACGATCTCGGCGGCCACGGACACGGCCACCTCCTCGGGCGTCCGGGCACCGAGGTCCAGGCCGACCGGTGAGCGCAGGCGGGCCAACTCGCCCTCGCTCAGGCTGGATTCGAGCAGCCGCCGCATACGTTCGTCGTGCGTACGGCGGCTGCCCATCGCCCCGATGTACGCGGCCGGCCGGCGCAGCGCCTCCTCCAGCAGCGGCACGTCGAACTTCGGGTCGTGGGTCAGGACGCAGATCACCGTGCGTTCGTCGGTGTCCGTGCCGTGCAGATAACGGTGCGGCCAGTCCACGACCACCTCCACGCCCGCCGGGAAGCGCTTCGGTGTGGCGAACACCGGGCGGGCGTCGCACACAGTGACCCGGTAACCGAGGAAGTCGCCGATCCGGGCCACCGCCGCCGCGTAGTCGATCGCGCCGAAGACCAGCATCCGGGGCGGTGGCGCGAAGGAGTGCAGGAACACGGTGACAGAGTCCTCGCGCCGCTCGCCGCGCGGCCCATAGTGCCGCAACCCCGTTGCACCGAGGGCGAGTTCACCCCGGGCGTCGGCGGTGACCGCCACGTCCAGGCCGGTCGAGCCGAGAGTGCCGCCCACCCTGCCGGGCCATACGGCGAGTGTGGCTCCGCGCGGTGCCGGACCGTCGGTCACCGTCGCCACGGTCACCGGCTCACCCGCGGCGACCGAACGCGCGACCGCCCCGAACGTGGGATCGGCCTCCGGCGTGACGGGCCGGACCAGCACCGTGACCTCTCCGCCGCAGGTCAGCCCGACCGCGAAGGCGTCCTCGTCGCTGTACCCGAAGGTCTCAAGGCGCGCCTCGCCGCTCGCCACGACCTCCCGCGCCAGCTCGAAGACCGCCCCCTCCACACAGCCGCCGGACACACTGCCCACGACCTCGTCGTCGGGGCCCACGGCCATCGCCGCACCGGGGTCGCGCGGCGCGCTGCGGCTGACCGCGACCACCGTGGCCAGGCCGAACGGGGTGCGTGCGGCGTACCAGCCGCTCAGCACCGGGAGAAGGTCACGCATGCTCGGCTCCTGTCGCCACCACCGCCGCCGCCGCCGGACGCGGCAAGCGTCGCATCCGGTGCACGAGAGGAACCGGACCGCCACGGACGTTAATCCGTTGGCGTCGCTCCGGCCGTTCTGCTGCACTTGCCCGTGACGAGTCACCGACGACCGAGGAGCACTGAGATGCGCGCACCCTTCATGTCCGCCCAGGAAGGAAGGCCCCCCTCATCAAAGGACATGACACCAGGTGCACTTGCTCAACCTCGGGATTCTCGCGCACGTAGACGCAGGTAAGACCAGCCTGACCGAGCGCCTCCTGCACTCGGCCGGTGTGATCGACGAGATCGGCAGCGTCGACGACGGGAACACCCGCACCGACACCCTCGCGCTGGAACGGCAGCGCGGTATCACCATCAAGTCGGCCGTCGTCTCCTTCCCGATCGACGACGTGACCGTCAACCTCATCGACACCCCCGGCCACCCGGACTTCATCGCCGAGGTGGAGCGCGTGCTCGGCGTGCTCGACGGCGCGGTACTCGTCGTCTCCGCCGTCGAAGGCGTGCAGCCGCAGACCCGCATCCTGATGCGCACTCTCCAGCGGCTGCGCATCCCCACGCTCCTCTTCGTCAACAAGATCGACCGACGCGGAGCACGCTACGACGACCTCCTGTCGGCGATCTCCGAACGGCTCAGGGCGGCCGTCGTGCCCATGGGCTCGGTCGAGGGAATCGGTACCCGCGAGGCCCGTTTCCTGCCGGGACTCGGTCCGGGCGCACCCGCGGTCCTCGCCGAGCACGACGACGAACTGCTCACCGCGTACGTCGAGAACACCGTGTCCCACGACCTCCTGCGCAGCGCCCTCGCCGCACAGACCCGCCAAGCCCTCGTGCACCCCGTCTTCTTCGGCTCCGCCATCACCGGCGCCGGCGTCGACGCGCTGATCACCGGCATCAAGGAACTGCTCCCCGCAGCCGAGGGCGACCCCCAAGGCCCGCTCTCCGGCTCGGTGTTCAAGGTCGAGCGCGGCCTCGGGGGGGAGAAGATCGCCTACGCGCGCATGTTCTCCGGCACCCTCCGCACCCGCGACCGGATCACCTTCGGCGACGCGGGGGAGGAGGGCAAGGTCACCTCGGTCAGCGTTTTCGACCACGGTACGGATGTCGAGTGCGACTCCGTTCCGGCGGGCCGGATCGGCAGGCTGCGGGGACTCGGCGAGATCAGGATCGGGGACTCAATTGGCGTACCGAGGAAGGCGGTTGAGCACTTCTTCGCGCCGCCGACCCTCGAAACCGTCGTCGTCCCTGGCCCGGACGCCGACCGGCGGGCCCTGCACCTCGCGCTCACCCGACTCGCCGAACAGGACCCGCTGATCGGCCTTCGCCACGACGAGGTGCGCCAGGAGACCGCGGTATCCCTCTACGGCGAGGTCCAGAAGGAGGTCATCCAGGCCACGCTCGCCGACGAGTTCGGGGTACACGTCACCTTCCGCGAGACGACTCCGCTGTGCATCGAGCGGCCGGTCGGCACGGGCGCGGCGGTCGAGTTCAACAAGAAGGACCCGAACCCGTTCCTCGCCACGGTCGGCCTGCGCGTCGAACCGGGCCCGGTCGGCTCGGGCGTGCGGTTCGGCCTGGAGGTGGAGTTGGGCGCGATGCCGTACGCCTTCTTCAAGGCTGTCGAGGACAGCGTGCGCGAGACGCTCGGGCAGGGGCTGCACGGCTGGCGGGTCACCGACTGCGCGGTCACCATGACGCACTCCGGCTACTCGCCCCGGCAGAGCCACGCCCACCAGGGCTTCGACAAGAGCATGTCGAGCACCGGGGCCGACTTCCGCGGGCTGACCCCGCTGGTCCTCGTCGAGGCGCTGCGGCGGGCGGGGAGCCAGGTGTACGAGCCGATGCACCGGTTCCGCGTCGAGGCGCCGTCGGACACCCTCGCCGCCCTGCTGCCGGTCCTCGGCGCGCTGCGTGCCGTACCGGGGACCACCGAGACGCAGGGGGCGCTCTGTGTGCTGGAGGGGGTGGTACCGGCGGCCCAAGTGCATGGACTGGAGCGGCAGTTGCCGGGGCCGACGCGAGGGGAGGGCGAGTGGGAGAGCGCCTTCGACCACTACGCGCCCGTCGCGCACGGCACCGTTCCGGAGCGGGCGCGCACCGACCACAACCCGCTGAACCGGAAGGAGTACCTGTTGAACGTGACACGTCGGGTGGCCTGAAATGTGTCAACAGGGCGTCCAGAGCGCAGACTTACTCATGAGTCAGAAGTGTTGACAGTGTCCGGAAATCACCGGACTGTAGTGGACATGACGAATATCCGGGCGCGTTTGATCGTTGTCCTGGTTGTCCTCTGCGGATTCCTGTCGGTGGTGGGCGCCTCGCCCGCCACCGCCGCCACCCCAACCGACTCCCTCTGGTTCGACGGCTCGGCGCTGACCGTCCAGAACGGCAGCTTCGTGGACAGCTACGGCCGCCAGGTCGTGCTGCGCGGCTACAACGTCTCCGGTGAGACCAAACTGGCGGAGAACGACGGTCTCCCCTTCGCCTCGGTCGCCGACGCGAAGAAGTCCGCGACCGCGCTGCGCGCCCTCGGCGGCGGCAACTCGGTCCGCTTCCTGCTCTCCTGGGCTTACGCCGAACCCGTACGCGGCCAGGTCGACACCACCTACCTGGCCGCCGCCACCGCCCAGATGCAGGCGTTCCTCGACGCCGGCATCCGCGTCTACCCCGACTTCCACCAGGATCTCTACTCCAAGTACCTGTTCAACAGCGGCAGTTGGTACACCGGCGACGGCGCCCCCAAGTGGGCCGTGGCGCTGGGGAGTTACCCGCAGGAGTCCTGCGGCATCTGCCTCTTCTGGGGGCAGAACATCACCCAGAACGCGGCCGTGACCGAGGCGCAGTACGACTTCTGGCACAACAACTACGGCGTCCAGGACTCGTTCCTCGTCACCGCGCAGTCGACGATGACGTACATCCAACAGCACCTCACCACCGACGAGTTCGCGGGTGTCGTCGGCTTCGACCCGTACAACGAGCCCTTCGCCGGCACCTACGACTCCGGCCAGACCAGCCGCACTTGGGAGCAGAACCTGCTCTGGCCGTTCTACGTGAAGTTCCGGGCCAGGATGGACGCGGCCGGCTGGACTGCCAAGCCCGCCCTCGTCGAGCCGAACCTCTTCTGGAACTCCAACATCTCCAGCCAGGTGCAGGAGGGAGGGCTCCTCGACGCGGGCACGCTCGGGTCGCGCTACGTCTTCAACACCCACTTCTACGACCAGAAGGCGATCTCCGGCATCCTGATGTGGGGCAACGCGGCCGACGGTCAGTACTCGACCGACTTCGGCACCGTCCGTGACCGGGCCACCGCGGCAGGCACCGCCGCTATCGTCAGCGAGTTCGGGCATCCCCTGTCCGGCTCGGTCTCGGGCAAGGCGCCGACCGTGCTCAAAGCGATGTACCAGGCCCTCGACTCCCGCTTGCCGGGCGCCAGTTGGTGGTCCAACCCGGCCGGCTCCGGCCCGGTCCTGTCCGGCACGCAGTGGCAGTGGGACATCTACAACGGCCGCCACAGCGAGCTGATGAACGACAACCCCGACAAGGTGCTCACCTCCGGCGACGCGTGGAACGACGAGGACCTCTCGGCCGTCAACATGACCGACTCCGGAACGGTGACACTCCGTCAGGACGCGCGCCTGCTCGACCGGATCTACCCGAGTGCGACCGCCGGCACCACGGTCGCGTTCACCTACGAGGACCGCTCCCGCGACGGCTCCACGACTCTGACCTGGAACCCGGTCCCCAGCACCCTCCCGAACGTGTCCTCGCTGGTCGGCTCCGGCCAGTACGGCCTGCTGATGTGGCGTTCCAACAGCTCCACGGCCCCGACCGAACTCCACCTCCCGGCGTCCTTCCCGGCCGCGTCCACGACCGTGGTCTCCGACCTGGGAGCGGTCTCGGGGGTCCCGGCGTACACGACATCCACCCCGATCGGCTACGCCAACGAACCGGGCGGCACCGGCAGCCACCGCCTCCTGCTCTCCGCGTCCGGCTCGGGCACCCTGCACTACGCCCTGATCACCAACGGCGCGTCGAGCCCCTCCTCGACGCTGCTGAGCGCGGCCAAGTCCGAACTGGCCACGTGGGCGGCATCGCACAGCTGACACACGCAACGGCACCGGTCCCCTCGGGGGCCGGTGCCGTTGACGGTCGCTCAACTCGCGGACGGGCTCGTCCAGTCGGCCTGCACATGACCGAGTCGTACGCGCTGCGGATGGTCGCCCACCGGAACGGAGAGCACCTTCTCACCGGTGGCGAAGTCGATGGCCGTCACCTGGTCGGCACCGGCCTCCGAGATGATGCAGTCCTTGCCGTCACCGCTCACGGTTGCCCAGTACGGCGTGGACGCCGTGACGAGCGGGCCCTCCTGCAGGGTGGACCGGTCCACGATCGTCGCGTAGTTGTCCATCGTCCCGGCGACGCACAGCTTGGTGCCCTCGGGGTTCATCGAGATGCCGTGATGACGTGAGTCGAGCAGCCAGGTGGTGCGGTCCGTGCTGGTCGCGGGGTTCGCCGGGAGCGTCTTCACGCGGGTAATCTTGTCGGTGGCGACGTCGTACTCCAGGAAGCCGTTGAAGAACGACACCTGGAAGTACAGCTTGGACCAGTCCGGCGTGAAGGCGGCGGGGCGGACCGCGTCGGAGAAGTTCGTGAGGCCGATCGCGTCCAGCCGGTCCCGCATGTCGATGATCTTGACCTGCTTGAACGTGGTGGCGTCGACGACGGTGATGTGCCGGTCGCCCTTGGTCCAGTCCCAGGCCGGATCGTCGAGTGAGGTGGTGACCTCGCCGATCGACATGTTCCAGATGTACTTGCCGCCGTTGGTGAAGAAGTTCTCGTGCGGCTTGTCGCCGGTGGCGAACTCGCCCAGTTCGGCGCCGGTGTTGATGTCCAGCACCTGCACCTTGTTGGCGGTCGAGGCGGAGACCGCGACGCGCGTGCCGTCCGGGGAGACCGCCATGTGGTCGGCGCGGTAACCGGCCACGGGGAAACGCCAGTTGATGGTGTCGGTGGCGAGGTTGATCGACACCACGTCGGCGAAGCTGGGGCGGGAGACGACGACGGACTTGCCGTCCGGCGTGGAGTACATGTCGTCCACGTACTGGTCGTGTCCCTGTCCGACCTCGTTGTGGATGGACGTGTAGTAGATCCACTTGATCGGGTCGGCGTTGATCTCCGCCAGTCGCGCCGCCTTGTCGGGGACGATGTTGATCTCCCCGATCTTCGCGAAGTCGCCGGTGGACTTGATGACGTCCGCGGTGCCGTCCCAGTTGTTGCCCACGAACAGCACCTCGCGCAGAGCGGCGGAGGAGTCGGCGGTGGCGGCCGTCGCGGGAGCGGCCACGGTCAGGACGAGGGCGGCGGCCATGGAGCAAAGGTGCCTGGGTCTGAAGGCAGGCATGACTGCTCTCTTCTGTGAGGTGGGGGGCGTGCCCGGTCGCGTGAAGAAATCTGAACACGCGGGAATTCAGAGTGAACTTACTGAAAAGTAAGGACGGTGCCCCCTTCTCCACAAGACTGCGGACACGACAAGATTGGTCAATGGCCGACAAGACAGGGGTGTGACAGTGGCGGGCAGGCTCAAGGCGCCGACCGGTCGTTACGGCGGCAAGTCCGCCGAGCAACGGCAGGCCGAGCGGCGCGGACGCTTCCTGGACGCCGCGCTCCAGCTGTTCGGCGACACCCCTGGGTACCGCGCCACGACCGTCGCCGCGCTCAGCGAGGCCGCGGGACTGTCCACCCGGCAGTTCTACGAGGAGTTCCGCAGCCTGGAGGACGTCCTGGCCGCCCTCCACCTCCAGGTCAACGACTGGGCCGAGGGCGCCGTCCTGGCCGCGCTCACCGCGGCGGAGGGCCTGCCCCTCGCCGAGCGGTGCACTGCGATCTTCCAGGCCTATGCCGCGAACGTCACCACCGACCCGCGCCGCATCCGCATCACCTTCGTCGAGATCATCGGGGTCAGCCCACGGCTGGAGGAACAGCGGCTGGCCCGCCGCGCCCGCTGGGTCAACCTCATCTGCAACGAGGCGAAGGCCGCCGCCGAGCGCGGTGAGGCGGCGCGGCGCGACTACCGGATCGCCGCGGCGGCCTTCATCGGCAGCGTCAACGGTCTGCTCCACGACTGGAGCGCCAGCTGGGTGGACGCCACGCTGGACGAGATCGTCGACGAACTGGTACGACAACTGCTGGGCATCATGCAGCCGCCGGGCTGGAACCGCTAGGTCCTGTCGTCGGCGGCGTGCTCCTTCAGGCGGCGGGCCAGCGCGCGTACGAGAGTGCGCAGCTCAGCGGGGCGTTCGATGACGAACGGGCGGTCGAGGGCGGCGAGGACGGGCGGGATCCAGTCCAGCCGCTCGGCCCGCATCCGGACGTGGACCCATGCGGCGTGTTCGCCCGCCGCTGAGGCGTTGGGGTCGGTCTCTCCGGCATCCGGTGCGGCGGTGGCCGGGAGCATGGACAGGGTGGCGATCCCGGCCGGGAGATGGCCGCGGATGTGCTGCACGCTGCCGCGGATGCGCAGCGACACCTCGTGGGTCCAGGGTGTGCGCGCGAGGCTGTCCAGCACCGTGGCCGCCGGGTCGAACTCCGCCGGGACGGCGAACGAGCCGGACCGCACGCTCATGGCGGCGATCCGGTCCAGCCGGAAGGTGCGTACCTCCCCGTCGGCGGGGTCGGCGCCGGTCAGATACCACCGTCCGGCATGCGCCACGAGACCGTAGGGCAGGACGGTACGGTCGCTGTCGCGACCCTTCCGGTCGGTGTAGCTGATCGCCACCGGCCGCCGATGGAGCGCGGCCTCGGCGAGTTCGAGCAGGACCTCCGTCTCCGGGGCGGTGCCGGCTCGGGGCCGCGCGGTGAAGTCGGCCGTGTTCAGCAGGGCGTCGAGTCGTCGGCGCAGGACGGCGGGCAGCACCCGCAGCAGTTTCGCGGTGGCACTCTCGCTCGCCGCGGCGGACGTGGTGACGAGCCCCGCCTTCCGGCCGGCCAGCAGCCCGAGCACCACGGCCAGGGCCTCCTCGTCCGTGAGCATCAGCGGGGGCATCCGATAGCCCGGAGCGAGCCGGTAGCCGCCGTATCGACCGCGTACCGAGTCGACGGGTACGCCCAGTTCCAGCAGGTGGCCGACGTAGCGGCGGACCGTGCGTTCGTCTACGCCCAGTCGGACGGCCAGGTCGGGGACGGTACGGAGGCCGCCGCCCTGGAGGATCTCCAGCAGGGCGAGGACGCGCGCGGTCGAGGTGGTCACCCGGAAAGTCTGCCTCGGATACCGGGCGGAAGCTGTCCGGTATGGGTCCTAGCGTGAGGAACGCCGGTTCATCCGGTACCGCCTCCGACCTCTGACAGGAAGCCCCTCATGAACTTCGTCTCGATCCGTGTCATCACCGACGACGTCGCCCGTCTCGTCGGGTTCTACGAACAGGTCACCGGCGTCCCGGCCACGTGGTCGACCCCCGACTTCGCCGAACTCGTCACGCCGGCCTGCACGTTGGCGATCGCCAGCACCCGCACTGTGGCCCTTTTCGGTGCCGACTCCGCTCGCCCCGCCGCCAACCGCTCGGTGATCACCGAGTTCCGCGTGGCGGATGTCGACGCCGAGTTCGAGCGCCTGGTGCCCCTCGACTGCGAGATCGTGCAGAAGCCGACGACGATGCCGTGGGGCAACCGCTCCCTCCTCTTCCGGGACCCCGACGGCAACCTGGTCAACTTCTTCACGCCGGTGACCCCCGAGGCCGTGGAACGACAGCGGCGCTAGGCCCTGTCGTCACATTCCCTCCCCCACTGCCTAAAGGGCGTGGGAGGTGCCCCCAGCCTCGCGACGCCATGCACGCACTCTCGCCGCACCGGGCGCAGCCCCAAGTACGTCCAGTACGAGGGTCTACGCCCGGCACTCCCCCAGCCTTCGGCCGGGGGGACCCCCAGAGCACGCACCTGACGCCGCGCGGCCGCCCTCCGGGCGACGACGGGAATGTGACGACAGGGCCTAGACCAGCCTGTCCAGGGCGGCCAGCACGGGCGCGACGCCGTCCTCGGCACGCACCCGGGCGCCGAGGGCTCGCGCGCGCTCGGCGTAGGCGGGTTCACGCGTGGCCCGTACGAGCGCGGCGGACAGGGTGTCGGCGGTCAGTCCGCGCAGCGGTACGGCGACCGGAGCCACGCCCAGGGTGACCAGCCGCGCGGCCCAGAAGCCCTCGTCGAACTGGATCGGCACCGGCACGGCCGGTACACCGGCACGCAGCCCGGCGGCGGTCGTGCCCGCACCGCAGTGATGGACCACGGCCGCCATGCGCGGGAACAGCGCCGAATGGGGGACCTCGCCGACGGTCAGGACGTCGTCACCGGCCGCTTCGAGGCCGGCCCAGCCGCGCTGGACCACCCCGCGCAACCCGGCCCGGCGCAGGGCACGCACGATCTCGGCGCTCAGCCGCTCCGGATCGGGCACGGTGGCGCTGCCCAGCCCCACGAAGACCGGAGCCGGACCGGAGTCGAGGAAGTCCCGTAGTTCGACGGGGAGTTGGGCGTCGACGTCGTACGGCCACCAGTAGCCCGCCACCGTCAGTCCGGGCCGCCAGTCGGCCGGACGAGGCACGATCAGTCGGCTGAAGCCGTGCTGGACGGGCCAGTTCTGCCGTTCCCGGGCCCGGAGCGCGGCGCCGGGCCGGGTGCGGGACAGGCCCAGGCGGGACCGCACCTCCGGTACGGCGGAGGCGAAGACGTGCTCCACCGCCCGGTTCACCCCACGCCCGGCGACCCGATTGCCGAGCCCGCCCCAGGAGCCGGCTCCGAGCACCGGCGGTGCGAACTCCCTTGTCGGCGCGAGGGGTTGGAGGTACACACCCATGCTCGGCAACGACAGGCCCTCGGCGACGGCATGCCCCAGCGGGCCCAACGAGCTGGACAGCAAAAGCACTTCGTTCGCCCGGGCGGCCGTCAGGAGATCGTCGGTCATCCGCCCGACCAGCGCCCGCGCCATCCCCACCACTCGCAGCAACTTGCCCGCACCCGAGCCGCTCCGGTGCAGCCCGCGCCCCCGCGAGGACTCCAACTCGGCCCGGGGATCCACCGGAAGGGGATGGAAGCCGACGCCCGAGCCCGCCACCAGGGGCGCGAAACCTCCGTGAGTGACGAGGGTGACCTCGTGGCCCGCCCGGGCCAGGGCATGTCCGAGTCCGGTGTAGGGGGCCACGTCGCCCCGGGATCCCGCTGTCATGATCGCTACGCGCACGACGGTCAGTATCCCGCCCGGTGGCCGACGGGTGGGGGATTCCAACTGCCCCTCGTGTCACAGCCGTTGACTTC
Source organism: Streptomyces sp. NPDC050508 (assembly GCF_040655155.1). Lineage (NCBI taxonomy): Bacteria > Bacillati > Actinomycetota > Actinomycetes > Kitasatosporales > Streptomycetaceae > Streptomyces > Streptomyces sp. NPDC050508. The sequence goes on from NZ_JBFAJJ010000001.1 coordinate 729,522, forward strand.
ACCCTCCAGTGGCTCTACTTTCAGCGCGCCGCGTCGTTCGGCGACCCGATCCTGGTTCGAAATATCGGCAAAGGAGCCGCATGTTCCGCACCCCCTTCCTGCGCGCCCTCGCGATGGCCGCAGCGGCAGTCACCCTGCTTCTCTTCACCAGACCAGCGCCCGCGGACCCACTCCGGGCAGCCCCGGTCGCCTCGACGACCCGTCAGATGGCGGTGCCCACCGCCCCGATGGGCTGGGCCTCCTGGAACAGCTTCGCCGCGAAGATCGACTACAGCGTCATCAAGGCGCAGGTCGACGCGTTCGTCGCCGCGGGCCTCCCGGCGGCCGGATACAAGTACATCAACATCGACGAGGGCTGGTGGCAGGGCACCCGCGACAGCGCGGGCAACATCACCGTCGACACCAGCGAGTGGCCCGGCGGGATGAGCGCCATCGCCGACTACATCCACAGCAAGGGCCTCAAGGCCGGTATCTACACGGACGCCGGCGCGAACGGCTGCGGCTACTACTACCCGACGGGCCGCCCCGCCGCCGCGAACACCGGCAGCGAGGGCCACTACGACCAGGACATGCTGCAGTTCTCCCAGTGGGGCTTCGACTTCGTGAAGGTCGACTGGTGCGGCGGCGACGCCGAGGGCCTCGACGCGGCGACGGCGTACAAGGCGATCAGCGCCTCGGTCACCAAGGCCACCGCCAGCACAGGCCGCGCGCTGACCCTCTCGATCTGCAACTGGGGCTACCAGAACACCTGGAACTGGGCCACGGGCCTCGCCCCCATGTGGCGGACCAGCACGGACATCTACTACTACGGCGGCACGGCGTCCCAGGCGAGCGTGCTCTCCAACTTCGACCAGACCCTGCACCCGGCCGCCCAGCACACCGGCTACTACAACGACCCCGACATGCTCACCGTCGGCATGTCCGGCCTCACGGCGGCCCAGAACCGCACCCACATGGCCCTGTGGGCGATCTCCGGCGCCCCGCTACTGGCCGGCAACGACCTCACCACGATGACCAGTGAGACCGCCGCGATCCTCAAGAACGCGGACGTCGTCGCCGTCGACCAGGACGCGCGCGGACTCCAGGGCGTCAAGGTCGCCGAGGACACCACCGGTCTCCAGGTCTACGGCAGGGTCCTCTCCGGCACCGGCAACCGTGCGGTCGTACTGCTCAACCGCACCTCCTCCGCCCAGAACATCACCGTCCGCTGGTCCGACCTCGGCCTGACCGGCGCCTCCGCCACGGTCCGCGACCTCTGGGCGCAGACCAACCTCGGCTCGTACGCCACGAGTTACACCGCCAGCGTCCCGGCGGGCGGCTCGGTGATGCTGAAGGTGAGCGGCGGCACCGAGGCGGCGAGCACCAACTACACGGCCACCTCCACCGGCAAGTACACCGGAGTCAGCGCGGCGAGCACCGGCCTGGACGTCGTCGACATCCCCTACACCAACACCGGCTCCACCGCCGTCACCGGCACCCTCCAGGTCAACAGCCAGACCGCGACCACGGTCTCCTTCCCACCGACCGGCTCCAGCCAGGGCACGGTCTCGGTCCAGGTCGACCTGTCGAAGGGCTCCACCAACTCCCTCACCTTCACCGGCAGTTCACTGCCGACCCTGGGAGCGATCAACGTCCAGCCCATCCCGGGCACGAACGGAAACCTGGTCGTCGGCACCGGGTCCGGCCGCTGCGCCGACGTCTACAACAACACCATCACCAACGGCACGCAGGCCGAGATCTGGGACTGCAACGGCGGCCAGAACCAGGCCTGGACGTACACCTCCCGCAAGGAACTCGTGGTGTACGGCAACAAGTGCCTGGACGCCTACAACAACGGCACCACCAACGGCACCAAGGTCGTCATCTGGGACTGCAACGGCCAGAACAACCAGAAGTGGACCGCCAACTCCGACGGCACCCTCACCAACGTCAACGCGGGCCTGTGCCTGGACGCGTCCGGTGCCGCCACGGCCAACGGCACCTTGCTGATCCTGTACACCTGCGGCACGGCGAACAACCAGAAGTGGACGCTGACGTAGCCGCCCCCGCTCCTGTGCAGCACATCGTCCCGCCGGTCGTCAGGACCGGCGGGACGCGCGTCCCTAGGCGAGCGCGAGGGTGACCAGGCCCGTCGCGGCAAACAGGGCGCACGCCAACAGGCAGCAGGCGAGGGTGCGTTGCCGCAGTCGCCGGTACGTCTCCTCGTACTCGTCCCGCAGTTGACGGCCCCGCTCGGCCGTGCGCTGCCACGACAGGCGGCTGAGGGCCAGGTACTCCGCCTCGAACTGCCGCTCCACCTCGATCCGTTGGCCGTCGGTGAGCCAGTCGAGCCGTGCCGTGAAACGGGCGGCGGCCATACGGCCCTCTGCGTGGGCGGTCGCGATGAGCAGGTGGCCCTCGATGTCGTTGAGGAAGGCTCCGGCGTCGAGGGGGTGCTCGTCCATCGCGGTCACCGGGGGGTCAACTCCCGTTCCAGGGCCGGGATATCGGAGTGGTGGAGGTCGAAGGCCGGGGACTCGCTGCGGATGCGGGGGAGCGAGACGAAGTTGTGCCGCGGCGGCGGGCAGGACGTTGCCCACTCCAACGAACGGCCGTAGCCCCACGGGTCGTCGACCTCGACCTTCTTCCCATACTTGGCCGTCTTCCAGACGTTGTAGAGGAACGGCAGGATCGACAGGCCGAGCAGGAACGAGAAGATCGTCGACACGGTGTTGAGTGTCGTCAGGCCCTCCACCGCCAGGTAGTCGGGAATCCGGCGCTGCATCCCGTTCACGCCCAGCCAGTGCTGGACCAGGAAGGTGCCGTGGAAGCCGATGAACAGCGTCCAGAAGGTGATCTTGCCGAGGCGTTCGTCGAGCATCTTGCCGGTCATCTTCGGCCACCAGAAGTGGAAGCCGGAGAACATTGCGAACACGACGGTGCCGAACACGACGTAGTGGAAGTGGGCGACGACGAAGTACGAGTCGGAGGTCGAGAAGTCGAGGGGCGGGGACGCGAGCATGACGCCTGTCAGGCCGCCGAACACGAAGGTGATCAGGAAGCCGGTGGCCCAGAGCATCGGGGTCTCGAAGGACAAGGACCCCTTCCACATGGTTCCGATCCAGTTGAAGAACTTCACGCCGGTCGGTACGGCGATGAGGAACGTCATGAAGGAGAAGAACGGGAGGAGGACTCCGCCGGTGACGTACATGTGGTGCGCCCACACCGTCACGGACAGGCCGGCGATGGAGATCGTGGCCGCGACCAGTCCCATGTAGCCGAACATCGGCTTGCGGGAGAAGACCGGGATGACCTCGGAGATGATGCCGAAGAACGGCAGGGCGATGATGTACACCTCTGGATGGCCGAAGAACCAGAAGAGGTGTTGCCACAGCAAGGCCCCGCCGTTTGAGGCGTCGAAGACATGTGCCCCGAACTTCCGATCCGCCTCCAGCGCGAACAGCGCGGCGGCGAGAACGGGGAAGGCCAGCAGGACCAGGACGGCGGTCAGCAGCACGTTCCAGCAGAAGATCGGCATGCGGAACATCGTCATGCCCGGTGCGCGCATGCAGATGATCGTGGTGATGAAGTTGACCGAGCCGAGGATCGTGCCGAAGCCGGAGAAGGCCAGACCCATGATCCACATGTCGCCGCCGATGCCCGGCGAATTGACCGCGCTCGACAGCGGCGAGTACGCGAACCAGCCGAAGTCCGCCGCGCCCTCCGGGGTGAGGAAACCGCCCACCGCGATGAGCGAGCCGAACAGGTAGAGCCAGTAGGCGAACATGTTCAGCCGCGGGAAGGCGACGTCCGGGGCGCCGATCTGCAGCGGCATGATCCAGTTGGCGAAGCCCGCGAACAGTGGTGTCGCGAACATCAGCAGCATGATCGTGCCGTGCATCGTGAACGCCTGGTTGAACTGCTCGTTCGACATGATCTGCAGGCCGGGTCTGGCGAGTTCGGCGCGCATGAGGAGCGCCATCACGCCGCCGATGCAGAAGAACCCGAACGCCGTGACCAGATACAGCGTGCCGATCGTCTTGTGGTCCGTGGTCGTCAGCCACTTGATGCTCTTGAGGTCTCTCACGCCCCGCCTGTGTCCGCGCCCCGCCCGCGCGTCACACTCGACGGACGCGAGGAGAATCACGAAATCGGGTGTGACGATCGCCCGGGTGCCGGACACGAACGGGACATGAGCAACGACGAGAACTTCGCCGCTGCCTATCGCGAGCACTACTGGGCGGTCAGCCGCTACGTGGCACGGCGACTGGACGGGCGGAACAGCGAGGTCGAGGAAGTGGTGGCGGAGGTCTTCACCGTCGCCTGGCGCCGCCGCGCGGATCTGCCGCCGACCCCGCTGCCCTGGCTGTACGGCGTGGCCCGCAACTGCCTGGCCAACGCGGTGCGGGGGTACGGGCGGCGGCGTCGGCTTGTCGACCGGCTGGGCAATGACGAGAGCGCGCACGGGCGGCAGGTTGTGGCCGGGCCCGGTGCGGATGCCCCCGGCGGCTGGGTGCACGAGGCGTTGGCGCGGTTGTCGTCGGGTGACCAGGAGGTGCTGAGGCTTACGGCGTGGGAGGAACTGGGTGTGGAGGAGGTTGCCGTGGTTCTTGGGTGTGGAGTACGGGCTGCGGCAATGCGGTTGCACCGGGCGCGGCGGAGGCTGAGAGCGGAGATTGATCGGCTCGCGGTGCTTGGAGGGGCGGGGTGTTGATCGAATTCTCTGCGGCGCCGTTGTGGCTGGTCGCGCAGTTCCCCGCGCCCCTTTGGGGCGCCACAGTGGCCCCGGAGGAACATCGTCATGGCTGATGAGCTTGAACTTCTTCGTAGCGCCAACCCGTTCACGAGCGACGGGTCCCTCTACGGCGACGGGCCGCTTGACCATCACGCCGAGCGCGGGCTCAACCGGCTGCTGTACGAACGGCGTTCACGGCGTCGGCGAGTGCTCTGGAGCCTGGCGGCCGCAACTGCCGTCGCCGCGACGGTGCTTACCCTGGTGCTGGGCGGGCCGAGCAGTACCCCGGCGGTGGCGGCGCCCCGCCCCTTGGTCGTACAGGCGAACTCCACGCCGGTGTCCCTGAAGCAGCTCGCCGCCCTCGCCACGGCGGTCGCCGTAGACGGAACTCCCGCTCTGCGCAGGGGAACTCACGTGCAGTCATGGAGCCTCGGCATGTCCGACGACAAGCCACCCGTCACTATCCCCGAGGAACGCATCGTGCGCTGGCACGCGGACGACAGTCACACGGAGCGTGACATCGAGGACGGGCGTGTCCTCAAGGACACGACGTATCCGCCGAGTTGGAGCGATGTCCCGCCCGATGCCCGGCCCCCGCACGACGTGGCGGGACTGCGGGCGTACCTCCAGGAGACGGCGTACAGCAAGACGCCGTTGACCACCCCCGAACTCCTGTCAGCCGTGGGGGAGTTGCTGGACCACTGGACGCTCGGGGCGCGTGAGTCGGCCGCGTTGGCGCGGCTGCTCGCGGGGGCGGACGGGTTGCGGCCCGTGGGGGAGGTGACCGACCGGCTCGGGCGGCACGGGCAGGCGTACGTCTATCAGCAGTCCGCCACCCGCCTGATGCTGATCATGGACCCGGCCACCGGCGCCGTCCTCGGAATGGAGAGCACCTTCACGAAGGACCAGCCCGAGTACGGCGTCAAAGCCGGGGACGTCATGGACTACAGCGCCTGGACGCGCTGATCACACCCCGAGCTGCAGGGCGGCGGCAGTCACGGTCTGTTCCAGGAGCGTGGCGATCGTCATCGGGCCGACGCCGCCCGGCACCGGCGTGATCAACGAGGCGCGTTCGGCGGCGGATTCGAAGTCGACGTCGCCGACGTTGCCCGCGTTGTAGCCCGCGTCGACGACGACCGCGCCGGGCTTGATGTCCTCGCCGCGGATCAGCCGGGGGCGGCCGACGGCGGCGACCACGATGTCCGCCTCACGGACCACCGCGGACAGATCCCGGGTGCGGGAGTGGCAGTAGGTGACCGTCGCGTCGCGGGCCAGGAGGAGCATGCCGGCCGGCTTGCCGAGGATCGCGCTGCGGCCCACGACGACGGCCCGCTTGCCGGACGGGTCGACGTCGTACTCGTCGAGCAGCCGCATGATGCCGCCGGGCGTGCAGGACACGAAGCCCGGCAGGCCGAAGCTCATCGTCGCGAAGGACGCGAAGGTGACACCGTCCACGTCCTTCTCCGCCGCGATGGCCTCGAACGCGGCCCGCTCGTCGATGTGTTCACCCATCGGGTGCTGGAGCAGGATGCCGTGCACGGTCGGGTCGGCGGAGAGTGCGTTGAGGGTGGCGACCAGTTCGGCGGTGGTCGTGGCGGCGGGCAGTTCCACGTGCCGGGACTCGATGCCGGCCTTGCGGGAACGGTTCTGCTTCATCCGTACGTAGGTGACGGAGGCCGGATCCGCGCCGACCAGCACCGTCGCCAGACAGGGCGCCGTACCGGTGCGCTCCGTGAGGTCGGCGGCCTTCTTCGCGGTGTCCTCGACGATGCGCCGGGCGAGCGCGGTGCCGTCCATGAGCTGTGCCTGAGACATGATCCACTCCTGAGCTGGTTGACCAATCGCCCAGGCGCACGGCATCGACTCCGCGTGGGCCGCTCCACGGTGGTGCTCCACCTCAGCGCCAGTCACGACCCACGAACAGCGTAACCGAGGGCTCTACGACTGTCAGGAGCCGGTCTCCGCGGGCGCTGCCGTCGGGTCGACGCCGGCGAGGAACCCCCGGGCCTGCGCCGCGAGGCGTACGGCCCCGATGGCTTCCGCCCAGCGGGCGACCTCCGTCGAGAGCGCAGTGGCCCCGGCCTCGTCGCCGGAGTCCCGGGCCAGGACGGCGAGCAGCAGTTGCTGGGAGAGGGTGCCGGGGACCGTGCCCGCGGCGGCGCCCAGTGTGGCCGCCCGGCTCCAGCGGTCCAGGGCGCGGGCGTGGTCACCGGCATCGTGGTCGTGGTCGCCGAGGTGGCGCAGGGCCTCGCGGGCCAACAACGGGTCGTCGCCCTGCTCGGCGGCGCGCAGCGCGGACGCGTAGTGGGGCGGCGCGCCCGCCAGGTCGGCGAAGTGATTGTCCGTGATCAGGCCGAGGTACATCTCGGCCCAGCCCCGGCGTACCTCGTCCGGCGCGCTGTCCCGCAGTGACTCCGCCTCACGGCGCAGGGCCGCGAGGTCCTCCGGATCCTTGCCGTCGGGGCCCAACCGGAGCCGGCCGTCGACGACGAGCAGTCGGCGGTAGGTGTTGCGCAGCCGCGCGAAGTCCAGGTCCCAGTCACCGCCCGGGAACTCCTTCTCGGCCGCCTCGATACGTGCCGCCGCGGTGTCCGTACCGGCGAACCAGTCCTGTTCCAGGGCGACTTGGGCGGCGGCACGGGCGATCCGCGCCCGGGACTCGGGATCGTCGGCGGTGCAGGTGTCCAGGAGGCGGGAGGCGCGCTTCCACCTCCCCGTCACGCTCAACTCCTGTGCGGTGGCGATGAGTTCCTCGACGGGTATGACCGCGTTCACTGTGGATGTCATGCGGGGGAAGGTAGTTAGGCGAAAAACTATCCACAAGAAAACTACTGCGGGAGGCAGACGGTGGAGGACTCGGTCGACCGGCACGTGGCGGTCTGGGCGAAGGAACTGGCCTGGTTGGACCCGGTGAAGGAGGCGATCTTCTTCCGGCTGGCGATCCTCGCGCGTCATGCCGGCCGGACGCGACGGGACATGCTCGACTCCGACGGGCTCAAGCAGTGGCAGTACAAGGTGCTGCTCATGCTGCGCAGGCTCGGGCCACCGTACGAGACGAGCCCCTCGCATCTCGCCGAACTGCTCGGGCTGACCCGTGGGGCGCTGTCCGCGCGGCTGGTGACCATCGAGGAGGCGGGGCTGATCGTCCGTACCCACGAGACGGGGGACCGGCGGCGGGTACGAGTGCGGCTCACCGACGCCGGATACGCCGTGTTCGAGCAGCATGCGGTGGCCGAGGAAGAGGGCGAGATCGCGCTGCTCGCAGCACTGACCCCAGCAGAGCGGCGGACGCTCGCAGACCTGCTGCGGAAACTGGTGCTCGCCGTCGAGTCGTAGCGGACCGCGCAGGTGCCGTGCTCGCCGAGAAGGTCCAGGTCAGACGAGTGCTGATCTGGACCTTCGGCACCATCCTCGCTATCCGTCCCATGCCTGGATCATGGTCTGCCGGGTGATCTTGCCGTCCTGCAGCAGGAGCATCGACTCGGCGAGGACCCTGGCCCCGTCCGGGTACTGACACGATTCGCTGTAGGCGACACGGTCCCCTTCCACGACGCACTCCTCCAACTTGTGCGTCATGTCGCGGCTGTAGACGTCGGCGAGCATCGCGCCGATCTCGTCCCGGCCGTGCAGGACCTTGGGGTGACTGGGCTGTGTCTGGTGGTCGACGACGTGGATCTCGGCGTCGTCCGCGTAGAGCGACAGAAGTGTCGCCGCTGTGTGATCCTCGATGCCCCGGCGCAGTGCATCGGTGTCGAAGCCGGAGCGTGCCGCGGTGCCCATGGTGACCTCCTCAGAGGGTGCGGCCCGAACAGGAGCGGGCCGCGACGGGCCTTTCCTACGAGACTCCTCCGTCACGGCGGCCTCGGCAAACGCAACGGCCCACTGCGCCTGACGGGTGAGCGGTGCCCCGTGCCCGTGACCGTGCGGGGACCGTCCGCGTTGCTGAAGGCATGATCTCAACACGACGTATTGCCGCCGCCGTTGGTCTCGCCGTCGGGGTCACCGGCCTCGTCGCGCCGATGGCGAACGCCGCCGACGCGCCCGCCTTCAAGGACGGCAAGGTCAGCCCGGTCGCCCTGCTGGACTCGCTCGCGGTGAGTGAAATCCCCGCCGAGCACCAGGCGGAGATCCCGAAGGTCGCCGGCCAGATGAAGGCGCTGAACCACCTGAACGACCTCCAGCAGCTGCATCAGGTCACCGACCTCGCCGCGCCGGTCACGGGACTCCTCCCCGCTGTCGAGTAGAGCCTGCGGTACTGCTGAGCACGCGCTTTCTGAGGGCCGTCCGGAAACGGACGGCCCTTCGCGTTGCCGGGACGTGTCCGCGGCGGCATTCACGTGAAGCGTATTTCGCTGGGCGAACGCGAACGTCCCGCGTGCCGCGCGCTCAGCCCGCCGTCGCCAGGAACTGCGTCGCCGCCAGCTCCGCGTAGAGCGGGTCGGCACTCACCAGCTCCCGGTGCGTGCCCACCGCGCGGACGCGGCCGGCGTCCATGACGACGATCCGGTCGGCCATCGTCACCGTGGACAGCCGGTGCGCGACGACCAGAACCGTCGTCGTACGGGCCACATCGGCGACGGTGTCGCGCAGGGCCGCCTCGTTTACCGCGTCCAGCTGCGAGGTCGCCTCGTCCAGGAGCAGCAGCCGGGGGTGGCGCAGCAGGGCGCGGGCGATGGCGACACGCTGGCGTTCGCCGCCCGAGAGGCGGGTGCCGCGGTGGCCGACCAAGGTGTCGATGCCCTTGGGCAGCCGGGCGAGCAGGCCGTCGAGGCGGGTCGTCTTCAGGACGCGGGTGACGGCGTCGTCGTCCGCGTCCGGGTTGCCGAGCAGCAGGTTGTCGCGCAGGGAACCCGACAGGACCGGGGCGTCCTGCTCCACATAACCGATGGCGGACCGGAGCCCGGACAGCTCCCAGTCCGCGAGGTCCCGGCCGTCGAGGGTGATCGCGCCGGACTCGGGGTCGTAGAAGCGCTCGATGAGGGAGAACACGGTGGTCTTGCCCGCGCCGGACGGGCCGACGAACGCCGTCATGCCCTGGGCCGGTACCTCGAAGGTCACGCCGTGGTGGACATAGGGCAGGTCGTCGGCGTAGCGGAAGCGGACGTCGTCGAAGGCGAGGGCCGCGGGCTCGGCGCCGGGGGAGGGCAACTGGGCGGGCAGGGACGGGGGTTCGGCGGGGAGTTGGAGTGCCTCCTGGATGCGGGAGAGGGCCGCGGCGCCCGTCTGGTACTGCGTGATCGCGCCGACGACCTGCTGGATCGGCTGCATGAGATAGAAGACGTAGAGGAGGAACGCGACCAGTGTGCCGATGTCGATCGCGCCGGTCGCCACCCGTGCGCCGCCCACCGCGAGGACGGTGATGAAGGCGACCTGCATCGACAGTGCGGCCGTATTGCCCGCGGCGGCGCTCCACTTGGCGGCCCGCACACTCTGCCGCCACGACTCCTCGGCCGCCGCGTGCAGGGTGCGTTCCTCGCGGTCCTCGGCGCCGGACGCCTTCACCGTGCGCAGTGCGCCGAGGATGCGTTCCAGCGAGGCGCCCATCACGCCGACCGCGTCCTGTGCCTGTCGGCTGGCCCGGTTGATGCGCGGCAGGATCAGGGTGAGCACGGTGCCCGCGCCCGCGATCACGGCCAGGGTGACGCCCAGCAGCACCGGGTCAACAAGGCCCATCATCACGACAGTTGCGACGAGCGTGAGCCCTCCGGTGCCGAGGCCGACCAGCGAATCGGTGGTGACCTCGCGCAGCAGCGTGGTGTCGGAGGTGATGCGGGCCATCAGGTCACCCGGCTCGCTGCGGTCCACGGCGGAGATCCGCAGCCGCAGCAGATACGACGACAGGGTGCGTCGGGCACCGAGCACCACCGACTCCGCGGTACGCCGCAGAACGTATGAACCCAGCGCGCCCAGCGCCGCGTTGGCGACCACCAGCGCCGACATCGCGAGCAGCGCCCCGGTGATCGTCCGGTCGTGCGACAGGTCGTCGATGAGCCCCCGTGCCACCAGCGGCAGCAGCAGTCCGGTGCCCCCGGTGACCAGCGAGAGCAGCGCGCCCGCCAACAGGGCCCAGCGGTGCGGTCGTACGTAGTCGAGGAGCAACCGCCAGGCCGGCGGAGCGCTCTGAGTCGCTGCGATGCTCACGGTGCTCCTCGGGAATCGGTCGGAGCATTCAGGCTACGTCGGTCACCGACCGCGGTGAGAGGGGCGGTGGAGGTGACGGCCATGGCGGTACGCGTGGGCCTTACCGATCAGTCACGCGTAGGGTCGTAGGCAGGGACAACGGCCGACGAAAGGGTTCAGGACCATGGCGCAGGAAGTACGCGGCGTGATCGCACCGGGCAAGAACGAGCCGGTCCGGGTCGAGACGATCGTCGTACCCGATCCCGGACCCGGTGAGGCCGTGGTGAAGGTACAGGCCTGCGGGGTCTGTCATACCGACCTGCACTACAAACAGGGCGGCATCAGCGACGACTACCCCTTCCTGCTCGGTCACGAGGCCTCCGGCATCGTGGAGTCGGTCGGCGAGGGCGTCACCGACGTCGCCCCCGGCGACTTCGTGATCCTCAACTGGCGTGCCGTGTGCGGCAATTGCCGCGCCTGTCTGCGCGGACGCCCCTGGTACTGCTTCAACACCCACAACGCGAAGCAGAAGATGACCCTTGCCTCGACCGGCCAGGAACTGTCCCCGGCCCTGGGTATCGGCGCCTTCGCCGACAAGACCCTGGTGGCCGCCGGACAGTGCACCAAGGTCGAACCGGCCGTCTCCCCGGCGGTCGCCGGGCTGTTGGGCTGCGGGGTGATGGCGGGCATCGGCGCTGCGATCAACACCGGCAACGTCGGGCGCGGTGACACCGTCGCGGTTATTGGGTGCGGTGGTGTGGGTGACGCTGCGATCGCCGGGTCCCGGCTCGCCGGGGCGGCGAAGATCATCGCTGTAGACATCGACGACCGGAAGCTGGAGAAGGCCCGCTCCATGGGGGCCACGCATACCGTCAACTCGAAGACGAACGACCCCGTCGAGGCGATCCGCGAACTCACCGGTGGCTTTGGTGCCGATGTCGTCATCGAGGCGGTCGGCCGCCCGGAGACGTACAAGCAGGCCTTCTACGCCCGTGACCTCGCCGGCACGGTCGTCCTCGTCGGTGTCCCCACGCCGGAGATGAAGCTCGAACTGCCGCTCCTGGATGTGTTCGGGCGTGGTGGCTCGCTCAAGTCGTCGTGGTACGGCGACTGTCTGCCTTCCCGCGACTTCCCGATGCTCATCGACCTGCATCAGCAAGGGCGCCTGGACCTGGCCGCGTTCGTGACGGAGACCATCCAACTCGACGAGGTGGAGAAGGCGTTCGAGCGGATGCACGGTGGCGATGTGCTGCGTTCGGTGGTGGAGCTGTGATGGGCGCTCGTATCGAACACCTCGTCACGTCAGGGCAGTTCACGCTCGACGGCGGCACCTGGGACGTCGACAACAACGTGTGGATCGTGGGCGACGACCACGAGGTCGTCGTCATCGACGCGGCCCACGACGCCGACGCCATCCTCGCGGCGATCGGCGACCGCAGGCTGACCGCGATCATCTGCACCCACGCCCACAACGACCACATCGACGCCGCACCCGAACTCGCCGACCGCACCGGCGCCACGATCTGGCTGCACCCCGACGACCTGCCGCTGTGGAAGCAGACCCACCCCGACCGCGACCCCGACGCCCATTTGGCCGACGGTCAGGTGATCGAGGCCGCAGGTGCCGACCTGAAGGTCCTGCACACGCCCGGTCACGCGCCCGGCGCGGTGTGCCTGTACGACCCCGGGCTCGGCACGGTCTTCACCGGTGACACGCTCTTCCACGGCGGGCCGGGGGCCACGGGACGGTCGTACTCCCACTTCCCGACGATCATCGACTCCATCCGGGAACGGCTGTTGACCCTCCCGCCCGAGACGAAGGTCCTGACGGGGCACGGTGACTCGACGACCGTCGGCGCGGAGGCCGCGCACCTGGAGGAGTGGATCGCGCGCGGCCACTGAGACACCGGCTAATACCCGACAGAGGGTGTCCGGCTTCTCCTGCACGATCGACGTGACAAAGGTCGAACGAGCACGGGAGGTCGGACATGCCGGGCCCACTGGAAGGCAAGGTCGCGCTGGTCGCGGGGGCGACGCGCGGAGCGGGACGCGGGATCGCCGTGGAACTGGGCGCGGCCGGTGCCACCGTCTACGTCACGGGACGCAGTACCCGCGCGCTGCGCTCCGAGTACGACCGGCCCGAGACCGTCGAGGACACCGCCGACCTGGTCACCGCGGCCGGCGGCCAGGGCATCGCCGTACCCACGGACCACCTGGAGCCGTCGGCCGTACGAGCCCTCGTCGACCGTGTCGACGACGAACAGGGCCGCCTCGACATCCTCGTCAACGACATCTGGGGCGGCGAGCACCTCTTCGCCTGGGACACTCCCGTCTGGGAACACGACCTCGACAAGGGGCTCCGGCTCCTCCGGCTGGCGGTCGAGACACACGCGATCACCAGCCATCACGCCCTGCCCCTGCTGCTGCGTCGGCCCGGCGGCCTGGTCGTCGAAGTGACCGACGGGACCGCCGAGTACAACCGCGACACCTACCGCGTCTCCTTCTTCTACGACCTCGCCAAGTCGTCCGTCCTGCGCATGGCCTTCGCCCTTGGCCACGAACTCGGCCCACGCGGCGCCACCGCTCTGGCGCTGACCCCGGGCTGGCTGCGGTCGGAGATCATGCTCGACCAGTTCGGCGTCCGCGAGGAGAACTGGCGCGACGCCCTGCACCGCGTACCCCACTTCGCCATCTCGGAGACCCCGCGCTACGTCGGCCGCGCTGTCACCGCCCTCGCCACCGACCCCCAAGTGGCCCGCTGGAACGGGCAGTCGCTGTCCAGCGGCGGACTCGCCCCGGTGTACGGCTTCACGGACCTCGACGGCAGCCGCCCGGACGCGTGGCGGTACCTGGTGGAGGTGCAGGACGTGGGGAAACCGGCGGACACGAGCGGCTATCGGTGAGTTCACGCGGGGCGGGCGGGCGCCAGCGCCCAAGCGGCCGAGTTGCCTGGCGGCAGGGCCAAGTCGTCGCGTACGGCCGCGTAGTAGCCCTGGCGTCCTTCCCGCTGTCGCTGCAGCAGGTCCTGCCACGCCTCCGGATCGTGCGTGCCCTCGCGCAGGAACCTCTCCATCGCCAGCAGGGCGGTGACCCAGACCCGTGCCTTCGCCACCACATCCGCGCTGCCCAGCATGAGCAGTGTCTCTCCGGCCGGATCCCCGGCCGCGGTCGCCTCGGCCATCAGTGGCGCGGCCTCCGCAGGGGTTAGTGGATACGGATGCGGGTCGTTGCCGAGATGGGACGCGACCCGGTACGTCAGGGTCACGGACTTCTTCAGCGTCCGCGCGTACTCGGCGTACACCTCCAGCCGCCGCTCCTCCCAACGGGCTTCCCGCTCACGACGGAACCTCACCCGCTCGCCGCGCACGACCGCCACATAGGAACCGAGGGCGCCGATCACCACACCGATGAGCGCGGGAAGTTGTTGTATGAACGCGTTCATGTCCGCACGCTATCTGCCGAGTTGATCGTTCCGGCAGTAGGTTCGCGTTCATGACTGACACAACGCGCTTCGAGGGGTACGGAGTTCTCGTCACCGGCGCGGCCCGCGGCATCGGTGCGGCCGTGTCCCGGCGGCTCGCGGAGGAGGGGGCGCGGGTTCTGATGACCGACGTCGATCTGCCCGAGGCGGAGAAGACGGCGGCGGCACTGCGCGAACTCGGCCTGGCGACCGAGGCGTTCGGGTGTGATGTGGGGGACCGGGAGGCGGTGGAGAGGGCCGTCGCCCGGGCCGTCGAGTCCTTCGGGGCGCTCGACGTCCTGGTCAACAGCGCCGCGCACTGCACGCCCGACCTCCCGCTCTTCGAGGACGAGCCCGACGACGAGTGGGCACGCGACCTCGACATCACGTTGACGGGACCGTACCGCTCCTCCAAGGCAGCACTCCCGCACCTGGTCGCCTCCGGACGCGGAGCCGTCGTCAACATCGGCTCCGTGAACGGGACTCAGGACTTCGGCAACCACGCCTACAGCGCGGCCAAGGCCGGACTCGCCTCGCTGACCCGCACCCTCGCCGGACACGCCGGCCGGCGCGGCGTGCGGGTCAATCTGGTGATGCCGGGCACGGTACGGACCTCGGCGTGGGAGGGCCGGGACGACGAACTGGACGCGGTACGCGGGCTGTATCCGCTCGGCAGGGTCGGTGAGCCCGAGGACATCGCCGCGGCCGTCGCGTTCCTCGCCTCGCGGGACGCCTCGTGGATCACCGGTACCACGCTCACCGTCGACGGAGGGCTGACCGCGGTCAACACCGGTTTCCTGCGGGCCCTTTCAGCCCGGGAGGTCCACGGGCAGTGAAGCAAGCGCCGCCAGCACCCGGTCCGTATCGGCCTCGGACGTACGCCAGTTGCTGAACGCGGCCCGGAGCGAGGGCGTCCCGTCGTACACCGTCGGCGTCAGGAACGCCTCACCGGTGGCGGCGACGGCCTCCGCCACGGCGGCCACCCGCTCCTGCGTGGGGTTCTCGGCGACGGTGAAGCAGACGACGTTCAGCCGGACCGGTGCCGACAGCCGCAGACCCGGGAGCGCGGCGATGCCCTCGCCGAGGCGGTGGGCGAGGGCGACGTTGCGCTCGACGATCTCGCGGTGCCCCGAACTGCCGTACGCCAGAAGGGAGAACCAGGCCGGGAGGGCGCGCAGCCGTCGGGAGTTCTCGGGGGTGAGGTGGAGGAAGTCCGGGTCGCCGGTCGGCAGGCCGAGATACGGGGACGCGTTGTGGAACACTCTGGTCTGGAGGTCGCGGCGACGGGTGAACTGGACGGCCGCGTCGTAGGGCACGTTGAGCCACTTGTGGAGGTCGACGCAGACCGAGTCGGCCGCGTCGAGGCCGTCGACGAGGTGGGCGTACGCGGGGGAGAGCGCGGCGAAGCCGCCGAAAGCGGCGTCCACGTGCAGCCAGAAGTCGTGCCGTTCCTTGAGGGCGGCGATCGACCGCAGGTCGTCGAAGTCGACGGTGTTCACGGTGCCGGCGTTCGCGACGACGATCGCCGGACGGCCGTCCAACTCGGCCAGCGCTGCGTCGAGTTGGGCCACGTCCACGGCCTCGCGGTTCCCGGCGAGCACGGGCACATGGCGCAGCCGGTCCCGCCCGATGCCCAGCACGGACAGTGCCTTGGTGACGCTGGAGTGCGGGCTGCCGGAGAGCACGTCGACCGGGCCGAGCGCGGCGAGCCCGTCCCGGGACACGTCCACGCCCAGGCGCTCGCCCAGCCACTCGCGGGCGATCGCCAGCCCGACCGTGTTGGACATGGTCGCGCCGGTCACGAAGGCCCCGGAGTGCGCCTCGCTCAGCCCGAACAGCTCGCGCAGCCAGTCGACCGTCTCCCGCTCCAGCGCCGCCGCCCAGGAACCGGCCGCCCCGGACACGTTCTGGTCGTACGCGCTCGTCAGCCAGTCCCCGGCGACCGACGCGGGCGTCGCACCACCGGTCACGAAGCCGAGGTAGCGCGGGCCCGCCGACCCCGAGAGTCCGGGCGCCCACCGCTCGGCGAACCGGGTGAGAGCCGCCTCGCCACCGGCCCCCTCGACCGGCAGCGGCTCCCGGTCGGGCGCCTTGTCGAGCCGGGCGACCGGCCGCTCGTCCACCCCGGCCAGCTCGCGGGCGGCGACGTCACGGGCGGACTGGAGGAGCGCGGGGAGCCGGGAGAGATCGTCGGCGAGAGTGCGGTGCATGGCGGCAGCGTAGGCGGCGGTGGCGGGAGGGGTATCGGGCCACTTCGGGGGAACTGGACTGCTGAGTGGCGCACGGCCACCGGTGCGCACGGTGACCGTCAGGCGAGGAATGTCACCGTTTCGTCGCAGCGTGACCAGCACTACAACCTCGACCGGCATACTCCGGTCTAGGTGGCAGAGATCGCAGTTCTTGCCGACGGGGAGGGTTCGACATGGGGGACATACGCAGACGAGGTGCCGTGGTGCTCGGTATCACCGGGCTGGTGGCACCGCTCACGCTCGTGCTGGGCAGCACGCCGGCGATGGCGGCGAGCTGTACGACGCAGACGGGGCCGTACCAGAAGCAGGTGGAGAAGTTCCTCGGCCGGCCGGTCGACGGCAAGCAGTCCGTCGCCGACTGCAAGGCCATACGGAGCTTCCAGACCAAGCACGGCATCACACCGAACATCGGCTACGCGGGTTCCGTCACCTGGGGCGTGATGGACCTGATGAACAAGCAGAAGGCCGTGGGCAACAAGCCCAACAAGGACGGCAAGTGCCCGACGAACAAGGGCCGGATCGCCTGCGTCAACCTCACGCTCCAGATCAGCTGGATCCAGGACGGCAGCCGCCTCGTCTACGGCCCGGTCCCGGTGCGCACCGGTCGTAACGGCTACGAGACCCGCACCGGTCTGAAGAAGATCTACTGGCGGGACATCGACCACGTCTCGAACATCTACAACGTGCCCATGCCGTACAGCCAGTTCTTCGACGGCGGCCAGGCCTTCCACTCGGTCAACCTCAGCATGTGGAACCCGCCGGGCTCGCACGGCTGCGTCAACATGACCCCGGCCACCGCCAAGAAGTACTGGTCGCTGCTGAAGAACGGCGACGACGTCTTCGTCTACGGCCGCAAGCCGGGCACCTGACAGTCGGTCACCCGGCTTGCGCACCAAGCCCGTTACTCGGGCGCGTCTCCGAAGTCCGGGATCTCCAGCCTCGCCCCGCCCTGCCGTGCCGAGTCGTGCGCGATGATGCCCGGCAGGGTGTAGCGGGCCGCGACCCACGCGTTGACGGACGGCAGGGTGCGGGAGTTGACCGCGGTCACGAAGTCGTCCGCCAGGAAGTGGTGGCTGCCCTCGTGGCCGTTGTGCAGGTTGTCGAACTCCCGCGGCAGCCGCGACCGGTCGTGCACCGGCGCCGAGCCCGAGGTGAAGGCGGCCCGAAGATCCGGCGCGATGTGCTGGAGTGACGGATCGTCAGGAGACATGGTGGGCTTGGGCTCCAGCAGCTCGCTGATGTCCTGCACCCCCTTCTTGTCCTGCCAGAAGGCCACCGTCGCCAGCTGCTCCATGCTCGCGTCGGTCCCGAAGAACCGGAAACGCGACTCCCGGATCTGTGAGGGATAGCCCACCCGTCGGAACTCGTTCGTACGGAACGAACCGCCGCCCGCCACCTCGAACAGCGCGGTGGCGTTGGAGAAGTCGTTGCCGAACTGGCTGACCTCCTTGTCGAAGACACCGTCCCCGCGTTCGTCGACGACCCCGATCGCGGACACGCTCACGGCGTGCGTCTGCCAGGCGCCGAGCACCCCGCCGACCGAGTGCGTCGGGTACAGCAGCGGGGGATAGCTGGCGGTGGCCTTCCAGCCCTCGCCGCCGCTGTACTGGTACGCCTCGTAGAACCCCAGATCCATGTCGTGGACGTAGTCGCCCTCGGCGTAGAAGATCCGCCCGAAGGCGCCCTCCGCGATCTGGTTGCGGGCGTGCACGGTCGCCGGGTTGTACTGGCTGGTCTCGCCCATCATGTACGTCAGTCCGGTCGCCTTGACCGCGTCGATGATCGCCGCGATCTCCTCCGTGCTGATCGCCATGGGGACCGCGGAGTACACGTGCTTTCCGGCGCCGAGCCCCTGGAGGACCAGCGGGCCGTGCGTCCAGCGCTGGGTGAAGATCGCGACGGCGTCGACGGCCTTCGACTCCAGCATCGCTTCGTAGGAGGGGAAAGTGCCCGCCAGCCCTTGTTCGGCGACCAGTTGCTCCGCCCGCTCCGGCAGGAGGTCGGTGACATAGACCTCGCTCACGCCCGGGTGGGCCTGGAACAGTCTGGCGAACTGGCCCGAGAACTGGCCTGCTCCGACGATGCCGAGGGAGAACGTCATAGGTGCGTGTCCTTCTCTGACGAGATTTTCACTGACTCATGAGTCGTCGACCGACGAGTCACTGACCGAGGATGAAGTTGATCTGCTTGTTGGTCTTGCCCAGGCCGCTGACCGGTGCGTCATTGGCGTAGACGTCCTGCATGGCGGGGCGCATCAACGCGTACACGTCCGCCGAGTAGTTGGTGATCGGGAAGGAGAAGGTGGCGAAGTCCTTCTTGTCGGCGACCGGCCGGGTGAAGGCCGTGACGTCGATGCCCTTCTTCTTGTAGGCGGCGACGGCGGCCTCCGTGCCGTCCGGGGTCGCGGGGAAGACGATGCCGTAACTCCCCACCGTCTTCTGGCAGTTGTTCGACGACAGGTAGGTCACCCACTTTCGCGCGCCCGTCTTGTTGTGGGCGTTCTTGGTGATCGAGTCGGCCAGTCCGTTCATCATCGTCGCCCGTTTCCCGGTCGGACCGGTAGGGGTGTATGCGGTGTTGACCTTGATGCCCTTGGCCGCGGCGTATGTGGAGATCATCCAGGCGCCGTCGAACGCGGTCGCCGCCTTTCCGGCCGCGATCTGCGCGTTGGGCGGGTTGGCGCCGTCGCTGTAGTCCGTGAACGGCGCGAGATAGCCCTTCTTCGCCAGGCCGAAGTACCACTTGATCGTCGACTGGTAGGTCTTGTTGTCGTACTGGAACTTCGTGCCCCAGCGCTTCTTGTCCGTGTAGTTCCAGCCTGCCGAGGCGGTGAAGGGACTCCACGTCGTCTGACCGTCGGAGTCACCGGCGCCCCCGGTGGCCATGCCGTACACCTTGACGTGGTGCTTGTCGAAGCCGGGTTCGTCGCCGCGCTTGCCGTTCTTGTCGATGGTCAGATGGGCGATGGCCTTCTCGAAGGTGCCGCCGTCCGTCGGGTTCCAGGACAGGCTGTTCAGCTGCTCCGCGCTCAGCCCCGCCGAATTGGCCATCTTCTGGTTGTAGAAGAGGGCGACCGTGTCCCAGTCCTTCGGCGTGCCGTACTGATGCCCGTCCTGGCCCTGCCAGTTGGCGGCAAGTCCGGGCTGATAGGCGGACGGGTCGACGCCGAGGTCGTCCAGCGGCTGGAGCACCTTCAGGTCGGCGAACTGGCCGAACTTCTGGATGTGGTCGGTGAACACGTCCGGTTGGGTGCCCGCGATGAAGCTCGCGGTGAGCTTGGTCCAGTAGTCGGCCCAGCCCAACTGCGTGATGTTCACCTTGAGTCCGGGGTTCTGCTGTTCGAAGCCCTTCGCGCAGGCCTGGTAGGCGGGGAGTTGGTTGGAGTCCCACAGCCAGTACGTCACCGTGTTCGAGGCCGATCCCACGGAGTCGCCCTTCGCGCAGCCCGCCGTCAGGGACAGCGCGAGCGCCCCGGTCAGTGCCATGACCGTACGAAATCGCATGCCCTGCCCCTTACTTGATTCCGGTGAAGCTGATGGAGCTCACGATGCGGCGTGCGAACACCGAGAACAGCACGAGCATCGGGAGTGCGGCGATGAGGGTCGCCGCCATCAGGCCCGACCAGTCGTAGCCGGTCTGCGGGGTCTGCGAGCGGAAGATGGCCAGCGCCACCGACAGGACACGGGAACTGTCGCTGTAGGACACCATCAGCGGCCAGAAGTAGTCGTTCCAGGACGTGATGTACGTCAGCACACCCAGGGTGAGGATCGGTGTGGACGCCATCGGGAGCAGGACCCGGAAGAAGACGCGGATCTTGCCCGCGCCGTCGAGCAGGGCGGCTTCCTCGACCTCGCGCGGGATGTTCATGAAGAACTGCTTGAGGAAGAACACCGCGAACGGCGTCATGAACATCGTCGGCAGCGCGATCCCCAACAGGGTGTCCACGAGCCCGAGTTGCTTGATGAGGACGAAGTTCGGCAGCAGGGTGAAGATCGCCGGCACCATCAGCCCGGCCAGGAACAGCCCGAACATCCGGTCCCGGCCCCGCCAGCGCAGCCGGGCGAAGGCGTAGGCGGCCATCGCGGAGAAGAACACCTGGCAGACGGTGACCAGCGTCGAGACGACCACCGAGTTGAGCAGATAGCGCCAGAACTTCAGTCCGCCGCCCGAACCGCCCTGTGCGATGGCCTCCTTGGTCGACTGGAGGCCGAGTGCTCGCTCGAAGCCGCCGGTGGTGAAGTCGACCGGCAGCGGGTCCGAGGGGTGGGCGGCGAGACCGGTGTTGGTGGAGAGCGCGGTGCGCAGGATCCAGTAGAAGGGCAGCAGAGTGATCAGCATGATCGCGGCCATCGCGACCCAGGCGGCGACCTTGCCGACGGAGGGCCGGGGCCGGGGCGGCCGTACGATCTCCTGCTTTGCCGTAGGCGTAGGGGTGTTGGGCGTGGTGGTCAGGGTGGCCATGTCGACTCCTTCCGGTCAGCCGAGGTCGGTCTGGCCGGCGCGGGTGAGCCGGTACTGGAGGAACGTGATGGCGCTCAGCACGATCAGCAGGGCCACGGACATCGCGGACGCGTAGCCGAACTGGAAGCGCCCGAAGGCGGAGCCGTAGATGTAGTACTGGAGGACGTTCGTCGCGTTCGCCGGGCCGCCCGCGGTGGTCACCGCGACCGTGTCGAACACCTGGAACGAACCGATCACCGTCATGATCAGCACGACCGCGAGGACCGGCCGCAGCAGCGGCATCGTGATCCGCCAGAACATGCGCCACTCGCTCGCGCCGTCCACCTTCGCGGCCTCGTACATGTCGCCCGGGATGGCCTGCAGCCCGGCGAACAGCAACAGCGCGGTGTAGCCGACGTGCCGCCACACGTTGATCACGGCGATCGTCGGGATCGCCCAGGTCTTGTCGGCGAGGAAGGGGATGTGGTCGAAGCCGAGCCCGCCGATGATCTCGTTGCCGATGCCGAGCTGGGTGTCGAGGATCCACAGCCAGACGATGCCGGCGACGACGTTCGACATCAGGTACGGCGTCAGCACGATCCCGCGCAACAGGGCGGACTGGGTGAGCCGTTGGAGCAGGACCGCGATGGCGAGGGCCGACACCGTCTGGATGCCGATGTTGATGAGCACGTACTCGACGGTGACCTTCAACGACGACCAGAAGATGGGGTCGTGGACCATCCGGTCGTAGTTGTCGAGGCCCACCCACTTCGCCGGTGTCAGCAGGTTGAAGCGGGTGAAGCTCAGATAGATGCCCCGCAGGGTCGGCCAGAGCAGGAAGACCAGGAAGCCCAGCAGGGCCGGGGCGATGAAGACCGCCGCCAGCCGTCCGTCGCCCCCGCCTTCACGGGCCCGCGGCCGACGGGTCGGGGGACTGCTTGAGGCGATGGTCATCTGGAGACTCCCTTGTCTACGACGGCTCGTCCTCGGGCCACTTACTTTTGTCGCGAAAGAATCCAGGCGTCAATAGCTGTGCATGGGTCTTTTCTGTGGGAGATCTCGGCCGTAGAGTGGCTGTGTTACTTCCAGAGGAAAAGAAACCTCGGGGAGGGAGACCTTGTGGGAGTGTGACCCTCATGACCACACGTGCCGCCAGCTGGCAGCCGCTGAGCCCCGGTGAACGCTCCGTCGCGATCGAGGTGCTCGTCCACGGCCCGCTGTCGCGCACCGACCTCGCGCGGCGGCTCGACCTCTCGGCGGGGAGCCTCACCCGCCTCACCAAGCCGCTCATCGAGTCCGGCCTGCTGGTCGAGGTCCCCGACGGCGGCAGCCCGGCCGAAGTCCGTCAGGGCCGCCCCTCGCAGCCTCTCGACGTGGTCGTCGAGTCCCGCACCTTCGTCGGGTTCAAGGTCACCGAGGACATGGTCTACGGCGTCGTCACCACCCTCAGGAGCGAGATCGTCGCCCGCCTGGACCGACCGCTCACCACCCACGACCCGGCCGAAGTAGCCGACCTGCTCGCGGAGATGACCGGCGAACTCACCGCGCGGTTCCCCACCCTCACGGGCATCGGCATCGGTGTCGGCGGCCTCGTCCAGGACCGCGCCGTGGTGGGGGAGTCACCCTTCCTGCAGTGGCGCGACGTCCCGCTGGCCCAACTCGTCGAGGAGCGCACCGGGTTGCCGGTCGTCGTGGAGAACGACGTCGCCGCGCTCGTCGAGGCCGAGACCTGGTTCGGCGCCGGGCGCGGCCTCGACCGCTTCGTCGTCCTCACCATCGGCGCGGGCATCGGCTACGGCCTCGTACTCGGCGGGAAGCGGGTGGCGTACGCCGAGGAGGACCGCGGGTTCGGCCGCCACTGGATCCTGAACCCCAACGGCCCGCTCACCCCGGCCGGTGAACGGGGCAGCGCCGTCTCGCTGTTGACCATCCCCAGCATCCGCTACCAGATCCAGGCCGCCACCGGCCTCGACCTGACCTACGACGAGATACTCGTCCGCGCCGCCGCCGGTGAGCCCATGCCCTCCCGGGTGATCGACGAAGCGGCCCGCGCGCTGGGCGCGTTGGTCGCCCAGATCGCCAACTTCGTGCTGCCGCAGAAGATCCTGCTCGCCGGAGAGGGTGTCGGCCTGATCGACGTGGCGGGCAAGACGGTTGACGACACGCTCCGCGCCCACCGGCATCCGCTGGCCGCCCCGCTCGACGTGGAGACGAAGGTCTCCGACTTCCATGACTGGGCCCGCGGGGCCGCGGTGTTGGCGATCCAGGTGCTGGTGCTGGGTGTGGCTGAGGTGTGAAATGCGTTACGGGGCTTGACAGATGGACGTGATCAGTAACACGGTCCGATATGTCCGGTTAGCTCGCGATTACTCACATCGCCTTCACCTACAGCGCCGTATGCTTCACACCATGTCCACCAGTGTTGATTCAGTTACCGAGCGATCGGCAGCCGAGGTCAACGAGGAGATCAGGGCCCTGTGGCTCCGATCGGGCGGGACACTGAGCGTCGAACAGCGCGAGGAGTACCGGCGGCTTGTGATGGAGTGGGCCGCCGCGGCTCCGCAGCCGGCCACGGCGGCCTGAGAGCCGCCGGGCAGACGCAGGTGTCGTAGGGATCCCGCCGCCCGGTCCTCCTCGTGACCCGCCCGCCGAACCCCTTGCCGACCCCTCCCGCGTGATCAGCCCCACATCGCCGAGTAGTGCCGCTGGAAGGCCTTGCGGTCCTGTTCCGCCCGTATCCAGCGCGTCGCCACCAGCGCGATCAGACTTCCCGCGATGACCAGCAGACCCGGCCCCACGTTCTTGGGGTCGGTGAGCCGGGCCGCCAGCGTCGTCGTGCCCGCCGTGGTGTTCGTCGCCGGCGCCGAGGTCCCGGGCGTCGCCGCACCGGCGGCTGCCCCGCTGCCGGCGGCCGAGGCGGACGGCGCGGGCGAGGCGGCCGTCTTCGGCGCCACCAGCAGCTTCACGTTCAGCGCGGCCAGCGCCTTGGTCAGCGGCTGGAAGAACGTCGTACCGCCCGCCGTGCAGTCGCCGCTGCCGCCCGACGTCACGCCCAGCGCGATGCCGTTGGCGAACAACGGGCCGCCGCTGTCGCCCGGTTCGGCACACACCGTGGTCTGGATGAGACCGGTGACCGTGCCC
This sequence comes from Streptomyces sp. NPDC050508, assembly GCF_040655155.1. Classification (NCBI taxonomy): domain Bacteria; kingdom Bacillati; phylum Actinomycetota; class Actinomycetes; order Kitasatosporales; family Streptomycetaceae; genus Streptomyces; species Streptomyces sp. NPDC050508. The sequence continues at coordinate 753,646 of NZ_JBFAJJ010000001.1, forward strand.
TCGGGGTAGTTCACCGTCGCGTTGAGCGCGGTCACCTCGCCGTCGTGCAGCCCGCTGGTGCTGCCGCTGCGGAACACCTTCTCGCCCACGGCCGCGTCGGCCAGGCCGGTGATCGTCACGCCGCTGCCGTTGCCGATCGCGACGACGTCCGCGCCCTCGCCCGCCGAACCGCTCGCGTACTGCACCAGGGAGAAGTCACTGCCGGGGAAGTTGTCGGAGACCGTCTTGCCCAACTGCTGGTCGCCCTGGTTGTTGGCGAACCAGATGGACCCGACCGGCCCGCAGTGCCCGGCCGTGAGGATGAAGTCGTTCGTCCCGTCGGTCACGTTGAAGCCCGCCGAACAGCGTCCGCCGGTCGACAGGATCGGCTGCGCGCCGTTGATGCGGGTCGTGAACTTGCCCTGCGTGCGCTGCATCTGGACCGAGGTGCCGATGCCGGTCGCGACCTTCGTCATCGCCGTCCAGGCGGCGGCGGAGACACTGCTGTCGCCCTCCACCAGCACCCTGTTGTTCCGGTAGTCCATCGCCCACGCGGTGCCCGGCACCTTGGGTGCCGAACTCAGCGTGGTGGTCGCCGAGTTCAGCTCGTTCATGCTGTAGCGCACGACCTTCGCCTCGGCACCCGCCTTCGTCACCTCGGCCGCCGTCTTCGCGTCGGTCACCGCGACGACCGTACGGCCGCCGGAGTCGACCCAACTGCCCGCCGTACGAGCAGAACCGAGCTTCGCCACCAGCGCGGACCCCTTGTCCGCGGGCGTCTGCGGCGCGCTGAGCGTGGCGGCGGACGTGCCCGAGGAGTCACTGGCCATGGCCGCCTGGGTGACCATGGCACCTCCCAGCAGGAGTCCGCCGACAGCCGTCAACCGTGTCACTCGCCGGACGACCCGTCGTCGTGCGTGCCTCATGCCTGGCTCCCGAACCCCGAACGTGCGGTGCCGAACACCGCGAGGCACTCCGGTCGTTGAGGTGCCCTTCCTCCATACGTGGCCCGGCACCGTCCCGTTCACCGTGTGGAAGATCGGCTTCAGCTGCCGGGGTTCCTGTTCAAGGACAACTGGTGCTCTACGCCGCCGTATCTCCTGCCCCATGAGCGTGCCGCGCTCAGGATGCCCGGTCGGCGCACATCCCCTTATCTTGAGCCCCATGACCAGCATCCCGCAGGACCCCTCCGGTGAACCGAATCCCCTGCGCGCGCTCACCCTCGACCGCCTGCGATGTCGTACGAGCATGAAGTGGCGCACCTATCCCGAGGACGTGCTGCCGGTCTGGGTGGCCGAGATGGACGTGCCGCTCGCCGAACCCGTGGTCCGCGCGGTCACGGACGCGCTCGCACTCGGGGACACCGGCTATCCCGCCGGTACGGCCTACGCCGAGGCGCTCACCGCGTTCGCGGAGAAGCGGTGGGACTGGGACGGGCTCGCCGTGGAACGGACGCGGATCGTGCCGGACGTCATGCTGGGCGTCGTCGAGATGCTCAGGCTGGTGACCGGGCCCGGCGACGCGGTGATCGTGAACCCGCCCGTGTATCCGCCGTTCTTCCAGTTCGTGGCGCACATGGACCGGCAGCTGGTGGAGGCGCCGCTGGGGGACGACCTGCGGATCGACCTCGGTGCCCTGGAGGACGCGTTCCGGAGGGTGGCCGAAGGCGGGCGGCGGGCCGCGTACCTGCTGTGCAGCCCGCACAATCCGACCGGCACCGTGCACACCGCCGCCGAACTGGCCGCCGTCGCCGCCCTCGCCGAGCGGCACGGCGTGCGGGTCGTGGCCGACGAGATCCACGCACCGGTCGTCGCCGCCGGCGCGGCCTTCGTGCCCTATCTGAGCGTGCCGGGCGGAGAGAGCGGCCTGTCGCTGATGTCGGCGTCGAAGGCGTGGAACCTGGCCGGACTCAAGGCCGCCCTCGCCGTCGCGGGCCCCGCGTCCGCCGCCGACCTGGACCGTCTCCCCGAAGAGGTCGGCCATGGCCCGAGCCACGTCGGCGTCATCGCCCACACCGCCGCCCTGCGCGACGGCACCGCCTGGCTGGACGCCCTGCTGACCGGCCTCGACGAGAGCCGCCGCCTCCTCGCCGACCTGCTCGCCGAGCACCTGCCCGCGATCACCTACCGTCCGGCCGAGGCCACCTACCTCGCCTGGCTCGACTGCCGCGCACTCGGCCTCGGCGACGATCCGGCCGATATCTTCCTGCAGCGGGGGCGGGTCGCGCTGAGCCCCGGCATCGACTTCGGGACCGGTGGCTCCGGGCACGTACGGCTCAATCTCGCGACGTCTCCCGAGGTGATCACGGAAGCCGTACGACGGATGGCGGCGGCGCTGGGATGAGCCGAGCCGCAGTGCTGTCATGAACACCTGACCCGACTGCCATGATGAGCCCATGCGCGTGCTGATGCCGGTCCCCGACCGCGACTTCGACGTCACCGAGGTCGCCGTGCCCTGGCGGCTGCTCACCGACGCCGGGCACGAGGTCGTCTTCGCGACCGAGCGGGCCGGGACCCGGCCCGCGGCGGACCCCCGCCTGCTGACCGGCGTCCTCTTCGGGCAGCTCGGCGCCGAGGACGAACCGAAGCGCTTCTACGAACAGCTCACCCGGGCACCGGAGTTCAGTGCCACCGTCGCGTGGGCGGACGTGGACGTGATCGGCTTCGACGGACTGCTGCTGCCCGGCGGACACGCGCCCGGCATGCGGCAGTACCTGGGCTCGCCCGAACTGCGTTCCACAGTGGGGGAGTTCTGGTCGCTGGGCCGCCCGGTCGGCGCGATCTGCCACGGCGTCCTCGTCCTGGCCCGTACCCAGGACCCGGACACCGGCCGCAGCGTCCTCGCCGGACGCCGTACGACCTGTCTGCCCAAGTACATGGAACGTACTGCCTACTTGACCACCGCCTGGCGCCTCGGCCGCTACTACCGCACCTACCCCGCCTACGTGGAGGACGAGGTGCGGGCCGCCCTCGACGATCCCGGCACGCAGTTCGAACGCGGCCCCAAGGAGCTCACCCGGCGCGGCACCGCGAGCGACGACACGCACGCGTTCGCCGTACGGGACGGCACCTACCTGTCGGCGCGCTGGCCCGGCGACGCATACCTTTTCGCCCGCCGGTATCTCGATCTCCTGCGGGCACCGGCGGGTGCTTAGACTTCCGACCATGGACGAGACCCCGCTGGACCGGCTCGGCGCAGGCCAGTACCTGCTGATCACCAGCTACCGCAAGAACGGCTCCCCGGTCGCCACCCCGACGTGGGTGGTGCGCGACGGCGAGACACTCGGCGTCTGGACGGTCGCCGACTCCTGGAAGGTCAAGCGCATCCGGGCCCGCGCCGACGTCCTGGTGGGCCCCTGCGACCTGCGCGGCAACCCGACCGGCAACCAGGTCCCCGGCACCGCCGAGATCTGCGACGCCGAGACCACCGCCCACTACCGCAAGCTCATCACGCGCAAGTACGGCCTCACCGGGCGCATCACGCTCCTCGCCAGCCGCCTGCGCCGCGGGCTCGACGGCACCGTCGGCATCCGCGTGACGCTCACACCCTGAGGACCGACCCCTTGCACACCGAACCCAGGGAGCGCCCGTGGACCCCGCGCTGAACCCGGCCAACCTGCCGCTGCGGCAGGAGCGGGTCGTCTTCGCCCGGATGCGCAGTACCCAGGACCGGGTGGCCGACGCGATCACCGCCTTCGCCGGCACCATGCTCTTCGTCTACATCCACGCGCTGTGGTTCGCCGTCTGGATCGCCCTCAACCAAGGGCTCCTCGGGCACGCCGGGATCTTCGACCCGTACCCCTACGGGCTGCTCACGATGATCGTCAGCCTGGAGGCCATCTTCCTGTCGACCTTCGTCATGGTCAGCCAGAACCGCCAGGCGACCCGCGAGAACGTCCGCGCGGACCTCGACTTCGAGACCAACCTCCGCTCAGAGGTGTGGTCCGCACACATCGGCGCCGCGCTCGGCCTCGACCCCCGCGAGGTCGAACAACGCGTCCAGGAACTCCTCACCGAGAACCGCGCCAAGATGAACGGCGGGACACAGACGCCGAGTTGAGCAGCCGCACGATGCTGTCGCACGAGGAAGGGGCCGCAGCTCTCGCGCTGCGGCCCCTTCACTTCGTACGGCGTTGCGCTACGACGCGTCGAGCACCGTGCCGGTCAGCTCCGGTCCGCCGCTGTGCGGGTCGCCGTTCTCGTCCACGGCCTGGAAGCGCACGGATTCAGGCTGTTCGGTCACCTGGTCGGTGATCGTGGGCACGCTGATCTCGGCGCTGAGCTGCCCCGCCGGGACGGACGTCCAGAGGAACAGGCTCGACACCTTGGACAGCGGGCGCTCCGGGGCGGGTTGCTCTCCGGAGTTCTCGCTGAGCCACTGCGGGTCGACGTCCAGGGTGGACAACTCCGTGCCCGAGGCGATCGGTTGGACGAGGAACGCCGGGCTCAGCTCCACGTCGGCGAGCGCGGACAGTGTCACCTTCCACTTGAGGGACTGGCCCTCGGTGACCCGGTCGGCGACCGGTGTGACGGTGAAGGTGGGCATCGGGTCGTCGTTCTCGGTGGTCACCCCACCCCGGTGGGCGCCGACCACCGAGCCGTGCACCGCCTTCACGAACACGTCGTGCTGGACGCCGTAGTCGAAGCGCGTGTTGCCCTCGACCTTTACCGATACGTCGATGGCGTTGCCGCCGGGACGTACCGTCACCAGGCGTGATGTGTCCCGGCCGGTGGCCGGGTCGTCGACGTAGACCCGGACCTGGCCGCTGCCGTGGCCGGACACCTGGACGGGCACACGGTACGTCTTGACGCCCGAGTCGCCTTCCTTGACGGTGAGCCGGCCGATGTCGACGCGGGGCAGTGAGGCCGGGACGGCCGCCGGGGTGCCGGGGCGCCAGCCCCAGGCGTCCATCAGCCAGGCCTGGCCGGAGCGCGAACGCGGAGTCAGCTCAAGGGACTTGATCCGGCGCAGGTCGAGTCCGGCGCGGGAGGCGGCGGTCAGCGGTACGCGGACCTCGCGGGCCCAGTAGGAGGCGGTGCGCTCGGTGCCGGGCAGGCCGTCGACGCGGACCCGGCCGAGGGTCGCGCGGTGGCCGGAGGCGTCGGTCACGGAGACGTCGAGCTGGGTGCCGGTGGTGTTGGGCGGCACGATCACGCGCAGGGCGAGATCCTTGGCGCCGCCGAGGGAGACCGGCTTGTCCGGGCGTACCGTCACCTTCGCACCGGCCGCGGACCAGCGCAGCGCGACGGCGCGGCGGCCGATCTCCTTCGAGGCCTCCCAGGACGCGAAGTGCGGAGAGGCGCCCTTGGTGTCGGGGCCCAGACAGGCGACGGCCGGGTCGGGATCCACCGCGGAGCACAACTTGCCGCCGGACACGGTGACTTGACCGTCCGGCAGGAACCCGGAACCACGGTTCGCGCCCACCGCGTGGGTGAGGACCCGCGCGGGGTCGGCAGAGGGGGCGCGGCGGCCCGAGCCGTCGAGCAGCTCGCGGGCCCGGTCGTCACCGGCGACGAACAGCCGTGCCGCGGTGGCGATGTAGGTGGAGCCGGCCCTGTGCTGCTGGTCGGCGGTCAGCCGGGTCGCGGCGCCCGGCGAGCACACCGCGTCCCGCTGGTCGGGGTCGTCGTAGAAGTCGTCGGACGCGGGCGCCTGGGCCTGGCCCGGCGTCCACTCGGTGTTGAAGAAGTTGTGGTCGGCGCCCTCGACGTAGACCGCGCTGTGCAGGGCGGTTCCCTTGCTGACTCCGCGGGTGCCGTCGACGTACACCTCGCCCTGCAGGTCGGAGACGTCACCGTCGCAACCGGGCAGGATTGTCGCGGAGGGCACGTCGGCCACCGGGTTCTGGCCGAAGATCGTCGGGCCGATGAGGACGGTGCCGCGGATCTTCCACCGCACCGGGCCGTGATAGCCGTCCTGCGCGGCCGGCGGCGGGTAGAGGCTGTCCATCGCCGCCCGGTTGACGCCCTCGCCACCGCGTGAGTGGCCGATCAGCAGGACGCGGGACAGGTCGGCCCGGGGTGCGTTCCGGACGACCGGCGGTGCCGTCTCCGGGTGGGCGGACCAGTCGGCCCAGCGGGCGAGGTGCTGCCGGACCAGTGACGAACGGGCCTGTGCGCCGGCGTCCGCGACATCGCCGTCCTGGGCGTTGATGCCGTTCGCGGAGATCGACACCGTCACATAGCCCTGGGAGGCCAGGAGTTGCTGGTCGCGCAGATAACCCCGGTAGCTCGGAACCGACTTCAGGCCGGTGGGGCAGGGCCAGTCGCCGGTGATGTCCTCGGTGCCGGGCTTGTAGCAGGTGTAGTGACGGCCGTGCAGGAACAGCGCGAGAGGCCGCTTGCCGGTGGCGCCCTTCGGTGCGACCACGACGGCCTGCATCTCGACCGGCGTCGGAAACCCGGGCAGACGAACCGAGTTGAGCGTGTACTCGCCGGTCGTCGTACGGTACGCACCCGGCTTGCCGGGATCGATCGCACCGGCCGGGAGCGGGGCCGCGGGTCGGGCGGCGGCCTCCGAACGCCCCTTGCCGGAACCGGAGGTGTCACCGGCGGCGTCCAACCGCCGCCCACCGGCCAGTACTTGAAGGTCCGTCAGCTGCTCGGGCGAGGCGGCGGCGAGGCCGAGCCGGAACGTCCGTCCGTCCTTCGCCGGTCTCGGTACGCCGAGCAGTCGACCCCCGGCGTGGAACTCGACGCGCGCGTCTCCCATCGGCACTCGCGTGCCCGAGCGCCAGACCAACTGCTGTGCGGAACCCTTCCCGGTGATCCGCCAACCCGGTGGAAGGCTGCCGTTGTCGGCTGCCGCCGTGGCCGTGAACGGTCCGGCATCCGTCGGTGGCGCCGCCTGCGCCGACCCGGACACTCCGCCCGCCACCGCGAGCACCGCCGCGGCCGTGACCCATATTCGCCGGGCACGGAACAATGTGTTCTCCTCCTCGAACCCCAGACTCAGGAGCCCCGTCGATCCCGGGAGCCCCTCGCGCCCCGGAGGACGGGAAAGAGAGCCTGTGGGTTGTCTGTGCAGGAGGATTCGGTCGATCTTCGTCGGCCGGGCCCGAACTCGGCCCTCTGCTACGGCCGTTCAGGGATCGCTCGCCGATCGGTGCCGACCGGGTCGATGGTCAGTGCCAGGCCCGGTACGGCTCGTCGAGGAGCTGGAAGACGGGCTCGCCCCGCACCGGGTCCTTAGCCGTGGACAGCCGGACGCGGTCACCGCTGTGGATGCCGATGGGCGGGCCGATGACCCGGCCCCGCACCACGAACCCCTCGGCCATCTCGATCAACGACACATTGCGGGCGGCGGGCGTGTTGCGGTGCACGACCGTCGAGTGGCGCACCGTCCCGGTGCCCTCGCTGCGCTCCGTGCGCAGGTCGCCGCCCTGGCAGACCGGGCACAGGAGCCGGTGGTACATGGCTGTGCCGCACCAGGTGCAGCGCTGGAAGAGGATGGTGTCCCCGTCCGAGGTGGGCGGATCGAGTACGCCCGCCGGGGAGCCGACTGCCGGACGGGTCGCGAATCCTGAGTGGTGGTACACGCTGTCAACTCCCTGCGCTCGGCCGGAATCCCGCGTGCGCGGCCGAGCCGGGCACACAGGTGCGCGGTTCGTCGTGCCACCGTGCACGGCCACAGCGTATGGCACTCAGTGCCAGCCGTAAAGACACTGCGTACCCTTGGGTTTTCCGGTTCCGCCGTGGCCTCAGTCGCGGCCGAACGCGGACTCGATCTCCTGGACGACGCGCCACAGCGGAGCCCCGCGCCGGGAGACGACCACCACGATGTCCTCGGGCCGTTGCTCCCGCCACTCCGGCTGTGCGGCGGCGGGCCGGGCCGGCGGATGCCCGAACGCGGTCTGCACATACCCCAGGGCGTGGTCCACCTCGGCACTCGCATCGCGCTGCCCGTCCGAACGCAGCCAGGAACGCAGCGCGTTGTTGTGCGCCGCGACCACGGCCGCCGCGACCACGTCCGCCTGCAGGGTCCCGTCGCGCCGCCCGGCGAAGCGGGCGCGCAGATAGTCGGCGAGGGCACGCTCGTAGCGCCACACCACCGACAGCTCGTACGCGCGCAGCCCCGGCACCTTCTTGGTGAGGCGGTAACGCTGCACCGAGAACGTCGGGTTCTCGTTGTACATCCGCAGCACGAGCCGGGCCGCGTCGCAGACCCGTCGCACGGGCTCGTGCTCGTCGCCGCCGGACGAGAGGAAGGCCGTCATGTCGGCCAGGCAGCGCTCGTGGTCGGGGAAGACCACGTCCTCCTTCGACGGGAAGTAGCGGAAGAACGACCGCCGCCCCACCCCGGCCAGCGCCACGATGTCGTCGATGGTGGTCTGTTCGTAGCCCCGCTCCAGGAACAACTGGAAGGCGGCCGCGACCAGGGCGTCCCGCATGGGCGGCTTGGAGCTCATGGACGGGAACGTAGCACCAGGCCGGTTCGGATGGCACTCAGTGCGCATTCCGCGGGGAACTGAGTCCCCTGGAGTATCTGGAGTATCTGGAGGCGTCCCTTGTCGATCGAACCGACCGAACCGATCGAAGTGATCGATACGATCCGGCGCATAGAGTGACCGCGACCGGCTCTGCTCCAGGGGGATCCATGCGACTGCACGTCGACCAGCGCCATGAGCGGGTGCTCGAACTCGTCCGCGAGCGCGGCAGCCTCCGGGTCGCCGAACTCGCGGCCGAACTCGGCGTCTCCGCCGTCACGTTGAGACGTGATGTGGAGACACTGGCCACCCAGGGCCGGGTGCAGCGGCTGCACGGCGCCGTGGTGTGGCCGGACGAGGCCTCCGCGGAGATGGGGGCACGGCAGGAGTCCGCCGAGAGCGTCGTGATCGGAATGATCGTGCCGACCACCGCCTCGATCTTCGCCGACATCGTGCGGGGCGCCCGCGAGGCCGTGGGGGAGTGGGGCGGCCGGCTGGTGCTAGGGGTGTCCGGGTACGTCGACACGGAGGACGCCGTCCAGGCCGGGCACCTCGTCGCGGGCGGCGCCGCGGGCCTGCTCGTCGCGCCCAGCTGGTCCGGCGGCGTGCCCGTCGACGGCCAGGAACAGTGGCTCCTCGACCGGGACGTGCCCACCGTCCTGGTCGAACGCTCCGCGCCGCCCGGCAACCCCGCCGCGGCCCTCGACCGGGTGCGCACCGACCGCGCCCACGGAGCGGCGGTCGCCGTCGGCCACTTCGCCGCCCTCGGCCACCGCAGGATCACCGCGGTACTCCAGGAAGGCCCGCACGCCGCGCAGATCATCGCGGGCTACGAGTCGGCCGTGCACTCCCTCGGCCTCGACGGCGACCCGGGCGCCCCGTCCGTCCGCGAACACGGCGACTACGAGGCGAGCGTGGACTACCTGGTCGACGCGGTCCGGGCGCGCGGTGTCACCGCAGCCCTCGTGCACGGCGACGAGGACGCGATCGTGCTCGTGCCCAGACTCCAGGCACGCGGCATCCGCGTCCCCGACGACCTGGCGCTCATCGCCTACGACGACGAGGTCGCCGGACTCGCCGACGTCCCGCTCACCGCCGTCGCCCCGCCGAAGCGGTCGGTGGGGGAGCTGGCCGCGAAGCTGCTGCTGCAACGGCTCGCCGAGTGCGGGAGCGGACGGCCGCCCGCGCCCCGCCAACACGTGGAACTCCTCCCCGAGTTGAGGATCCGCGCATCCTGCGGAGGCGGAACGCTCGCCCGGTGAACACGGGTCGATCGTTTTGATCATTACGCGCGAACGCTCTCAGCCAAGGAGAACCGGCATGCCCCTCGCCCGACCCCGCATCCTGTACGTCACCGACCTGGCGTACCCGGCACGCGGGCGCCGCTACTGCGACGAGGACATCGACCTGACCTCCCGGCTGCGCGAGGACTTCGACCTGGCACTGTGTCATCCGCTGGACGCGGTCTCACTGATGGACGGCTTCGACGCGGTCGTGGTCCGCAACAGCGGTCCCGTCCTCGGGTACCAGGCGGCGTACGACGCGTTCCGCGAGCGCGCGATCAGCACCGGGGCCCGCGTCTACAACCAGCTGTCGGGCCGGGCGGACATGGCCGGGAAGCAGTACCTCCTCGACCTGAGCGCCGCCGGGTTCCCGGTCATCCCGACCGTCGACCGCGTCGAGGACCTGCACCTGCTGCCACGCACGGACCGGTACGTGGTCAAGCCCAAGCTCGGCGCCGACTCCATAGGCCTGGAGATCGTCCCGGCCGACCGCCTGCCCGCCCTGACCGACGGAAGCGTCCTGGTCCAGCCGTGCGTCGACTTCTCGTACGAGGTGTCCTTCTACTTCGTCGACCACGACCTCCAGTACGCCCTCCACGCCCCGGACACCGAGCAGCGCTGGCGGCTGGAACCGTACGAACCCACGCCCGCGGACCGGGAGTTCGCGCAGCGGTTCGTCGACTGGAACGGCATCGACCACGGCATCCAGCGCGTCGACGCCTGCCGCGCCCCGGACGGCGGGCTGCTGCTGGTGGAACTGGAGGACCTGAACCCCCACCTCTCCCTGGAGGCACTCGACGACGCGCGGCGGGACGCCTTCGTCGCCGCGCTGAAGGAGTCCCTGCGGCGGTTCGTCCGCGCGTGAGGGCGGAGCCCGCGCTGAACTCCTGGGGCCGTGGATGCGTATCTCTTCCAGGGGGATGGGGATCCGTGCGCGCGGAACGGAAGGAGAGCAGTGTGTCTACACCGCCCGAACCGGGATCGTCGTCCGGCGGCCCGGCCCTGGAACCCGCGCGGGTACTGCGCCCCCGCCGCTCCGACAACCTCGCGGAGCTGCTGCGGGAGACCCGCAGGGACTCGGCGGGCTTCGAATCCGTGGCCCTGCCCCGGCCGTTCTTCGGCTCCGACGACGAGACGCAGGAACTGCCGCCCGTACGCGGTGACTTGTACCCGGCGCCGAGCACCAGTCCTCTCGGCCCCGGTCTGCGCCGGGCCGCGATAGTCGTCGGCGTGAGTGCCGCCGCCCTGGTCGGCTTCGCCTGCGCCCTGCTGCTGCCCGGCAAGGGCGAGGCCAGCACGGCCGCATCCGTCGGGACACCCACCCCCTCGGCGTCGGTCACCGCCGCCGGCACGTCCGACCCCGACGGCGCCGGCACCCTCCGCGAAGGCGACAGCGGCCCCCAGGTCACGGAGCTCGAACAACGCCTCCTGCGCATCCCCAACGTCTACGAGAACGGCTCCACCAGCGGCCGGTACGACGCGACCCTCACAGCGGCAGTCGCCCGCTTCCAACTCTGGTACGGCATCAGGGGCGACGAGAACGGCGTCTACGGCGACGACACCCGCAAGGACCTGGAGTCACGCACGACACTCGACCACGGCCAGTAGGACAGACACCGACTCCCACGGCACCGCCCCCTGTTCAGTGCGCCGTTCGACGTCGGTCAGCGTCCCGTGCTGTGACCGACCAGTGCCTCGGTCACCGCCCGTACGCTGCGCGCGATGTGCTGCAGCTGGAGGACCTCGGCGGCGTACAGCTTGATGGTGTGCTCGATGACCGACTCGGGCAGACCGATGCCGGGCAGGTCGGCCCGCGCGGTCTGCAGGGCGGTCCGGGCCACGCGGATCTCGTGCTGGACCTGGATCTGCGCATGACGGGCGAGCAGCACGGGGTGGCGGATGAACGCGGGGTAGCTGGCGTAGCGGGCCGGCACCAGCTCGCGCAGCCACTTGGCCGCCGATCGCTCCCAGTCGTAGCTGCCGGGTGTCTTGACCTGACAGGGCCAGTCCTGGCTGATGCGCGTGGTGGTCAGTTGCATGTCATCGCTTCCCGGTGTGCGGCGTCGCGGGGGGTGGTTCGACGGTGTGTGGCGGCCCCGGTCCAGGGGATTGACCGAGGCCGCCCTGGGCGCTCGCGCAGGCGATGCCCGACCGAACACCCCTGGCGCCGACGCGGGTAGGAGACGGCGGCTGAGGGTGTTCGTGCAGGAGCCCCGGAGGACGGGTGTCGCCGGCGCGGCGGGTGGAGCGGCGTGCGCATGGGCGGACCGGGCTTTCTCGGGGCGGGTGCGAGCGGTGAGCTCACGGGTGCGGAACGTGCCTGGAGTGGGCCGGACGCGATCCGTGAGCAGTATTTATATATGCCGTTCGCTTTGCAAGGCGTATGAAAACATTCATGCGCGAAATGGGCGGAATGATCCCTGTGTGAAGTCATCAGAGGGGGAGTGGCGGGTCAGTCCCGCATGAAGAACTGGTGCTGTTCGGCGATCTGCTCGTAGTCCTCCAGGCGGGCCTGGGTGCGCTCGGGATCGGCGTCGGTCATGGCCTGGAGCAGTGCGGCGGCCACCACGCCGGGCGCCGCGTACGAGTCGAAGACCAGGCGGGAGCCGGTGCCCGTGGCGAAGGTGACGTCGGCCTCGTCGGCGAGCGCGCCGAGCGCGAGGTCGGTCACTAGGGCCACCTTGAGGCCGGCGCTGCGGGCCACACGGAGCGTGGTGAGCGTCTCGTGAGCGTGCCGCGGCATGTCGAACGCCAGCAGCCAGGTGCCGCCCGCCTCGCGTGACTGCAGGATCGCGTCGTAGGCGACGCTGCCGCCCCTGGTCACCAGCCGTACGTCGGGGTGGATACGGCGCGCGGCGTACGCGAAGTACTCCGCCAGCGAGACGGAGATGCGCAGCCCGAGGACGGTGAGCGGGGTGGACGCCGACAACTCGCGGCCGACGTCGATCAGGCGGTCGGGGTCGGCGAAGTCCCGGCGCAGGTTCTCCAGGTTCTCGATCTCGGCGTCGACCGCGGCCTGCAGTTCGTTGCTGCGGTTCACCTCGGCCGCCGCCGGACCGCCCGCGAGGGTGCGCAGGGCGATGGCCTGCAGCCGCTCCCGTAGCGCCGGGTAACCGCTGAAGCCGACCGCGGCGGCGAACCGGGTCACCGAGGGCTGGCTCACGCCGACGCGCTCCGCGAGATCGGTGATGGAGAGGAACGCCGCCTCCGTGATGTGCTCGATCAGGTACTGGGCGATGCGCCGCTGCCCCGGCGACAGTCGTGGCCCGTCGAAGAGTTCCCTGAGTTGGGACGTCGGTGCCGCGCCGACTTCCGGGTCGGTTTTTCCCGAGGTGATCACGGATGCCTGGGCGCGTGCCTGCTGCGGCGATGGCACCGGTGCGCCTCCTTTGTCTCCCACAGCCACTCAACATAGCTCACAGAGCGTTGTGGTCAGAGGGTGATCAACGCCGGTAAATGGTGATCGAATGACCGACTTGATCGATCGGGCGACTGCTGTCGATCAACTCGGCCAGTTTCCCGCGCGCTTTGTCGATCGCGGTGTCCGAGACGACCAACAGTCCGTGCACCTCGCGCACTCCTACCTTGCGCGGATCGGACGACTCGATGCCGTAGTACGACGGCACACCACTGCCCTTGTAGACGAGCCAGATCCGTTCGCCCGGGTAGCGCTCACGGAGTCGGTCGGCGAGGCGGCCGAGGTCCTGGCCCCAGTCCACGTTCGAGTCGTGCAGCCGCAGATAGGTCTTCGACGGACCGCCGAACGCCTCGTTGGAGTACGGCAGATAGTAGGGGAACGTCCGCAGCGAACTGACCGCGACGAACGCCACCAGCAGCCCCGTGGACAGCGGAGCCCACCGCCACCACGACCGCAGCGCCGGCACACAGGCCGCCGCGACCGCCAGGAACATCGGCACGAAGATCGCGTAGCGCGTGCCGAAGTCCCGCGAGCCGTCCATCGCCGCGGCCAGCAACACGGCCGTGGGTACGAGGAGATACGGCGCCGCGGGCCGCAGCCGCCGTACCGCCACGACCGCGACGGCACCCGCCGCCCACAGCGCGATCATGCCGAGCGGGGTCTTCACCATGAGCGCCACCGGCAGGTAGTACCAGTGCGACCCGGTGTAGAGGTGCCCGAACAGGAAGCCCTGCCACGGGTAGTCCTCCAGACCGAACTGGATGAGCATCCCGTCGAGGAAGGCCCGCGGGAACGGCAGCAGATCGACCAACCGCCCGCGCAGTCCGTGGATGACGGGCACCGGTTCCGTGGACGTGAACCGCAGCTGCGGATCGACGACGAGATACGACGCCCATACGACGGCGAGCGCCACCAGCGCCACCACGGCCGCGCCCGCGACCCCGAGGGCCAATGCCCGGCGCCGGGCGTCGCGGTCGGCCGGGCGGCGGGCGGACCACACCGACACGACGGCGAGGAGCATGAGGACCGGGACGGCGGGCAGGGCGCTCATCTTCGTCGCCACGGCGGCCCCGAGCGCCGCCCCCGCGAGCGGCAGGTACAGCCGTGGGCGCCGCCGAGCCCGCCACAGCAGCCACACCGACGTCAGCAGAAAACCGGCCTGCGGCACGTCGAGCGTGGCCAGCGAGCCGTGCGCGACGACGTCCGGCGAGAACGCGTACAGGGCGAGTGCCACCAACCCCCGTGCCGGGCCCACGAGTTCACGGGCGAACGCGAACACGACCAGCCCGAACAGCAGCGTCAGCAGGATCACCGGCAGCCGGGCCCAGAACATCAGCCGCCACGGGTCGTTGCCCGACTCGTACAGCAGATGGCGGCCCAACTGCCCCTGGTCGCCCTTGTAAGAGGTGTCGAAGTGCGGGTCGGCGAGGGCGATTCCGGCGGCGATCACCAGCTTCCCGAGGGGCGGGTGCTCGGGGTTGTAGTCGAGACTGTGCTCGCGCAGATAGACGGTGGCCGTCGCCACGTACACCGGCTCGTCGATGGTCGGTGTCTGCTGTACGGCGGTCGTGACCATCACGGCGGCCATCTGCGCGAGGAGCACCACCACGAGGAGCGGCAACAGCCATCGCTTACGGCGCCGCAGCCCGGCGTAGAGGCGTGCCGACCGGCCGTCCGCCGCGCGCGGCAGCGACTGCCCGCCGTCGTCGTCGAGCGTGCCGGGGTCGAGGACCAAGTGCTGTTCGCGCGCCATCATCCGCCCTGCGGTGAGGCCGGCCACGGGGCGGCGGGAGCGAGGCGGAGCCGGGTCATGGCCCTACTGTCGCATCGCTCCCGCCACCAGGGGCGTCACCGCTTCAGGAGTCGTACCGACAGACCTTCCGCCGTATACACCGGTACGGCCCGCAGCTTGTCCGAGTTCAGCGTGATGCTGTCGAACTGGCCGCGCAGCGTGAGCGCGCCCAGGACGCGGACCGTCGAGCCCGCGGCCGGCGGGTGCTCGGCGTCGAGCTGCAGGGACAGCGCGCTGCCCTTGCCGAGCACTGCCCGCCGGGTGACCTCGACGGCGGGCTGGTGGCCCGAGCGGAGAGTGGCCTCAAGAGTGGCGGACTGCTGGGCGTACGCGCCGTGGATCTGCACGGACTGGGACACCCGCAGCGCACCGCCGAGCACACTCACGTCACCGTGGCCCAGCGCGTGCGCCGAACCGGCCACCAGCGCACCGGACTTGAGCACGGTTCCGCCGGTGTACGCGTTGTGCCCGGTCAGGGTGAGCGTGCCGGTGCCCTGCTTGGTCAGGCCGCCGCAGCCGTCGATGTCGTTGCGCCAGGCGTCGGCCGCGCCGAAGCCCCCGGCCGCCGCGTCCAGGGCGACGACGACGTCGGACTCGAAGGAGCCGTAACCGTCCGCCGCCGCGAAGAGGTTGAGGCGCCCCCACTGCTCGAACCCGTCGAGCAGGACGTACCCGGACGGCAGCGCGGTCGAGCGCAGCACGTCACGCCGCTGTGCCGCGTCGAGGTACGGCAGGCGCGTCTCCAGCAGCACCTCGGCGCCCTTGGGCACGGTCAGCGGCTTGTCACGGCCGCTGCGGGTGAGCACGTAGGTGAACTTGGGCTCCACGACACGGGAGTTGGCGGTCCGGTCCGCGTACGGGTCGGTCGCGGTGGACGCCGAGTGGGCGTAGGCGTACAGGGTGTCCGCCGTCGTGCCGGTCTTCGCCTCGAAGTAGGCGAGGGCCTGGGCGCGCGCCGCGGCCTTGAGCGCCGCATTGGCCGGGTCGGCGAGCGTGGCGGCGGCCAGCGCGGTGGCCATGATGCGGCCGCCCATGACGTCGACCGTGGAGTGCATGCCGGCCATGATCCGGGTGTGGGCCAACTCGAAGGTGCGGGTGACCAGTTCCTGGAAGCGCTCCGGTACGGCGTACGCGTAGGCGAGGCCCGCCAGGTGGAAGGCGTTGGTGTGACCGCTGGGGAAGCCGCCGTCGTCGACCGGTGACGTGCTGCGCTGGCGCAGGAGTTGGGGCGCGACGACCACCTTGGAGTCGTAGACCGGGAAGCCGAGCGCGTCGGTCGTGCCGGTGTCGACGACCTCGCTCCTCTCGTTCATCCGCCACGGACGCGGGTACTGGTAGGCGTACTTGCTCGGGTTGCCCGAGGCGTAGTTGCCGCGCAGCGTGTCGACCAGTTCGGCCACCTTGCCGAGCGCGGAGTCGTGCGAGCCGGCGCCGAGCGCGGAACCGGCGGGCGCGTCGGCCGGGACGGCGTCGTCGATCTTGGTGGCGGGCGTGCCGTCCGGGGCGCTGGTGATCGAAGTGACCGCCAGGGCACCGGACTTGTACAGGTCGGCGAGCGGACCCAGGCCCGCGATCATCGCGTAGCTCTGGTGCTGGCGGTCGTAGAGGAACGCCTCCTTCGCCTGGGCCTCGGTGCGGTGGGTGGTGAGGTCGATGCAGTACCGCATGTTGGCGCGCAGGATCTCGGGGCGGAGCGGGGTGCCGGTGTTCCAGGCGGCGCCGGTCTTCCATATCTGGGCCATGCCGCCGAGGACCCGGACCACGGCGTTGGTCTCGGGCGTCAGGTTCGCGATGACGTTCGTCCTGTAGTCGTCGACGAACGCGAGCGGGACCGTGGTGGCCTTGGCGTCCGCGGCGGCCAGCCAGCTGACCAGCGTGGGCGCGGCGACCACAGCGGCCGAGGCGCCGAGCGAGGTCTTGAGGAAACCACGTCTGTTCACGGCGGGTCGAACGGCGTTCGTGCGCTGCCCGGCGGGTGACGGCATGGGTGTGCCTCTCTTGAGTTCTACGGCCGTGAGGCCGGCGGGATCGTGCGATCGGCTGTGGTTCGGGGTGCGCGGTGCGACGCGAGAAAGCGCATACGTCGATTGGTGCGTACGTGCGAAGGTTTACGGCGAGCC
Source organism: Streptomyces sp. NPDC050508 (assembly GCF_040655155.1). Lineage (NCBI taxonomy): Bacteria > Bacillati > Actinomycetota > Actinomycetes > Kitasatosporales > Streptomycetaceae > Streptomyces > Streptomyces sp. NPDC050508. The sequence continues at coordinate 770,663 of NZ_JBFAJJ010000001.1, forward strand.
GTGTCCCGGTGGAGGAAGTTCGGCGTCCACGACATGACCCCCGGGTGAACGGGGGCCGTGCGGTTCACAGGATCGATCGGGCCAACGCCACCGCGCCCTCGACGGGCGGTACCTGGATCGGCCACGGCCGTGCCCCCGGCACCTGCTCGGCGAGCGCGCCGGTGAGGGCGTCGTAGAGGAGGGGCTGCGCGAGGACGGTGCCGCCCGAGACCACGACGTCGTCGACGGGTACGCCCCGTTCGGCGAGCCGTACGACGAGTGCGGCGAGGGAGCGGCCGGCCTCGGCTATCACCTCGCGCGCGAGGAGCGAGCCGGCGTCGGCCGCGGTGAAGACGACACGGGCGTGCCGGCCCCATTCGGCGGAGACGTCGGAAGCGTTTTCCAACGCGGCGCCGAGCGCGGGCACTTCGGCCACACCGAACGCCTCGACAAGTCCCGTCGCGAGCGGGTCCGGAGCCTCACCGCGGTCGTGCGCGGCCCAGACGGCGCGGGCCGCCTCCCGGACGAGACCGGCGGCGCCGCCCTCGTCGCCGAGTACCGCACCCCAGCCGCCCACTTGGAGCCGGCTGCCGTCGGCGAGCAGGCCCACCGCGACGGAACCGGTGCCGGCGACCAGGCCGACGCCCTTGTCCAACCCCGCGGCGGGGACGAGCAGTTCGGCGTCTCCCACGACCAGCACGGGCACCCCGAGACGTTCCTCCAGCGCGGCACGGATCTCGGCGCACTGGCGGGGTGTCTCACAGGCGTGCCCGCCCACGGCGACCGCGGACGGGCGCGTGTGTGCGGGCAGGGCGTCGTGGATCAGCGCGGTGAGCCAGTCGGCGGCGGTCGCGGGGTCGTGCGGCCGCCAGCCGCTGCTCGTACGGATGTGGTCGGCGACGACATCCGTACCCGCGCAGGCGCGCAGATGCGTCTTGGTGCCACCCACGTCGATGCCGACCACGAGGGGCGTGAAGTCCTGCACGGAACCTCTTTCGTCGTTGCGCTGTGCTGCGACGGTTGGGCGAACCGTGTCCTGGGGAACGGCAGTTGGAGCACTAGGGAAGCCCCGGGACGGGCTTCTGACGGACCACGGCAGGCGAGTACCGTGACGTTCGTTAGGAAGTTAACTAACGAAGTACAGTGCGTCAAGACTCATCGCGTACTCGGTCACAGGGACCAGTGCCCGGGCCCGCGCGACGTCAGGACATCCCATCGCCGTGTCCCGCAGACATCCTGCGGGAGAGCGGCCTGTGAACTGGGGGAAGTGTGGAACACGTCGTGGCGCAGGCGTCTCGGCTGACCGAGAGCGCGAGCGCGGTGTTCGAGGTGCTGGCGAGAGCCGGCAGCGCGACCCGGCCGCAGCTCGCGACGCTGGCCGGCCTGTCCAAGCCGACGGTGTCCTCCGCCGTCGTGGAACTGGAGAACGTCCGGCTCGCCGCGCACTCCGGCACCGCATCCGGCGGAACGGGCCGTAACGCCGCCGTCTACCGCCTCGGCCCGGCCGCCGGCGCCGTACTCGCCGTCGATCTCGGCCCCGCCCTCACCCGGGTGCGCGGCTGCGCCCTCGACGGCACCCTGCTGGCCGAGGCCGACAGACCCCGGGAGGACGCCGCCGGCGCCGTGCGCGAGGCCCTTGCCGCGCTGCCCGTAGGTATCCCGCTGCGCTCGGTCGTCGTCGCCGTCGGTGACGTCCTGGCGCGGAACCAGGCGGGCGCCGGGATGCGCCCCGCGACCGCCAAGGCCGGGCCGGTGTTCGACGCCATGACGGTCGCCCTGCCGCCGGGCGTGCCGGTCCACCTGGAGAACAACGTCAACTGTGCCGCCCTCGCCGAACTGCACGAAGGGGCCGCCCGGGGCCGCCACACCTTCGGCTATCTGCGCATCGGCGTCGGTATCGGCCTCGGCATCGTCGTCGGCGGCCAGGTGCTGCGCGGCGCGAACGGCGCGGCCGGTGAGCTCGCCCGGCTGCCCTACCCGTGGGACGAGGCCGTGGAGCCGCGCCGTGAGGCCCTGGAGGAGTACGTGGGCGCCCGCTCGCTGCTGCGCAGGGCTGCCGCGGCCTGGCGGGACACCGACGGACCGTGCCCCGGCACCGCGGACCAGCTCTTCGCCCTCGCGGGGCAGGGGCAGGTCACCGCGCGTGCCGTGGTCGGCCGACATGCCGCCGACGTGGGCAGACTCGCCGCCGCCGTGGCCGCCGTACTGGACCCGGGACTGATCGTCCTTGGGGGCAGCACAGGCACGGACCCGCAGCTCCTGCCCGGTGTGCGCGCCGAACTGGGGCGGCTGAGCTGGCCCACCGAGGTGGTCAGCAGCACGGTCGGTGATCTCGGCACCGTGGTGGGCGCAGCCCGGCTCGCGGTCGCCAGAGGAGTCCAAACCGTGACCGATGGTGCGGGGGCGAAGGATTGACGGCCTCCGACTTGGTCTGCCAATGTCCGGACAAGCGCTTTCTAAGTCGGTCGGGACACCGACTTGGGGTGAGCCTTCTCAGCCCGTACGTGACGTACGGCAACCGCACGAGGGTGTGCTTGTGCGGTGACGGCCATGTCGGCCGGGGAGCTCGCTCCGTGTGGACGATGCGGCCGGGCGAGGCCGCGCCCCCGGAAAGTGACTTTTCCTGCAAAATGCACCCGTGCCGCCTCAGCCGGCGCCGTGCTCCGTCCCCTACGACGAAAAAGGGATCGAAGATGACCACTGTGGGTGTGCGGCGCTCCAGCCGACTCGGCCGCGGCGGCATGCGCCGCCTGGTTCCCCTCGCTGCCGTCGCTGTGTCCGGTGCCCTGCTGCTCTCCGCCTGCGGGTCGGGGTCCAGCTCGGGCGGTACCTCCAAGTCGCTGACGTTCTGGATCTCCACGGTTCCGGGGCAGGACGCGGGCTGGAAGAAGCTGGTGGCGCAGTACAAGAAGGAAACCGGCGTCAACGTCAAGCTCGTCAACATCCCCTACGACGGGTACCCGACGAAGCTGCACAACGCCGCGCAGGCGAACTCGCTGCCCGATGTTGCCGACGTGCCGGCCCTTGACCCGATCTGGTCGAGCAAGCTCATCGACCTCAAGTCCATCGCCAACAACAAGAGCTACAACATCAACGCCAACTTCCTCGCCAAGGACTCGTCCGGCAAGGTGCTGGCCATCCCCTCGGACGTCACCGCGTCCGGCCTGTTCATCAACAAGTCGCTGTTCAAGAAGGCCGGTGTCGCCTTCCCGACCTCGCCGTCGAAGACCTGGACCTGGGACGAGTTCATCGCGGCGGCGAACAAGGTGCGCGAGAAGACCGGCGCCAAGTACTCGCTGACGTTCGACCAGTCGCCGTCCCGGCTCCGCGCCATGGTGTACGAGATGGGCGGGAAGTACGTCCACGCGGACTCCTCCGGCAAGTTCTCGGTGGACGCCGCGACCAAGAAGGCCGTGAAGTACTTCGTCGGACTGAACGACGACAAGGTCATGCCGAAGTCGGTGTGGACCAGCGGCGCCGACCCGTCGGCCATCTTCCAGAGCGGTGACGTGGTCGCCTACTGGTCCGGCGTGTGGCAGGTCGCCTCCTTCGCGGACAGCATCAAGAAGTTCGACTGGGCGAGCGTCCCGACTCCTGCCCAGCCGGTGCAGGCCAGTGACGTCAACAGCGGCGGCATGATGGTGGGCTTCAACAACAACGGCGCCGCGGCCACCGCCGCGACGAAGTTCATGTCCTGGGTGTACGAGCCGACGCACTACACCGAGCTGGTCCAGGCCTCCGGGTTCCTCCCGGTCGAGAGCGGTCTGAGCCCGAAGTACCCCTTCACCTCCGCGGCGGCGCAGGCGGCGTTCAAGCTCTACAACGAGGAGATCCCGCTCTACGCCCCGATCTCGGGCTACTTCAACGGCGCGCAGACGAACTGGGTGCTGAAGGGCAAGAGCCTCACCACCGACCCGACCAAGACGGAGCTCGGCAAGGCGATCAACGGCCAGCAGTCGGCCGACAAGGCCCTGCAGAACATCGTGGACGGCTACAACCAGGCGGTAGGCGGCTGATCGTGGGCCGCAGGGCCGGGCGGCGGTGCCTCGACCCCGCCGCCCGGCCCTGGGCGCGCACGTGGTGCCGGGCTCATGGCGTGAGCCCACAGCAATCCATTCCACCAGCACGGAAGTCAGGAAGATGACAAAAAGCGCCGCGGACGTGTCCGTGAGGCCGCCCAGGAAACGACGCAGCACCTACACCCTCGCGCCGCTGGTCCTCATCGCGGCCAATGTCGTGCTCTTCGCCCTGTTCTTCGCGTGGCCGGCGGTGATCGGGCTCGTCTACTCCTTCACGAACTACACCGGTGTGGGGGCGTTCCAGTTCATCGGACTGGACAACTACCACAACCTGTTCGGGGACTCCGCCTTCTACGACGCGCTGACCCGGACGCTGCTGTACGCGGTGCTCTTCGTTCCCCTGAACTTCGTGCTCTCCCTGCTCGCCGCCAACCTGGTGGTGAGCAAGCACGCCAAGGGCGCGTCCGTCGCCCGTGTCATCTTCTTCATTCCGTGGCTGCTGTCGCCCATCGTCGTGGGTGTCCTGTGGCGGTGGCTGTTCGGCGAGAACTTCGGACTGGTCAACTACGTCATCGAGAAGCTCGGCGGGTCCGCCGTTCCGTGGCAGTCGAACGCGGACCTGTCGCTAGCCGTGGTGGTGGTCGCGGCATCCTGGGCCTGGACGGGCTTCTCGATGCTGCTGTTCATCGCGGCGATCAAGAACGTACCGGTGTCGTACTACGAGGCGGCCTCGCTCGACGGCGCCGGTCCGTGGCGCCAGTTCATCAGCATCACGCTGCCGAGCATCGCGCCCACCTCGTTCATCGTCATCCTGCTCAACACGATCAACGCGATGAAGGAATACCCGCTGTTCGTCTCCCTGAACAACGGCGGACCCGGTACGTCGAACAACCTGATGGTCCAGTACATCTACCAGACCGGCTTCCAGCGGGGCCAGATCGGCTACGCGAGCGCCGCGTCGTTCGTGCTCATGCTCATCCTGATGGCCGTCGCGATCGTCCAGCTGATCGTCAACCGACGGGTGGAGAACCGATGACAACCACAGACACGCCACGCCCGGTCGACGCCGGTCCCGGACGGACCGTTTCCAAGAAGCGGACTCGCGGCTCGCGCGAGGGTGGGGTCCGGCGGGCGGTGCCCGCGACGACACTGCTGTGGTTCATGGCATGCCTCTACGGGCTGCCGGTGCTGTGGTTCATCCTCAGCTCCCTCAAGCCGGCCGGGGACCTGTTCTCGTATCCGCTGACGCTGATCCCGCACAACCCGACCCTGTCGGGCTACCTGACGGCGTGGCGCAGTGCCAACTTCTCCCAGTACTTCATCAACACGGCCATCGTGTGCGTGATCACGACGATCCTCACCGTGGGCGTCAGCTGCTGCACCGGGTACGCGCTGGCCAAGTACGACAACAAATGGCTCAAGGCGTTCTTCATCTGCATCCTGGCCACCACGATGCTGCCGTCCGAGGTCATGCTCGCCCCCGAGTTCCTGGTGGTCCGCAACCTCGGCCTCTACAACTCGTTCGCCGGCATCATCCTCCCGGCCGTGCTCACCGCGACCGGATGCTTCATGTTCCGCCAGTTCTTCCTGACGGTTCCCGACGAACTCGTGGAAGCCGCACGCATCGACGGCGCCCGCGAACTGTCGATCTTCCTGCGGATCATGGTGCCGCTCTCCCGGCCCATCATGCTGACCCTCGCCATCCTGTCCTTCCAGTGGCGGTGGAACGACTACATCTGGCCGCTGCTGATGCTGAACGACCCCAACAAGTTCACCGTGCAGATCGGCATCCAGAGCATCGTCGGCGCGCAGAACATCAACTGGTCGGTCCTGCTCGGCGCTTCGGTCATCTCGATGATCCCGCTGATCCTCATCTTCCTGGTCTTCCAGCGCTACGTCATGGGCGCCGACATCAACGCCGGACTTAAGGACTGACCGTGCCCACCCCGCTCGACCACGAGTTCGTCCGCGCGGCGGCCGGCGCCGCCGACCGGTCGGCCGCCCCGCTGGCGGCCGGCCCCGACGAGGAACCCGCCGGTGTGCCGCACCGTGGTCTGGCGCGGCGGGTGAAGACCCTGATCGCGGCGTACCGTTCCCCGGACTCGGCCCTGCACGGCAGCGGACAGGCGGTCGCCGCCGCGATGACCCACCTCCGCGCCCTGCGGGCCGTGCAGACGCCCTCCGGTCTCTTCGCGGGCGGAGACAACGTCCAGTCACCGCCCGACTCCGCGTTCACCGTCAACGACGTGTGCGACGCGTACGTCCTCGCCGCCGACGCGGGACCGGAACTCGGCGAGGTGAAGGCTGTGCTCGCCGAGATCGCCGGCGCCGCCACCGCCAGTCTCCTGACCGGTGGCGTGCACACCCCGAACCACCGCTGGGAGCTGAGCGCGGCGCTCGCCCGTCTGCACCGGTCGTTCCCCGACGACCGGCTGCTCGACCGCGTCGAGGAGTGGCTCGCCGAGGGCGTCGACATCGACACGGAGGGCCTGTACTCGGAACGCAGTGCCGTCTACGCGTCCATCGTGACCAACCCGGCGCTGCTGTTGCTGGCCGAGGTGCTCGGGCGCAGCGACCTGCTGGACGCCGTCGAACGCAACCTCGCCGCGACCCTGGACCTGATCAGGCCGGACGGCACGGTGGAGACCGTCCACTCGCGCCGCCAGGACCAGAAGCTTTCGTTCGCGCTGTGGCCCTACCTGCCGCACTACCGGCTGCTCGCGATCCGCACCGGCCGGGGCGACTTCGCCCGCGCGGCCCGCCTGGCGGCCGCCGACGGCATCGACGACCCCGACCTGCTCGCCCAGACCCTCCTCACCCCGGATCTGTGCCGCGCCCTGCCGGCCCCGGACGCGGAGCAGCTCCCGCGCGACCGGTACCTCCCCACCGCACGCCTCGCCGCACACGTCTCGGCCACCGCGCACACCGTGGTGTACGGCGGCTCCGACGTGCCCGAGCACCGGCGCATCCGCTCGGGCCTCGCCTGCAACCCCACCTTCCTGCGCCTGTTCGCCGGTGCCGCCGTCCTCGACGCGGTCCGCCTCTCGCGGGTGTTCTTCGACCTGGGCCCGTTCCGTGCCACCGACATGGAACAGCTCGCCGACAACCGGTACCGGCTCACCCAAACCCTCACCACCGCCTACTATCAGCCGCTCCCGAAGGACCGGAGGCGCGACGACGGCGCCTACCGCCTGGTGGACGAGGGCCGCTTCTCCGCGGCGATGGCCTTCCCCGACCGCCCTCAGGACGAGGTCTCCCACACGACCCGGGTCGAGGTCGACCTGCGGGAGGACGGGGCCGACCTGCGGATCGACATCAGCGGCCCATCGGTGCCCTGGGCCCTCGAACTGACCTTCCGGCCAGGGGGAGTTGCAGAGGGCGCCGTACCGATCGGCGACGGACGCTGGTGCCTGACGACCGGGCCGATGACCTATCGGGTCGGCGACGACGAGATCCGCGTCGAGGCCACCGTCGAGACAGGCGAACCCCTCGCCGGACCGGACCGCAGCGACGTACTACGGTACGACCCGGGGCAGGACTACACGGTGGTCGGCGGCACCGACGCGACGACCGGGAACCGCGTCTACCTCGGCGGAAACGGCCCCCAGACACTGACCGTCGCACTCCGCGCCATGAAGGGCTGATCCACCGCGATGCAACTCCCTCACCAGCGCGGCCCGTTGCACCACCTCCCCGACACCCCGGAGGCCTACGACGCGGTCCTCGCCGACGTCGTCGAGCAGGCCCTGCGCCGCATCACACCGGCCGGCAACCTCGAACACCCCGACTGCTACGACGACATCGGGGACACGTCACTCGGGATCACGTCCCTGCTGGCCTTCGCCTGGCAGTGCGGCAAGGACCCGCGGCTGCCGGAGGCGGTACGGCGCAGCCTCGCCTTCCACCTCCGGGAGCGCGTTTACACTGAGGACAACCCCGGCTACCCGAACCTGAAGATCCGCAACTCCGGCTTCCCGTACGCCCGTTACGTCCTGGAAGCGGGCGCGCACCCCATCGGGGACTGGCCGAGCACGGCGTGGGCGCTGCTCCAGGCGGTCAACATCCTGGACGCGGCGGACGGACTCGTCGACGACGAACAGCGCACCGCGCTGGTCGAGTTGGCCCACGGCTACTGGCGCTGGCTCACCGAGGCGACCTTCTTCAACCCACAGGAAGCCGGCAACCAGGCCATCGGCTGCGTCGTCGGCGGCCTGATGCTGGCCCGCCATCTCCCTTCGGAAGAAGGGGAGTTGATCCGCACGCGTGCACTCAGTGTGTACGGCGACGAGATCCGCGCCCACCGTGTGCGCGACCGCGGCGCCCTCCTCCCGCCCGAGCACGGCGGGGCGTACGACAACAACTACGGCCCGATCTCCCTGTCGTTCCTCGCGCAGGCCCACATCGTCAGCGGCGAGGACGTCTTCGCCGAGGACGGGGAGGCGCTGGCCCGCTACATCGACGCCCGCCTCACCAACGGCGGCTTCGACAACGGCGGCCCCCGCTACAGCGAGCAGCACTCCGCCTTCGAGTCGGTCCTCGGCCTGCGCTACTTCGGCAGCCGTATCGGCTCGGACATCGGCCGCTATCGGGGCGACAGCCGTTGGGCCCGGCACGCGGTCAAGCCGGACGGGGGAGTGGACGGTCACTTCGCCTGGATGCTGGTCTGGCAGATCCAGGACACCACGCGCTGGCATCGCGAGCCGTCGACAGAAGCGGCTCGTCATCAACTGCGCGCCGGCACCGTGTCGGTGGCCTTCGACAGCAAGATGACCCCGTCACTGATCGAGGCGGACGGCACCTACTACCTGCCCGCGGCTGTGAACCGTCAGCACGGCTTCGGCCCGGTGCTCGACGGCTTCCTGCTGTGCCGCCCGATGGGCGAGGTACGGGTCCGGGACGTCCAAGTCGAGGGCCTGGCCGCCAAGTTGGTCACCAAGCCGGTCGTCGGCCGCGACCACGTCCTGCGGCACATCCAGTCCCTGTACGTCACGGACGGCGCGCGACTCTGGACGACGGTGGCCGTCGAACGGCTGGACGGAGCACCGTACTTGCTGGCCGGGCTGCCGTACGCGGCGGACGACGGGGACCGGGTGCGCAGGACGGCCGAGGGCGACGTCACGGCCGCGGGCTCCCTGCGCCTCACGCACCCGTCCGGCGAGGGCGCCGGGCACTTCGACGCCCGCTCCGAACTCACCCAGGAACAGGCGGCGTTCGCCCTCGCCGCCGACCCGCGCGGCTATGGCAACCCCGACGAGGGCTGGCGCCACCTGGTCACCTCCACAGCACTGGAGGCCGACCCGGCACCGGGTGCGCCGGAGGGCCTGCACGTGTTCGCCGTACGGTACGGACCCGGGGACGGTGTCTTCACGCCCGCGTTCGAGGTCGGCGAGGACGGTCTGACCGTGCGTACAGAGGCGTTCACCGCGGTGATCGGGGACGCGACGGGCGATGCCCACGGGGAACCCGGGCTGACGCTGCGGGCCTGAGGACGGGACAGGTCACGACCTGGCCGCCGCAGCTGTCAGGCCTGGGTGCCTCCGCGTACCCCGGGTGCGCTGCTCACCGCTGCCATCGGATCGGGATCGGCCGGGAAACGTGCGGCGACCCGGCCGGCGGTGGCGGTGGCTCGGGCTGTGGTGGTCACCAGGCCTATCGCCGCGATCACCAGGCCGCTGGTGGCGAGGATCCACCAGCCCGGGTGGCTGGCGGTGGCGAATCCGGCTCCGCCCGGGGTCCGGGTGCGCGCGGTGACGACCGAGCCCAGAACCGCGACGCCGAGGTTGTTGCCGACCTGGCGCCCGGTGGTGGTGATCGCGGCGGACACCCCGGCCTGGGCGCGTGGCATGCCGGCTACGGCGGTGCTGGTGATCGGCGCGTTGACCAGGCCGAATCCGATGCCCAGCAGCACGTAGGCGACGAGCAGGGTCGCCCAGGGAGTGGTCGGCGTGAGCGTGGTCAGGGTCAGTGCCGCGGCGGCGATCAGCAGGCCCGCGGCGACCAGCGGCGGGCGTGGGCCGCGCGCGGCGGTGAGGCGTCCCGACAGCGGTGAGGCGACCGCGGTGCCGACGGCCATCGGCATGGTCAGCAGACCGGCCTGCAGGGCGCTGCAACCGCGTACGTCCTGCAGGTAGAGGGTGTTGAGGAACAGGAAGCCGGACAGTACGAGGAACGCCGTGACGGCGGCGACGAAGGAGCCGGTGAACGGGACCGAGCGGAAGAACACCGGGTCCACCAGCGGCTGTTCGCGGCGCCGTTCGTAGGCGGGCAGCGCTGCGGCCGCGACGGCGGCCAGGGTGAACAGGGCGATGATGGGGGCGCTTCCGTAGCCCTGGCGGGAGCCCTCGATGATCGCGAAGATCAGAGAGGTCAGGATCGTGACGACGAGTACCTGACCGACCGCGTCCGGGCGTCGTGGCGCCGCTGCCCTGGATTCGGGTACGAACAGCGCGGTGAGCACCAGGGCGGCCACCCCGATCGGGATGTTGATCCAGAAGATCGAGCGCCAGCCCGCCGAGGCGACCAGCAGGCCGCCCACTACCGGGCCGGCAGCCAGGGACAGGCCGACCGTGGTGCCCCACAGCCCGATCGCGCGGGCCCGCTCGCGTGGATCTGGGAAGGCGTGCGTGATGATCGACAGGGCGACCGGATTGAGCATGCTGGCGCCCAGGCCCTGGGCGACACGGAAGGCGATCAGCCAGCCCAGCGACGGGGCCAGGGAGCAGGCCAGCGAGCCGGCGGTGAAGACGACCAGGCCGGCCTGGAACATCCGGCGCCGTCCGATCCGGTCGGCGGTGGATCCGGCCACCATCATGAAGGCGGCGACCGCCAGGGTGTAGCCGTCGACGGTCCACTGCAGCCCGCTCACCGGGGCGCGCAGATCGCGGCCGACGGCGGGCAGGGCGACGTTCACGGCGGTGGTGTCCACGGCGGTGATCAGCAGGCTCAGGCAGCACACCGCCAGGACGAGCCCTCCCCGCCGACTGCTGTCCTGCGCCAGGGGCGTGTGCGTCGTCATATCCGGACTCCTTGAGTGAGGGGTGGATCAACTCCCCTTGGTCGATGGGGACTTCGTGGTCGGGCACGGGTCGGAGCGCGCAGGACGAATATGAGGTGGCAGCCGGTCGAGGTTCAGCGGGCGAACGCGGGGAAGTCCGTCTCGGCGCTGTCCCGGATCGCGTGGATGACCTGGTCGGGGGTCTCCAGCTGCGGGGAGTGGCCGGTCTCGGGGAGCAGTTGGAACCGGGCCATGGGGATCGCGGCGGCGTACGCGCGCCCGTAGTCCACGTCGACAATCCCGTCGCTGTCGCCCCACAGCACGAGGGTGGGTATCTCCAGGGACCCGAGACGTCCGAGGAGGGTGGGGTCGGCCATGTCGGAGCCCGCGTAGACGCCGATCGTGGCCCGGTTGCCCGCGGCGATCGTCTGCGCCGCCGGGGGCAGGGTCGCCGGGTCGATGCGGAACGGCTCGGGGTTGTGGAAGCTGAGCCGGAAGAGCTGATCCATGGTCAGGGAGAAGAAGTCGGCCACCGGATGGCCGGGCACCTCGATCCCGACCGCGTCGATCAGGACGATGCCGCTGACGCGCGGCGACTTCAGCAGCGCGATCTCGGCGGTGATCCAGCCGCCGATCGAGTTGCCGATGACGGTGACGTCGGTCAGCGCAAGCTGGTCCAGCAGCGCGCCGTAGAGCATGGCCAGGCCGGACACGGAGGTCAATGTCCCGGGTCGTACGGTGCCGTCGAAGCCCGGGTGGGTCGGGACCAGTACGCGTATGTCGTGAGCGGCGGCGAACTTCTCGGCGAACCCTGTCACCGACTGCGGGCCGGCCCCGCCGTGCAGCAGCAGGAACGGCTGCCCGGAGCCGTATGCGGCCACGGACACCTCGACCGGGCCGACTCCGTCGAGGCTGACGGTGTGCTGAGTGGTGGTTTCCATGGATCCCATGGCCTTCTCCTTGATCAATTCGGGTGCCGGGGCGAGAGGGAGCGGGTTACCGGTGCGGGTGGTCAGGCGAAGTCGGTGGCCGGCTCGGTGGCGTACCGGCTCATCGCCTCGATCGTCACCTCGGGCGTCAGCGGCCGGCCGGCGGCGATCATGTCGCGCAGCTCCCGGAAGTAGTCGACGTACAGGTCCGGGGTGAACGTGTTGAGCAGGACCGTTGTGCCGTCGGTCGGGTTGGCGAAGGTGTGCGGGGCGCCGGGCGGGATCATGACCAGCGTTCCGGCGGGCGCGTCGTGGACGGTCTCGCCGACGGTGAACCGGGCCGCGCCTGACACGACGTAGAAGCCCTCGTCGTGCCGGGCGTGCCGGTGCTGCGGCGGACCGTCGGTGTGCGGGGCGAGTGTGATCTCCCCGATACCGAGGCGGTGGCCGGTCGTCGTGCCGTCCTCCAGGATCCGCATCGTGGTCGGGCCGAGCTGGATCGACTCACCGGAGTCCGGGCCGACCACTGAGACGTCTGTCATCTGAACTCCGCATAAGAGAGTGGGGTGTATTCGCTGGGGTTGACTCTCATGAATGTAGGCCAGTCGACCTCTTTATGCAAGTGCACTCTCACGATGGGGGTGTGCACTCGGAATCGGAGCTCTGCCTACGGCGAGGCGTTACGCGATGTCGATGTGCGGATTGCCGTTCGAGGCACCGAGACCCCCGTCGACGCGGATATGAGCCCCGTTCACGTAACTCGCCGCCGAACTGGCCAGGAACGTGATGACGGAAGCCGCCTCGGCAGGCTCGCCGAAGCGCTGCATCGGTACTCGGTTCAGCGCGGCGGCGACGAGCGCGTCGTGCTGCAGGAATCCCGCGGTCATGTCGGTGGAGATCATGCTGGGATGGACGGCGTTGACCCGCACGCCTTCCGCGCCGTGGTCGAGCGCCATCGCGTTGGTCAGGTTGGTCACCGCGCCCTTGGCGGCGTCGTAGGCGGCCAGGCCCCAGTCACCGCCGAGCCCGGATGCCGAACCGACGTTGACGATGCTGCCGCCCACGGCGCGCAGATGCGGAAGCGCGGCCCTGGAGGCGAAGAAGACCCCGTCGACATCGGTGGACATGATGCGTCGCCAGCCCTTCGTGTCGAGGTCGGACACGGTGCCCAACGGCTCGACGATCGCGGCGTTGTTGACCAACGTGTCCAGCCGGCCGTGGTCGTGGGCCACGGCATCCACGAGCCCGGTGATCCCCTCCTCGTCAGAGACGTCACCGACCCGGGCGATCAGCGTCGAGCCCGTCGGCGCCTCGGACACCACTTGGTCCAGCTTGGCCTGCGTCCGGCCGATGATCACCACCGTGGCACCCTGGGCGGCGAAGCGGTGAGCGGTGGCGGCGCCGATGCCCGATCCACCGCCAGTGACGATGACGACCTTGCCGGTGAACGTGTTCTCAGCCATCGCAGAACCTCAACTCCTCATGTGTCACATGGTGTTGTCGGCCGTGGGTGTCCGCAGCCGGAAAAGCGGACGGTGCCCTGAGCCCTGGGCTTGTCTCTGTCGACGAAGCCTAGGAAGATCGCGACAGCACAGGCTTGAACCACAGCGCCATCCCGGCAGAACATCCGCGCCAGATGACGCCGGAGCTACGAAGGCGGGGACGACCGTCGATGGACCGCACTGGAGTGGAGGCCGACGGGTCGACCCCGGGGCTCTCCGGGGACTCCGGCCCCTCCGGTACCGAGCCGGGAGCGTTCGACGCCTTCCGCAGCGGCTGGGAGACGGAAATCGGCGACGGCTTCCCGTTGCCGACCTTCAGCCCGGCCACGACCCGTGACTTCCGGGTCAAGAGCCGCGCCACCAAGGTCGGCGACGTGGCCGTCACCGATCTCCACGGAGCGTCGGCCATCCGGACCGAGGGCCCCCTCAACGGCGTCGAGGACCAGGTACGGATGTACATCGTGCAGCGCGGCTCCTGGACCCTGGGCGCACCACTGGCCCGGGGTGAACAGACCGTACCGGCCGGGCAGTTCCTCATCCGCCACATCGGACGGCCCCTGCACTTCGAGACGGTGCCGGACACGAGGGCGAAGGTCCTCGTCCTACCCGCCGCCATGCTCAAACCGCTGCTCGGCGAGCGACAGAGCGTCAGCGGTCCGGCCGACTCCGCCGAGGTGCGCCTGTTGGTGGCCCACTCGAACATGATCTACGAAACGGTCGCCGGCCTGGGAGCGGCCGGAGTGCAGGCCGCCCACAGCACACTCATCGAACTGACCAAGGCGGTGGCCAGGCGCCAGGTCGACGACACGGAACCCCAACTGGCCCTCGCACTCGCCCAGGCCGCGAAGGACCTCGCGGACAACCACCTGACCGACCCCGAACTCTCCGGCACGATGCTGGCCCGTGAACTCAACGTCTCCGTACGCAGCCTGCAACGGGCGTTCGCCGCGGCGGGGGAGTCGGTGACCGCCTACATCCGACAACGGCGGCTGGAAGAGGCCCGACTCGCCCTCACCGCACCCTCCGGCCGGCTCAGCGTCTCGGAACTCGCCGCCCACTGGCAGTTCGCGGACAGCAGCCACTTCATCCGGGCCTTCAAGAAGCACTACGGCCGCACACCCACCGACTACGCCCGCTCGGGCACCTCTTCGGGCCCGCCCGGCCTACAGTGAGTGGTCGGCCGGCCTGACGAAGACCTGGGCCGTCCCCTCGTCCAGCAGGCGCTCGCCCACGGACAGGAACCCCAGTCGCCGGGCGAACCTGATACTCGGCGCGTTCCCGCTGTCGACCAGCGCCCATACGGCGGGCAGGCGCAGGTCCGACAGTGCGTAGTCCAACAGCGACCGGATCGCCTCGGTGGCCAGGCCCCGTCGCCACAGGTCGGGCCGGACGCACCAGCCGGTCTCGATCAGCTCACCGGGCAGGTCCCGCGCCGGCTGCAGATGCCCCAGCCCGACCACCTCCCCGTCCAACAGCCAGGTCCAGTAGCCCAGTTGAGGCGGACCCGCGAAGGCCAGTCGGCTGGTCACAAGAGCCCGCGCGGCCCGTTCCTCGCTGAAGTCGACCGGGAAGTAGCGGCTGGCCAGCGGGTCGGCGAACAGCGCGACGAGTCCCTCGGTGTGGTCCGGGACCAGCGGCGCCAAGGTCAGCCGCTCGGTGGTCAGGATCGGCTGCGCGCGATCGACGGCTCCACTGCTCATGATCGCCACCCTAGGACGCGCGTCTCGGCAACGGCAATCGCCCGCAACCGAGTTGGGGGGCGGCAGTGCGCGACAGGCACCGCCGTGTTCACCCGTTGCCGACGCCGTACGGCGCGGGCAGCACGTCCGTGGGCACCACCAGATCCGCCCGGCCACGTGTCCTGGCGACCAGGTCGGCGTTGCGCTGGTCGGTGCCCGACACCCAGGCCACGGCGGTCTCGTGGTCCTTGCCGAACTCCTCGTGCCGGGCGACGAGTCGGCGTACGCGTTCGTCCTCGTCGGCCTCGCAGAACCACACCTCGTCCAGACACGGCCGTACCCGCGCCCATGAACCCGCCTCCAGCAGCAGGTAGTTGCCCTCCGTCACCACCAGCCGGGCCGTCGGTTCCACCGGGATCGCGCCGGCGATCGGCTGTTCGAGCACCCGCTCGAAGCTCGGCGCGTACACCACCTCGTCGGTGTCCTCCCGCAGCCGCCGCAGCAGCGCCGCGTAACCGGCCGCGTCGAAGGTGTCGGGCGCGCCCTTGCGGGCACGGCGGCCGAGTCGGTCCAGTTCGACGTCGGCGAGATGGAAGCCGTCCATGGGGACGTGGGCGACCCACGGATCCCCGGTGCCGTTCAGCGCGCGCACCAAGTGCTCGGCGAGGGTCGTCTTGCCCGCGCCCGGGCTGCCGGCGATACCGAGGACGGCACGTCGGCCGGGGCCGGCGAGAGCGGTGGCACGGGTGAGGAGGTCGTAGAAAGTCGGCGGCACACGGAGAGTGTGCCATCCGCCTCGGACGCTCGGCCGGGGCGATGTGCGGGACAGAGGGGAGCCGGCTCCATGCCCGACGACGCGACACAGATCCGCACCCTGATCACCGGCTGGGCCGAGGCCGTCCACGAGCACCACTCCCCTCGACCTCACGCGAGGGTTTCTGACGGGTGGTGTGATCGGGACGTCGCTGATCGAGGACCCGACACCGGAGTGGGCGAACCGGCTCGCCGGGGCCCGCCTCGACTCGGCGCCAGGACCGACCGAGGTGAGCAAGCCGACCGAGGTGAGCAAGCCGTCCGGGGGCTGTGCCGTCGGCTTCGTCACGTTCCTCGGTCTGCTGCTCGGCGCGGGCGGCGTGCTCCTGTTGCTCCGCGGCGACCTCTTCGACCAGGACACCACCGCACGGTCGCCCTCGGCCCGGGCCAGTCGTTTCTCGACCAGGGCGAACTGCGCCGGGCCGTCGACTCGCTCACCAAGAGCGAGGGCAAGGGCGAAGACAAGGCCCTCACCGTCGTCGTACAGGACCGACCTCCCTACTGCGGGTCTACGTCAGCTCGTCGGCCACCCAGTGTGCGACGCCGGTGGGGTAGGGCGCCGACAGCCCGAGGACGATGTGACGGAAGCCGGCCTCGACCGCTTCTCCGATCGCGTCCCTGGTGACCTCGGGCTTGTCGTACGAGACGGACAGATGGATCGAGCGCGCGATGGCGGCGGGATCGCGGCCGATCTCGGCGCAGTAGCGGTCGAGAAGCGCGCTGCGGTTGATCGCGTCGTCGATGTCGCCGCCGGGGATGTTCCACAGGTCGGCGTGCTCGGCGACCACGCGCAGTGTCGCGGCCGAGCGTCCCCCGATCAGGATCGGCGGGTGGGGGCGCTGGACCGGCTTGGGGCTGCCGAACGCTCCGGTGAGGTGGTGGTGGGTGCCATGGAAGTCGAACGGCTCCTCCTCGGTCCACAACCGCCGGATCACCGTGCAGGACTCGGCGAGGCTTGCCACGGCCTGCGCGGAGTCGTGGAAGGGGAGGCCGTGGGCCTCGTACTCGCGCCGGGCCAGGGGATGGTCGGGGCGTGAGCCGACACCGATGCCGAAGTCGAGCCGTCCGCCGGAGACGATGTCGACGGTCGTGGCGATCTTGGCCAGCATCGCGGGCGGCCGGAAGCGGTTGCTGGTGACCATCACGCCGAGCCGCAGTCGTCGGGTCTGCGCGGCGAGGGCCGAGAGCAGCGTCCACCCCTCGTAGGCCGGTCCGTCCGGGTCGCCGCCGATCGGCATGAGGTGATCGAACAGCCAGGCGTGCTCGATCTCCGGGACGGTGTCCGCCTCGCGCCAGACGCGCAGGATGTCGTGGTAGCCGACCTGCATGGGGGCGGTCATGATTCCGAAGCTGGGGCGGGGCGTGTGGGGCATGGTGGAGTCCGTTCTTCTGCGACTCTTCTGCGACGCGTGGTGGCAGGCGTGGCTTGGTCGTCCGGCCTCTGCTCTGGCATCATGGGCAAGCGGAACCTTGTTCCGGAAACGATACGGAACGCGGTTCCGTTTTGGCAAGTCTTAAGGGTGGAGGAGTTGCGCGGTGAGCGAGAACGGCGCGGACGCGGGACGCGTGGACCGGTCCAAGAAGGTGGACACCCCGTCCAAGAGGGCGGACGCGCGGCGCAACAAGGAGACCCTGCTCGACGCCGCCGCCAAGGTCTTCGTCGCGTCGGGTGTCGATGCCCCGGTGCGCGACATCGCGCGCGAGGCCGGCGTCGGACTCGGCACGATCTACCGCCACTTCCCGACGCGCGCGGATCTCGTCATCGCCGTCTACCGGCACCAGGTCGAGGCCTGCGCCGAGGCCGGTCCGGCGCTGCTGACGAGCAGCGCCACTCCGTACGCCGCACTCCGGGAGTGGATCAATCTCTTCGTCGACTTCCTGGTCACCAAGCACGGACTCGCCGCGGTACTGCGGTCCGACAGTGCCGGTTTCGAGGCGCTGCACACCTACTTCCTCGACCGCCTCCTGCCCGTGTGCGCCGAACTGTTCGACGCGGCAGCAGCGGCCGGTGAGGTCCGGTCCGACCTGACGGCCTACGAGATCATGCGCGGCGTCGGCAACCTCTGCGTCGGCGCGGAGGGCGACGACCGCTACGACGCGCTCCGCCTCGTCGACGTCCTCGTCTCGGGCCTGCGCCTGCCGAACTGACGCAGTCGTCAGGCTCGTTCATGCGCTGGTGGTCGGCGCGTCACCTCTCGGTCATCCGACGCTGAGACGTTCCCTCTGTCGGAGAAGTTGGCTATACAACTTTGAGAGGGAGGGAGTGATAGTCATGTCACCTTCCGTAGAAGATCTGCCGCTCACCTGGCTGCGGGACAACTGCCCCTGCCCCAGGTGTCGCGACCCGCGCAACGGGCAGAAGCTGTTCCAGATCACCGAACTGCCCGCCGACCTTGCGCTCGGCTCCGTGCGGCGGACCGCCGACGGCGTCGAGGTCGACTGGGCGCCGGACGGGCACCGGTCCGCGTACCCGGCGCAGTGGTTGACGACCAACCGGCCCGAGGCCGCCGACGGTTCGGGGGACCGGCGTGACGAGAACGGCAAGACCCTGTGGACCGCCGCCGACCTGAACGGCTGCCTCCCCGAGGCGAGTTGGGCGGATTACCTGAACGACACCGTGGCCAAGGCGCGGGTGCTGGAGTCGGTCCTCGGGCTCGGCTTCGCCCTCCTGCGCGACGTGCCGTGCCGCGAGGGTCAGGTGCTGGAGGTGGCGGAGACCTTCGGCTACGTCCGGGAGACCAACTACGGGCGGCTCTTCGACGTACGGGTCGAACCGGACCCCAACAACCTCGCCTTCACCGGCGCCCGGATCACCCCGCACACCGACAACCCGTACCGCGACCCGGTGCCCACCCTCCAACTCCTGCACTGCCTGTCCAACGCGGCGGTCGGCGGTGACTCAGGACTGGTGGACGGGTTCAAGGCCGCCGCGCTGCTGCGCACCGAGGACCCGGAGGCGTTCGCCGTACTGACGCGCACCCCCGTGCCGTTCCGCTTCAGCGACGCGCACACCGTGCTGGCCGCCGACCGGCCACTGGTCGACGTGGACGGCCGCGGCCGAATCCGCGAGGTGCGCTTCAACAACCGTTCCATCGGCACCCTGTTGCTGCCCGCCGACGAACTGGAGGCCTTCTACCGGGCCTACCGCACCTTCGCCGAGATCACCCTGCGCCCCGAACTCCAGCTGGAGTTCCGGCTGTTGCCGGGCGACTGCCTGATCTTCGACAACGTCCGGCTCCTGCACGCGCGGACCGCCTTCGAGGAGAGCGGTGCCCGTCACCTCCAGGGCACCTACGCGGACCTCGACGCACTGGCCGGCACGTTGGCCGTACTGCGTCGCGAACGGGCCGTAGCGGCAAGGGAGTTCGTGGGCGAGCTGGCCGAACTCTTCGCGGGCGAGGGCGCGAGCGCCTACCTGGGGGAGGAGGTCACGATGGCACAGCACATGCTCCAGGCCGCGGCGTGTGCCGAGGAGGCGGGGGCGCCCGACGCGCTGATCGCCGCCGCGCTGCTGCACGACCTCGGGCACTTCGACGGAGCGGTCAGCGGCGAGGAGTTGATGGAGGGCACCGACAACCGGCACAGCCACACCGGGGCGGACCGGCTGGCCGAGTGGTTCGGTCCCGAGGTCACCGAGCCGATCCGGCTGCACGTGGCGGCCAAGCGGTATCTGTGCGCGGTCGAGGCGGGTTACTTCGGCCGGCTTTCCGAGGCCTCTGTGTACACACTGGAGGTGCAGGGTGGTCCGATGTCTCCGGGCGAGGTCGCCGCGTACGAGGCGAATCCCTACGCGGCGGACGGGGTCGCGGTGCGCCGCTGGGACGACGAGGGCAAGGACCCCGAGGCGCCGACCCCGGACTTCGCGCACTTCCTTCCGCTGCTCACGGCCTTGCTGCGGAAGGAGTGAACACGGACTGGCTATGAGGAGCGACTCAGGCGTCGTCGGCCGGGCGGCGGGCCAGCGAGCCGGACGCGGCCGAGCTGTGGACGGTGAAGGCCACGGTCTCCGGGAGGTACCGGTCCTCGGACCATTCGACCGGTGTGCCCGCCGGGTCCGTACTGCACCGGCGCTCGCGCAGCAGGGGGTCGCCGGGCCGGCAGCCGAGCAGCCGGGCGTCCTCCTCGTCGGCCCGGCACAGGTCGATCGTGTGCTGGGCGTCCGCGAACAGCACGCCCGACTCCTCCAGGGCCACGGTGTGCGACACGGTGTCCGGCGGCAGCTCGGCGATCAACTCGCCCACGGCGGACGGGTATACGGTGCGCTCGATCATCACCGGCCGCCCCGAGAGGGTGCGCAGTCGCCGTACCTCATAGATCTCCGCCCCTGCGGGCAGGCGCAGTTGCTCGCGCTCGGTCGCGTCGGCAGGGCGTGTTTCCACGGTGACGATCCGACCGCCGGGCTCCTCGCCCGTCGAGCGGGCCCAGCGGGTGAAGCTGAGGAGTTCGCCGAAGCTCTGCGGGCGGGGCGTGCCGATCACTACCCGGCGAGTGCCGCGCCGGGAGGCGATCAGTCCCTCGGTGCGCAGGAGGGCCATCGCCTGGCGGACCGTGCCCCGGGAGACGCCGTACCGTTCGGCGAGTTCGCCCTCGGCGGGGAGGCGTCCACCGGAGCCGTAGCGGCCCTCGCCGATCTCGCGGCCGAGGTCGGCCGCGACCTTCCGGTACATCGCCGGGGGTTTTCCCGTGCCGGCCGGGCCGTCCGTCACCGCGTGCGTCTCCGTCCTGAGCGCTTCCGCCCCGCAGCCGTCAGTCGTTGTCGGCGCTCTCGGCGTTCTTCTTGTTCTTGATCCGCTCGGCTTCCTTGCGGACCTCGGCCTGGGTGGCGCGCTCCTTCTCCAGCCACTCGGGGCCGTCCTTCTTCAGCGCCTCGATCTGCTCGGTGGTGAGTGCCTCGGTGACCCCGCCGCGGGCGAGACCGGCGATGGACACGCCGAGCTTGGCCGCGACGACGGGGCGCGGGTGCGGGCCGTTGGCGCGCAGGTCACGCAGCCACTCGGGCGGGTTGGCCTGCAGCTCGTTCAGCTCGGCGCAGGAGACGTCACCCTTCTGGAACTCGGCGGGGGTGGCCTCTAGGTACACACCCAGCTTCTTCGCCGCCGTGGCGGGCTTCATGGTCTGGGTGGTCTGGTGCGACTTCATACCGTCAAGAGTATCGACCGCGTTCGAGACCTCCGACCACGGCGGGTAACCTTGCGGGGTGACAGGCTCGGAAGCATCCCCCACGTTCCGGCTCGCGTACGTCCCCGGGGTGACGCCCGCCAAGTGGGTGCGGATCTGGAACGAGCGCCTGCCCGACGTCCCGCTGACCCTCGTACCGGTCCCGGCCGCCGAGGCAGCCGATGTGCTGCGGCGCGGTGAGGCCGACGCCGGACTCGTACGGCTGCCGGTCGACCGTGAGGTCTTCAGCGCGATCGCCCTCTACACCGAGGCGACCGTGGTCGTAGCCCCGAAGGACCATGTCGTGACGGCGGCCGAAGAGGTGTCCCTCGACGAGCTCGCCGACGAGGTGGTCCTCCACCCCCTCGACGACGTCCTCGACTGGGAACAGCCGCCGGGGGAGCCCGCGTTCGAGCGTCCGGCGACCACCGAGGACGCCATCGAACACGTGGCGTCCGGCATCGGCATCCTCTACGTCCCCCAGTCCCTGGCCCGCCTGCACCACCGCAAGGACCTCACCTACCGGACCGTCGTCGACGCACCCCAGTCGGACGTCGCCCTGTCCTGGCCCGAGGACGCGACCACCGAACTGGTCGAGGACTTCATCGGCATCGTCCGCGGCCGCACGGTCAACAGCACCCGGGGCCGTACCCCGACCCCCGCCCAGCCGAAGACCAAGGCGAAGGCGAAGCGCACCGAGCCCCCCGCGCGGCGCAAGCCCGCGGCCGGAAAATCGACGGGCAAGAACCCCCGCAACGCGTCCGGCGGCGCCAAGGGAACCAAGCGCGGCAAGCCCCGCGGACGCTGACAGCGGACGCCGTATCCGTATCCGCATCCGTTCAGGCTGACTTCGCTGTCGTAGAACCCCGCACCACGAGACGCGGCGGCAGTACGACCTCACGAGCCGCCGTCCGCCCCTCGTCGAGCCGCTCGACCGCCGCGGTCACCGCGTGTCGGGCCTGCGCCTCCGCGGTCTGGCTGACCGTGGTCAGGCTGAAGCAGCTCAGCCGGGACAGCGCGTCGTCGTCGTAGCCGGCGACGGACACCGCGCCGGGGACGGCGACACCGGCCCGGGTGAGGGCGGCGAGCACCCCGATCGCCGCCTGGTCGTTGAACGCCACTACGGCGCTGGGGAGTTGACCCCCGTCGAGCAACTGACGGGCGGCCCGCTCACCGGCCGCCTCGGTGTGGTCGCCGTGCAGAATCCTGATGTGCTCGTCCAGGCCGTGACCGCGCATGGCCGTGCGGTAACCGCGGCGCCGGTCGGTGGCGATCACGCCCTTGCCGCCGTCGACGTAGGCGATCGAACGGTGGCCGAGGCCCACCAGATGGTCGACGATCTGGCCCACTCCGTCGTCGTCCGCGGTGCGTACGACATCCAGCTCGGTACCGGTCATCCGGCGGCCGACCACGACCACGGGCGCCTTGCGGTGCAGGGCCATGAGGGTGTCGGCGGGGGCGAGCGGGCCGAGGAGGATCAGGGCCTCGCTGCGGAAGGCGAGCAGGGTCTCGACGGCGGTGTGCTCGTCGCGGCTGCGGGTCTGGGTGCTGAGCACCAGGTCGTAGCCCACCTCCTCGGCGGCCGTGTGGAGGTGCTCCACCAAGTCGGCATGGAAGGGGCTGTGCACGTCGACCATCACGCCGAGCAGGCGGCTGCGTCTGCTGGCCAGCAGGCTCGCGTTGCGGTCGGCCTGGTAGCCGAGGTCGGCGGCGGCCTTCAGGACCCGCTGCCGGGTGCGCTCGCTGGGGCCGGGGGCACCGCGCAGGACCAGGGACACCGACGCCGTGGAGAGTCCGACCCGCGCCGCCACGTCCTCCAGACGGGGGCGGGAACCTGCATCGGCCACTGATCCTCCGGTCGGAATCTCCTGCTGCAACACCCTTGACACACCTGCGAAACCGGACTGATAGTACCAGGACTTAAAGCGCTTTAAAAAGTTCTATTGCCCGGACAAAGGGCAGCTCGAAGTGGATTTCAGAGTGGATTCAGAGTGGAGAGGACTTCAGATGACGACGAAGCCGATCGGGGTGGCGGTCATCGGCGCCGGAATGGCGGGCCGGGCGCACCTCAACGGCTACCGGCAGGCCGTGTCCGTGTACGGCGCCGGGCTGCCCGAGGTGCGTCTGGTCGCCGTGGCCGACGCCCACGAGCCCTTCGCCCTCGACGCCGCCCGTCGCTACGGCTACGAGCGCGCCGAGACCGACTGGCGGGCGATCGCCGAGGCCGACGACATCGACGCCGTCAGCGTGGTGGTCGCCAACCATCTGCACCGCGAGATCGTCGAGGGGCTGCTGGCGGCGGGCAAGCACGTGCTGTGCGAGAAGCCGCTCGCGCCGTCCGTCGCCGACGCCGAGGCGATGGTGAAGGCGGCCGAGGACACCGGACTGGTCGCCGTCACCGGCTTCACCTTCCGCCGCTCCCCGGCCGTCAACGCCATCCGGCAGCAGGTCCTGGAAGGCTCGCTCGGACCGGTCCAGCACTTCAACGGGCACTACTGGTGCGACTACGGCCACAACCCGGACGCACCCATGAGCTGGCGCTACCGCGGTCCACTCGGCTCGGGGGCGCTGTCCGACATCGGCAGCCACCTCGTCGATCTCGGCGAGTACTTCTGCGGCCCGGTGCGCAGCGTGCAGGGTGCCGTCCTGTCCACGCAGGTGCACGAGCGGCCCGTGCCGCTGGGCACCGCGGTGGGGCACTCGGCCGACGTACAGGTGAGCCAGGAACGCGAGCCGGTCGAGAACGACGACATCGCCACCTTCACCGCGACGTTCGCCTCGGGCGCCGTCGGCACCTTCTCCGTCTCGCGGATCGCCCGCGGGCTGGCCAACTCCCTTGGATTCGAGGTGTTCACGAAGGGCGGCGCGGCCACGTTCGAGCTGTCGCGTCCGGCGGAGTTCACCCTCGCCGACGCGGCGGCCTCGGACCCCGTGGACGGCTACCGGCGAGTGGTGATCGGCCCCGGCCACCCCTACATCGCCGGCGGTCTGCCCATGGACTTCCCCAGCGTCGGCCACGGCCAGCACGAGTTCTTCGTCTGGCAGGCCCGGGCCTTCCTCGAACAGATCGCGGGCGTCGACGGACTGCCGCCCTGCCCCACCCTCGCCGACGGCCTGCACAACCTGCGGGTGCTCGACGCGATCATCGCCTCCGCCCATGCCGACGGCCAGTCCGTCACCGTTCAGTAAGGACAACCGCCATGAAGCTCGGCGCCTACACCGCCGTACTGCACGACAAGCCGCTCACCGAGACCCTGCGCGTCCTGCGCGAACTCGGCCTGGACAGCGCGGAGATCAACTCCGGCGGGTTCCTGCCCGCGCCCCATCTGCCCATCGCGGAGATACGGGCGAGCAAGGACGCGCGCGACGCCTACCTCGCTCAGTTCTCGGCGGCCGGGATCACCCTGACCGCGCTGAACTGCAACGGCAACCCGCTCCACCCCGACCCCGAAGTGCGCGAAAAGCACGCCCAGGACTTGCGCGACGCGATCGAACTCGGCGCCCTGCTCGGGGTGCGGCGGGTCGTGACGATGT
The DNA here is from genome assembly GCF_040655155.1 of Streptomyces sp. NPDC050508. Taxonomy (NCBI): domain Bacteria; kingdom Bacillati; phylum Actinomycetota; class Actinomycetes; order Kitasatosporales; family Streptomycetaceae; genus Streptomyces; species Streptomyces sp. NPDC050508. Next base: position 795,269 of record NZ_JBFAJJ010000001.1, read on the forward strand.
CGGGGCTGCCCGCCTCCGACCCCGGCGGCCGGCTGCCGTCCTGGTCCGTACTCCCTTGGGACAGCGCCTACTTGGACGCCCTCGACTACCAGTGGGACGAGGTGGCGATCCCGTACTGGAAGGACATCCAGGCGCGGGCCGCGGACGCCGATGTGAAGGTGTGCATCGAGATGCATCCGCACAACCTCGTCTATAACGTCGGCACGATGGAACGCCTCGCCACCGAGATCGACGCGACCCACGTCGGCGCGGAGATGGACCCCAGCCACCTGTTCTGGCAGGGCATCGACCCGGTCGCGGCGGTACGGCGCCTCGGCTCCCTCGTCTACAACGCGGCGGCCAAGGACACGCGCATCAACGAAGAAGCGAAGATCAACGGGGTCCTCGACCACCGCCATGTGCGGGTGCGCCCGGACGAGCCGGACGTCGTTCCCCTCGGTGGCCGCTACACCCTCAGCCGCTGGCCGAAGAACGCGTCCTGGGACTTCGTCGCCGTCGGTCGCGGCCACGAGGTGCCCTTCTGGACCGAGTTCCTGAAGGCGCTGCACGAGGTCGACCCGGACATGGCGGTCAACATCGAGCACGAGGACCAGGAACTCGACCAGATCGAGGGCCTGCGCCTGGCCGCGCAGAACCTCAAGTCCGCCGCCGCACAGCTCTGACCCGTCTGCCTACGACCCCATCCGCTCCGCTGCACAGTGAGGTGCACGCACCATGAACAGCACATCCGCTCACCGCCCCCGCTCTCGCAGAGTCCTTCCCGTCGTGGCCGTCGCCGCCGCGACCGCCCTCACCCTCGCGGGCTGCTCCAGCGGCTCCGGCGGCAAGAAGTCCACGGAGTCGGCCGCCGACGCCTCGGCGGGCAAGGCCAGTACGCCCCGGATGACCATCGCGATGGTCACCCACGCGCCCTCCGGCGACACGTTCTGGGACACCATCCGCAAGGGCGCCCAGGCCGCCGCGGCCAAGGACAACGTCGAGCTCATCTACTCCAACGACGAGAACGCGGGCGACCAGGCCAACCTGGTGCAGAACGCGATCGACCAGAAGGTCGACGGCATCGCGGTCACCCTCGCCAAGCCCGACGCCCTGAAGGCCGTCGTTGCCAAGGCCGAACAGGCAGGCATCCCGGTCGTCGGCTTCAACGCCGGGCTGAGCGAATGGCAGAAGCAGGGCCTGCTCTCCTTCTTCGGCCAGGACGAGTCCGTCTCCGGGCAGGCGCTCGGCACGAAGCTCAACTCCACCGGCGTCAAGCACACGTTGTGCGTGATCCAGGCCCAGGGCGACGTCAACCTCGAACAGCGCTGCGCCGGCGTGAAGAAGACCTTCAGCGGCAAGACCGACATCCTCTACGTCAACGGCACGGACATGCCGTCGGTGAAGTCGACGATCACCGCCAAGCTCACCCAGGACAAGTCCATCGACGAGATCGTCACCCTCGGCGCCCCCTTCGCGCTGACAGCCGTGCAGTCGCTGTCCGACGCGGGCAGCAAGGCGAAGGTCGCCACCTTCGACCTCAACGCGAACCTCATCACCGCGATCGAGAAGGGCACCATTCAGTTCGCCGTCGACCAACAGCCCTACCTCCAGGGCTACTTGGCGGTCGACTCCCTGTGGCTCTACAAGATGAACGGCAACTACAGCGGCGGCGGCGAGCAGCCCGTGCTGACCGGCCCGGCCTTCGTCGACAAGACCAACGTCGACGCGGTCGCGAAGTTCGCCGCGAAGGGAACGCGGTGACGCCATGAGGATCGCGCTCGACCCGTACATGATCCGCAACGTGCCGCTGCTCGAACTCCCTGCTGTCGTCGCCGAGTTGGGCTACGAGTGGATCGAGCTCTCGCCCCGCGAGGACTTCATCCCGTTCTTCCGGCACCCGCGCGTCGACGACGCCACCGTCCGCAAGTTCCGCAAGGCGCTGGACACTTCAGGCGTCGGCATCTCCTCCCTGCTGCCGCTGTTTCGCTGGTCCGGGCCCGACGAGGACGCCCGACAGGCCGCCGTACGCTACTGGAAACGCGCCATCCAGATCTGCGCGGACCTCGGAGTGGACAGCATGATCTCCGAGTTCAACGGTCGCCCCGAGGAACAGGACCGCAGCGAGGCCCAGTTCTGGAACTCGATGGACGAACTGCTCCCGCTCTTCGAGCGCGAGGGCATCAAACTCGCCCTGGAACCCCACCCGGACGACTTCATCGAGAACGGCTACGACGCGATCAACCTGATCCGGGGCATCAACCACCCCAACGTCAGCTTCCTCTACTGCGCGCCGCACACCTTCCACATCGGAAACGACGCCCCCGGCATCATCGAGTACGCGGGCGACCTGCTCACCCACGTCCACCTCGCCGACGCCTTCGACCACACCGCGTCGTCGGGCAACCGGTACATCCTCAACCCGCCGGGCACCGCCGCGCGGATCCACCAGCACCTCGACATCGGCGAGGGCGAGGTCGACTTCACCGCACTGTTCCGCGCCCTGCGGACGAGCGGCTTCGACGGAACCCTGACCGCGTGCGTGTTCGCCTGGGAGGAACGGGCCGAGGAATCATCGGTGTTGATGCGGAGGAAGATCGACGAGTACTTGGCCGTCTCGGCCTAGCCTCCACCTAGGCGAGTGTCCCGGCCAGCATCCGGAACAGATCGCCGGTCGCGTCGGCCGCGCCGAGCGCGGGCAGCGTGCCCAGGGCGAGGACGGCCGCCGCGAGGGGCCACAGGCGCGGGGGCGGGGTCGTCTGCAACGCCGCGATCCGGCGGGTGACGGCACGGTCGGTGAAGCTCAACGCGCAGGCGGGGCGCGGGCGTTCGGCGCTCAGGGCGGCGCGGGCCAGGGCGCGGGCGGTGGTCGCGCGGTCGCCGACCGCGTCCGCCGCCTGCTCGTCCGCCCACCGTTCCACCAGGAACGCGATGGTGGAACGGACGGGCCTGAGCAGCGGGTTGGCCGCGGCGGCGAGCGTTGCCGCGGTCACCAACAACGCGTGCCGGTGCGTGAGATGGGCGCGCTCATGGGCGAGCAGGACCCGGCGTTCCGCCGGTTCGAGGGCGCTCAGCATTCCGGAGGTGACCAGAATCCGGCCGGGCCGGCCGGGGATGGCGAACGCCTGTGGCTCGGGAGAGGCGGCGACGATCAACTCGGTGTCCGCCGGGTGCCCTTCGCACAACCGCCGCAGCGCGCGTCGCGTACGACGGTCCGCGCTCACGGCCCCCTGGACGGACACGACGACCACGGCCAGGGCGACACAGGCCACGATCCCGATGATCTCAGGCACCGGTTCGGCCAGCCGGTGCCCGTCCTGCCGGGCCTCGGCGACGACCGGCGGAGCATCGCCGACGAGCGTCGCGGCCAGCAGGAACAGGGACCAGCAGGTGGCCGCCGCGGTCACCACGGCGGCGGCGGTCAGCACCCGCGCTGCCAGCGCCGGAGCCACCCGCCTGCCGATCGCCGGACTGATCGCGGCGAGCAGCACCGACAGCAGCAACGGGGTGTAGACGTCGAACCTCATCCCGCGCCCCCGGCCAGCAGGTCGCGCAGCGCCCTCTCCTCCTCGGGGCGCAGACCGGTCACGAACTGCTGCAGCGCGGCGATCGGGTCGGGGCCCCGGTCCAAGGCCTCGCGCATCGCCTCGGCGGTCAACTCGGCCGCGTTCTTCGCGGGCCGGTAGGCGCCGCGCCGCCCGTCCGCGTCACGCAGGACGAGCCCCTTGTCGTAGAGCCGCTTGAGGATCGTGTGCACGGTGTTGTAGGCGAGCGGGCCGTCGATCTCGGCCTGGATCTCGGCCGGAGTCAGCGGCCGGTCGGTCGCCCACAGCGCGGCGAGGACCTCGCTCTCCAACTCACCGGCGCTGCGCCGCTCCACCCGGACCTGCGGGTCTCTGCCAGCCATGACGCCCACCTTACAGCGTGTAGGGCGTGACATGCCTACTGTTGGCGTTCTGACCAGGCTCTTTTGCCTGGTCGGGGTCGATAGGGTTCCGCTGGACGAGCTCGATCTCGACGTCGATGCCGAGGCCGGCCGCGACGGCGATTTGGTCGAGCAGAGTGATGCCCCGCTTGCGGCCGGGCACGCGTGTGAGCACCGGCTCGATCAACGCCCCATGGACTCACGAACCGCCCACTGAGAAGGTCCCGTTCGCCTAATAGGTGCTGCACCGTTGGGTGACGAGCGTGCGCCAGCGTCGGCGGACGGTCTCTTCGCTCTCCAGCCACCGGACAGGCGAGGCGGCTGGGGTGAGGGGCCGGTTGCCCATGAAGCACGCGATGTCGGCGAGGTGGGCGTGGTCGCCGTCGTTGGTGAGCCGGCGCAGTCGGTGGATGGCGGCGGCGAGGAGTTCCTCGTCGGCGCGGACGGCGTGGTGGAAGCAGACGGCGAGCTCAAGCAGGGGGAGGAGGGACGCCAGTCCGGCGGTCTCGATCTCGGCGCGCAGAGCCTGGGCGCGTTCGTCGATGTGCGTGCTGTGGCCCGCGTCGCGGATGAGGCCGGCGATGTGGACGGTCAGGGAGGTGGCGTGGAGTGTGAGGTCGGTCAGGAGGTGGTGGGCGAGGGCGATTTCACTGTCTGCGGTCGTGGGGTCTGCGAAGGCCAGGGCAAGTGCGCGGTGTGCCTGGGCGGTTGCGCGTTCTCCTGCGATGCCGCGTTGTTCGGCATCGTTGCGGGCCTGTTCGTAGTTCTCGGCTGCTTGTGTGATGTCGCCTTGAGGCCAGTGGATGTCGCCGAGTACGCGGTTTTGCCGGCCGGCCCACCCCAGGTTCTGGGCAACGGTCAGGGCGGTGGGGAAGTCGCCGGCCAGGCGGGCGAGGTGGGCCAGGCCGCGGCGCGCGGCGGGGGCGAGGCGGCCTCCTCCGTCGGCCACCTGCTGCATCCCTGTTCGCGAGGCGACCGAGTTGCCCAGGTCGCGGTGGGCTTTGGCGAGGTAGTAGAGCGCCATCTGCTCCAGTTCCTCAGGCAGCAGACCGGCGTCGATGACGGCGGCGAGCCGGGTGGCCGTGCTGCGGCGGTGTTCGTGTTGTCGACGGCCCAGTGCGGTGAGCAGTTCGACCAGGGCGTCGGCCGGTGTCTGCGGACGTGTCTCGTCGCCGGTGTCCCGCGGGGCGGGGGTGACCGGTTCCCACACCGAGTCGCTGACGTACTGCCAGGCCGCCTCGGTCAGCCAGCCCAGGTCGAGGCGGAACTCGGAGGCGAGGGCGAGACCTTGGCGTAGGCATGCGATCAGCAGACGGCGGCCGGGGCCGGTGTGCCCGGCCCACTGCCGGCCTATGGCGCTGTGGGCGCGTTCGGCCGCGTTTCGCCAGTCCCGGGGTGACCAGCGGTCGTCGGTGGTGTCTTCGGCGGTGCGCAGGGTTGAGCGGATGAGGGCGTGCAGGTGGTAGGGCCACAGGCTGGTGGTGGTGTGGCGGATGAAGGGCCGCTCCAGCAGGCGGAGCACGGGGGCGTCGCGGCTGATTCCGGCGGTGGCGGTGGCGAGCGGGATGTCGAACGCGTCCAGGAGGCTGACCGAGCGCAGAACATGGCGTTCGTCGGGGGTGAGGTCGGTGAGGGTGCGGGCGATCAGGGCGGGGAAGTCGCCGTCGAAGTCGGCCGGTTGTGGGGTGAGGCCGTTGCGGCGGATTTCGAGAAAGCGCATGGCGGCCAGGTCGAGGTACAGGGGCAGGCCGTGGGAGCGTTCGGCGATCACACGTCGTAGCGTCGGGTCGATCAGGGGCCGGCCGTCGGTGGTGAGTCGGTGGGTGAGGTAGTTCTGGCGGTCCTCGTCGCTGAAGTTCCCGATCAGGATCTGATGGCGCGAGCCCGGATCGGCTGGGGTGGCGCGGGGCGTCGGCAAGCCGCGGTCGGCCAGCCCGGGCCAGGCTGCCGGGCCGGTCCAGTCGAGTTGGCCGTGCAGGGCCGGGTCGGCCCACTGCAGCCGGTTGCGTCCGGTCACGACGAAGAAGACGTTCGGCATGAGCCACACCACGTGCTGCAGCAGCCGCTCCATGTCCCGGTGGGTGCGGTCCCCGATGTCCTCGAAGGTGTCCAGCAGCACCACCGGGGCGATCTGCTTGCGGTCGGGTAAGCGGGCCAACTCCCAGGCGAGCAGGTGCGGGTAGTACGAGAGCGCCTCCAGGTCGGTGTCGGCCTCCAGAAGGTCGGCCAGCCGCGCACAGCCGGCCAACGCGCTCACTGAGCGGCGGTGTTCGCGCAGCGCCCTCACCAGCGCCCCGGTGAGCTGCCCGACCGCGGAGCCGAGCATCCCGGGCAGCGCCAAGCCCTGGGCGACCTCGCCGAGAGCCGCCTGCATCTGCTGCGGAAGCGCCTGACCGAAGCGGGTCAGCAAGCCGTCACGGCGCAGGTACTCCTCCAACGGCTCGCCCGGATGCCGGTGGTCCCAGTAGCGGCGCAGCGCGATGTCGAACGCGGGCATGGGCCGACCGACCGCGGCCGCGATGGAAAGCCGGATCATGACGACGACGCGCTCGAAGTCGGTGTTCGCCGAGCGCGCCAGGTCGAGCCGGAGAGGGACGATCCGCGGCCCGTGCCAGACCGGTTCACCCCAATGCGCCGGCCGGTGTTCGGCATTGGCCAGCGCGGCCTCCAGCCTCCGTGACAGCGTCGACTTGCCGATGCCGCCGACACCGTGGAAGACGAGCAGGTTGCGTCGCGGTGCCTCCAGGTCGGCGGCGTCGAAACCCGCAGCGCTCACGTGCTGCAGGTGGCCGTCCAGGGCGCTTACGAAAATCCGCCACTGGTCCTCCCGGTTGGTGAACGCCTCATCCGCCCCCACCCGGTGGTCGTTGGAACCGAACAGAGCCCGCAAATCCCGACCCGCCATGCCAACCCCCTGATGGTCGAACGATCCCGACCTGCGACTGCCGGTCCGCATGGCCGGCATCCCTTCACGACGTGCCACGCAGCGGTCACCGCTCGCGAGGGGTCCCGCCCTGTTTGCTCCGCCGGGTCTCGGCAGTGTGACCGTCGTCCCCTTGCGAGCGATGCCCGTCGCCGAGGGGATCGCAGGCCGGTATCGGGACGTCGTAGACCAGTTCCCAACGAGTCTGCGGGAGAAGGAAGGTGGCGGTCTCGACCGGCTGGCCGGTGTCGGCCAGGTGGGTCCGGTCCAGCTTGACGATCAGCGTGCGGCGGGTGATCCCGAGCCGCAGTGCCTCATGGTCATTCGGGTGCCGGACGTGCGTACGGACCTGGGCGTGGCCGACGCGGACGCCGACCGAGGCCAGCCGGCGAGCCACGCCGGTACCGGCCAGCGGCCCGTCCTCCGGCAGAAGAACGGGCGTGCGATGAGTGAGAGCCATGGGCTCCCACGATTCGCCGAGGGCCAAAGGGCGGGCGTCGCCCAGATACTCGTAGCGGGTACGGACACACAGGGTGTCGACGTCGACCGCCAGCCGCCGGGCGATCGGCTCCGGAGCCGGGACCTTGACGTCCGACCGGTACTCCATACCCGGGGTGAGCCCGGCCTGCCGGATCGCGTCCGGAATGGGCAGCAGCACGGGCAGCGCGATGCGTGTCTGCGGGGCACGGGCGAAGACGCCGATGCTTTTGCGCCCCTCCAGCACGCCGGTGTCGATCAGTAGTTCCTGGCCCCGCTGGATCGCGGCCGGACTCGTCTGGTACTCGCGAGCCAACTGGGCCCGCGGCGGCAGCTGCTCACCCGGGGACCACTCTCCTTCCGCTAGCCGCCTGCGCAGGTCTTCGGCGATGCGCTGATAGTCCGCAGTGGGCACTGCCTACTCCCGGAGAGGAACTCGCTACTCCTTGCAACTCCTTGACACGCTAATCGGTTAGCGGCACGCTAATCGATTAGCGATACGGACAGTAATCAGTGCGATGTGAGGGGGAGGAGTGGATGCGGTCCTGGCAGGGCGCGCCGCGGCACTCGCCGCCCGGCTTGCGGAACTTACGGGTGGCGCCACCCGGATCCAGGAAATCAACCAGGGCGCGCTTGTCCTGTGCACCATCGACCCGGTCAGCTCCGAGGACGCCTGGGTCGACGTGCAGAACGCACTCGACGACGCCGACACCTGGAGCGTGCAGGGCCGCGGCCCCGGTCCCGAACCCCGGTTGCTGCGCGCCGAGCTCCGCTCGGCGGATCCCGGCACCGGATGACTGCGGCACTCCCGCCACGGAACTGAGTCCGCCCCGTGCGGGGGCGCACACGGCGTGGGACGCCGATTGACGCGGCCACATGACGGTGAGCGAGGGTTCGCCCCCGCCGTACTGCCCGAAGAACGACACCGCGACCTGCTGGCCACCACGATCCTGCCGGTCGTCACCAAGCAGGCCACGGCCCAGACCTCCCCGGTCGCGGTGTTCGTCGCGGGTCAGCCCGGCGTCGGCAAATCCACCTTCGCGGACCTGGTGCACCACACGCTGGCCCACCACGGAGGCGCCGTGCGCATCGGCAGCGACGCCTACAAACAGGCCCACCCCTGCTATCCGACGCTCCTGGCGGTCGACGACCGCAGCGCCGGAGTGCGCACGCGCCCGGACACACGCCGCTGGCAGGCGGAGGTGGAGGACTACACCCGCCGTCACCGGCTGCACGCCGTCATAGAGACCGCCCTGGCCGACCCGGAAGAGGCTCGCACCACCGTCGGCGCCTACCGGCGCGCCGGCCACCGGGTCGAACTGGCGGTGCTCGCAGTTCCGCAGGCCCTCAGCAGCCTGGCCGTACTGCACCGCTACCTCCAGCAGGTGCGGGCCACCGGGGTGGGCCGCTACGTGTCGGCGCAGAACCAGGACCACTGCTCCCGAGAACTGCCCGAAGTCCTGCGCATCATCGAAGCCGAGCGACTGGCGAACCTGGTGACAGTGATCGGCGCCCACGGCATTCGGTATCTCAACCGGCTGGCGCCGAACGGAAGTTGGTCGCGCCCACCGCGCGCCGCCCAAGAGGTGAGCGCCGAGCGGACACGACCGTGGACTGTCACCGAAGCCCAGCGTTTCCGCGACACCGTCGCCCGCGTCGGAGAAATCGCGCGCAACATCCCGGGGCCGGCTCGCCGGACGGCCGTTGCCCAGGACATCCGCCACAGCCTCCGATGGGCCGAGCCACTGCTCCGCCGGCGCTGCGGCGATCCGCCCCCTCTCCAAGGAGTCGGCTAGCCCCGTCTTCCACCCGTGGAACACCAACGGATTTTCACAGACCTGATCGTCCCGTTCCATCTCGGCGACCCCGAGCCCCGACGCCACCCGGTAGCGGTCTACGTGGTGGGGCAACCCGGCGCCGGGAAGACAGCAGCCTCCACCCTGGTGTTACGGGCCATGCGTCCCACCGCTGTCCGGGTGTCCAGCGAGGACTTCCGCGCGTTCCATCCCCATTACGCCCGGCTGCTCGCCCAGCGCCCGCGCACGGCGGGAGCCCTGCTGCGAGCCGACTACCGGGCGTGGCAGAACGCGGCAGAGCAATGGCTCCGAAACCGGAGGGCCGATGTAGTGCTGGAGGCCGCACCGGCCACCGACACCGACCTGCTGGCTTCGGCCTCCCGGTTCCAGGCCGCGGGCTACCGGGTCGAGATGCTGATCCTGGCGGTACGCGCGGCCGACAGCCGCCAGGGCACCGCGCACCGGTTCGCTCTCGGCCTGGAACAAGGACTGCCCTCCCGCTTCACCACCCCCCATGGACACGACCGGTGCTACCGAGCGCTCGCCACACTCGCAGCGGCCCTCGACCGCTGTCCGGCAGTGCACACCGTCACGGTGACCGACCGGAACATTCGCCCGCTTCGGAACCGGCACGGTGGTATCGCAGCCATGCTGGAAGGGGAGCGGCAGCGCCCCTACACGAACGCCGAGGCGTCCCGGTTCGCAGCACTGCAGCGCCGGCTGTGGGTATCGCTGCCACGACATCGCTCGGAACTCGCCGAAATCACCGCCTTGGCGGCACCCCTGCTACCACCGGGCTTCCCGCTTCCCGGTCCGGCGAACGGGGCTGCGGATCGCCGCTTGCCGCCGGCGCGATGCTGAACGCTGCCGCAGTCATCGACAGCGTACGGCCATCGCCGTGATCGAGGGCTTCTGGACCACCCGCACGAGCCCGACAGGCCGTTGCCATGACGCCTGGCCAACCGGACCTTCGGTCAACAACCGATGCGGCAGAGCGGCCACGTCCTCCCGCGGGACAAAGCGGTGTGGGGAACGCACGGCGCCGACCACATCCCGTGACCACTCGTAGTGCGGGCGCGGACGCACCACGCAGACGCTGTCGCCGAACGAGTGGTGCGCTGCGTACCGCTCCACCCCGGCCGTACGTAGTCACCCGCCGACCCACACCACGAACCCCACGTGATGCGAGCGGCCCGCGCACGCAAAACCATGAACGTGGCCCCCGCCGCACCACGCAGGGATCGGTCTGTCGTATGCGAGCCCGTGCCGCACCGAACAACTGCGGCAACCTGTGAAACGAGGTGTCCGACCATGAAGATCGAGGGTTCGGTCGCGCTGGTGACCGGAGCGAACCGCGGAATCGGGCTGGCGTTCTCGCGCGCTCTGCTGGCCCGGGGTGCCGCCAAGGTGTACGCGGGCGTCCGCAGGCCGGAGGACTTCCAGGAGCCCGGCCTGGAATCACTACGACTCGACGTCACCGACCACGACCAGATCGCGGCCGCCGCGGCAACGGCATCCGACGTGACGATCGTCATCAACAACGCCGGTATCCAGGCCGGACCGGGCCTGCTGGACGGCTCCTTGGAAGGCGCGCGGCGGGAACTGGAAGTGAACTACCTGGGCGCCTGGGCGGTGTCACGGACCTTCGCACCGGTGCTCGCCGCCAACGGTGGCGGCGCCCTGGTGAACATGCTGTCCGTGGCCTCTTGGCGGGCGAACAGCCGGTTCCCCGGCTACGCCGCGTCTAAGGCCGCCGAGTGGTCGCTGACCAACGCGCTGCGCATCGGACTGCGAGAGCAGGGAACGCTGGTCGTCGGGGTGCACGTCGGCTGGGTGGACACCGATGCCACGGTAGGGGTCGACACCCCGAAGGTGGAGCCGGCTGAGGTGGCCGCCAAGACCATGGACGCGATCATGCGTGATGAGCCGGAAGTACTCGTCGACGACACGGCTCGCCGGGTACGCGCCGCGTTGTCCGGCCCTTGGAGTTCCTCCACCGGACCGCGTGAGCGTGCCCACCGACTTCGGCGTCGTTGACTTGGGTTCCGACTCGGGTCGCTACGCGGCCGTCCCTGTCCGCTGCCGGCGCTCTCCATGCGTAACGGCGGCGGCTCACCCTTGACCTGAAGGCCTGTCACCTTCGGTGCGTAAAACTACCTATACATCCGATCTATTACTCCGGGATTCGCTTACTCGGAGGCCACCTCTTTCGCATCGAACCGCACACAACCCGTTGACAGCGCCAATCGTATGCTGCCACGTTGACCCCATTCATCGGATGTCTCAGTCTCCCCTGCGGGCATGCCCGCGGCTTGACGGATCCCGGAGCGGTCATGAAATGGATGGCGTCGACGTGCAAGATCATCGGTTCTGTACTCGCCTTCGGACTGGTCGGCGCGGGAGCGCTGGGCGTGTCGGCAAGCCCGGCGCAGGCAGCCACCGCATCGGTGCTGTGGGCAGCGCCTGACGGCCACGGTGCGGCGTGCACATCGAAAAATCCCTGCTCCCTGACCACCGCGCAGGCAGAAGTACGCGCTCTTGAGCACGGCCGGAACCCGGTGAGTCCCCGAGTCGAACTCCTCGGCGGCACGTACCGGTTGAGCAAGACGTGGAAGTTCGGCACGGAGGACTCCGGCCGGCCCGCGCACCCCGTGGTGTGGGAGGCCGCGCCCGGCGCCCACCCGGTCATCTCCGGCGCCTCCCGGGTCACCGCCTGGCACGAGGTGGGGAGCAGCGGTGTGTGGTCCGCACATGTGCCCCACGGCAGCGCCACCCGCCAGCTCTACGTGGAGGGCAGACAAGCCCCCATCGCCCAGGCCACCCCGGCGGCCCTGCACTTCACGGGCAACTGGGCCGGGTCGGCCACGGGATACGACCTGTCGAACGACGCCGCGGCCCTGGCCTGGTTCGCACACCTCACGCCCACGCAACTGGCGCAGGTCGAGTTCGACTATCCCGCGGGCAACGGCGCGTGGACCGACTCCAAGTGCGGGGTCGCACGGATGTCCGGCAGCACGCTGGTCATGGACCAGCCCTGCTGGACCAACGTCACCGACATCGCCCCGTTCAGCCAGGGCACCGGCGGCCTGCCGTCGATGCCCACCTCACAGCTGCCGGCCACGATCCAGGGCGCCCGCAGCCTCCTGACGCCCGGTCAGTGGTTCCTGGACAACGCCACCGACACGCTCTACTACACGCCCAGGAGCGGTCAGCGGATGGCCGGCCTGGACGTCGAACTGCCCCGGCTGGAGAAGCTGGTGCAAGGTGCCGGCAGTCTGGCCAGGCCCCTGCACGACATCACCTTCGCGGGCCTCCAGTTCTCGTACGCCACCTGGAACGCCCCCTCGTCACCGACGGGCTTCGCGGACGTGCAGAGCAACCTGCACAGAACCGGCGACAGCAACCAGGGGCTGTGCACCTTCTCCACGCCCGCCGGCAGCTGCCCCTGGGGCGCACTCACCCAGCCCCTCGCCAACGTCGCCTTCACCGGGGCCAGTCACGTGACGATCAGCGGCAACCGGTTCGTCAACCTGGGGGGCGCAGGCCTGAGTTTCATGTACGGGGGATCGCACAACGTCATCGACGGCAACGAGTTCACCCGGATCGCCTCCACCGCGCTGTCACTCGGCTGCACGTACGACCCGACTCCCACCGACACGCCGGCCTCGGTGATCAAGGACAACTGCACGCCTGACCCGAAGACCGTGCAGGCGGACCGGGTCGGGACGAACGAGATCCTGGACCACACCACGGTCTCGAACAACGTGATCCACGACGTCGGCACCGACTACCGCTCGGCCTGCGGCATCACGCTCCTGTTCAGCCGCCACACCACGATCACGCACAACGAGCTGTACAACCTGCCGTACACCGGGATCACCGCGGGCATCATCCAGGGCCACGTCGACGACGCCAACCATCCGCAGAACTCGACCAACATCAACGCCGACAACACGATCAGCGACAACCTGATCTTCGACGTCATGCAGGTCCTCGACGACGGCGGCGCGATCTACATGGAAGGCCACCAGGCGCAGTACGTCCACCAGCCTGACGGCACCATCGACGCGACAGCCACCCTGGCCCACGGCCTGCACGTCACCGGCAACGTCGTCTACAACGACGGCTCGCGCTTCAACGCCTTCTACGACGACGCCGGTTCGGAGTGGATCAGCTTCAGCGGCAACGTCGAGTTCCACCCGCTGGCCGCACTCGGCGCCCAGGGCGGCTGCTCGGCCACCGGCCACTTCTGGGTCACCGGCAACTACTTCTCCGACCCCGCGGAGAGCTACTTCTGCACGCAGCCGATCGACTCCCACGCCGGCGACAACACCACCGTCCCCGCGTCCCCGGGCCCGGGTGACATCCCCGTCTCCCACCTCGCCGGCGCAGGCGTCACCGACGGATACGGGCCACTGGTGGACGCCCTCCCTCTCACCGCGAGCTACATCTCCGCGCCCACGCCCATCGCCGGCTCCTCGACCGAACGGGTCCTCATCGCCGGTGCCGGCTTCTCGCCCGGCACCCCGGTGTACTTCGGCGACCGGCGCGCGACCGACGTCCAGTCGGTCTCCTCCGGATTCCTGATCGCCGCGGTACCGACCGGAGCCGACGGCACGGACGTCACCGTCGGCACCTACGTACCCCGTCCGGCCATCACCGCCCCCACGAGCGGCACCACCGGCCTGGCCGACACCTTCACGGTCCGCGGTACAGCGCTGGCCGGCAACACCGTCGCGGTCACCGACAGCGCGAACCAGGCAGGCTGCACCACAACCGCTGCCGCCGACGGCGCCTGGTCGTGCACGCTCACCGACGTCTCGCCCGGCCAACAGTCGCTGTCCGCCACGCAGTCCGACAAGGACGGTGCCACGTCCAAGCCGTCGGCAGCCGTCCTCGTCTACGTCGGCACGCCGCCGACCGCAGCACGCCTCAACGACACCGATGCGTCGATCGTCTACAACTCCTGGGACTACTTGGGCAGCCGTGGCTACGGCGACCACGACGACGACGTCCACTATGCGACGACCGACGGCAGCAGCATCACGTACGCGTTCATCGGCACCGGGATCAAGGTGTTCGGCGAGGAGTTCACCGATCAGGGCGACATCGGCGTGTCGATCGACGGCGGGCCCGCCACCGTCGTCGACACGGTGCCTGCCGACGGCGCGCGCCACACCGATGCCGCTGTCTACACCAACACCGCACTCGCCGCCGGTGTCCACACCATCGTGGTGACCAAGCTCTCGGGCACCTACGCCACCTTCGACGGCTTCGAAATCGACAACTCCGCCTCCTCCCAGTAGCCCTTCGGTCGACCGCCCCACCCCTGAAGCCACGCAGGCACCGGCAGCAACAGCCGGACGACCTGCCACTCCGCCTCCGTCAGGTCGGAGCCGTAACACCGGACGCCCTGCGGACCGTCTGCCGCGTTGCCGAACCTGTGCGCGAGGCAGTCGCAGTCCGGTGACAGCGCGTTGGACTTCGCAGCAGCGAGCACGAGAGACCGCGGCACAGGGCCTCCTGGTGCTGCTCGGTTGGGATCGCAACCCCGAGCTACCAGGAGGCCCTGCTGTTATGCCCGGGCGCAGGTGGGTTGATCTCGGCTGTGGTCAGGTCTGCGAGTCGTTGTGCGGTGTTGAAGTGGGGGGTGAGACGGGTCTTGGTCATGGCGAAGGAGGTGCCGGTGGCGGTGTCGGCATAGACGTAGCTGCCGCCACCACCGACCCAGCCGAACGTGGTGGATGCCTCCTCCGGCCGAGTACCGATGCGGCCGAGCGGATAGCCCAGGGCCAGCCGCGCATGGTTGCCGAAGACCTGGTCGGTGCCCTCGAAGGCCACCGCCGTCACCTCCTTGAGCTGATGTGAGTCGATGAGCCGACCGTCGAGGACCGCGGCGTTCATGGCAGCGATTCCCCGCGCGGTGAAGGTGCCGACCGACGGGATGTCCGCTTGCAGGATCTCGTGGCTGTTGCCCATGGCCGCGGTCGGTTGCCGTTCCCAGGGCGCAAGAACGGCATCGCCGTCAGGTGGGGCGACCGGGCGCGGTGCGGCGTCTTCGAGTCGCGCCAGCCGGGCGAGGTCGGTGCGGGGCACACCGAAGAACAGGTCACCGTCGATGCCCAGGGGCACGGTGACCCACTCGTGCAGGAGCTGCCGCATCGGTTTGCCTGTGGCCCGGCGTGCGACCTCGCCGACGAGGAAGCCGAAGGTGAACGAGAGGTATCCCGTCTCGGTCCCGGGCCGCCACCGAGGTTCGGCGTCGGCGAGCGCGCTGCAGACCCGCGACCAGTCAGCCAGGTCGGCAGGACCGATGTCACGAGGCATTGCCGGCACGCCGGCCGAGTGGGTCAGCACGTGTCGAAGAGTCGCGGTCTCCTTGCCGTGGGCACCGAACTCCGGCCACAGGTCGACCACCGGTGTCTCGTATCCGACAACGCCGGTCCTGACGAGCAGGTGAGCGATCAGCGACGTCATGACCTTGCCGGCAGAGAAGCTGAAAACCGGGGTCTCCGGGGTCATCCTGCGCCCGGTCTGGCCGCCGGCGACGGCATCGACAACAAGAGCACCGTGGTGGTAAACGGCAACCTGCAAGCCGGTTTCGGCTCCGGTATCCACGAGTTCGTCGAGGACGCTTTGAACCTGTTGCTGCAGTGAGGGCATCATCGTCACCGGCTCGGCCACGTGTAGCGGGTCTGGCTGGATGTCGGCAGCTTGCCGAAAGCGAATCCGACAGTCGGCGCGACTCGATACAGCCTGACGTCGCCGGCGATGACGGCCTCGTCCAACCGGTACCAGGAACCCTCGGGACTGGTCAGATGCGCACCGTACTTCCGCTCGAAGTCCGCGACAGCCCGTTCACGCCCGGAACGCTCGTCCACCACGGATGCGACACCCTCGATGACGACGTCCACACCGGTCAAGGCGTTCGTGCCAGTCGTCAGCGCACAGCGGGGATTACGTTCAAGGTTTCGCGCCTTGCGCTCCTGACCTCCCGTGGTGAAGCACATGCCACTCAGACTCCAGGCCGCCAACAACGGCGTCACGTGTGGTCGCCCGTCCGGCCGCACCGTGGAGAGCCAGAACACCTCCGCCTCACCGAGGACCGCCAACGCCGACGCCCACGGCGTCGCCTGCGCGCCCGGGGACGAGAACGGTCCCAGCACAGCATCCGGTTCGCTGTCCAACATGTCCCATCCTCAACGAGGCATGCTCAGCCGACCGGCACTGGTGAAGCAGCGACAGCAGGCCGACCCGTCATGCCCTCCGGTAGGTGTTACGTGCCGTCTTGATGATGACCTGAACCCGCCGAGAAACTCATCGCTCCGCGCGCGCACCAGCAAGCCACGGCAAGCGGAAGGATTCCAATGGGGATGGCTTCTCAGATCCCGGTGGAGAGGGCTACGTGGCGCCATTGGTCGAGTTCACGTCGCACCAGATTCAGCTTGGCCTCGACGCGCTCGATTGCGTCCGCGCCCAGCTGTAGGCGCAGCGGCGGCTCGGCGACCTCGGTGATGTCGACGATGGCTTTCGCTGCCTTCACCGGATCGCCCGGCTGGCGGCCGTCGTTCGCAGCCAGTGCCTCGCGCACCGGCCCCGCGCCGGCGGCGTAGTCGGCGATGGAGGCCGGTTCGACCTGGATGCTCGAACTGCTGAGGAAGTCGGTGCGAAACCCGCCCGGCTCCACGATCGTGACGCGTACGCCGAGCGGGGCCAGCTCGCCGCGCAGCGCCTCGGAGACGCCCTCAAGGGCGAACTTGGACGCACCGTACAGGCCCGCCGCCGCAACGGTGGCGAAGCCGCCCACGGAGCCGATGTTCAGGACGTGTCCGGAACGTTGGGCGCGCAACGTCGGCAGTGTCGCCCGCAACGTGTTGAGCACGCCGAAGACGTTGACGTCGAACAGTGCTCGGGCGGCCTTGTCGGAGATCTCCTCGACCGCGCCGATGAGGCCGTAACCTGCGTTGTTGGCCACGATGTCGATCCGGCCGAACTCCGCCAGGCCGGCCGTCACCGCAGCCGTCAGCTGCTCCGGTTCGGTCACGTCCGCGGCCACCGCCAGCAGCCCGTCCGGCTCTTGCGGGTACGCCCGGCGCACCGCTGACACATCCCTCGCCGTAGCGATCACGCTGTGCCCTCGGTCCAGCGCCTCGCGAGTGATCTCCGCGCCGAGTCCACGCGATGCCCCGGTAACGAACCAAACGCTCATGTTCTCCCCTGTTTTCCATGGCCCGATGAGCCGACAACCCGACGCTAGAACCTAGAGTCGGGTCTAGAACAACAGCTAGGTGAGGGAGGGGTGTTCATGGACCTGAGCATCGGCGAGGTGGCACAACGCACTGGGCTGAGCGTGCACGCGCTGCGGTTCTACGAGCGGGAGGGCCTGTTCGCCAACCCGGTGCGCCGCCTGTCCAACGGCCGCCGGATCTATCACGAAGAAGACCTGGAGTGGCTGGCCATCTGCACGAAGCTCCGCTCCTCCGGCATGCCCCTGATGATGATCCGGCAGTACATCGAGCTGGTTCGTCAGGGCCCGGGCAATGAACATGAGCGCCTTGAGGTGCTACGCCGACACGAAACCCACGTGGAGACGCAGATCCGCGAGCTGCAGGACACCCTGGACGTGATGCGGCACAAGGTACGGATCTACGAGGACCATGTCGCCCGCGGCGAAGCCGACCGGCTCTGGAACCCGTCCCACCCGGTCGCCGCACAGGCCGCCGCCCACCAGGAATGCCATCCGCCAGAAGCCACGTGATCGTCCGGTCCACCAGAGCGTCATTGCCGCGAGAAGGGCTTACGTATCGTGCAGCACTGCGCGATGGTGCTCCGATTTCGAGATCCTCGTACAGTGTTTGGCACTTTTCCTTCAGCGAGGCGCCGTGGCGCACAACGGACGGGCCCGTACGCGGATGAATCCGGTGCTGGGCGCCCCTCGGTACTTCTCGTCAATGCGGGTCAGCTGGGCCGGGGGTAGCGGCGGGCGAGTGTCGTCCACTCCTCTTCCGGCCGTCCGGGGACGAGACGGCCGGCTGTTTCCCACTGCCGAGCGAGTTCGGTGAAGATCGGCTCCAGGTTGGGACGCGGAACCGCTTCATTGCCTCTGTGCCGCGCACGGGTGACGGGCGTGAACCACATAGTCGTGGTGGCCCCGTCTGGCTCGAAGCCGCATGGGTCATCGGGTTGGCCTGCGTACGTCATGGTCTTCCTGTTCGCCGGGGCTGCCTGCGGGCAGGTCCATGAAGGTCGCGGCCAGTGGCCGGGGCGGTGGAGGGACAGTGGGGTTCACCGGGTGTCTCCTTGGATCTCCCCGGGCAGCCCGTACGGTCCGTCCGGGTTCCATGCGACCGGCCCGGATTCTTGTAGGGCGGGGCGGGTCTGATCGGTGTCGATGACGAGCGTGAACTCCGGGAACGTCACGGTCATGACCTCGTCGGGGGTGGGTTGTCGCCCTCGGCGAGCTGGGCGGCGCGGCCGGCCACGAGGTCTGGCCGCTCGGCATCGTCGAGGGTGTCGCCCTCCTTGAGCACGGTCAGGATCTGCCGCCAGAGCGTCAACGCCGGCTCCTGGCGTTGGGTGCAGGCATCGTGGCGGCCGAGTCGTCAGGTGCGGCTCGTGCGGGGGGTGTTTGTCCCGCAGGCAGGCATGCTGTGGCGAGGAGCACCGCGCTGAGGCCGTAGGTCCGACCGGCGGAGGAGAACGCCGGCACAGGCTCCGAGGCGTCGTCCACGGCTGCCTCGTCGAACAGCGCCCTGGCGGTCAGGGCCGGATTGCTGCGCATCGCGCCGTGCGTGAGCGCGGTGCCCCACGGGCCCTTGGCGCCTTCCCCCGTGCGGAGAATGACTGCCGGGTCATCATCGGCACGGTCGACCACGGCGGAGTGGTGGGGCCAGAAGGCCACCTGGTCGAGGAAGGCGGGGCTGATCGGGACGAGCGTCGTATCACCCGTCTCGGCTTCCTGGGCCCGCTCGGCGTCTGCCCCGTAGAAGACAAGTCGTGCGCCGCCGGCGGTGCCGCGGGGTCTCAGCGCAAGCAGCCGAGGCCGGGGGTAGAGCGGCACGACGATGGCCCCGGCGCGCAGAGCACCGAAGAAGAGGGCGGGAAAGGCCGGGACATTGGGCAGTCTCATCCCCACTCGATCGCCGGGGCGCACTCCGTGGGCGAGCAGTCCGCCGGCCACCCGGGCGCTGAGCTCGTCCAGCTCGGCACAGCTCAGGACTCTCTCGTCGACGCTCAACGCTGGTCGCTGTGGCTGTCGTTCGGCCGCTTCCGCCAGGGCAGTGGCGAGATTGCTCACGTCAGTTCGCTTTCATGCATGCAGGTCTGGTCTTTACGTGACGATCCTGGCAACAGGGACCTGCCGGACGCCATGTCGTCAGCGACACGGTTTTCTGTCCTCGTCGACAACGACCGTGTGGGGATTGAGTCGTTGGGGAGAAACCCATGGCTGACGCTGCCCTAGGCTCGGCCACGTGCACGTGACACAGCCCAGACGCATCGTGGCCGAACTGGCCAAGATCCTGCTCGGCAGGCTCGATGCCATCGCCGCGGAGATGGCCGAACTGACCTACGAGAACATCGAGTTCTACCGAACCATGGTGGTGCGCCCGGAGGATCTGCGCGCGTCCATGCGCCACAACTTCCATGGCTCCATCAGCTACCTGGCCGACCCCGACGGGCCGTCGATCGACCTGTCCGGGCCCGCGGAGACAGGCCGCAAACGCGCCCTGCAGAACGCGCCGTTGCCGGAGATCCTGCGTGCCTACCGCCTGGGCGCCCAACACCTCTGGGAGCAACTCCTCCACGAGGCCAGGAAGCTGGGCGGAGACGCGCCCGACGCACTCCTGGAATCGGCGGGGCAGATCTGGGAGATCGCCGACGCGCAGTCCTCGGTCCTCACCGACGCCTATCGGGAAACACTCGCGGAACGGATGGTGGAGACCGACCGGCGCCGCTCCGCTCTGGTCGCCGAGCTGATCGACGGGCCGTCCTCGGACGGTGACACCGTCTGGGAGGCCGCACGCATGCTCGGCTTCCCGTTCCAGGGGTCGTTTCTCGTCGTGACCGCTGAGGCCCTCACCGTCGGCGATCCGCCGCTGCCGGGACTGGACGGCCAGCTGCGCGCCCTCGATGTCGGATCGGCGTGGCGTGCGCAGCCGAGTTCCGAGACAGGGGTGCTCTCCTGCCCGCAACGGCAGCCGGTGGAACGGATCCTCGATGCCGTACGTGTCATCGCGACAGGCCGCGTGGGCGTGAGCCCGCTCTACGACCGTCTCGACCAGACGAGCCGTGCGCTGCGGTACGCGCAAGTCGCAGCGCAGTCACTGCCCCCAGGCGCCGCGGCGGTGCGCCAGCTCGACGACACACCACTGACGGAACTGGTGATGCACAACCTGGAAACCACTCAGCGCGCCGTCCACCGCATTCTCGGCGGCGTGCTCTCCCTGCCCGAGGAGGACCGGACCACTCTGCTCGCCACCGCCCGAGCGTGGCTCGGAGCACACGGATCGGCGGCCGGGGCGGGGCGGGCTCTGTACTGCCACCAGAACACGGTGCGCTATCGCATGCACCGCCTGGAGGAGTTCCTGCGCGGTCCCCTGGACGACCCGAGGATCGTCGCCGAACTCTCCATGGCACTCGACGCCGTGGGCACCTTCCCCACTCTCCTGGAGCACCGCCCGCTACCGCTTACTTCCTGACTCAACGACGCGGGCTGGAGAGACACCGCGGACGGAACGCCAACGCGCCGTGCGGTCCTCACCGGGCCAGGAGTCAGAGCCTGCGGCGCTGGGCCATCTGTCCCCGCCTTCGAGTCCGTCTCTCAGCCGGAGGCAGTGATGGTGACCTTGACGTGTTTCATCAATGGCTGGTCGCTCTGGGTGCTGTAATCGCCGATCGCGCACAGTACGTTCATCTCCGGCATGTAGCCGGCGGCACAGCCGCGGGGGATGTCGTAGGGAATGGCCAGGTAGCCGTCGAGGTGACGGTGGCTGCCGTCCTTGGCGGTGCTGGTGATGTCGACCGGGTCGAGTTCGGACAGGCCGCGTTCCCGCATGTCGTCCTGGTTCATGAAGACGAGTGTGCGCAGGTTCTCGATGCCCCGGTAGCGGTCGTTGTCGGAGTAGATCGTCGTGTTCCACTGGTCGTGGGAACGCATGGTGCCCAGCGCCAGGGTGCCCGGGGCAGGGACCACGTCGGGCAGGGTGGCGGTGGAGAACTCGGCGCGTCCCGTCGGGGTGAGGAAGACCAGTTCGCGGGCGGGCTGCTTGATCCGGAAGCCGAGCGGCAGGCGCACCCGGCGGTTGCAGTCCTCGAACCCGTTGAGGGCCTGGGCCATGGTGTCGCGGATACGGTCGTAGTCCTCGATGTACCACTCCCAGGGCGTGTTGCTGTCCGGGAGGGCGGCGCCGGCCATGCCGGCGATGATGGCGGGCTCGGAGAGCAGGTGCGGCGAGGCGGGGCGCTTCATGCCTACGGAGAGGTGGACCATGCTCATCGAGTCCTCGACCGAGGTGCTCTGGACGCCGCCTTTCTGGTGGTCCTTCTCGGTCCGGCCCAGGCACGGCAGGATGAGCGCTCGCCGACCGTGGACGAGGTGGCTGCGGTTCAGTTTGGTGCTCACCTGGACGGTGAGGTCGCACGTGCGCAGTGCCTCGTAGGTGTAGACGGTGTCGGGTGCGGCGAGGGCGAAGTTGCCGCCCATACCGACGAACACCTTCACATCGCCGCGGTGCATCGCCTGGATGGTGGCGACCGTGTCCAGGCCGTGCTCGCGGGGCGGGTCGATCTTGCAGACCTCGGCCAGGCGGTCCAGGAACTCCTCGGTGGGCCGGTGGTTGATGCCGCACGTCCGGTTGCCCTGGACATTGCTGTGCCCACGTACCGGTGACGGTCCCGCTCCCTCCCGGCCCAGATTCCCGCGCAGGAGAAGGAGGTTGACGATCTCCCGGACGGTGTCGACACCGTGTTCGTGCTGGCTGACGCCCAGGCACCAGCTGATGATGCTGCGGTCGGCGTCGCGGTAGACCCGGGCCGCCTTGAGGATGTCGTCCCGGCCGACACCGGACTGATGCTCGATCTCCTCCCAGGATGTGGCCTCGCACACCGCCCGGTACTCGTCGAAGTACGCCGTGTGGCGATCGATGAACTCCTGGTCCACGGCCTTGGGATCGGTCCTGACCCACTCCAGGACCGCCTTGGCCATGCCGCGCAGAAGCGCCATGTCGCCGCCGATGCGGGGCTGGAGGTTCAGAGTGCTGGTCCGGGTCGCCTTGAAGAGAGCCATGTCCTTGAAGTCGTGCGGCACGATGGTGCGCGTGGCAGCCGCCTCCACCAGCGGGTTGACGTGCACGATCTGGGCGCCACGGCGGTATGCCTCGGCGAGAGCGGTGAGCATCCTGGGCGCGTTCGAGGCGGCGTTGACGCCCATGATGAACAGGGCGTCGGTGGCTTCCCAGTCCTTCAGGTCGACGGTCCCCTTGCCGGTGCCCAAGGACGCCTGCATGGCGCGACCGCTGGCCTCGTGGCACATGTTCGAACAGTCGGGCAGGTTGTTCGTGCCCAGTTCACGGGCCATCAACTGGTACAGGAAGGTGGCTTCGTTCCCGAGGCGGCCGGAGGTGTAGAACGACGCCTGGTTCGGATCGTCCAGTTCACGCAGAGCCTGGCCGGCCAGCTCGAATGCGTCGTGCCAGCTGATGGGGACGTAGTGGTCCGACTCCGGGTCGTACGTCATCGGTTCGGTCAGCCGGCCCTGGTCCTCCAGGTCGAAGTCGCTCCAGCCGGACAGCTCGGTCACCGAGTGGGCGGCGAAGAACTCGCGGCCGACCCGTTTGCGGGTCATCTCCCAGGTGACGTGCTTGATGCCGTTCTCGCAGATGTCCAGGTGAAGGCCCTTGGTGTCATCAGGCCAGGCGCATCCGGGGCAGTCGAAGCCCTTGTTCTCGTGGTTCATCCGCATGATCGCCCGCGGCCCGTCCACCAGCGCGCCCTCGCTCACCAGCACCCGGGTCACGCTCTTGGCGGCCCCCCAGCCTGCGGCGGGGTGGTGGTACGGGCCGAATCGCGGCTTCTCCGCGGGAACGGGCCCCACCCGGGGCCCCGGCTGTTGCTGGTCGTCATCGGAGGCGTTCAAAAATCTCACCCCTTCGCGACCCGGGCGTGGGCCGATGGCGGTCACTGTTTTTCAGGCTATGCCGGTGGTTCACACGATGCATGCGGTGGACCGGCCATCGAACGGCGCCTCGCCGCACCTCACTCAAGGCGGGGCGGTGGCGGGCCGAGGAGGCCGCGATCTGGGCCATTGCCCGGGCGGACACAGGCGAGGCCGCGGGTCCGATCGCCTGGGTGTCGTCGTCGAGGCGACCGAGCCGCTCAGCCGGTGGGCCTTTGAGGACCTGGGCCTGCACCGCCTGCGCCTGTGCCACTCGACCGCGCCCACCGGCCGCATCACGAACCCGTGCGCTGCCGCACGAGGACGGGTGGCACGACGAGCACCTGCGCTCCCTGGTGCGGGGAGACAACTGAGGCGTCTACAGGTCGTTGCCGGCGTAGGAGAGATTGAAGCTTTTGTTGGTCAGCGGGAAGTCCGGGACGATCGTGTCGCTCAACGCGACCGGCAGGGCGGGCCAGTTGAAGAAGGACGGGTCGACCGGCTTGACCCGTTTCAGGGTGCCGTCGGCGGCGAGTTCGACGCGAGTGGCGATGGTGCCGCGCCAGCCCTCGACGAGGCCGACGCCGCTACCAGGGGCGGCCCCCGCAGCGGGCGCGAGAACCGGGCCGGTGGTGACGCGGTCGCGCAGTTCCCGGATCAGTGCGAGGGAGGCGTCGATCTCTTCGGCGCGGACCAGGAAGCGGGCCAGGACGTCGCCGCTGGTGTGGACGGGGACGTTCGCGGGGTGCCCGTGCGGGGTGAAGGGGTGGGCGATCCGGGCGTCCTGGCCAAGGCCGCTGGCGCGGGCGACGTAGCCGAGGCAGCCGATGTCACGGGCGGCCTCATTGCGCAGGATCGCGGTGCCGGTGAAGCGGTCGCGGACGGTGGAGTGGCCCAGCGCCAGCCGGACGATGTCGCGGATGTCGTCGCCGATGGCCTCCAACTGCGTACGACTGGGCAGGGTGCGCAGGACGCTGCCGCCGAGGACCACTCCGCCGCGCAGCAGCCGGTGTCCGGTCACCGTGTCGTTGAGGCGCAGGAGTTGTTCGCGCACGCGCTGGGCGTAGGCGTTGAGGATGCCGTGGCCGACGTCGTTGCAGAGCATGCCGAGGTCGGCAACGTGGTTGTGGAGGCGTTCGAGTTCCAACAGCAACGCCCGTGCGCACTGGGCCTGTTCGGGGACGGCGGTGCCGGTGGCCTCCTCGACGGCCAGGCAGTAGGCCAGCGCGTGGCCGACGGCGGTGTCGCCGCTGATGCGTTCGGCCAGCGGCAGCCCGGCCGCGACGCTACGGCCCTGGAAGAGTTTCTCGATGCCCTTGTGGACGAACCAGAGGCGGGCCTTGAGTTTGAGGATGGTCTCGCCGACGACGGAGAAGCGGAAGTGGCCGGGTTCGATGATCCCGGCGTGGACGGGGCCGACGGGGATTTCGTAGACGCCGTCGCCGGTGACCTCCAGGAAGGGGTAGGGGCCTTCCTGTTCGCCGAAGGCGGGCGGGTCGCCGGCGTCGGGGTGCATCGGGTACCAGCCCTTGGGCCAGTGGAAGTGGCGGACCAGGCGGCGTGGTTGGGGGTGGTCGAGGGGCACGATGCCGTGCAGGTCGTGCATCTCGCGTTCGAACCGGCCTGCGGGGAAGGACAGATGGGCCAGGCTGGGCACTTGGGGGTGGCCGGGGTCGAGGCGCACGTGGAGTTCGATGCGGGTGTCGGGCGGGCCGGAGACGAAGAGGTAGACCAGGCGTACGGCGTTCTCGTCGTGGTGTGCGGCAACCAGGGCCAGGCGGTGCCCGTCGCGCAGCAGCGCCTCGGCCCGCTTGCGCAGTTCGCCGGTGTTCACCTCGTGCATGGTGTGCATCGGTCAGGGCCTTTCCAGGACGGCGGCGGCCTGGGTGAGCAGGTGGCCCAGCGGGCCGGTGGCGATGCCGAGCGCGGCGCAGGCCGCCAGACCGGCAGCGAGGGGCCACAGGGCGGAGGGGCTTTCACCGGCCGCCTCCGCGGGCCCCAGCAGCATGCGCGCGGTGCGGATGGCGAGTGCGGCGAAGGCGACCAGGACCAGCAGGAGGGCGGTGGCCGTGGCCCAGCCGGGGCCCGCTCCGGTGGCGAATCCGGCGCGGGCGATGCCCAGTTCGGAGGCGAAGAGGCTGAACGGCGGGAAGCCCAGCAGCGCCACGACAGCGAGCCCGAACAGCGCACCCAGCCAGGGATATTGAGCCAGCAGCCCGCGCACCCGGCCGATCTTCGTCGTGCCACGCAGGTGCAGGATCTGCCCCGAGGCGCAGAACGCGGTGGCTTTGGCGAGCCCGTGCCCGGCGATGTGCAGCAGGGCGGCGGACAGGGCGAGCGGGCTGCCGATCGCCGCGGCCAGGGCGATCAGGCTCATGTGCTCCATGCTGGAGTAGGCCAGCATCCGTTTGAAGTCGCGCTGGGCCAGCAGCAACCCGGCGGCCAGGGTGAGGGTGAGCAGGGCGATTCCGGCCAGCAGGACACGGGTGAAGTCCGGGCCGAGGGCCGCATCCGCGATGACGCGGTAGCGCAGGATCGCGGCGAAGGCCACGGACAGCAGCACTCCGGACATCAGGGCCGAGACCGGGGCGGGTGCCTGGCTGTGCGCGTCGGGCAGCCACGCGTGCAGCGGGACCAGGCCCGCCTTGGCGCCGTAGCCGAGGACCACCAGGCTGATGCCGAGCCGGGTGACGGCCGGGTCGAGTCGGTCCGCACGGGCCACGAGCGTGGGCCAGTCCAGCGCCCACGCCTCGGAGATGCCCGCCTGCCGGGCCGCGTAATACAGGAGCACGGTGCCCAGGAAGGCGAGGGCGATGCCGGCCGAGCAGATCACCACGTACTTCCACGCGGCCTCGACAGACGTGCGGGTGCGGCGGTGGCCGACCAGGAACGCCGTGACCACGGTGGTCGCCTCGATCGCCACCCACAGCACACCGAGGTTCGCGCTCACCACGGCCAGGCACATCGCGCCGAGGAACGTCTGGACCAGCATGTGGTAGCGCCACATGGTCCAGGCCGTCGCGTTCCCGGCGGCCCGCTCCGCCGCCAGATGGGCAGGCCCCGAAGCACAGGCGATGAAGGCGACGGCGCCGACGACCAGCAGCATCCACACGGTCAGCGCGTCAGCCCGCAGCAGCCCGGAGTACGCGGACACCCACCCGCCGTCGACGCGCGCGGAGGCCAGCAGTGCCGCGCAGGTGAGGATCACCGTCGGGGAGGCCAGTGCGGCCCAGTCGGACGGGTGACCGGCCCGCGCCGGGGAGGCGACGGCCGGCTTCCCGGGTGGGGAAGCGGCTGCCGCTTCTTTCCTCTCCGGAAGGCCCGCAACGCCCGCCGCAGTGAGCACAGTGGCTTTCCGCCCCCGCGGTGGACGGCTCTCCTGCGTCCGCCGGACCGCGGGCAGCCCGCGCGGCACCTCATGCCTGACGAAACCGGTGAGCGCGTACCCGGCGGCCACGGCCGGCGGAACGGCTGCGGGCGCGGTCAGCAACAGCGCGGTGGTGGCGGTCATCAGTCGTGCAGCTCCCGCAGGTCGTCGATGTCGGTGGTGCCGAACGCCTCCCGCACCCGCACGGTGAGCAGCTGCAGCACCAGGACGGCGAGCAACACGTCGAAGGAGACGCCGAGTTCGACGATCAGCGGCACCCCGGAGGCGGCCAGGAACGCGGTCGCGGTGATGCCGTTGTCCAGCAGCAGGAAGCCGACCACCTGGGCCAGCGCGCGGCGCCGGGTGACCAGGACGAAGAAGCCGATCAGTACGACGGCCAGGCCGACCGGCAGCGCACGGGTGGCGGGGGTGGGATCCAGTTCGACCAGGGGTCGGGCGACGGCGTAGGCGAGGAGGGTCAGCGCGGCGGCGGTGAGCAGGGATGCGGCGACATTGACCAGCGGCTGGGTCTCGCGCGCCTCCTCGCTCCCGCCGTGCCTGCCGGGCCCGCCGTCCCGCTCGGCCACGAACGCCGTGAGGGCGCGGCGGATCAGGTACGGCAGCAGGCCGGCCCGCAGCGCCCCTATCCCCACCGCCACCACCAGCAGGCCCCACCGGTCCTCGTGCAGTCCCAGGAGCAGGGCGATCGCCGCGAGTGCGACACCCTGGAGCGCGAAAAGCCTGACGATCGCGGCGAGTTCGCGCCGCCACAGCACCACCACGGCGGCCAGCAGGAACGCCCCGCAGGCCAGATCGAGCAGCTGGGTGAACAGGCCCTTGCTCATCGCGCTCCTCCCTCTGTGCCCAGGAAGTAGGAGGCCGTCACCGCGAGCAGCGCCAACAGGAAGGACCCGGCGAGGAGTTCGGGCACCCGGAACAGCCGGAGTTTGGCCCAGAAGACCTCGGCCGCCGCCAGCGCCATGCCCAGGACCATCACCTTGAGCACCACCAGCAGCAGGGCGAGCAGCACAGCAGTGAGCGAGGCGCCGGTAGCGATGCCCCACGGTACGAACAGCGAGGCCAGCAGCCCCAGCAGCACGGTCAGCCGCAGCTGGGCGCCGAACTCGACCAGCGCCAGGTCGGGTCCGGCGTATTCGAGGACCATCGCCTCGTGGACCATGGTCAGTTCCAGGTGGGTGGAGGGGTTGTCCACCGGCAGCCGGCCGCTCTCGGCCAGCACCGCCACCGCGAGCGCGGCGATCGCCAGCAGTCCCGCCGGAGAGGTGAGGCGGGCGGGCTGGTCGGCGGCTCCGGCGACGATGACCGGGAGGTTGGTCGACCCGGCCGGTATCGACAGCGCGAACACCGCCACCAGGATGGTGGGTTCGACCAGCGCGGCGATGGTCATCTCCCGGGAGGCGCCCATGCCGCCGAACGCGGTACCGGTGTCCAGGCCCGCGAGCGCCAGCGCCAGCGTGCCGAGTGCCAGCAGCGACACCACCAGGATGAGGTCCGCGCGCGCCCGCACCGGTGTGTCGGTGGAGACCAGTGGCACAAGGACGGCCAGCACCAGCGAGGTGGCGACCAGCAGCGGCGGCGCCCAGCGGAACGCGGGGCCGGTGCCGATGGGGGTGATCGGTTCCTTGCGCAGCAGTTTGCGAACGTCCCGCCAGGGCTGGAGCACCCCGGCGCCGGCCCGCCCCTCCAGGCGTGCTCTCGTCTGCCGCATCAGCCCGGTCAGCAGGGGCGCCCCTGCCACCACCGCGCCCACCTGGAGGACGATCGCCGCGTATCCGACCGTGTTCACCAGCCCACCACCAACACCACCAGCAGGGCGACCAGCCCGAAGAAGCCGTAACCGAGATACGTATGCACGCTGCCGCCCGCCAGTCGCCGCGCCGACTGCCCGGCCGCGGCGAGGAAGTCGAGGACCGGCCGGTACAGGCGGTGCTCGATCCTGTCGGGCACCCGGTTGCGGAAAGCCACCCGCTCCACGAGATACGCCGACTCGCGCACCGGCGTGACATCCACGTCCTGTTCCGGGGCGAGCACGTCGTCGAAGACCCGCTGCAGCGGCTCCGCGAACGAGGTCGCCGTGTACGCCATCCGCGGCGTCGGCGCCCCGCCCCCGCAGTCCCACAGCCGAGCGTTCATCCGCCGCCGCTGACGCCGCGACGCCCACCTCGTCGTCGCGGTGACCGCGCCCAGCGCCACCGTGAGCGCCGCCACCACCCACAGCGGGGACAGCGAGGCGGACACCTCGTCCAGGCGCACCCGCAGTCCGCCGCCGGATACCGGGTGCGTCCCGGCGAAGCCGACCACTGCCACCGCGCGGTCCAGGCCGTCGCCCAGCAGCCCCGGCACCAGGGCCAGCGCCGTACACAGGGCCGCGAGCAGTCCCATTCCGGCCAGCATCAGCAGCGGCGACTCCTGTGCCGCGGCGGCCTGTTCGGTGCGCGGCCGGGCGAAAAAGCCCACGCCGAGTGCCTTGACGAACACCGCCGCCGCCAGCCCCGCCGACAGGGCGATCACCGCCACCGCCAGAGGCAGCACGATCGCCGTGGTCACCCCGGGCACGGCCAGCCCGTGGATCATCGACTGCAGCAGCAGCCACTCGCTGATGAAGCCGTTGCCCGGCGGCAGCGCCACCGCCCCCAGCGCACCGAGGGCGAACAGTCCCGCCGTGATGGGCATCCGGGCCCGCAGCCCGCCCAGCAGATCCAGGTTCCGCTCCCCGGTGGCCCGCAGCACCGAGCCCGCCGCGCCGAACAACAGGGACTTGAACGCGGAGTGGTTGACCACGTGCAGCAGCGCCGCCGCGAGCGCCAGCCCGGCCAACGCCTTGTCACCGGCGTGGGCGAACAGCCCGGCCGCCCCGACACCGAGCACGACGAGCCCCATGTTCTCGGAGGTCGAGTACGCCAGCAGCCGCTTGAGATCCGAGGCCATCGCGGCCTGCAGGATCCCGTACACCGCCGACAGCCCGCCCATCGCCATCACCAGCAGCCACCACCAGGCCGGCCCTCCGCCCAGCAGATCGAACCCGACCCGCACCAACCCGTAGACACCGAGGTTCACCATGGCCGCACTCATCAACGCCGAGACCGCGCTGGGCGCCTCGGGATGCGCCCGGGGCAGCCACGCGTGCAGCGGCACCAGGCCCGCTTTGGAGGCGAACGCCGTCGCCGTGAGCACGAACACGAGCCCGCGCACGGTCGGCGACATCCCCGCGGTGCCGACGCGCAGGGCGGCGAACGTCTCTCCGCCGGCCTGCGACGCATACACGGACAGGCCCGCGAGCAGCAGGACAAGGCCCAGGTGGGTCATCACGGCATACCAGACGGCCGCCTCACGCACCGACGCTCGCGCCCTGTGCTCGGCCATCACGAGGAGCAGCGAGGTCAGTGCCATCAGCTCCCACAACAGCAGGAACGTCGAGACCGAGGCCGCCGCCGGCACCAGCACGAGGGTCAGTGCGAACAGCGGCAGGAGCGCCTGCGCGCCCCGCGAGCCGAAGCCGTGCGCGCCGTGCCCGGCCACATAGCCGACACCGTAGACGGCCACCGCCGCCACCACGGCCCCGGCCACCGCCATGAACAGTCCGGACAGAGCGTCCACCGCGAAGTGCGTCCCGGCCAGCGGGAGCAGCCCGGGAATTTCGGCCGACCAGCGGCTTCCGCCCAGAGCGGCCACACCCGACGCACCACCCGCCACCCCCACACCCGCTGTCAACACACCCACCACCGCACCCCGGCCCCGCTGCGGCAGCACCAGCCCGGCCGCAGCACCCGCCACGCCCAGTCCGGTGGCCGTCGCGAGGGCGGCCGGGATCAGGCTCACCGTCCGGTCACTCTCCGCAGCGCGGCGACGATCTCGTCCGGCCGCGGCGGGCACCCGGGCACCACCAGATCGACCGGTACGACGTCGGAGACGGCGCCTTCGACGCCGTAACCGCCCGCGAACTCCCCGCAGTCGATCGCACAGTCCCCGACCGCGACCACCAGCCGGGGCTCGGGCATCGCGGCCACCGTGCGGCGCAGCGGCTCGGCCATGTTCCGCGTGACCGGGCCGGTCACCAGGGCCACGTCCGCGTGCCGGGGCGAGGCCACCAGGCGGGCACCGTACCGTTCGGCGTCGTAGACCGGGTTGAAGGCGCCCGCGATCTCGATCTCGCAGCCGTTGCAGGACCCGGCGTCCACACAGCGCACCTGCACCGAGCCGCCGAACTCCCTGGCCGCGAGCGGCTGTTCGCCGTCCGGTTCGGGCGGGGCGGGCTCGGCCACCCGCCCGGTGTCCCGGATCTTGCGCAACAGGCCCATGAACCCTCCCTGACACGGTGAGGACTTGTCAGTGGGTGTCCGACCGGCCACCCACGAGCGGAGATACGGAACTTGGAGACGAAGGCGGCCGCCTCCCGGTGCCGTAGAGCGCTGTCCAGCTCTCGGGAGACGGCCACCGATCGGGGGCCGCCGCTACGACGGCGGTTTGGCCTGCGCCTGGGCGGCCTGCAGGTCGGCGAGGAGTTCGGCCTGCCCGGCGAGCACCCCGGACAGGATGGTGCGGGCGACCCGGAGCAGCTCGGCGATGTCCGGGCTGGTCAGCGAGTAGTACACGGTGGAACCCTCTTTCCGGGTCACCACCAGGTTCGCCCGCCGCAGCACCGCGAGCTGCTGGGAGAGGTGGGCGGGCTCGATGCCCACCTCGGGCAGCATCTCCGCGACCGCGTGCTCGCGCTCACTCAACAGCTCCAGCACCCGGATACGGGCCGGGTGGCCGAGCGTCTTGAAGAACTCGGCCTTCAGTTGGTACAGCGGCGTACTCATCGTGTCGTCGCCTCCCCGGTGCAGCACGGCCGCACCCGACCGTCCTCGGCGCATCGCATCCACCTACTCGTCACACACATGCGGCCCATCCTCGCCTGCGGCGACGGTCACACCGAATCCGCGCACGAGGACCCAGTTGCCCGAAACCAGCGGCAACGACCTCAACAATTGCTAACATTAGCAAGTCTCTACGTGTTGTGAGGGAGGCTTGCGTGAGAATCATTCCGCTGCGCGGCCCCGGGGTGGCCTGGTACAAGTGCCCCGCCTGCCGCCTGAAGTGCCGACCCAGCGCCGTCGGCGCGGAGGGCGCGTGCCCCCGGTGCGGGCACTCCCACATGATGCGGCTGTCCTTCGGCGGCCGGACCACCACGCCCGCGTCGGACGGCGAGCAGAGCTGAGCCGCGCGCGGCACGCGGCTCGACGCAGGGGGCAGAGTGTGCCGGTGGTCGCCGTCTGCTCTGCCTGCGCAACACCGCCGCGGTCGGTAGCTGGCTCACGGCCCACGGTTACGGCACTCGCCGACGCGGTCGCCGCAGGCGTCTCCGGCCAGGAGCCGGCCTCGACCGGCTTCGCCGAAGACGTGGCCATCGCCGCGGAGCGGGACGTCAGCACCGTCGTGCCCGTGCGGGACGGCAATGGTGCCTTCGCGCCCGGCTGAGTTCGGCGAGGTCAGGCCCGAGGCTCGTCGGTCCGCCATCCCGTCGTACGCCACTCGTGTCGGCCCTTCATCGGCTCGCCGGGCCGTGTGCCGTGCGCGGCGAGCGCACCGGCCCGGTCGGGGTGCACGGGGATGGGCGGGCAGTCGCCGTCGGGGACGAGGGATCCGTCGGCAGGGATGGCGGCCAGTTCCAGGGCGCGGCCCGCTGCGGCCAGACGGCGCGCGGCCTCGGTGATCGCCACCTGTCCCTCGGCCGACCAGCCGCGCAGTCCGGTCAGATCCACGATGACCGGACCCCTGCCACGCCCCACCACCCAGCCGACAGCACCCGCGAAGCGATGGACGGCGTCCGGGCCGAGGTATCCGGAGACGGAGAGGACGCCGAGATCCTGCTCGACGGTGTAGCGCCACTCGATGGTCATGATCGTCAACTCCCTTGCGCGGTCAGTCTGTGTGCTTCAGAGGGGGAGGGTGATCCAGATGCTCTTGCCCTTGCCGTCGGCATCGCCCCGGACTACCGCGGTGCCACCCAGACCGAGAGTGAGCTCCATGACGGTGGCCAGGCCGCCCGTGCCGGTGTCGGTGAACGACGCGTAGAGGGCAGGCTGGTAGGGGTGGCGGTCGTGCACGGCGAAGGCCAGACAGTCCGCGCCCGCCGCGTAGATCACCGTCACCTGGGGGGAGAGCACGGCGGCGTGCCGGACGCTGTTGGTGACCAGCTCGCCGAGTATCAGCAGGGCCGGGTCGATGGCGGGGTGGCGCAGGCTGATCCCCCACTCGGTCAGCGCGCGCTCGGCGGTCTGCCGGGACAGCCGGACGGCGGACGGCTCGCTGGGCAGGGTGAGCACATGCCGGTGGGGCAGGGCTTCGAGCCGCGTGGACATCAACTCTCCCTCCCTCGGGCCGGCCGGAAACCGGAAAGCGGCTGGGGATGCAGACAATGGGGGAGGGCGGCCTCGTTCGGATCCGTGATCGCCTCGGCGGGCCCGGCCACCGGCACCGTCCAGCAGGTGCCGGTCGCGGCACGCACCTCGTCCACCTGGTACGTCGCCGTGAGCGGGACTGCTGCCGCCGGCACCGGAGCGCGCACCACCAGGCGGCCGTACTCCCACGTGTGCCGGCCGGGCCGGATGACGGTCAGGTCCCGCTGCGGGTGCATCAGCTGCCCCGGCTCACTGCTCTCCAGCAGCCACAGGGCCTCCGCGCCGGAGACCTCGACCATGCGCAGCGATGCGGGCGGAGTGCTCATCCGACGGTTTCCTCTGTTTGCTCGTCAACGGGTCGTGGCGTCCGGGCGGGGAGCGGTGGCACGACGCCGGCGCACTCCAGGTAGCTGCGGGCGCCTTGGATCGCCTCCGGTGTGGCGGCGTACTCGCGCCCCTCCAGACACAGCAGCTCCAGCGCCCCGACCGAGTCCAGGACCTGGCGCTGACCGGGGCGTATCCCGGAGGTCATGACGACGATGCCGCGCCGGTTCAGCTTCTCCACCACGTCCTTGAGGACGAGGGCGCCGGTGGCGTCGATGGTGATCACCCGGGACATGCGCAGGATGACCACACGGACGTCGGCGACTTCGGCCAGCTCCAGCAAGAAGCGGTGCGCGGCGGCGAAGAACAGCGGCCCGTCGATCCGGTACGCCACGATGTGCTCGGCCAGCAGCGCGTGCTCCTCAGCGCTGTGGTCACCGCGGTCCAGGGGGACCTCTTCGAGCCGGGCCTGCATGGCCACCGCGCGCAGAGCAAGGACGCCCGCCACCGCCAGGCCGATGATCACGGCATACACGAGGTCGAGCACGAGGGTCGCGACGGCGGTCAGCGCCAGGATCAGCGCGTCGGAGCGGGTGGCCTTCGCCATCGCCTTGAGCGAGCCGACCTCGACCATGCGGATCGCCGTGGCGAGCAGCACACCCGCCAGCGCGGCCACCGGAATCCTGGAGACGAGGGGCGCGGCCGCGAACACGATCACCGCGAGAACTGCGGCGTGGACGAGGGAGGCCAGCCGGGAGCTCGCGCCGGTACGGACGTTGACCGCGGTCCGCGCGATCGCGCCGGTTGCCGGGACGCCGCCGAACAGTGGGGCGGCGATGTTGGCCAGGCCCTGGCCGAACAGTTCGCGGTCAGGGTTGTGTTTCTGGCCTACCGTCATGCCGTCGGCCACCGACGCCGACAGCAGGGACTCCAGCGCGGCCAGCGCCGCCACCGCTGCTGCCGGGCCGAGCAGGGACCCGAGCGTGCTCGGGTCGAGGAAGGAAAGTGAGGGCGCGGGCAGACCGGACGGCAGGTCGCCGATCGGCTTCGCGGAGTCCAGGCCGACAGCCTGGGCCACTACCGTGGCCGCGATCACCGCGAGGATCGAGAACGGGACCGTGGGCCGCCACCGGGCACCGATCAGCATCACGGCGGCGACCGCCACCGCGAAGGCGACGGCGGTCCAGTTCGGGTTCTTCCCGAACTCCTCCACCGCGCGCCAGGTCACCACCAGCACGCGGTCGCCCTCCGGCTTGGGCACCCCCAGCGCGTTCGGGACCTGCTGCAGACCGATCACGCAGGCGATGCCGAGCGTGAAGCCCTCGACGACCGGGGCGGGCACGTACTGCATGTACTTGCCGGCCCTCAGCAGGGCGAGCGCGACGAGCATCACGCCCGCCATCAGCCCCACCGTCAGCACACCGGACGGCCCGTGGGCGGCGACGATCGGCACCAGCACCACCGTCATCGCGCCCGTCGGCCCGGACACCTGCAGATTCGAACCCCCGAACACCGCCGCCAGCGCGCCGGCGACGACCGCGGTCGCCAGCCCCGCCTCCGCGCCAAGACCGGAGGAGACTCCGAAGCCGAGCGCGAGCGGCAGCGCGACGATCGCCACCGTGAGGCCGGCCAGCAGGTCCCGGCGCGGGTCGCGGCGTATCTCCGCCAGATCCATACGGCCGGGAAGCAGCGCGGTGAGCCGGGCACCTACCCGGCCGATCGGCATCTTCATCGGGCGGCGACCCCGGCTTCCCGCAGCTCGGCCAACAACTCGTTCCGCCCCACGAGCATGTCCGCCAGGATCCGGCGCGCCGCCCCCATCAGGTCCGCGACATCCCCGCTCGCGAGGGCGTACACCACCGTCGAGCCCTCGCGCCTGGAACTGACGATGCCCGAGCGGCGCAACATCGTCAGCTGCTGCGACAGGCCGGAGGGCTCCACCTCGATCGCGGCCAGCAGATCCCGTACCGGCATCGGCCGGTCCTGCAGCAACTCCAGCACCCGTATCCGCACGGGATGCCCCAGCATCCGGAAGAACTCGGCCTTGGCCTGGTACAGCGGAACGGACACGGCTCCTCGGCTTCCCCGACGCCCCACCCGGGAGGCAAGTGAAGGCTGCGCCCGCGACTACCTGCAGACACAGCCAACACAGCATCTAACCAATTGCGAAATTTTGCAATTAAGCATCAAGCTACTGCCCGGCACTCCAAGCGGGAGGGGCGGGCGAGTCAGCCCTTCTTGACCACGCTCGACTTGAGCTGCATCGCCCCGAAACCGTCGATCTTGCAGTCGATGTCGTGGCCGTCGACCCCGTCGACCAGCCGGATGTTGCGCACCTTCGTGCCCGCCTTGATCCCCGACGGGCTCCCCTTGACTTTGAGCGCCTTCACCACGACCACGGAGTCACCGTCCTGCAGCACATTGCCGACAGAGTCCTTGACGACCCGCTCCGCGGAGTCGCCGGGATCCGAGCCGGCCTCGGCGGGCACCCACTCGTGGCCGCACTCCGGGCACACCACCAGGGCGTTCATCTCGTAGGTGTACTCACACGAGCACTTCGGGCAGGGAGGAAGATTTTCGATCATCCCGGCAGCGTATCCGGCCCTCCATCTCGGACGATCCCTCCGCCGGGCTGTCGTTCTCTTCTCCAGGGCTCGTCCCGGAGGCCACCGAGGTGTGCATGGACGCTCGCTGCTTGCCGGGTGGGAGTGCGGCTCGCGGGATGGGGTGGCTTCCGAGGGCGGCGCCACACCACGGGCCGCCCTCGGAAGCCGATCCTGCACGCCCTGGACCCTGACACGACCGCACATTGCGAGCATGTGGATGTGATGAGTTGAAGAAGTCTTCACATCATGGGCAGGCGTGGTCCCGGCAATGCCGGCCGGGCTAGATCTCGATCTGCCCCTCGACGCGTTTGAGTTGGTGGCGGGCCATGGCCAGGTTCGAGCGGGCCTTGTCGAGCACGAGGTACAGGAACAGGCCGTTGCCACCGCGGCCGGTGATCAGGCGGATCAGGTGGTACTGGCTGTCCAGTGTGATCAGGATGTCCTCGATCTGGCCCTTGAGGCCCAGTTGCTCCATGGTGCGTACCTTGGCGCGGATGACATCGGTGTTGCCGGCCGCGGCGATCGTCAGGTCCAGGGTCTTGCTGCCGCCCAGGGTGCCCAGCGCCATCCCGCTGGTGTAGTCGACGACCGCGGCCCCCAACGCCCCCTCAGTTCCGGCCATCATCTCCTTCAGCGACACTTCCACATTCGCCACAATGCCTCCCCTTGTTCCGTTGACTGCGGCGGACCGGTGCAGTCGATCCGCCTCGGTGTGCGGACCGTACGCACGCGGCCCTCGCCCGCGGGGAGTCTCTTCGGGACTGACCCGCGACGATCGAACAACGGCCCGACAGGACCTGTTGATGTGCCAGAACTGGCCCGACTCGTACGGAAGTTGACGCCTGATCCGGCGCGAGCCGCAAACCCGGATCGCCCGGCTCGGGAGCCCGGACGGACCTCGACCCGCTGCGAACCGGCCCTGCAACTCCAGGACAAAGCGGGGGTGTTGCCTCGCGGCGGCGACAACGTCCCGCGGTCCGGGGCTGACTTCGACACTGCTCATCTCCCGGACCTGAGTGGACATCGAACCGGACGTCCTCGCAGGCCCTGGACCCGGAGGCCCGAATCCAACCGTTTCACCCGGAAGGCCCTGGTCGGCATCACCGGCAGCGGTCATCCCCTCTGCGCCCAACTGATCGATGGCCACCGTCTCGCGAGGGTTCCGATCAGCGGGCTCCGCTCCCGCCAGAAGGCCAACCCGGCGGTGGCCGAGGCCATGGCGGAGATGGGGATCAATGTGTCCGCCGAGGCGCCGAAGATGCTCACCAGCGGCGACGAGCGGCGCGAACCCGCCCGCCGGCCTGGGCCGGATCTTCTGCCCTCGCCTCTGCCCTTCCGCCTGATCGACACCGAATCCAGCCCAGTTCATCTTGCCGAGGAATTGCCGGCCCTCATCAAGATGGACTGGAACCAGACGCAGCTCGACGCCCGCCACCCCACGACCATCCGCACTGCAGACCAAGTCGACCTGTGCCTACGCCGGCGCATCAGTGACCGGCCGCCGCGCTCGGGTGTGCCGTTGACCCACGGGCCGGAAACGCAGGCGCTGTTCGCGAAGAGGTGCAGGTCTCGTCGGCGTCGGGTGGCCCCGGTTCGGTTGCTGTCGCCGGCTGTGGCGCGCTGTTCGAATGGAGTGGCAGTGCGGCTCAGGACGACTCAGTGCGGCCAGGGGGCAGTGCCGCCGTCGACGCCGAGGGTCGTGCCGGTGACGTAGCTCGCGCGGTCGCTCAGGAGCCAGGCGGCAGCTTCAGCGATCTCGTCCGGTTGGCCGGGGCGGCCCAGGGCGGCGAGGGAGCTGAGGTGCTCGACGATGCTCGGGTCGCGCTGCTGCCGGGAGACCATCATCTCGGTCATCGTGGCACCTGGCGCGATGGCGTTCACGCGGACACCGTCGCGGCTGTATTCGGCTGCGGCGGCGCGGCTCAAGGCGATGACCGCGGCCTTCGTCGCCCCGTACACGCTCTGCCCGGCAGCGCCGAAGGTGCCTCCGATGCTGCTGATGTTCACGATCGAGCCACCAGCAGCGCCCTCCGCGGTCATCGCCAGCCACACGCCCTTGAAGTTGGTCTCAAGGACGGAGTCGAAGGTCTCGTCGGTGACCTCCGCGAGGCGACGGCCACCCTGGGTTCGGCCGGCGTTGTTCAGGGCACTGTCGACGCGCCCCCACCTCTCGACCGCGGCTGCGACGGCTCGTTGCAGTTCGCCGGCGTCGGTGGTGTCGGCCTGAACGGCGAGGACGTTGCCTCCATCGGCGGCGATGTCCTCGGCGACACGGTCGAGTTCGGCTTTGCGGCGGGCTGTGATGACGACGTTCGCGCCTTCGCGTGCGAACAGACGCGCGGCGGATTCGCCGATGCCGGACGAGGCGCCGGTGATGAGGATGGTCTTGCCTGCGAGCAGATCGGTCATGGGTGTTGCTCCATCGTGCGGGTTCTCGCTCGGTCGGGGCCCGGATCGGCGAGGAGTCAGTTATGCGCCCGGTCTCCGACGAGCGCGTGGATGAGCGCGTCGCGGACGACGGCGGACGTCGCGTCGTTGTCGCCGTTGTCGGGGTTCACGGCGACGGCGTGGGCGACACCGCGCAGGGCCGCGCGGAGCGCGTTCGTCGCCAGCGCCGCGGTGATCCCGGGCCGGAGGGCGCCTGCCTGCTCAAGCTCGTCGAAACCGGCGCGCAGCAGCGCGCCGCTTCGTTCGACCTGGCTCGGCAGCGGGCCGGCTGTCGGGTACATCGCAGGGTAGAGACCCGGGTAGGCGAGCGCGAATGCGATGTGCGCGTCCCATCCTGCGGCGACGCGGGCACGCGGGTCCGCGTCAGCGACCGGGGTAGCGGTGTCCTTGCGGTGGAAGTGCTCCTCGAACGCCGCGTCGACGACCGCGCGGATCAGTCCCGACCGGTCGCCGAAGTGGTGGTACAGCGACGGGGCCTGCACACCTGCGGCGGCGGAGACGGCACGCGTGGAGACCGCGTCGACACCGTCACGTGTGGCGATCTCGAAGGCGGCGGCGAGCAGTCGCTCGCGGGCGTCACCGGCTGCATTCTGTAGCACCGCTATAGAAGCTCTCGAATCGCGCTGCTCACTGGGGTGCCGTTCGTCATCGCGTGACCGGCCGATCCGCTGCTGGGCGGGGCGCCGCGCCACGGCCTTAGGTCTCGGAGTTGAGCCGTCCCGATCGGAAGGGCTCCACCCGGCGGGGCAGTTCGGCGAAGCCCGCGTCCGCCAGCGCCCCGGCGAGCCCGGGGAGCGCGGAGATCCGGTCGACGAGCGAGGCGTCCACTTCCAGGCGGGCGGTGTCGCCTAGGTCGCGGACCCGGAGGTCGGTCACTGTCAGTCCGGCGTCGGCCAGGATCGCGCGCACCGCGGTCTCGGCCCGGTCGACGCGGGCCAGGCGGTGCGGGGTGACCTCGATGCCGTAGCGGATGCGGCTGGCCAGACAGGGTGTCGCGGGTTTGTTCCAGGTCGGCAGTGACCAGTGTCTGCTCAGCAGGCGCACCTCCGCCTTGGTCAGGCCGGTGTCGAGGAGCGGGGTGTGGATGCCGCGTTCCCGGCCGGCCCTGATGCCCGGGCGGTGCGGGTCCCGGGCGTCGTCCGCGTTGGTTCCGGTGGCCACCAGTTCGTATCCGTGGTCGTGGGCGAGCACGGTGATGGTGTCCAGGACCTCGGACTTGCAGAAGTAGCAGCGGTCGGGGCCGTTGGCGCGGTAGCCGGGACGGGTCAGTTCGCTGGTGCGCGGGGTGAGATGAGTGACGCCGAGGTCCGTGGCCAGGCGGCGGGCGTGCGGTAGTTCACCGGCGGCCAGGCTCTCCGACACGGCAGTGACGGCGAGAACCCGCTCCGGGCCGACGGCACGTACGGCGGCGGCGAGCACGAGGGCGGAGTCCGCGCCGCCCGAATAGGCCACGGCGACGGCGCCGATGGCGCGCATGCGGTCCAGAAGCCGGTCGGCGAGCGCGTCGGCGTGTACGAGCGCGGCCGCTCCCTCGTCTGTGACGGTCATGGTTGTCCTCCTGCGAGAAGGTCGGTGTGCTGAGGGATGGCGACCCGGCCGCTCTTGGCGAGTGCGCGTGCCGCGACGGTCCGGAGGGGCATGCCCAGGTCCGCGGCGACGGAGGCGAGGTCGTCGTGTTCGGGTTTTGCGCCGTGCGGACCGTGCTTGATCCGAACCGGGTGGCCGTCCACGTGCACGGTCTCGAAGTCCCGCGGCAGCGCGGTGCGGGTGGCGTCGACGCGACGGATGCCGAGGCTGCCGGTCTCCGACAGTACGAGGTCGCGCAGCCGACGCTCGTCCTGTCGGGTGGTCAGGACGTGCAGCACGTGCGCGGGACGGTTCTTCTTCATCATGGCGGGCGTCACCCAGGCGTCGAGAGCACCGGACTCCATCGCCCGGGTGATGGTGTGTCCGAGGACCTCGCCGGTGACGTCGTCGAGGTTGGTCTCCAGAACGACGACGTTCTCCGCCGGAGGGTCCTGACTCGAAGCTGCCGGGGCGGGGACTCCCAGGGTCACCGCCGTGACGTTGGCCCGGTCCGGCAGGCGGCGGGTGCCCGCCCCGTACCCGGTGCGGCCCAGGGTCATGGGGGGCGGCGGTTCGTACCGCGCTCCGAGCGCGCGCAGCAGTGCGGCGCCGGTGGGCGTCACCGTTTCGCCGGGCAGATCGCTGCCCATGACGGCCGCTCCGGCGAGCAGCGCCAGCGTGGCGGGTGCCGGGCAGGGCAGTACTCCGTGCGCCGAGGTCACCCGCCCCCGGCCCAGCGGGATCCGTGCGCTGAAGACGTCGGAGACGCCCAGGGCATGCAGGGCGGCCGCGACGCCGACGATGTCGACCAGGGTGTCGTGGCCGCCGAGTTCGTGGAGGTGGACGGTGGCGGGGTCGGCGCCGTGCAGGCGGCCCTCCACCTCGGCGACGGCGGTCACGGTGGCGACCGCGAGGGCGGCGACAGGTTCGGGGGTGGCCCGCGAGGCGAGGCGGATGACTTCGGCGGCCTGCCGCTCGGTGCACGGGTCGGTGACTTCCACGTGGACCCGGGTGGCGGCCAGCCCGTGGTCGGTGACGCGCTCGGCGGTCAGTTCCCAGCCGGTGAGACCCGTGGCGGCGATCGAGGACCGGATCGCGTCCAGCGGTGCTCCGGCGTCGATGAGGGCGGCCAGGAGCATGTCTCCGGCCAGCCCGGTGAACGGGTTGATCCAGACGATCACCGGGCGCCTCCGGGTGTGTTCACACGCCTCTGGGTGTTCGCAAGGCTTTGGGCGATGCGGTGAACCGCCATCGCGGCCGAGAAGCCGGAGTCGATGTTGACCACGGTCACCCCCGCAGCACAGGAGGCGTGCATGGCAAGCAGTGCGGTGACGCCCTCCAGGGACGCGCCGTACCCGGTGGAGACCGGCACCGCGACGACCGGTGCGCGCACCAGACCGCCCACGACACTGGCGAGGGCGCCCTCCATCCCGGCCACGACGATCACCGCGTCGGCGGCCTGGAGCCGGTCACGCACCTGGAGGATCCGGTCGAGGCCGGCCACCCCCACGTCGTGGATGGCGGTGGTGTCCAGGCCGACGGCGGCGGCCACGGCGGTGGCTTCGGCGGCGACGGGCCGGTCCGAGGTGCCGGCGGCCACCACCGTCACGCAGAAGTCCCCGGCCTGAGACGGCCGCCAGTACAGCAGCCGGGCCTCGGCGTCGTACGTTCCTGGGCCGTGTGGCTGACCGTCGTACGTACCCGGGGCGTGTGGCTGCCCGTCATACGGCCCCGGGCCTCGCGTCTCCTCGTCGTGCACGCCGGGATCCAGCCGTGCCATGACGGCCTCGGCGGTCTCCGCTTCGATCCGGGTGACGAGGACAGGGCCGGTGTTGTGTTCCAGTAGCCCGGTGACGATGCCGCTGATCTGCTCGACTGTCTTGCCGGGCCCGTAGACGACCTCGGGGAGTCCCTGCCGGGCCTCGCGGGCGAGGTCAAGCCGGGCGAAGCCCAGGTCCAGTACTCCGCTCATGCCCCGCTCCTGTCGACGTACGGGATGGTCTGCGGTCCTTCGGGCAGGACGCAGAGACGGGCGCCGGGACCCGCTGCGGCCAGCGCCTCGGCGACGGTGGCCGAGATGTCGCGGGTCTGTCGCAGGTGGGCGGTGGCCAGTTCGGCGTCGCTCAGGAAGCCGGTGTGCATGACGACCCGGCTGCCGGACTGGATACGTGCCTGGATCTGCACCTGCCACTGGTCGGGCACGGTTTCGGTGCGGGCGCTGATGTCGTCGAACAGGGCCTGAGGGGATGGAGCGGAGGCCAGCACCTCCCGGTAGGAGCCGTGGTCGGGGAAGCCGTCGCGGCACTCGGCTGCGCAGACGATCATGCCGCCGGGTTTGACCACCTGGTAGGCGGCGGACATGCCCTTGACCGCCTGGTAGAGGTTCTGGTCCAGCGGGAAACCGGAGTTGGTGGTGACGACGACGTCGAACCGCGCCTCGACCGGCCGCATCGCCATGCGCTTCGCCGTGGCCGTGGCCGCGGCGTGCATCGGCGCCAGATCGCCTCCGAAGGCGGCCACGATGTCCTTGTCCCGGTTCAGCACCACGTCCAGCGAGAAGGTGACTCCGGTCGCCTCGGCGATGGCCCGTACGTCGTCATGGACGGGGTTGCCGTGGGTGTTGCCCCAGGTGGCGCGCGGGTCGCCGATGCGGGCCGCGTCGTGCAGGACGAGGACCGTCTCCAGCGCGGCCAGGCCGGGGGCCACGAGTTTCGGACCGCCCGAGAAACCGGCGAAGAAGTGCGGTTCGACGAAGCCCGTGGTGATGCGGACGTCCGCCTCGGCCCACGCACGGTTCAGCCAGACCGGGACGCCGTTGCCGTACCTCCCCATCCAGGTCAGTTGTCCGGGGTCGCGGGCGTCGTGGTTGACGATGCGTACGGCGTCCACGACCTCGTCGCCGAACATCTCGCGCAGCTCCGCCTCGCCGTTGCCCCGGTGGGTGCCGGTGGCGACGAGGATCACCACGTCCTCCAGAGGGACGATCCCTTCGAGTTCGTCGAGGACGGCGGGGATCATCAGATGGCGCGGCTGGGGGCGGGTGCCGTCGCAGGCCGAGATCGCCACCGTCTGCCCCGGTCGCACCCGTTCGCGCAGCGGGGGCCCGGCGACGGGGGCGCGCAACGCCTCGCGCAATACGGCCATTTGGTCCCCGGCGGCCTCGTGGTGAACGGGTTCGACGACGGTCGCCGTCCGCGGATCCACCTCGATGTCGAGCCCCGACTGCCCGTAGGCCAGACGTATCTTCACAGGTATTCCTTCCGCAGTCGGTAGGCGCGGGCCGCCGTGCCGCCGAAGACCTCGGCACGTTCGGCGACGGTCAGCCGGTCGGTCACTTCCTCGGCCGCGCGGACGGCCTCCCCGTAGGAAGCGGCCGGCAGGCACACCGGCCAGTCGGAGCCGAACATCACCCGGGACGGGCCGAAGGCGTCCAGCACCACATCGGCGTACGGGCGCAGATCCGCGACGGTCCAGCCGGTGCGGTCCGCCTCGGTGACCATGCCGGACAGCTTGCAGAACACGTTGGGTTCGGCGGCCAGTTCACGGATCAGCGAGACCCACGGGTGCAGTTCGCCGGAGGCGATGGGCGGCTTGGACAGGTGGTCGAGGACGAAGACCAGCTCGGGCAGTGCTCGTACGGTGGCGATGGCGGCGGGGAGTTGGCGCGGGAGGGTGAGCAGGTCGTAGGCGAGACCCGCGTCCGCCACCTTGCCCAGTCCACGTCGGACGTCCGCCCGGTTCAGCCAGCCCGGGTCCGCCTCGCCCTGCACCAAGTGCCTGACGCCTACCAGGAGTTCACCTCCGGTGCCCGTCCGCAGCGCGGCCAGTGTGTCCGTCAGGCGGTCCGAGGTGAGGTCCGCCCAGCCGACGACACCGGCGATCAGGTCCGCCGCCCCCGCCAGGGACAGGAACTCCACCGTCTCGTCGGCGTCGGGGAGGACCTGGACCAGGATCGTACGGTCGATGCCCGCCGCCTCGGCCTCCGGTGCGAGGTCGTCGAGGGTGAAGTCACGGCGTACGGCTGCCATGTCGGGGGCGTCCAGCCAGTCGTGCGCGCGACGGCTAGGGCCGGAAGCGGTCCTGGGCCCTCTCGGAGCCGTCTCTGCCACAGGCGTCGCGGGCAGGGGCCGCCAGACGTGGTGGTGTGCGTCGATCCGTGTCATGGCCGGGCCCCCGCCAGGGCGTCGAGTTCCGCCCACAACTCCGCGGGGATCTCCACCGTGGCGTGCGCGATGTTCTCCGTGACCTCCAGTGGACTGCGCGCGCCGAGGACCACACCGGTGACCGCCGGGTGGCGCAGCGGGAACTGCAGCGCGGCGGCGGCCAGCGGCACCCCGTGGGCTGCGCACCGCTCGGCCAGGGACCGGGCGCGGCGCAGCACTTCGTCGGGGGCCGGGGCGTAGTCGTAGGTGGCGCCCGGGGACGGGTCGGCGAGGATGCCGCTGTTGAAGACGCCGCCGACCAGGACGCCCACCTCGCGCTCGGCGCACAGCGGCAGCAGCACGTCGGCCGCGCCGCGGTCCAGCAGGGAGTAG
This sequence comes from Streptomyces sp. NPDC050508, assembly GCF_040655155.1. Lineage (NCBI taxonomy): Bacteria > Bacillati > Actinomycetota > Actinomycetes > Kitasatosporales > Streptomycetaceae > Streptomyces > Streptomyces sp. NPDC050508. The sequence goes on from NZ_JBFAJJ010000001.1 coordinate 839,768, forward strand.
CGGCCGGCGACGAGTACGCAGTCGAGGTCGGTCTCGGTGACGAAGCGGGTGAGCATCGCCGTCTGGTTCATGCCCGCGCCGATCGCCCGGACCGCTCCCTGGTCGCGCAGCCGGGCCAGTGCCGGGTACGCCCCTGTGACCGCGTCCTCCCAGTAGTCGTCCGGGTCGTGGATCAGGACCGTGTCGAAGGCTTCGAGACCGGACCGCTCAAGGCTCTCGGCGAACGAACGGTAGACGCCCTCGGCGCTGTAGTCGCGCACCCGGACCAGCCCCCGTTCGCCGTGGTACGCCTCGTCCCCGAGGGCGGCGTCGCCCGGCACGAGCAGCCGTCCCACTTTTGTGGACACGGTGAACTCGGCGCGCGGGCGGCCGGTGTCGGCGAGGAAGGATCCCAGCCGCCGTTCCGCGAGCCCGGCGCCGTAGTGCGGGGCGGTGTCGAAGTACCGGACACCGGCCGCCCAGGCCGCGTCGAGGGTGGCGGTGGCCTGCTCGTCGCCGACCGCCGAGAACAGCCCGGCCAGCGGTGCGGTGCCCAGGCCGATACGGCTGACGGTGGCCTGGGAGCGGCCGAGCGGGACGCGCTCGGTGAACCAGGGCGGGCTCGCGGAGGTCATCAGGCCTGTCCGAGGACGTGCCGCTGGCGGCCGAGCCGGTCGATCTCCACCTCGACCACGTCGCCGGCGACCAGATAGGGGAAGTCGTTGGCGCCGAAGGCAACGCCGGCCGGGGTGCCGGTGCTGATCACGTCTCCGGGGTCCAGCACCATGAACTGGCTCAGGTACCAGACGATATGGCGCACCCCGAAGATCATGTTCTTGGTGTGGCCGTCCTGGCGCAGTTCGCCGTTGACCCACAGCCGCATGGCCAGCCCCTGCGGGTCGCCGGTCTCGTCGGGGGTGACCAGCCAGGGGCCGAGCGGGTTGAAGGTCTCGCAGGACTTGCCCTTGTCCCACTGTCCGCCCCGCTCGTGCTGGAAGGCCCGCTCGGAGACGTCGTCGGCGATCGCGTAGCCCGCGATGACGTCGTCCGCCGCCTCCGGCGAGTCCAGGTAGCGCGCGGTGCGGCCGATGACCACGGCTAGCTCGATCTCGTAGTCCGTCTTCTCACTGGTGCGCGGCACGAGCACGGTGTCGTCGGGGCCGACGACCGTGTTGGCCGCCTTCATGAAGACGACCGGTTCGGCAGGGGGCGGTGTCGCGGTCTCCGCAGCGTGATCGACGTAGTTGAGCCCGATGCACACCACCTTGGCGGGGCGTGCGACCGGGGCACCGACCCGCCGGCCTGCGATGTCCGTGCGCGGCAGCACGTTCTCGGCCAGGGCGGCACGGGCGCGTTCCACGCCACCCTCGGCCAGGAACGCTCCGTCGATGTCGACGGTCAGCGGACTCAGGTCTCTCGCGGTGCCGTCGGAATCCAGGACCACGGGCCGCTCGGAGCCCGCCGGGCCCACGCGCAGAAATCTCATCGGTACTCCTCGGTGAGGTGAACAAGCCCGCCCGGTGACCGGCAACTCGGAACCCGGGAGCGAGACATAAGGAATGGAAAGGGATAACGGGCGCACCAGTAGTCAGTGAGGAAGCCCCTACGCGGCTGAGCCGTCCCCGGGGAGCCGACCGTCCCGTTCCAGGTGCGCGCGCAGCCACCGCTCGGTGGTGCTGACGTGCATCAGCGCCGCCGCCTGGGCGAGCACGGCGTCACCGTCGGCCAGCGCTTGGTAGATCGCCTCGTGTTCGGCGAGGGTGCGGCCGGCGGCGTTGTCATCGACCAGTCCCCGCCAGACACGGGCGCGCAGCGTCCGGCCGGAGATGCCCTCCAGGAGGGTGGCCAGCGTGGCGTTGCCGGTGGCCGCGACCACGGCCCGGTGGAAGGCGGCGTCGTGCTCGTTGAGGCGTTCCACGTCGTCGCGGGCCGCTCGCATCGCGTCCAGGTGCCGCTCCACCTCGCCGAGCTCGGTGGCCGAGATCCGGGTGGCGGCCAGCGCCGTGGCGACCGGCTCGAACAGGCGGCGCACTTCGGTGAGTTCCAGCAAGGTGTCGCCACGCAGCAACTCCACCGCGGTCCCGATGCTGCTCAGCAGCAGCTCCGGTTCCAGGCTGGTCACGTAGGTGCCGTCCCCGCGCCGGATCTCCAGCACCCGCGCGACGACCAGCGCCTTCACCGCTTCCCGCATCAGATTGCGGGACAGGCCCAACTCCGTGGCGAGCTGTTGCTCGGGCGGAAGTTTGGCCCCGGGAGGCAGCTCGCCCGACTGGATGAGGTCCCTGATGCGGTCGATGGCCTTGTCGGTCAGTGACATGCGTGGCTGCCCTCCTCGTCGTTGTGTGCGCAGCGGCACCGTAGCAATACATCCCATGACGTAGGAAGACATGGGATGATTGAATCGGCTGCCGCAACCACGAAAATATCGTCTACTTCGCAGGTCAGAGGCAATCGTGTCCGGCTATTTTCGTTTCAGCTATGGACACGGCGGCGAGCGGTGCCTAAAAATCCATCCCATGTCTGGAGCTGCTGCCGCAGAACAGACATGCCATGCACACATGACGATGGGCGGTTGCCATGACCCCGAAACGACACCCTGGCCTCCCGGCCGCGAAGGCCGGGCACCATGAGTGAACTGATCAGCGCCGTCGACGCGGTCGACGTACGGTTCCCGACCTCTCTGGAACTCGACGGCTCCGACGCGATGAACCCCGAACCCGACTACTCGGCCGCCTATGTGACGATCCGTACGAGCGGCGGCGACGAGGGCCACGGGCTCGCCTTCACCGTGGGGCGCGGCAACGACGTGGAGGTCGCCGCCGTACGTGCGCTGGCCCCGCTGGTGGTCGGCCTGCCGGTGGAAGAGGTCCTGAACGACCTCGGCGGTTTCTCCCGGCGGCTGACCGGCGACAGCCAACTGCGCTGGCTGGGCCCGGAGAAGGGGGCCATCCACATGGCCGCCGCGGCGATCGTGAACGCCGTGTGGGACCTGTACGGCCGCCGTACGGGGAAGCCGGTCTGGCGACTGCTGGCCGAACTGTCCCCGGATCAGCTGGTCGACCTGGTCGACTTCCGCTATCTGCAGGACGCGCTGACCCGCGACGAGGCCCTGGACATCCTGCGCCGCGCCGAACCTGGCCGCGCCGAACGCGCCGCGCATCTGCTGGAGCACGGTTATCCGGCGTACACGACGACACCCGGCTGGCTCGGCTACGACGACGAGAAGCTGGTGCGGCTGTCGAAGGAGGCGGTCGCCGACGGGTTCTCCCAGATCAAACTGAAGGTCGGCGCCGACCGCGCGGACGACGAGCGCCGGATGCGGCTGGCCCGCGAGGCGGTCGGCCCGGACATCAGGATCGCCGTCGACGCCAACCAGGCGTGGGGCGTCCAGCAGGCCATCGACTGGATGCGGGCGCTGGTGCCCTACGACCCGTACTGGATCGAGGAACCCACCTCCCCGGACGACATCCTCGGCCACGCCGCCATCCGCAAGGCGCTGGCGCCGGTGAAGGTGGCCACCGGTGAGCACACCCACAACCAGGTGATGTTCAAGCAGTTGCTCCAGGCCGGCTCGCTCGACATCCTCCAGATGGACGCGAGCCGCACCGCGGGCGTCACCGAGAACGTCGCGATCCTGCTGCTGGCCGCCAAGTTCGGCGTCCCGGTCTGCCCCCACGCCGGCGGGGTCGGCCTGTGCGAGATGGTGCAGCACCTGGCGATGTTCGACTACGTCGCCGTCAGCGGCACCACCGAGAACCGCGTGATCGAGTACGTCGACCATCTGCACGAGCACTTCACCGACCCCGTACGGATCCGGGAAGGCCACTACCTCGCGCCGACCGCCCCCGGTATCAGCGCCGAACTGCACCCGGACTCCGTGGCGGCCCACCGCTACCCCGAGGGCCCGGTGTGGGAAGCGAAGGCCGGGACATGAGCATGAACGAGTTCGCCGGGCTGACCGCGCTGGTCACCGGTGGCGCCTCCGGCATCGGCCTGGCCACCGCTCAGTTGCTCGCCGCACGGGGGGCGCGCGTGGCCTGCCTTGATCTCAAGCCGGACGACGTGCCCGAACCCCTCATCGGCATACAGGCGGACGTGGCCGACGACAGCGGTGTTCAAACGGCCGTCGAGGAGGCCGCGCGTCGGCTCGGGGGCATCGACATCCTCGTCAACAACGCGGGGATCGGCGCCCAGGGCACGATCGAGGACAACACCGACGACGAGTGGCGTCGCGTCTTCGAGGTCAACGTCTTCGGCATGGTGCGGGTGACCCGTGCCGCGCTGCCGCACCTGCGCCGCTCGCACAGCGCGGCCGTCGTCAACACCTGCTCCATCGCGGCCACGGCGGGGCTGCCCGACCGGGCCCTGTACTCGGCCACGAAGGGCGCCGTCCTCTCCCTCACCCGGGCGACCGCCGCCGACCTCGTGCACTCCGGGATCCGCGTCAACTGCGTCAATCCCGGTACCGCCGACACCCCCTGGGTCGGGCGCCTGCTGGACAGCGCCGCCGACCCCGCGGCCGAACGCGCCGCCCTGAACGCCCGTCAGCCCATGGGCCGCCTGGTCAGCGCGGAAGAGGTCGCCGCGGCCATCGCCTACCTGGCGAGTCCGCTCTCCGGCTCCACCACCGGCACCGATCTCGCCGTCGACGGCGGCATGCACGGACTGCGGATCCGCCCGCGCGCCTGAACACGGCTGTCCGGCACACCGCACCGGCAAGGAGATGGAGAAGCTGTTGTCGTTCCGGAGTTGAGGACTGCGTTTTCGGTGGTCGGGCGTAGGGTCGGCGGTCTTGTGGCAGTAGCGGCCTGCTGTGCTGTCGCTGCCCGGGAGGTCGTGGATGCCGTCGGTGGTTGGGCTGTTGGAGCTGCGTACTCGCCGCCCGCCGCCTGGTCCGCTCACGCCCGCAGCGGACGTGAACCGGCTCGGCGTGGGCTCGGCCGACGGCGAGTCGATCCCTGCAGCCGTCGGCTCCGCGTCGCGGCCCACCCTCTCGCGGATCTGTCCGCGCAGCCGGCCCAACCCCAAAGAGCTCGGAACGACCAGCGCCTTCGTCCCTCTGACCCAGCTCATGAGTATCGCTTCCACGAAAGCGACGGGTCAGCACTTCAGGCGAGATACCGACCGAAAACCTCCTGACTGTCAGGAGTGAAGGTCCACTGCTGCAGATTCCGCCGCAGTTCGGACTCGGTCAGCCACCCGTGCCAGGCCACTTCTCCCGGATCGGGGGCGCCGATCTCCGCAAGCTCGGCATCGCACACCCCAAGCCAGTGAGGGCTGAGCCCACCCCGGTTGAGGAACTTGAACCGGAGGCGCACTGTCGCCCGCGCCCCCAACTCCTCACTGAGCTCGCGGGCAGCGGCCTGCTCATAGGACTCGCCGACTCCCGCAGCGCCCCCCACACCGAGTTCGTAGTGCCCCGGGAAACGGGACAGCTGTTCGGCACGCCGGTGAACGAGAAAGCGGCCCTGCCCATCGCGGCACACCACCACGCCAACCCGGTGCAGCCAGCCCTCCCGAACAGCGTCCCGCCGACTGACTACCCCCAGCACACAATCCTGCGCATCAACGCGCTCCACGAGTTCATCCACGACGCACACGATCGCAGGCCCCACTGACATCCGCCCGGAATGCCCGGACAGGCACGCAGTCAACGACCGTCGGACCGACTGACTTGCCGCTTGATGCCGTAGTCAACGAGGTCGCGGATCGGATCGAGTAAAGCCCGGTGGCAGTAAGCCTCCGGCCGGCCGCCCACTCCGCGTCCGTCATGTCCGTCGGATATCTCGGCTGCCGCCACCCGTTGTCGGCGGCGTTTCCGAACCGCGGTCCCCGAACTGACAGTCGCCTGGGCGCTGTCCTTCGGGGCGCGTTTCATCGTCCTCGACGAGCCGACCGCGCTGTTGGACGCCACCGCCACCACCCTGACCAGCTACTTCAAGCGGGCGCAGCTTCACTGAAGCTTGCAGCTGCGGAGCGTCACGGAGTCCGCGTAGGTTTCCGAAGGTCGATCGCCGGTTGCCGGAGAGTCATATGTGGCGCGGTACAGCTCCGTCCTGCCAGAGGTAGAGGTAGCGCAGGAGGGAGATCTCGGCGCCGCGGGCGGATTCTCCAGGTCGGCCTCCGAGAGCTCGCGGACCCCCGCGTAGGCGAATGTCTCGGAGTCGACGTCCTGGCCGCCGAAGTGCCATCCGACCCGATAGCCCAGGCAGGAGACGATGATGTGCGCCAGCCGCCAGGCAATCGTGGTCACCGGCGCAGGCACCGGGCCAGGGGACGCGAAGTCCATCGTCCATTCCCCCGAACCTTCCGACATCGGTGCGGCGGACGTGCCACGAGGGCGGATGCTCCAGCAGTCGCGCACCGGCTCCCAGAAGTACTCCTCATCGGCAAGACACTGCAGCCGCGACCAGTTGGTCCGCGATTCGCTCGCTCCTTGTCATTTCCGCACGCTGCATACAACGGAAACCTGGCTGGGGGCTGCTGTGCCCTTCGGGCCGCGCCGCCGCGAGCGGCTGTTTGACATTGGCAACCCGGTTGGCCGGGCTGGGTTCAATGACCCACATGTGACAGCCTCGACCGATGACATGACGGATGATCAAGACCGCAGACTCCCGCCCGAGACCAGCACGAGTATCCCGAGCGAGCGCCACGCCAGCGGCTCCGACCTGCATGTTCGAAGATGGCGAAGACTCACTGTACGTACGGCGACTTGCCAACCCCACCCATGGTGAGGCGGGCGTCGTGGTCCATGTCCATGTCTTCAAGGGCCAGGGCGTAGTGATGAGCGTGTCCGGCGGGGACCAAGGCGATGCCCCGCTCGGCACGGATCGTCCCGCTCGACTGACGCCGAAGGGCCGGCGCCACACCGTGCGTCGGCTCATGAACAGGCTCACATGACGACCCCGGCGGGAGCCCGGCGGTCGGCCGGGCTCCCGCTTTGTGTGCTGCCCGTTGAGGTGAGCCGGTGTCTAGGACGACACCAGCACCAGGGACCACAGTTGAGAGGAGGCGCCGGTGTACGCCTGCTGGACGATCTGTGCGCCGTCGGTGGTGGCTGCTCCGGAAACGCTGAGGGCGAGGCCCGAGTTGCGGTTCACCAGCTTGTAGTTGGAGCCGACGGCGACCACCTGCCACTGCTGGTCGTTGCCGCTGTTCTGCACCCACTGCACGGCGCTCGCGCCGCTCGACGTGCTGGCCGCCAGGATGCCGAGGGCTCGGCCGCTGTTCTTGTCGAGCAGCGTGCTGTATCCGCTGCCGACATCCGTGACGTGCCACAACTGGTCGGCCGACCCGTTGTCGGTCCACTGGACCACGTTCTGCCCGTCGAGGAGGTCTGCGCCCAACACCCCGAGGGCCTTGCCGCTGTTGACGTTGACGAGCTTGTAGTACGCGCCGGTGGAGTTTCCGAAGTCGATGTCCGCGTAGGAGATCGTGGTTGTCCCGCCGACGATCTCGACTCGGCCCGTGTTGGGGATGTAGGTGAGGCTGCGGCTGTAGGAGGACGCCATCGTCGTGTGCTGCTGCGTCCACGCACCGGTGCTGCTTCCGCCGGCGTTCGTCCAGACGTCCCCGCTGCCTGCGGCGTTGAAGAGGATCCGTCCGTTCGGCATGCGCATGAGCACCGGGCTTCCGCCGCGGGACAAGGCACTGGAGCCCGATGTCACCGAGAGCGAGGTGACGCCGGTGCCTGCGGTGCCGCCCACCGAATAGAAGTGCAGCGGATCGCTGGCGATCTTGTAGCGGACGTTGTCACCGCCACCCCAGTATTCGTAGGTCATCATCCACTTGCCGTCACTGGTCTGGACGACATTGGTCATGCCGGGGCGGCCACCACCGATCTCGCTGTAACCGGACGAATTGGTGACCGTCGTTCCGGAGACATCGACAACCGCGTTGCTCCACGACGAGCTGACGCCGTCCCATGTCCGGTGCGCGAGGATCTGTGTGGCGGGATCCGGAGTTGTGCTGTTGTTCGGATCGAGCGTCGGAACGCCCGTCGACGAGTCGTAGCCGGTGTAGTCGTTCTCGTCGGAGTAGTAGGCGACGAGCTGGTTGTTGTAGACCATCAAGTACGGTTCCCACACGGGGTCGTTCTGGTGGTTCGTGTTCTCGGTGGCCGGGTAGTTCGCGCCGTTGGACCAGCTGCCCGTCGTGATGACGTTGACGACATTCCACGTCGAGCCCGAGTCGGTGCTTGAGTAGAGCGCGATCGCCGTGTTGCTGCGGTCGCCGTCGTGAGTCGGCGTGTAGCTGGAGTTGGTTGCTTTCTGGTCGAGGTAGTTGTAGTCGTCGCCCGATACGACGGTGGCCATCAGCAGTGTGCCGGATGCGAGATTTCCGACTGCCTGGGGCAGCACGTACAGATACGGGTTGGTCCAGTTACTGGTGTACGAGGAGTAGGCGGGGTTCGACGACGCGTACGCCGGTGCCTTGACGTCTGCCAGGTGTTGCCAGGTCGTGCCATTGTCGTCGCTCTTGTACAACGGCATTGTCTGGCCGTCGGCCGAACCCGAGGCGGCCACCGTCGACTTTTCGAACGCCGCGACGAGCCGTCCGCTCGGCAGCGCGGCCGTTTTCGGGTACAGGGCACAGTTGTTGGTGGCCTTCGTGCAGGATGCCGTGCTCGGGAGCTGGTAGAGGGTGGCGGGTGTCGGTGTGGACGCCTGCGCAGGCATCGCGAAGGTCCACAGCGTCGCGGCTATGGCCAGAACGAGGATCAAAGCTCTACGCGGATGTCTTGTGTCTTTCATCTTTCCTCCCGAAAAGATAGACAAGATCGGATCTTGGAGTCCGGAGCGGGCCGGGATCCGTATGCCGGCGCGGGTTTGTCTTCCCCTGGTCCTTTTGGAGCGTCCCGTCCGTGCCGCGGCAAGGGGAAGCCAAATGTTCCAGTCGCGGAATGAGCCTGCGGATCGGCGCAGTCGAGTCGAGCCCTGGGGTGTCAGTTTCCCTGGTTGGCGAATGGGCGAATTCACGGCTTAGGGCGTACGCATGCGTCCACCGCTCTGCTGTATGCGCTCGTCGCGCGCGATTCCGCCGAGGGTGCGCAGTGCGTGAATTCCGAAGGCAGTCGAGCGATCTGTCCGCGACAGCTGTTCCCAGAGGAAGGCAGCGTTGCGGTTTCCTCAACTGTTGGCAGTGACAGGGGAATCACTGATGTCACATCGCTGTCGGTGCTTTCGCGGACGGCGCGGACCGGATGGGTGGCGGTCCGTTCAAAAGAGGCAGGCAGTGTGCCATTCCGGCTGCGGTTGTAACGCAGTTCCAGTGCCTTCGTGCCGTCGCGAACAAGGCAACCCCTTCACCTCCTTTGAACTCCCCGACGGGGAACGGGGATGGGCCAATTATTCGGGCGTGGGGCATCCGTGTCACCAGCGCGTTTCGAAAGTGTTTCGCAGAGGGGCGGTTCGTTGAGTATTGACGTGTCGGCGCGGCGGCTCGACAGCTCCGGGCGGTGGTCCGAAGACGGAAGACAGCCCAGGCACAAGCGGCCCGCGTCTCTACTTCCGTTTCTCCCTCGAACTCTGCGGCAGTGCGCCCTCTTTCCTGTCGTAGGGAGAGCCGGTGCTGTCCATCTGTCTCCAGGCCGGGAAGATCACCGGGCACAGTGTGGCGAGCAGATACACACCGCCGACCGTGATGAGCGTGGAGGGCAGTCCGACCGAATCCACGAGGAAGCCTGCGGCCAGTCCGCCCAGCGGAGTGACCAGTTGGACCGAGGCTGTTGTCGCGCTCAGCACGCGGCTGCGGAGTTCCTCCGGCACCGTCTCGTACGTCACTGTGGCCATGATGGGGTTGAGCACGCCGCAGGCGAGGCCCTCGACCGCCATGATCGCGGCCAGCGGCGTGAAGGTGTCGGTGAAGGCGGCCACCACGAAGCGCGGCAGGCCCACGATGAGAAACGCGATCGTGAACACGGGCCACCGCCGAAAGCGGCTGCCCACCGCCCCGTAGACGAGCGCCCCCGCGAGTGCGCAGATGCCGAACGCCGCGTTCAGCAGACCGAGATCGATGGAACCATCAAGCTCCTCACGGGCATCCACGGGGAGGAGCACGGCGCTCCATCCCTGGTCGAGGCCCCTGGTGACCAGGGTCATCAGGCACAGGCTCAGCAGTAACGGCGTGGCCGCCACGAAGCGGAAGCCTTCCGCGAGTTCACGACGGTAGGCGCGCAGCGACGCCGGCTCGACCCGCCGTCGGGCTTGTGCCTCAGGCAGGCCGCGCACCCCGAACGCGAACAGCGGCGCGGCCACGGCGAAGGTCGCGGCATCCACCAACAGGACGTTCTCGGCTCCGAGTCCGGCGATCAGTACGCCTCCGAGAGCGGATCCGGTCAGTGCCGCGCAGCGTGCCGCACCGTCGTACAGTCCGGCAGCCCTGGTCAGCGGCATTCCGGCGCGTTCGGCGAGCGTGGGCAACAGCACGCCGCGGGCGGTTTCACCCGGCGAACGGCACAGCCCTGTCATCGCCATCAGCACGCACAGCATCCAGAAATGCAGGATGCCGGCGAACTGCAGCAGCGGGATCGCCGCAACTGCGATCCCGCAGGCGAGATCCGAGGCGACACTCACCCGCCGTCGCCCGATCCGGTCGATGACCGGACCGCCGACGAGCGCGGCGAGCACCACAGGCAGCAGCGTGCAGAACGCGACGATCCCCACCTTGGTGGCGCTGCCCGTGCTCTGCAGCACGAACCACGGCACGCCCATGTACGTGAGGCAATTCCCGGTGATCGAAACGAGGTTGGCGGCAAGAACCGCCGTCAGGGGACGGCGATCACCCGTCAAGAAGTCTTCGGGCACGACGGTGGTCTCCCATGAGGGAAAGCGCCCACCGTGAACGAAGGAGTCAGCCGGTGGGCGAAGCGAAGTGGTCGGCGTCTGGCGCGCACAGCGAGGCGCACCGCGATGCGGTGTTCACAAGCAGCGCCTCCAACACTTCGCCGGGATGACCACCCGGCACCTCCACGCATTGTCACTTCGGGCACCGGTCCTCCGCAACGGCGATGCCGTTCGCAAGGGGCGCTCGCAGAGGGAGTCGAGGAAGAGCGGTTGCATCACGACGTGACGCCGGTCCTCGGCTTGGAGGAACCGGACCCCTACCGTCCTGCGGGGGCGCACCGGATCCCTCATCCCGACCGATCCGAGAAGTCCGTGTCGGTCGGGCGGGGCCGCTGCCTTGTCGGCCTGACCAGACCGGTCTCGTAGGCGAACACGACGGCCTGGACGCGCGCGCGGGCGCCGATCTTGGCGAGGATGCTGCTGATGTGGCTTTTGACTGTGGTCGGGGCTATCGAGAGCCGTTCGGCGATCTCCCTGCTGCTCCAGCCGGAGGCGAGAGCGGCTAGCACCTCGCATTCGCGCTCGCTGAGATGAGACAGCCTGTGTCTGCGTTCGGTGAGGTCGGCCCGACTCTGCTCACGGACCGCGTCGACGAGTGCGCGGGTGAGGTGGGGAGACAGGACGGCACCTCCGAGCGCGATGGTGCGGAGGGCCGCTGTCAGCTCGTGGGGGAGGGCGTCCTTGAGGAGGAGTCCGTCGGCACCGGCGCGCAGGGCGGCGCAGGCGGACTCGTCGGCGTCGAAGGGGGTGAGTATCAGTACCCGCGGGGGAGTCCTGCCTGGCCCGTCAGTGTCCGGTGCCATGGGACCCTCGTCGGGCCGGCTGATGCGATGTATCGCCTGAATGTGCTTCTCGTCCGGCCGGCCCATGTCCATGAGGACGACGTCAGGTCGGAGTGTGTCGGAGAGTCGGACTGCCTGGGCGTAGGCGGTCGCCTCGCCCACGATCGTGAGGTCGGGCTGGGCTTCCAGGAACATCCGCAGGCCGAGGCGTTGCAGAGCCTGGTCGTTGACGATGAGTACGGTGGTCATGCGGGTGTTCTCCCGGCGGACCTGGCCCTGGAGGCGTTCGGTCGGCGATGGTCGGGGCGGGGACGGTGTGTGGGGGGCGAGGGCCCGGCCACGGATCTCGGGACGTTCCGGATCGTGGCCAGGCCCTTCACCCGCACCGGACGCCTGTCCCCACGGACGACCGATGCGGACCGGACGCGCGCTCCGCTTGAGTACGCGCGACCGGAGTCGCGGGGCGCAGGAGGCAGAAGGCCGGGGTGGCCTGCCGGATGGCCTCACTGCTGTCGGACTGTCGTGTCCTCAGCTCTTGACGGTGCTCAGGACCGCGGTGGCCATGCCTTGTTCGCCCCGTTCGTTGGGGTGGACCATGGCGGCGGGGCTGCTGGGCTTGAGGGGTTCGATCCAGCGGGTGGCCGCCGGGGAGCAGGCGTCGTGGCCGGCGGACGGTGTGAAGGTGTCGACGTACGTGGCTCCCGCGGCTCGCGCGCGTTCGCCGAGCATGGTGTTGAGCTCCTGTTGCTTCTCGCGCAGGAACGTGACGTCGCCGGGAGCGATGGGCAGGCCACGACCGCAGCGTGTGCCTTTGGCGGGCAGGATCGACGGGTAGCCGACGACGTAGACCCGGGCTTCGGGCGCACGGCGTTGGATTTCGTTCAGTGCGCGGGTGAGGCGGTCGCCCGCGGTGCTGATCTTCTGGGCCACCTTGTCGGTGCCGCCGGAGGTGTACTTCTCCTCGCAGGGTGCCTTGTCGGTGATGTCCGTGACGCGCTCGGCCAGTTTGAAGAGCGTTCCGGTGCCGACGCACTTGGTGATCATCGAGCTGAAGCCGATGTCGTTGCCGCCGATGCCGAGCGTGACCAGCCGCGTGTCGGTGCTCAGCGCGGAGAACTGTGCGGGGTTGGTGCCGTTGCCGGTGGACTGAGGGGTGGTGAGGTCGGAGATGGTGGCGCCACTGCAGCTGACGTCACGGAAGTCGTCAGCCTTCAGGCCGAGTTCCTTGGCGACCAGGGCCGGGTAGTTGCGGCCGGAGCGGTCACAGCCGGCCGGAGTGCTGGTCTGAGGAGGGATCTTGGGGCCCGAGGTGTACGAGTCGCCGAGTGCGACGTACGGCCCCTTGGACATCTCCTTGTTGTTGCTCTGGGTGCTCTTGTTGCTGCTGTCGGAGCCCTGTCCGATGCTGACGGCGGTGACCAGTACCCCGCAGGCAAGGGCCACGCCCATGCCGGTTCGTGCCAACGGTCCCATTGCTGTGTCCTGTTCTTCGTTGTGGATGCTGGGTTGCGGGGACGTGTCGGTACACAAGGAGCGGTGTCGGTGCGGCCCTTGGGGAGCGGGTGAGCGGGGCGGGGCGGTTTACGACGGGCGGACGAGTCCGGTGTCGTAGGCGAAGATGACGGCCTGCACGCGGTCGCGGGCGTCGATCTTGGTGAGGATGCGGCCGATGTGGGATTTGATCGTGGATTCGGCGAGGTGGAGACGCTCGGCGATCTCCTGGTTCGTCCAGCCGGTGGCCATGGCGGTGAGGACTTCGCACTCGCGTTGGGTCAGGTCGTCGAGGCGGCGCTGCTGCTGCGGACTGTGCCCGGGGAGGCGGTCGCTGAAGGCGTCGATCAGTTTGCGGGTGAGGCCGGGGGAGATGACGGCGTCGCCGGCGGCCACGGCCCGGACCCCGGCGACGAGTTCGTCGGGCTGGGCGTCCTTGAGCAGGAAGCCGCTGGCTCCGGCACGCAGGGCGTCGTAGGCGTATTCGTCGAGGTCGAAGGTCGTCAGCACCAGGATGCGTGAACGGCCGCCGGACTCCACGATGCGGCGGGTGGCCTCGATGCCGTCCATGCCGGGCATCCGGACGTCCATGAGGACGACGTCGGGCCGGAGTTCGGCGGTCATACGGACCGCTTCACCGCCGTTGGTGGCCTCGCCGACGACGTTCATGTCGGACTGGGCCTCCAGGAGCATGTTGAAGCCCATGCGTTGCAGGGCCTGGTCGTCGACGATGAGGACGGTGGTCATGAGGGGTGCTTCTCCGGGGAGTTGGGCTGCGGGCTGGGGACGAGGAGGGCGCGGACGGACCAGCCGCCGTGAGCGTTGGGGCCTGCGGTGACGGTGCCCTGGTAGAGGGCGGCGCGTTCGCGCATGCCGACCAGGCCACGCCCGCCGCCCGCGCGGGGACGGTTCGCCGAGGGTGTGCGGGACGGGCCGGTGTCCTCGACGGTGACGCGCACGGCGTCCGGTTCGGCGGTGAGGGACACCTGGACCGAGGTGTCGGGGGCGGCGTACTTGACGGTGTTGGTCAGGGCCTCCTGGATGATGCGGTAGACGGAGAGCTGGATCCCGGGCGGCAGGTCGGTGAGGCTGCCGCGGGCGTCCAGGGTGACGGTGGGACCGGCGGCGCGGACGCGGTCCAGCAGCGAGTCGAGGTCGGTCAGGCCGGGCTGCGGGGCGAGCGGCATGTCGCCCGGCCGGTCGTCCTCCTCGCCGATGACGGAGAGCAGGCGGCGCAGTTCGGCCAGTGCGTCACGGCCGCTGGTGCTGATGATGCGGAGAGTCTGGGCTCCACGTTCCGGCTTCTTTTCGGTGAGGGCGGCGGCGCCGTCGGCGAGGCCGACGATGACGGCGAGGGTGTGGCCGAGGATGTCGTGCATCTCCCGGGAGACCCGGGCACGTTCCTGAGCTATGGCGAGGCGGGCCTGCTGGTCGCGTTCCTTCCGCAGGGCGTCGATGTAGGCACTGGCCAGTCGGCTGAGCAGACCCAGCGCGGCGAACGCCGCCATCGCGGTCATGGCCAACAGGGTCACGACCTCGGGGCGTGTGGCGTGTTCCAGCTGACCGCCCCTCCAGAAGACGGCGGCCCATACTCCGAGCTGCACGGTGGTGATGCCGACGGCGAGAGCGAGCTGCCGGGGGGTGCTGTAGCGGCCGACGTTGAACAGGGCCACGACCCGTGCGGACTCGGCCCCGGTCAGTACCCCCAGGGGGAGGGCCAGCACGGAGGCGGCCGTGGTCAGGGCGAAGACCAGCATGGGCCGGCGTTCCCGCCACAGGAGGGGGAGGGTGAACGCGACGATGAGCGCCAGCTGCGCCGGGACGTCGCCGGTGTTGTAGGGGTTGAGGTAGGAGTTGATGCCGAGCGCGGCGCAGAAGGCCGGTACCCCCCAGTACCGGACCTTGGGATGGGCCCGGTCGGCCCGTCGCAGCGCGGCCAGCCGGAAGATGACCGAGGCGATCACACGCTGTTCGGAATCGCTGGTCAGGGTCTCCAGGACCCGGCGGTCGTCCGGGCCGGGGGCCGCGGGGGCGCTCGGTGTGGTCACGGGGGTCCTTCACGGGTCGGGAGGCCGCCCGCCGGTCCCGGGGGATTGGACCGGCGGGCGGGGCTGGGGAATCGGCCGGTGGGAGGTGGCCGATCCGGTCAGTGGTCGAACAGCGGCCGACAGTGGTCGCTGCTGCGACGTGTCTCCGTCAGCTCTTACGGAACAGTTTGTTCCGCAGCCCCCTCGTCGGCGTTGCTTTCGGCTCGGCCGTGTCGGCCGACGGGGCGGCGTCGCCTTCGTTCGCGCGGCGCTGTCCGAGACCGGGCAGTCCCGGGATCCTTCCACGCCGGTGCCGGGGAAGCGGTGACGCGAAGACCGTCGTGTCCGAGGCGTCGGCGCCGGAGCCGCCGGTGAGGACGGACGGGGCAGCGTGGTTGCCCGAGCCCTGGTGGCCACCCGCGGGTACGCCGGCGAATACGGGTTCGGGCGCGGTGCTCGTCTCCTCGGCGGCCAGGGCCTGGCGGAGCTTCTCACCCTCGACGTCCACGTTGGGCATGATCCGGTCCAGCCACTTGGGCAGGGCCCAGGCGCGGCGCCCGAGCAGGGTCATGACCGCCGGGACGATGGTCATACGGACCACGAAGGCGTCGAAGAACACTGCGGAGCCGAGGCCGAGGCCGATGGACTTGATGAGCGCCACGTCGTCGAGGAGGAAGCCGGAGAACACCGAGACCATGATGATCGCCGCTGCGGTGACCACGCGGGCGCTGTGCCGGAAGCCCTGGACGATCGCCTGTGTGGGTTCGGCTCCGTGGACGTACTCCTCCCGCATCCGGGTGACGAGGAAGACCTCGTAGTCCATGGCGAGTCCGAAGACCACGCCGATCAGCAGGATGGGCAGGACGCTCACGATGGGCGCGGTCTCCTGGATGCCGAAGAGGCCCTTCAGCCAGCCCCACTGGAAGACGGCGACCACGACGCCGAGCGTGGCGCCCACGCTGAGGAGGAAGCCGAGGGCTGCCTTGAGCGGGACCAGGATCGAGCGGAAGACCAGCAGGAGCAGGATCAGCGCCAGGCCGACCACGATCGCCAGGTAGGGGATGAGAGCCTGGCCGAGCTTGGTGGAGACGTCGATGTTGACGGCGGTGGTGCCGGTCACCATCAGGTCGGCACCCGTGTCCTTGTGCAACGTGCTGCTCTGGGCGCGGATGTCCTTGACCAGGTCCTTGGTGGCCTGGCTGCTCGGCGCGCTCTTCGGGATGGCCCCGATCAGGGCCACGTCGCCGGACTCGTTGAACGCGGCGTCGCGCACCGTGGCGACGTCGGGCAGCTTCTTGATCCGCGCCACGGCGTCCGCGGCGGCGGCCTTCGGGTCCTTGCTGTCACGGGCGTCGACGACCACGGTCAGGGGACCGTTGAAGCCGGGGCCGAAGCCCTTGCTGAGGGTGTCGTAGGCGACGCGCTGGGTGCTGTCGGGAGACTTCATGGAGTCGTCGGGCAGGGCAAGGCGCAGGGACATGGCAGGGATGGTCAGCAGGCCCAGGCCGATCACCGCGACCGCGAGGACCTTGACCGGGTTGCGGGTGACGAAGCGCGCCCAGCGCACACCCATGGCCTCGCCCTCGCCGCGTTCCTCCAGGGCGTGCATGCGGCGGCTGAGGAGCTTGCCCTTCATGATCCGTGTCCCGGCGAAGCCCAGCATCGCGGGCAGCAGGGTCAGCGCGATGAGCACGGCGACAGCGACCGCGAAGGCGGAGGCCAGGCCCATCGAGGAGAGCATCTTGATGCCGATGACGCTCAGACCCGCCAGCGCGATGATCACGGTGAGGCCGGCGAAGACGACGGCGGATCCGGCGGTGCCCAGGGCCCGCCCGGCGGCTTCTTCCGGATCATGGCCGTCGCGGATCTCGTTGCGGTAGCGGGAGACGATGAACAGGGCGTAGTCGATGGCGACCGCCAGACCCAGCATCAGAGCCAGTGTCGAGGCGGCCGAGGCCATGTCCACGAACGAGGTGGCGATGGTGATGCACATGACGGCCACACCCACGCCGAGGATCGCGGTGAGCAGCGGGAGTCCGGCCGCGATCAGCGAGCCGAAGGTGATCACCAGAACGACCGCGGCGACCGCGAGACCGATCAGTTCGGCGGCCTTGCTGGCCGCCTTGTCCTCGACCGCGTCACCGCCCATGCTGACCGTCAGTCCGGCCTTCTCGCCCTCCGCGGAGACCTTGTTCAGGGCCTCGTGCGCGGCGCTGCTGACGTCGGACTTGGCGACCTTGTAGGACACCTGGGTGTAGGCGATGGAGCCCGACTTGCTGACCAGACCACTGGTGAACGGGTCGGAGACGCTCGCCACCTGCGGCGACGCCTTCAACTCGGCCACCAGCGAGGTGATTTCCGCCTTGTTGGCGGCGGAGGTGAGCTTCTGGCCGGAAGGGGCCTCGAAGACGACCCGGGCGGTGGCGCCGGAGGCGGAGGCCTGCGGGAACTCCTTCTGCAGCAGGTCGATGGCCTTCTGGGACTGCGTGCCGGGCAGCGTGAAGCTGTCCGAGGTGGAGCCGGTGGAACTCATGGCGCCGATGCCTACGGCGGCCAGGACGGCGATCCACAACATCAGGAACAGGCGTCGTCGCCGGAAGGCGAGCCGTCCCAGTCGATAGAGGAAGGTGGCCACGGGGTACTCCCACCAGGAGAAGAGATCATTACGTGAGCAGGGCCTGATCGACCCTTGATCTCAAGCTAGGTGCGGTTTTCCGCGCTCCCTGCCCCCTGTGGCACCGAATCGACAGGCCGCGATTAGTACCGCAGGACTAATGCCCCTCTCCTGAAAACGCGGCCATCGGCCGTGCTCCGGTCAGTCGGGAACGGTGACCACCACCCTGCCCCGCCCGCCCGCGTCGACCCGTTCGTGGGCCTTGGCGATGTCCTCCAGCGGATAGCGGTCCGCGACGTCGACGGTGAGGGCGCCGGCCGCGGCGGCTGCGGTCAGATCACGGGCGGCCTGACGCTTCGCCACGGCGGGGAAGTCGTCACTGCCGAGCAGCCGCAGGGTGACGTTGTTGAACAGCAGGGGCCAGAAGGGGAGTTCGGTACGGTCGGCGTGGGTGCCGTAGGCGGCGATGACGGCATCGAGCGCGGTGACCGCGTTGTCGAGGTCGGCGTTGGCCGACAGGGACACCTCGACGACGCGGTGGACACCGCCCGGCGCGTACGAGCGGATCGCTGCCGCCGGGTCGGCCGAATCCAGGGCGACGGCGTGGGAGACGGCGGTCGCGTCGACGTGGGCGAGGTCGTCGCCGCGGCGGACGGTGCCGATGACGGTGGCGCCGCCCCAGCGGGCGAGCTGGGCGGCCAGGGAGCCGACGCCGCCGAGCACACCGTGGACGAGGACGATCCGGCCGTCGACCGGGCCGTCCGCGAAAACGGCGCGGTGAGCGGTGATGCCCGGGATGCCCAGACTCGCGCCGAGCTCGTCGGCGAGGTGATCGGGAAGTCGTACGGCCTGCTGATCGGGTACGACGGTGTACTGGGCGGCGGTGCCGAAGGGCCGGTAGGACTGGGCGCCGTACACCCACACCCGCTCTCCCACGCGGTGGGCGTCGATGCCGTCGCCCACTTCGTCGATGACGCCGGCGGCGTCGCTGTGCGGGACGACCCTCGGATACGGCATCGAGGAGCCCAGCCAGCCACGCCGCTTCTTGGTGTCGCCGGGATTGACGCCCGAGACGGTCACGCGGACCCGCACCTCGCCGGGGCCGGGGTGGGGGTCGGGCAGTTCACCGACGTGCAGGACATCGGCGGCGGAGCCCTGCCGGTCGTACCAGGACGCGAGCATGGATGTGCCTCCGGGGTCTTTCAGGGGTTCTCGGGCGGTTGTTCGCCCAGGACCTCGCGGAGCCAGGCGCGTTCGGCGCGGCTGGTCGCGCGGGCGGTGAGGAGCAGGCCGCGCCGGTAGGGGTCGGCGACCTCCTCGGCGCGCAGGGGCCGGTCACCGTCGTAGAAGAAGCTCACCGGCTCCTCCAGGAACGCCAGGCGGCGGCGTAGTACCGCGTGCTGTTCGGCTGTGTCAGGGAGGTGCGAGAGGAAGGAGAGCACCGTGTAGAAGCGGGTGAAGTCGGTGATCTCGTGGTCGGCCGGCTTGCGCAGGCGCTCCAGCATGTCGGCGCGGCCGGCCTCGGTCAGGCTGAGCATGTAGCGGCCCGCACCCGCGCGCGGATCGGCCCGCCGTTCCAGCAGGCCCGCCTTCGCGAGGCGGTTGATGGCCGGGTAGAGGGTGCCGTCACTGACCGGCCGGGTGTAGCCGGTCAGGTCCGACACGCGTCGGCGCAGCTCATGACCCGGTAGGGGGCCCTCGGCCAGGAAGCCCAGTATCGCGAGTTCCAGCATGGGGCCATCTTCTCACAGGTGTCATCGAATCGATACTCACATCGAATCGATGTTACGGTCGATGGCGGCTCGCCTCACCGTCGAGGCCCGCACGTCCCGCTCAGCTCGTCTCCGCAGGCGCGCCCCGTCCGGGACGCCGCCGACCTCCCCGAGAGCCCCGAACCATGGACCTTCATTCCTCCTCCGCCGCCATTCCTCCGGTGACCTCGCCCGCTCTGCCACGCGACGAGGGCCAAGCAGCCGGGCTGCCGCGTTCCTCCATGGCGGTCGCGGCGTTCTCGACTGTGGTCGAGTGGTACGACTTCACGCTGTACCTGTTCATGACGACCGTGCTGTCCCGGGTGTTCTTCGGCTCGGGAGCCTCGTCCGTCCTCACCGCACTCGCGGTCTTCGCCATCGCCTACGTGATGCGCCCGTTCGGCGCGCTGGTCTTCGGTCACGTCGGAGACCGGCTGGGGCGGCGCAGGGTCCTGCTGGCCTCGATGTCCGTCATGACGGTGGCCATGCTGGTCACGGCCCTGCTGCCCACGCGCGAGCAGGTCGGTTCCACGGCGGGCGTGCTGCTGTTGCTGCTGCGCTGCGTCATGGGCTTCTCGGTGGGCGGCGAGTACACCGGCGTCATGACCTACCTCGTCGAAGGCGCCCCTCCCCGGCGGCGCGGCCTGGTCGCGTCCCTGGCCTCCGCCGCCAGCGAGGTCGGCGCGCTGCTCGCGGTCGGCGTAGCCGCGCTGACCACCGCGCTGACCAGCGGCCCGGCGCTGGACTCCTGGGGTTGGCGCATCCCGTTCCTCTTCGGTGCCCTGCTCGCGGCGGGCACTTTGATAGCTCGTTCCACCATGCAGGAGTCGCCGGCGTTCGAGCAGTTCCAGCAGGCGCACGGCGCCGAACACGGTCCGCTCAGTCAGACGTTGCGAACCCAACGTCCGGCGCTGTACCGGACGTTCACGATCTCGGCGCTCGGGTCCATCACCTACTACTTGGGGATCACCTACGTCCCCACGTACCTGACGTCCGTGGGTGGGTTCGCGGAAGGTGATGCCCTCTGGCTGGCGACGCTGGCCTCCGCCGCCGTCATCGTCATCACGCCCTTCGCCGGTGTGATGGCCGACCGCCTCAGGCGGCGGCCCACGCTCGTGGTCTTCGGTGTTCTGTCGCTGGTCCTGCCGGTGGCGATGTTCGCGCTCATGACACGCGGACATGCCGTGCTCGCCCTCGTCGGAGCCGTGGTCCTGGCACTCGTGGCGGGTGGGGTCAGCGCGGTGGGCGCCTCGTCCGCCCCGGAGCAGTTCCCGGTCGCCGGCCGACTCAGCGGGCTCGCCGTGGCAACAGTCGCTACGACGATCTTCGGCGGCCTGACCCCGTATGCCTCCCAGGCTCTGATCGACAGCACCGGATGGCGTCTCGTCCCCGGGATCATGGTCGCCGGCGTCGCTCTCGTGGCCCTGCCGGTTCTCTGGCGCCTGCCGGAGACGGCGCCCTCCCTGCTTGTCCCTGCCGAGGATCCTGCCGTTCCGGGAGCCGACACGGCCTGAGTGATCGGTCGGTCTTGGTGTGTTCCGGTCGGCTTCGGCCGTCAGGCTTCGAGAAGTCGGCCTGTCCGCGACGGTCTCCACGACGGGTCAGGTGCCTTGAGCGGCGTCCGCCGACCGCCGGAGGGGGATGAGGGCCACGCCTGCGGCGGCGATACCTGTCGCCGGCACCGCCCACAGCCCGCTCTCCGAGGGCAGTTCGACACCGTGGACGCCGATGGTCATGTGGGCGATGCACTGCAACGGTGCCGCACGCGGAGCAGAGTCCTCCTTCTGGCGGATCTCGCCAGGGATCGGAGGCCACTACTTGCTCCCTCCAGGCGGGAGGGAGCAAGGCCTTTTGCCCCTGGATGTGCGGGGGCTTCGAGGCGTGAACTCGTCGACAAATGAGTTCGCCTAGTGAAATATGATTCACCGCAGTCTGGGGTGGCCGCGTATCCCGTTTGGTAGCCCGCGTGAATCCCGTGTGTGGACCGTCTGCCCGGTGGCCGGTCCTTTGAGGAGTCGTCGATGAGCAGTAGCGAGTTTCCGGAGGCCAGGACGGTGGCGGGCGCGGTCCGCGGTCGTCGCGAGGGCGGCCTGGAGGTGTTCCGGGGTATCCCGTTCGCGCAGCCGCCGGTCGGTGCGGCGCGCTTCGCGGCGCCGCGACCCGTGGACGGCTGGGACGGTGTGCGGGAGGCGTTCGCGTTCGGTCCGCCTCCTCCGCAGGAGCAGGCGGGTCCCGAGCCCGAGGCTCCCGCCGGACTTCCGGCCGGTGACGACTGGCTGACGGTCAACGTGTGGACGCCGGAGTCGGACCCGGCCGCACGACGGCCGGTGATGGTGTGGATCTACGGCGGCGCGTACAAGTTCGGCTCCGCCGACGACCCGGCCTATGACGGCAGTCGCCTCTCGCGTGACGGCGAGTTGGTCGTGGTCACGCTCAACTACCGAGTCGGCATCGAAGGGTTCGCCCTGATCGAGGGCGCGCCCGCGAACCGTGGTCTGCTCGACCAGGTCGCCGCCCTGGAGTGGGTGCGCGAGAACATCACCGACTTCGGTGGCGACCCCGAGCAGGTCACCGTCTTCGGCGAGTCCGCGGGTGCCGGGTCCATCGCCGCCCTGATGGCCATGCCGCGGGCGCGGGGGCTGTTCCGGCGGGCGATCACCCAGAGTGTGCCTGGCACGTTCTTCTCCTCCGCGCTGGCCGGTGACATCGCCGAGGCGCTGGCCGGTGGGCTGGGGCTGCGGCCGACGGTCGCTGATCTGTCCGGTGTGGATCCGCGCAAGCTGCCCGAGGCAGGAGCCGAACTGACCGGCCGGATGCGCGGATACGTCGAGCGCTGGGGTCCGGTCGCTCTGACCCCGACCCCGTTCTCGCCCGTTGTCGACGGCGACGTCCTGCCCACCACCCCGTGGCAGGCCCTCGCGAGCGGTGCCGCGCGGGACGTGGAGCTGATCGCCGGGCACAACCGGGACGAATACCGCCTCTTCCTGATGCTGGGCGGGCTGCTCGGCCAGGTGCACGAGGGGCTGGCCTCGATGGCGCTGGGCCTGTTCGGACCCGGGCCGGAGAGCGAGTCGGCGTACCGTGGCGCGTTTCCGGACGCTTCGGCGGAGTATCTGTTCGAACTGGTGCAGTCGGACTGGTTGTTCCGGATGCCGTCGCTGCACCTGGCGGAGGCGCAGGTGGCCGGCGGCGGCCGGGCGCACGTGTACGAACTCACCTGGGCCGCGCCCGCCAACGGCGGTGCCCTGGGCGCCTGCCACGGACTCGATGTGCCGCTGACGTTCGGCGTCTACGGCGGTCTCGGCGCCATGCTGACCGGTCCCGTCCCCTCGCCGGAGACCGAGGCGCTCTCCGCGCGCTTCCGCTCCGCGTGGACGGCTTTCGCCGCCACAGGTGACCCGGGCTGGCCCGCGTACGATCCCGAGCGCCGCCTCGTCCAACTCCTCGACACCGAACCGACGGTGACCGCGTACCCGGAAGAGGCCGCCCGCCGAATCTGGGAACACCACGCCTTCGCCGCGCTGCCCCTGACGACGGTGTAGCCCCGCCACCTCCGCACCCCCGCTCCATGGCCGGCCGGATGATCACTGGTCGGCCATCCCGGCCGTCGCTCACCGGTGCCACCCTCCCCGTCGCCGAGCGAGAGGTGAGTGGCCGGAGCAGTGTCGGTCCGGGCCCGTACTGAGGCTCACTTGCGCGGACATGCGACCGGCGCACCGCGTGCTACTCCCGGACGACGGCGCTTAGTACCGCAGGACGAACGATGGTGATCGGGTCGGCATCGTGGTGCCGTCGGCGGAAGTCGCGGCACACCTAGCGTTCTTGGCAGGGCCGCCGGGATCCCCGGCGCACCCGGTCGAGATCGTGGAGGGAAACCCGCCGATGATAGAGATCCATCACGTCGTCAAGCGCTACGGCGACAAGACGGCTGTCGACGATCTGGACTTCACCGTCGAGCCTGGTGTGGTGACGGGATTTCTCGGTCCCAACGGGGCGGGGAAGTCGACGACCATGCGGATGATCATCGGTCTCGACGCGCCCACCAGCGGCCATGTGACGGTCAACGGCGAGCACTACGCCCAGCACACCGCACCCCTGCAGGAGGTCGGCGCGCTCTTGGAGGCCAGGTCCGTACATCCCGGCCGCTCCGCCTACAGCCACCTGCTCTCCCTCGCGTACACCCATGGCATTCCGCGCCGCCGGGTGGACGAGGTGATCGAACTCGCCGGCCTCGGCAAGGTCGCGAAGAAGCGTGCCGGTTCCTTCTCGCTGGGCATGGGGCAACGTCTGGGAATCGCGGCGGCCCTGTTGGGAGACCCGCAGACGGTGATGCTGGACGAGCCGGTCAACGGCCTCGACCCGGAGGGCGTGCTGTGGATCCGCACCCTTCTCAAGGGCCTGGCCGCCGAAGGGCGCACCGTCTTCGTCTCCTCGCACTTGATGAGCGAGATGGCGCTGACGGCGACCAACCTGGTCATCGTCGGCCGGGGCAGGCTGCTGGCCGACACGACGGTGGCGTCCTTCGTCGAGCAGGCGGGCGGCGAGAGCGTGAAGGTCGTCAGCTCCGACCCGGAGCGGCTGCGCGCGTTGCTGGCCGGTCCCGACGTCACCGTCACAGGCGAGGTCGGCACGGAGACCCTGCAGGTGTCGGGGCTGAGCGCGCGCGAGATCGGCCGCAGGGCCGCCGGGGCGGGCATTGCTCTCTACGACCTCACCCAGCAGGCGGTCTCCCTGGAGGAAGCGTTCATGGCCCTGACCCATGACGCCGTCGAATACCGCAGCAGCACCGACACGGAGACGAACGGGAGTGTCGCAGCATGACCAGCGTCCAGACGACATCCACCCCTGCGGCGAGCATGGCCGCGCACCTCCGCTACAAGGTGACCTTCCCCAGAGTGCTGCGCTCGGAATGGTCGAAGTTCCTCTCCCTGCGGTCGAGTTGGATCACGCTCGCGGTCGCCGTGCTGGCCACGGTGGTCATCGGCATGGTGGCGGCCTACCGCTACGACCCGGTCCACGCCGACCAGCACGACGCGGTCGCGCTGTCACTGGACGGCATCACCCTGGCCCAGCTCGTGGTGGGTGTCCTGGGTGTGCTGGCCACGGCCGGGGAGTACACCACCGGCATGATCCGCTCCACCTTCGCCGCGGTGCCCCGACGCCTGCCGGTTCTCTGGTCCAAGTGCCTGATCTACTTCGGCGTGGTGTTCGTGGTCGGGGCGGCGGGTGCGGTCGCCTCCTTCCTGGCGGGCGCGGGCTTTCTGTCCGGCAAGCCGATCGCGCTGACCCTGTCGGACACCGGCGTGCTGCGCTGCCTGTTCGGTGCCGCCCTCTACCTGGCGCTGGTGGCCGTGCTGGGCGCGGGACTGGGCATGCTGGTCCGCTCCGCGGCAGGCGGCATCTGTCTGCTGGTCGGTGCGCTGATGCTGATGCCGGTCCTGCTGGATCTGCTGCCCAGCAACTGGAAGACGGACGTGACCCCGTACCTGCCGGCCAACGCCGGACAATCGATCTTCACCCTGCACACGGACAGTACGATGCTGAGCCCCGGTACAGGCCTCTGGGTCCTGCTCGGCTGGGTGACGGCGGTGCTGGTGGGCGCGGCGTACCGTGTCAAGCACTCCGACAGCTGACAGGCGTACAGGACGGCACCCCTTTTTCCCCCGACCCTGCCCGAGGCCGCACCATGAACTCCGTAGCCGAACCCGTGTGGGACCAGCCGCTGGCCAGTGGCTGGATCCGCTTGCGCGCCGCGGACCGGGCCCGTCCGCAG
Organism: Streptomyces sp. NPDC050508; assembly: GCF_040655155.1. Classification (NCBI taxonomy): domain Bacteria; kingdom Bacillati; phylum Actinomycetota; class Actinomycetes; order Kitasatosporales; family Streptomycetaceae; genus Streptomyces; species Streptomyces sp. NPDC050508. Next base: position 865,029 of record NZ_JBFAJJ010000001.1, read on the forward strand.
GTGCTGGACTCGCTGCTCGCGGCAGGCGTCCTGGCCGCCGCGATCGCCGACCTCTTCGATCAGGAGGAGCGCGGCCTGTTCGGGGTACAGGGGGTGTCGGCCTGGGTGGTCGTGATGAACGCGGCGGCGCTGGCGCTGCCTTTGGTGTGGCGTCGGCGCGCCCCGCTGGCGGTCTTCGGTGTGGTGCTCGGAATCTGCGCGGTGCAGTGGGCGGCGGGACTGGCGCTGCGCAGCGACCTCAGCCTGATGATCGCCCTGTACGGAGCCGGTCGCTACGCCTCGCCGCGTGCGCTGCGGAACATCGCGATCGCCACGGCGCCGGTGTGCGCACTGCTGGCCTTCCGCGTCCAGCCGCTGGCCTCTCAGCCGTGGGTGTCCCTGTTCTTCGTGCTGTGCGCTGCCACTGCGGCGGCGGCCCTCGGCCTGGCGGGCCGGATGCGGCGGGCCCAACTGGCCGCGCTGGCCGAGCGGGCGGCGACCCTCGAAGTCGAGCGCGAGCAACGCGAGTTGCTGGCCGCGGCCAATGAACGCGCGCGGGTCTCACGCGAGTTGCACGACATCGTGGGACACACCCTGGCGGTGATCGTCGGTCTGGCCGACGGAGGCGCGGCCGAAGCCCAGCTGGAGCCGGAGCGGGGTCCGGAAGTCCTGCGGACGATCGCCGAGGCCGGGCGCACGTCTCTGGGCGAACTCCGCCGTGCCCTCGGTGCGTTGCGTGTCGGACTGCCCGACGACGTTGCGGGCGCCGACCTGCACCCCCAGCCGGGTACCGCCCAACTCGCCGCCCTGTGCGAGCGGATCCGGACGGCCGGGCCGACCGTCACGTACACCGCCTCGGGCGACCTCTCCGCGCTCAGCGCGAGCCTTCAGCTCGCCGTGTACCGGATCGTCCAGGAGGCCCTGACCAACAGCCTCAAGCACGCCGGACCACGCACCCGCGTGCGTGTCACTGTGACGGCGGACGCCCGTGCCGGTGAGGTCGTGGTGCATGTCGACGACACCGGCCCACCGGTGGAGGAGGCGACACCGGACCGTGCGGGCGGGAGCCGCACCCCGGGGCAGGGCCTGATCGGCATGAGGGAGCGCGCCGCACTCGTGGGAGGCCACGCCGTCTCCCGACGCCGGGCCGGCGGCTGGACCGTACGGGCCGTGCTGCCCATGAACCACGACGGGCGGACGAAGGCCGATCCGCAGGCGGGGCATGCCCGCTCGGCCCCCAAGGACCGGACCGGAGTTCAGGAGTGCCCGTGACCACGGTACTGATCGTCGACGACCAGCCGCTGCAGCGCATCGGCTTCCGGATGCTGCTGAACAGCAGCGCGGAGACGACCGTGGTGGGCGAGGCGGAACACGGCGCGGAGGCGGTGCGCCGGACGGCCGAGCTGCACCCGGACGTGGTGCTGATGGACATCCGCATGCCCGGCATGGACGGCATCGAGGCCACACGTCAGATCCTCGCCTCCGGCGGCCGCTCCCGGGTCCTTGTGCTCACCACCTTCGACCTGGACGAGTACGCGTACGGCGCGCTGCGCGCGGGCGCGAGCGGTTTCCTGCTCAAGGACGCCCGCCCGGACGAACTCCTCGCGGGAATCCGGGCCGTCGCGGGTGGTGACGCGGTGGTCGCGCCCGCGATGACCCGCCGCCTGCTGGAGGTCTTCACCACGCACCTCCCCCTGCGCGGCCCCGGCGAAGATCCGCGCCTGGCAGGGCTGACCCAGCGCGAGCGCGAGGTGCTGACCGATATCGCGGCCGGTCTGACGAACAGTGAGATCGCCGAGGACCTCTGCCTGTCCGAGTCGACCATCAAGACGCACATCGGCCGGATCCTGGCCAAGATCGGAGCCCGCGACCGGGTGCAGGCCGTTATTTTCGCCTACGACACCGGTTTGGTGAGGCCGTCCTGAAGCAGGCCGGTGGCAGGCGGGGCAACGCATCGGTGGCCCGCCTGGCATCCGGCCGTTCAGCGTGCGACGCGGACATCGGTCTGATTCGCGCCGCACGTCACGGCGTCCGTGAGGTGGGGAAGGTGTGGCGCCCGCTCGGCGACGACGGTCAGGATCCGCCTTGGAGACGCCTCGGCGGCGACGGTCCGGGCCGGACCGGAATGCCGACCCGCTCCGAGACCGTGCCCGGTACGATGCCGGCGTCGGGCCCCGCCGCCATCGGACCGCGATGGTTCAGTCGATGTCGGGGAGCGGACTCAGGCCGACCTTCTCGGCAATGGCGTTCGCCGGAGGGAGAGCGGCTTCGGGCCGGCGCCGTGGGATGAAGGAGGCGACGGCGAGAGCGACGGTGGCGGCACCGACGCCGATCGCCAGGACGGCACGCAGGCCGTTCTCGGACGGTACTTCCACGCCGTGGAAGTCGATCGTCATATGGGCGAGCAGTACACCGGCCACGGCACTGGACGTGGTGGTGCCGATGGACCGCATCAGGGTGTTGAGGCTGTTGGCCGCGGCGGTTTCGGAGGCGGGCACGGAGTCCATGACGAGCGTCGGCAGTGCGGCGTAGCCGAAGCCGACTCCCATGGCGACGACGCAGGAGGCCAGGATCAGCGTCCAGGTGGCGGACATCAGCACCATGATGAGGAGGTAGCCCACTCCCACGACCACGGCGCCGATCATCAGGGTCGTCTTCGGCCCCCGGGTCCTGGTGACGCGGGCGGAGAACGGGGCCACAGCCATCATGACCAGCCCCTGGGGGGCCATGGCCAGGCCCGCAGTGGCCAGTGACTCGCCCAGCCCGTAGCCCGTGATCTTCGGCAGCTGGAGAACCTGGGGCAGCACCAGGTTGAGCGCGAACAGCGAGAACCCGAACGCGATCCCGGCGAGGTGGGCGAACAGGACCTGGGGATGCGAGCTGGTCCGCAGGTCCACCATGGGCTGCGGGGTGCGCAGTTCGAACCAGCCCCACGACGGCAGGACGATCAGGGCCACGGCGAAGACGCCGAGTGTGGTGGCGCTGCCCCAGCCCCAGTCGGCTCCCTTGGAGACCCCGAGCAGCAGGCAGACCAGGCCGATGCCCATGCCCAGGGCGCCCGGGACGTCGACGCGTCCGCCGGGGCGCGCTTTCGACTCGGGCACGAGCAGCAGAACCAGCAGGAGAGCGACCGCGCCGAGAGCGGCCGACGTCCAGAACAGCACGTGCCAGTCGAACGTGTCGGCGATCATCGCGGATGCGGGCAGGCCCAGGGCGCCGCCGACACCGAGGGAACCGAGCATCACGGCGGTGGACACGGGCAGTTTCTCGGCCGGCACCTCGTCACGCAGGATGCTGACGCCGAGCGGGATGACCCCGTTCGCCAGGCCCTGCATGGCACGGCCGACGATCATCGTGGTCAGCGACTCGCTGAACGCGCAGACCAGGGAGCCCGCCACCAGCACGGCGACGCCGATGAGCAGCATGCGGCGCTTGCCGTACATGTCGCCGAGGCGGCCCATCACCGGGGTGGCGACGGCGCCGCACAACAGGGTGGCGGTGAGCGCCCAGGCGGCATCGGCGGCGGAGGCGTGCAGGTACTCGGGAAGGTGGGGGATGATCGGGATGATGAGCGTCTGCACCAGTGCCACTGCGATTCCGGTGAAGGCGAGAACCGCCACCAGGACGTTCACGTTCCGTCCGCCGGAGGCTTCGGCCTCGGATGTCAGGGGCGAGGGAAAGGACATGGGTCAGGCCTCCGGAGTGTGGGGGAGGAGCGCGGAAGAGCCGATGTCGCTTGTACGTCGTGCATGACCGGAACCGGTGGCCACGCAGAGGGGGCGGGGGTGCTGCGGTGACTCATCGCGTCGGTACGGTCGCGGTGCATTCCGCGGTGGGCGGTGCGCAGGTCTCGTTCGCCACCGCTTCGTGCCATGAGGTGCCTGCGGCCAGTGCCTGCCGCCAGCTTCGGAGCACCTTCGGCGTGACGCCCACGCCAAGGACCCCGGTCAGGCGGTCGCCCTTCCGGTACGCCACCACGAAGTGACGCTCGGTCAAGTCGCCCTGCACGAGGGCGACTTCGTCATGGCCGCGCAGATGTCCGTATGCCTGGATCCGCATGTCGTACTGGTCCGACCAGAAGTACGGCACCGGCGCGAACGGCTTGCGCGCCTCCGGCGCGGCGAGCAGGTTGCGGGCGGCGGCCATACCCTGTTCGGCGGCGTTCGTGCGGTGCTCGATCCGCATCGGGGTGGCGAACAACGGGTTGTACCAGCGGGCCACGTCCCCGACCGCGTAGATCCCGGGGGCCGCCTCGCAGTACGCGTCGCACGCCACACCGTCCTCCAGGGCGAGCCCGCTGCCGGCCAGCCACTCGGTGTTGGGCCGAGACCCGACGGCGATCAGAACCGCGTCGCCCTCGACCACCTCGCCGTCGGCCAGCAGCACTTCGTTGCCGGTCGCCTCCGACACCGTCACTCCGGTACGCAACTCCACGCCCCGTTCCAGATGGGCCTGGGAGAGGACTCGACCGACCTCGGTGCCCACCACGTGCGCGAGGGGCACCGGCGCGGGTTCCAGCAGCGTGACGTCGGCGCCGAGACCCACCGCGGTGGCCGCTGCCTCCGCGCCGAGGAACCCGGCGCCGACCACGACGAGCCGGCGCCCGGGACCCAGCCGGTCTCTCAGCGCCAGCGCGTCGTCGAGCGACCGCAGTACCTGCGTGTCCTTGCCGGGCAGTCTGCGGGGACGTACTCCGGTGGCGATGACGAGGCCGTCGTAGGACATCGTCGAGCCGTCCGACAGCCGCACAGACCGGGTGGCCGGATCCAGTCCGGTCGCGGCGACACCCAGACGCAGATCGAGATCGAGAGCGTCCAGGTCGGCTCCGGTGCGCAGGGCCAGCTGTCCGGTGTCCCACTGCCCGGTGAGGAACTGCTTGGACAGGGGCGGACGGTCGTAGGGCAGGTGGGGTTCGTCGCCGACGAGGGTGAGCGTCCCGTCGTAGCCCTCCCGGCGCAGCGTCTCGGTCGCCGCGAGGCCCGCGGCCGAGGCGCCGACGACCACGATCCGCCTCACCGCTCCACCAGGCGGATCGCCGCCGCGGGACAGAGCGACGCGGCTTCTTTCACTCCGTCGAGGAGATCCGGGCCGGGCCGGTCGTCGAGCAGGACGGCGACCCCGTCCTCGTCCCGCTGGTCGAACACCTCCGGAGCGGCCACGACACACTGACCGGCGGCGACGCACTTGGGTTCGTCGAGTTCCACTTCCACATGCATGGTTTTCGTCCTCGTTCTCGGCGGAGTCGGGCGAGTGTTGATTGCTAGGTTACAGAGACCTAGGTTACGGTAACCGCTATGTGGATCGACATCCTCCTTTTGGCCGAGCTGGCCCGCGGGCCGCGTCACGGATACGAGTTGCGCAGGGAGGTGGAGGCGGCGACGGGGCACTCCTTGTCGAACAACTCCCTCTACCCACGGCTGCGTCAGTTCGTCGACGGCGGGGCGGTGCTGCGCAGTGCGGAGAAACAGGAGGCGAAACCGCCGCGGCACGTCTACTCGATCACCGACGTCGGGCGGGAAGTCCTGCACGACATGCTGGCCGAGCTCCCCGAGGGGGGTACGGACCAGTCGCGCGAGTTCCACGCTCGGCTGGTGAACTTCGCCTGGCTGAGTCCCGAGGAACAACTCCGCGTACTGGAGGCCCGCGACTGGGTGCTGGTCCGCAACCGCGACCGTGTCGCCGCGCTGGCATCCGTGCGGGTGGAGCGCTGGAGCCGCCTGGCGCTCGACCACGGGATCGCCCGGATCGACGCGGAGCGCGGTTGGCTGGCCGGGATGAGGGCGGAGATCCAGAGCGGTGAGAACCCGTCCGAACCGACCCAGGAGCCTTGATGAGCACGGTGACCGACGCGAACGAAACGGCTGGTCTTCCCGTCTTTCCCGGTGAGCGTTCCGCCCGCTGTCCTTTCGACCCCCCGGCCGACTACGCGAAGTGGCGCGAGGCGGAGGGGTTGCGAAGGGCGGTGTGGAACGGCCACACGGTCTGGGTGGTGAACCGGATCGAGGACATCAAGGCCGCCATGACCGATCCCCGTATCAGCGCGGATGTCGTCGGCCGGCTCCAGGGGGAGGAGCGCGGTGCGGGCGCGCCGTCGATCTTCCCGCGGATGGACGACCCGGAACACGCCCGGCTGCGCCGCATGCTGACCAAGGACTTCACCGTCAAGAAGGTCCAGGCCATGCGTCCGCACATCCAGGAGATGGTGGACGACTTCCTCGACCGGATGGTCGGCAAGGGCCAACCGGCGGACATCATGCGCGACTTCGCGCTTCCCGTGCCATCCCTCGTGATCTCCCTGCTGCTCGGAGTGCCGTACGCGGACCACGAGCTCTTCCAGGAGCACACGGCGGTCATGATGAGCCTGCACCGCCCGCAGGAGGAGCGGACCGCCGCGAGCAGGGCCCTGTTCGGCTACCTGCGGGAACTGGTGGCGCGCAAGGAGACGGAGCCGGGAGACGACCTGATCAGCCGCCTGCTGCGTGAGCACGTCGCCGCCGGCGACATCGACCGCGACACCGTGGCGATGAACGGCCACATCCTGCTCAACGCCGGCCATGAGACCACGGCCAACATGATCGCCCTGGGCACGTTGTTCCTGCTCCGTCATCCCGACGACCTCGCGCGGATCCGGGACACCGACGACCCGAAGGTGGTCGCCGGCGCGGTGGAGGAGCTGCTGCGCCACCTGACGATCGTGCACAGCCTGGTCGCCCGCATCGCCGTCGAGGACGTCACCATCGGCGGACAGCTGATCAAGGCCGGCGAGGGCATGGTGATGAACCTGCCCGCAGGCAACAGGGACCCCGAATTCCTCCCCGAACCCGACGAGTTCGACATCGGCCGCGATGTCCGCGGACACGTCGCCTTCGGCCACGGCACCCACCAGTGCATCGGCCAGATCCTGGCCCGCGCGGAACTGGAGATCGCGCTGCCCACCCTGCTGCGCAGGCTCCCGGACCTGCAACTGGCGGTTCCCTTCGAGGAGTTGAGGTTCCGCGGCGACATGAGCATCTACGGTGTGCACGAACTGCCCGTCACCTGGTGAACCGCGACCGTACCGAGAGGCACCCATGACCGTCACAGAACCCCGGGCCTATCCGTTCGCCACCGAGAAGCTCGACTTCGACCCGCTGTACGCCGCGTTGCGACGCGAACAGCCTTTGTGCCGCGTCCAGTTGCCGTACGGCGAACCGGCCTGGCTGGCCACCCGCTACGAGGACGTCAAGGTCGTCCTCGGCGACCCGCGCTTCAGCCGGGCCGCCGCTGTCGGCCGGGACCAGCCCCGCTCCCGCCCCTATCCGGCGGGCGCCGGAGCGATGATCAGCCTCGACCCGCCCGAGCACAGCCGACTGCGCCGACTGGTGGCGAAGGCGTTCACCATGCGGCGCATCGACCAACTCCGGCCGCGCGTACAGCAGATCGCCGACGGACTCGTCGACACGATGCTGACCGAGGGGCCGCCCACGGATCTCGTGCGCGACTTCGGACTGCCGTTGCCGATCGCCGTGATGTGCGAACTGCTCGGCGTGCCCTTCGAGGACCGCGGCGACTTCCGTCGATGGGCGGACGCCTACCTGTCCACCAGCAAGTTCACCCGGGAGCAGGTGGCCGACTCCCGCGCACAGCTGCGGGAGTACGTCGCCGCCCTCACCGCCGAGCGGCGCCAGGAACCGCAGGACGACCTGCTGTCCGCCCTCGTCGCCGCCCGCGACGCCGAGGACCGCCTCTCCGAGGAGGAACTGCTGACGATGGCGGAGACGATCCTCGTGGCCGGCCACGAGACCACCGCCACACAGATCCCCAACTTCGTCTACCTGCTGCTCACCAACCCCGACCAGCTCGCGGCCCTGCGCGCCGACCTCGACCTGGTGCCCAGGGCGGTCGAGGAACTGCTGCGCTACATCCCCGCCGGAGCGGGCAGCTCGCAGCCGCGCTACGCCCTGGAGGACGTCGAGTTGGGCGGCGTGACCGTGCGCGCGGGCGAGCCCGTGGTGGTCGACAGGTCCTCGGCCAACCGGGACGAGACCGTCTACACCGATCCTGAAGAACTCGATCTGACCCGCAAGGAGGCCCCCCACATCGGGTTCGGCCACGGAGCCCACCACTGCCTCGGCGCTCCCCTTGCCCGGATGGAACTCCAGGTCACCCTCCACACCCTGCTGACCCGGCTGCCGAGTCTGCGGTTCGCGGACTCCGCGGACGACGTCGTGTGGAAGTCGGGCGTGTCCACGCGCGGTCCGGAGCGGATGCCGGTCACCTGGGACCACGCATGACCGACCTCGGATTCGACGGCAGGGTCGCGGTCGTCACCGGCGCGGGCGGGGGACTGGGCAGGGAGTACGCCCTGCTGCTGGCGTCGCGCGGAGCACGTGTCGTGGTCAACGACACCGGCGGGTCGACGGCGGGCGAAGGGACGGACCAAGGCCCTGCCGAGAACGTGGCCCGGCAGATACGTGACCTGGGAGGCGAGGCGGTGGCGGACACGCACAGCGTGGCGACACCCGAGGGAGGTCATGCCGTCGTCCACTCCGCCCTGGACGCCTACGGCACCGTGGACATCGTCGTCAACAACGCGGGCATCCTGCGGGACGCACCGTTCCACGACATGACGGCCGAACTGCTCGATCCCGTCCTCGATGTCCACCTCAAGGGCGCGTTCTACGTCACCCGCCCGGCCTGGAACGTCATGCGGGAGCGGGGCTACGGCCGCGTGGTCAACACCACCTCGGCTGCCGGACTCCTGGGCACCGCGAACAAGAGCAACTACGGCGCCGCCAAGACGGGCCTGATCGGCCTCACCCGCGTCCTGGCCGCCGAGGGCTCCGCATACGGCATCAAGGTCAACGCCGTGGCCCCGATCGCGCTCACCCGCATGCTCACCCAGTCCATGACACGAACCGGAGCGCGGGGGAAAGCCCCCGAAGGAGAGCCCGAACGTGTCGAGCAGGCGATGACCGTGGAACGCATGAAGTCCTTCGTCGACAAGCTCGATCCGGCGCTCGTCGCGCCGGCCGTCGCCTACCTGGCACACGAGGACTGCCCCGTCTCCGGAGAGATGTACACGGTGGGTGCCGGTCATGTCGCGCGGTTCTTCGTCGGCAGAACGGACGGCTACTTCAACCCGGCCCTGTCGATGGAGGACGTACGGGACCACTTCGACGAGATCCGCGACGAGACGCGATACACCGTCCCGAGGGATCCGGGCGAGGAGACCGGCCGGTTGTTCCGGACGGTGAGTAGCCGGACCGGCCCCAGATCCCCGCAGTAGTCGCAGAGTTGGCGGCGGAGATCCGGCAAGACGGCAGGAGTGCGCCCTGTGTACGACCGCCCCCGCTTCGTCTCCGCGTCCGCGCAACTTCACATCGATTCGATGCTTATAGCGATTCGATGTAACGTGAGGGAGGAAAGTGTCTGCGACCCGTCAGCTCGCGGACAGATCTCAAACGGAAGTGGTTCCGATGGAAGACCGAGAGATGCAGATCCGTACCCCCGAAGAGGTCTACGCCAGTCATGGTGCGGCGTTGGTCGCCGAGGATCTGGACAAGCTTGTCGCCAACTTCGCGGAAGATGCGGTGGTCATCACTCCGAAGGGCGTTCTGTACGGCAAGGAGGGTGTCCGGGAGAGCTTCACCCGGCTGTTCGCCGATCTCCCGAAGGCCGACTGGGAGATGAAGACCACCCTCTTCGGCGGCGAGGTCCTCTTCCTGGAATGGGCTGCGGCATCGGCGAAGAGCAGCGCGACCCACGGCGTCGACACCTTTGTCATCCGGGACGGCCTCATCAGGGCCCAGACGGTGCGTTATGAGCTGGCGTCGAACGCCCTGTGACGTGACGGACCCATGCTTCAGGCCGTAGATGCAGGGGGCTCTGCTGGCCGGAGGTGACGCTGGCGTGCCCCGCACGCGAGGGTCCGGACGGCCTCCCGCTATTGCGGTGCGATGGCTTTGAGCCAGTCCTCGACGGCGACGACATCTGCCCACTGCGGGAACAGCTTCTCGGTGAGGAACCGGTGCACCTCGGGGTCGGTGTCGAGGCAGCCATCCGCCAGGACCGTGAGGCCGAAGTCCAGGTCGATGGCGCTCCACAGAGTGGACAGCACTACCGCGCTGGTGGCGATGCCGGTGAGAACCAGGCTGTCGATATCGCGAGCCCTGAGCACCAGGTCGAGGTCGCTGCCCGAGAACGCGCTCCCCCGCCTCTTGGTGACCACCACGTCGTCCTGCTGAGGCGCAACGGCGTCATGAATCGCGGTGCCAGGGGCGCCCTCGGTGAACAGGCCTGACCGCACGGCGTTTGTCATCACCCTGTTGCGCGGGCTGACTTCCGGATCGCCCGGCCGTAACCCGATCACCACGTAGATCACGGGGATGCCGGCGGCCCGGGCACCGTCGATCGCTCTGCGCAAGCGCGGCAGGTATCCGGAACCGTCGTCGGCGATGGCCACGATGTCCCGTTGGACGTCCATCACCAGAAGTGCGCTGTTCGCCACGCTTGCCGTCCCTTCTCTGTTGGGAAAGGGGAAACAAGAGCAAGTCTGGTGGCTCAACCGAACCGCGGTGGGGGATTCGGAGATCCTCATCAGCGTCGACATTTTCCTGCCCTGCGATCACCAAGCGCTGTCCAAACTCGGTGATACGAAGCCAATGCCGGTGAGGTGTTCATCGTGATGCGCCGCCACGAGCCACCGCTTTCGCGGACTCCGCGTCCGGTGTCACGGTCAAGCCGGTGGTCGTCTTCTGACCTGGTGACCAAGGCGGTTCAGGAAGCCCTCGGTGCCGGCGCAGGGTTCATCTTGTCCCGGCGGCCGCCCGCGCACGTCATGGCCGCCGGGGCAGCCCGGACGCCGCCTCCCGGACGTGGTCCAGTGCGGTGTCCAGCGCGTCCAGGTCCTGCGGGGTGAAGCCGTCGAACACTTTTCGCAGGTTGCGGGCGTGTACGACGGCCGCTCGGTCGAGCATGTCGCGCCCGGTGGCGGTGATGCCCGCGTAGGAGACGCGCCGGTCCGTGGGGCACGGGCGCCGCTCGACGTATCCCGCCACCTGCATGCGGTCCACCAGTCGAGTCACGCCGCTGGTGGTGAGGGCGATCTGGTCGGCCAGGGAGCTCATGGTCAGCTGTTCCCCCTCCGAGCGGGCCAGCCGGATGAGCACCTCGAACCAGACGTGTGGCAGCCCGGCCTCGGACTCCATGGCGGACCCGAGCCACTGCTCCAGCCGGCTGTACGCCTCGGCCAGGCGGCCGAACGTGGTGATCAGAGGGTCGTCAATGGGGGTCGCGGAAGGCATGTTGACAATCCTACCCGCTAAAAGGTTGCTGAGTCAGATATTGCGCCATCAGGCATCGATAGTTACTGTGTCAATATCTGACTAGTCAAGGAACTGGAGGCTGTCATGCATGTCGCGATCATCGGAGCGGGCAACGTGGGCTCCGCTCTCAGCAAGGCCGCAGTCGCCGCCGGACATACCGTGTCCGTGTCGGCGACCAGCCCGGAGAAGGCCGCCGCGGCAGCGGTCGAAACGGGAGCGCGTCCCGCGGCGAACAACGTGGACGCCGTGACCGGCGCCGACCTCGTGGTGCTGGCCGTACCCGGCAGTGCGGTGACCTCCGTCGCGGACGAACTGGCGCCGGCGGTAAGCGGGAAGGTCGTCGTGGACGCCACCAACCCACTGAACGCGACCTTTACCGACCTCGACATCGAGGAGACCACAGCCGCGCAGACCCTCCAGCGGCACCTGCCGAACACACCCGTGGTCAAGGCCTTCAACACCGTCTTCGCCGGACGCCTCGGCAACCCCGTCGAGCAGGGCATCCCGTTGCACCTCTTCTACGCAGGCGACGATGCCGACGCGAAGAAGAACGTCGCGGAGTTCGCGTACTCGCTCGGCTTCGAGCCGATCGACGCGGGTGGGCTGCGCATGGCCCGCGCCCTGGAGGAGATGGCCTTTCTGAACATCTCCCTCAACGCGACCCAGGGCTGGGCATGGCAGTCCGGGTGGGCACTCCTCGGCCCGACAGGCTGAGGGGAACCCATCATGTCCATCGACGACGACATGGCGAACTCCCCGTTCGGGGCGCCGGTCGCGGTGACCCGAGGCGACGCGGTGGCTCCGCTCGTCGTCCTGCTGCACGGCCGCGGCTCGTACGAGACCGAGATCATGGCGCTCGCCGACGCGCTGCCACCGGAGCTCTCGTACGCCGCCGTACGCGCACCCCTCGCAGAGGGGCCCGGGTTCGCCTGGTTCGCCAACCGCGGTATCGGCCGCCCGGTCCCGGAGTCCCTGCGGGCGGCCATGCACTGGTTCAACGCCTGGCTCGACAAGATCGCCCCACCCGGTCGCCCCGTTCTGCTCGTCGGCTTCAGCGGCGGCGCCGCGTTCGCGGGCGGCCTCGTGCTGGACAACCCCGAACGCTTCGCCGGAGCCGCGATCCTCTACGGCACCCTGCCCTTCGACGCAGGCGTGCCCACGGTGACCGCGCGACTGGCCGGGGTGCCGGTGTTCGTCGCCCAGGGCGAGCACGACCAGGTCATACCGCGGGAACTCCTCGACCGCACCTGGCAATACCTGACCGAGGAGTCCGGGGCCCCGACGGTCGCCCGGCGGGATCCCGTGGGGCACGCCATAGCCCCCGGTGCGCTGGCCGGCCTCGCCGGCTGGCTCGCGGAGCGGGCCGACCACATTGCCCGTCATGGATTTCCCGGCAGGAAGGCGGCGCGCTGGGCGACTCTCTCCGAGGATCTTCCCGACCGCGCCGGACCGCGTCCGCGCGTCAGCGTGACGATTCCCCAGCAGCAGCTGACCGACAACTCACCACCTGAGCTGCAGGAGAAGTTGTTCACCCGGCTGAGCGCGCTCGTCGGCGTCGACACCGGCCAGTCGGTGATCTCCGTGCCGGGTGCGCGAGGCTTCATGCTCACGCAGGCCTCCACTACCGGTCCTGAGCAGGCATTCCTCGTGCCAAGGGCCAGGGAGTTCGCTCACCTGCACCCCGGACAGGACGGCTCGCTCCACGTGGCGTTGCCGGTCGGTCTGGCCGCCGACGCCATCCGGCACGGCTGGGCTGTGGCCCATCCCCTCGCCGGCATCAGGCTTGCTCCGGGCATGGTCCTGCTCTACGGACCTCGTGACGAGCATGAACTCGACATCGTCACAGCGATCGTGATCACCAGTCATGCCTGGGCCGCCGGTCTGTTCACCCCGGGCGTCGCGTAGCCCGATCGGCGCGGCTTCCCGTGCGCAGCCACTTTTCGACCGGGCCCGTACGGCCTGGGTTTCCAAGCCACGGATTCATCAGCAGCGCTCGCTGAGCGCCTTCACGAGAATCGAGTACGCACCATGGAGCGTCGTTCCCTGCTCAGAGGTGGAGCCGCCGCCGCGTTCGGCGCACTCGCCATCACCGCCGTCACGAGCGGAGACAGTCTGGCCGAGGCGGCCCAGCAATACCCGGGCCTGCTCCCGGACCCGGCCACCACGCCGGTGCCGAACCCTCCCTACCCGCAGAACCTGACCCGCACCGAGCGCAGGCACCTGGAGACCTTCGACGAACTGGACTTCGAGATCTTCACTCACGCCGACTGGGCGCGCCTGGGCGAGAGTCACGCGAAGAACGTGCGCGTGCACTGGCCCGACGGGCACTACACCGACGGCATCGAACAGCACGTCAAGGACCTCGCGGCCCTCTTCGTGTGGGCTCCCGACACGCGGATCCTGTCCCACCCGCTCCGGGTGGCGAAAGGCGAACTGACCGCGGTCACCGGCGTGATGCAGGGCACCTTCACCCGCCCCATGTCGGACGGGAACGGCGGCTTCATCCAGCCGACCGGCAAGAAGTACGCCATCAACATGGCCACGGTCGGCATCTGGAACCGCCGGGGCACCATGGACGAGGAGTTCCTGTTCTGGGACAACCAAACCTTCTACGGGCAGATCGGCCTCGGCTGAGCCGGTGAGCGTGAGTCGGCGCGGGCAACCACGGCAAGGGAGCAGATCATGACCACGGCCAGCATCTGAGCGGGCAACGTCGGAGCTCGGCCGGCGCGCCGGTCGTCATCCGATGCAGCAGCCTTGTCACCGGGTCTTTCGTCCTGTTGGCTTGCGGCGGAGTGTCGAGTGGCAGCTCAAAGGCGAGGCGTACGAGTGACAGTTCGGGGCGGCGCGCGCGTGGATGCGCAGTACGGTTTGCTGACGAGCATCGCCGGCGAGGCGGGAGTGTCGCTCAGCACCGTGTCGAAGGTCGTGCACCGGCGTGCCGATGTCGGAGCGGCGACGCGAGCCCGGGTCGAGGACCTGCTGGCACGCCACGGGTACGTCCGCCCGGGAGAACCCGATCCCGCGGCGTCGCGTCAGATCATCGCGGTGTTCCGTGACCTGTCGGGGCCGTACACGCTGGAAGTCGTCCGCGGGATCGTGGACGCGGCGGACGAACTGGGCCTGGACGTGGTGACCGGGACGACCGGTCACCGTTCGATCTCCCAGTGGCTTGAGGAGTGCGTGGCTCTCGACGCGGCGGGCCTGATCATCGTGATCTCCATGCTGGCCGAGGAAGACCAGCGCCGGATCGTCGAGCGGCGGCTTCCCGTGGTGCTGATCGACCCACTGAGCGCACCGACCCACGACATTCCGAGCATCGGGGTGACGAACTGGAGCGGGGCCAGGGAAGCGGTGCAACACCTGCTGGGCCTCGGGCACACCCGGATCGGCATGGTCGCGGGCCGTTCGCACTCGCTGGCCGGGGCGGCGCGGCTGCATGGCTACCGGGCCGCCCTGGAGGAGGCGGCGATCGCGTACGACCCGGCGATCGTGCGCTCGACCGACTTCGACTTCGAAGAAGGGCTGCTCGCCAGCCTGCAGATCCTGCGCTCAGGCAATCCACCCACCGCCGTCTTCGCGGCAAGCGACGCGCAGGCGCTCGGCGTCCTGGAAGCGGCCCGTCAGCACGGGCTCAGCGTTCCCGAGGACCTCGCGGTCATGTCCTTCGACGACACCCTCGTGGCGGCCATGGCCTGTCCGCCGCTGAGCGCGGTGCGCCAGCCGTTCGAGGAACTGGGCGCCGAGGCCACCAGGGTGCTCGTGCAACTCGCGGAGGGCCGCCCGCCCGCGTCGTCCCGGATCGAGCTGGCGACGGAACTCGTGCTGCGCACCTCGACGTCGGTGCGCAGTCGAGTCGACACACAGTGAGTGACCGCAGGGCGCACGCGTTGCACCGGTGCGGTTGCCCCGAGGGCGGGCGTCCCACGTCTGCCCGCCCCTGAGACCTCAGGCGAGCGGGACGGTCACCGTGGTGGGGACGTTCGGCAGCAGGTGTACGGTCTGCCGCCGGTCCGAGCCGGCACGGCACACGAGGACGATGTCCCGCTCAAGTGGCGAGGTGAGAACCACCTTCGCGAGGCCCTCGGACACATCCCACGTCAGCTCGTCGACGCCGACCCCGGCGCGCGTGGCGAGACCGCGCAGGCTGCCGGACCGCCACTCCGGGGGCCGGGCCGGCAGGAGCTCCACGATCCCGGGCCGGGAGTCGAGCAGCATCTCCACGACCACGGCCGGCAGACAGTGGGCGGCGTCCGCGTTGTAGATCTCCAGGTCGGGGTTGTGCGAGGTCATCAGCGACCGGAAGACCATGTTGTGGCCCACGATCTTGAGGACGTTCTCCTTCGCCGTCCCGCTGTCCTTCAGGCGTGCGGCGACCAGGGCGCGGTGCAGGCTGCCGTGCGCGGAGAGGTTCTCGTCACCCCGTCGCAGCAGGGCTTCGCGGGCGGCGGCGGCCAGGTCGGGGGTGTCGTCCGGGGTGATGTCGTGCAGCGGCCACACCGGGTAGAGGTGGCTGATGTGCCGGTGGTCGTCGGCGGTCTCCAGTCCCGGCCACGCCCACTCGGCGAGCGCTCCCTGCCCGTCGACGCGGTAGGGCGGCAGCCGCCCCGCCAGCGCGCGCCAGCGGCCGACCGCGGCCTGCTCGATGCCGAGGCGGGTGCAGACGTCGGCGGCGGTGGTGAGGGCGTGCCGGGCCGCGGCCAGGTCCATGGTGGCGTTCACCCCGGACATGCCACGCCCGTCGCGAGGGCCGACCTCGGGGGAGTAGGAGGGGACCAGGACGACGTGTCCTTCGTCGTCCTCGCGGGTGAGGAAGTCCTCGAAGAAGGTGGCGGCCTCGACGAGCCAGGGGGCGAGGGTGCGGGCGAGGAAGCCGTCGTCGCCGGTCGCCTGCCAGTACTCGTACAGCGGGAACAGCAGCCAGTCCGCGCCCGCCAGCCACATGGTCCAGGGCCAGTCGTCGTCCAGGTGGAAGAGCAGCCCGTGTTCGCCGTCCGTCCGGCTGGGAGCCAGGATCCCGCGGGTGCCGTAGATCGTGCGGGCGTTGGTGCGCCAGTCGTCGATCTGACCGTCGATCAAGTCGGCGTACGGCGCGATGAGTTCGGGCATGCCGGTGAGGACCGCCCCGGCCATCTGGAGGTTGATGTTGGCGTCGGTGGTGTAGTCGCCGGACCAGGCGGCACCCCATTCGCCCAGCCACAGGCCGGTCAGCCGGGGCGGCAGTACCCCGCTGGAGCTGAGCAGCAGGTAGCGGCCGGAGTGGAACAGCGCCTCGATCAGCGCGCCGTCCAGCGTCTTGGTGTCGGCACGGGCGATCAACTCGCCCACGGGGAGGCCGCGGTCGCTGTCGGGCACACCCAGGTCGAGTTCGGCGCGGCCGTAGAGTTCGCCGTGGACGGGCGCATGCCGGGAGAGCAACTCGTCGTATTCGGCGGGCAGTTCAGCCAGGGCCGCGCGGAGCGCGTCGATGCGGGGGAGGGGCGTCGACCGGTCCATCCGGGTCAGCAGAACGACGCGCGTCGCTCCTTCGACATTGACCGTGTCTCCTTCCGCCGCGACTCGGCCGCCCGTGACGACGACCCGGGTCACGCCGGTGAATCCGGCCGCGCCGGGACCGGGCGGATACTCGCCCACGACGGCGAGTGACGCCTCGCTGTCCCCGCTGACCTCGGCGGACGTCGTGAAAGTGACCTCGGCGGGGCGGCCCGACAGGTCTCCGGACAGTCGTAGGGCCAGGTCGAGCCGCGGACCGGTGATCTCGACGACCGCGACGGCGTCGGTGCGCGACACGAACGCACGCCGGACCCACTCCCGTTCCCCGTCGGACCAGGTGACCCGCACCTCGCCCGTGGCGAAGTCGGTGACCCGGCGGTAGTGCTCGACAGGGCCGTCCCCGGCGGTCGTGTCCACATGGAGCATGTGCCCCGGGTGGAAGGACTGTGTCCAGGTCATCCCCCTGCCGTCGGAGAACTCGCGCTGTGCTCGCTCCCGTTCCCCGGCGAGGGCCAGGTCGCGAACCAGTTCAAGACGGTCGGCGACGGCCGGCGGCCGCATCCCGAGGGACTCGTTGGGCAGCACGTAACGGTGGTGGTTGTGGACGATCCGCTCCCGGTGAGGATGCCCGAACACCATGATTCCGTACTCGCCGTTGCCGGAGAGGAAAGCGTCCTCCCAGCGGTCGGCGGGTTGCGTGTCGTGGATGCTGTGCACCGGCATTCCCGGCCTCCCGGAAGTAACGTGCCTGCGCGGCTCGAACAGGCTGCGGGGGAGCCTACAAGAGGCGGCCGATCGGGTCGCGAAAGACTTTCGCAGCCCTTGAGTTCCCACGTTTCCGCAGGTGTACGCGGCTTTCGGCACTCTTTCCCGGCCTGCCGTGATCGAACCGGCGTGTACGTTCACTCAGCGTGCGATCAGAACAGGCCAACGGACGGGGTACGGGAGGTCCACACCGCAGTGACGGGCCCAACCAGCTCCCGCCGGAACGCCCAGTACGGGCTTCTCGCCTCGATAGCCGACGAGGTCGGCGTCTCGCCGGCGACCGTGTCCAAGGTCGTCCACAGGCGGCGTGACGTGTCCGCGGCGACACGCGCCCGCATCGAGGCGCTGCTGGCCGAACGTGGGTTTGTCCGTACGTGGGAGGCCGAAGCCCGTCGGCGACGGCAGATCCTCGCGGTGTTCCGGGACCTGGCGGGACCGTACACCCTCGAAGTTGTCCGCGGCATCGTGGAGTCGGCGGCCGAAATCGGGGTCCACACGACCGTCGGCACGACGAGCCGGCGCTCCATCGCACAGTGGTTGGAGGAGTCTCAGAAGCTGGACGCCCTCGGGGTCGTGATCGTCATCTCCACTCTCGTCGAGCGGGACGAGCGCCGGATCCTGGAGCAGCGGATTCCGGTAGTGCTCGTCGATCCCCTGAACGCGCCGTCCGCGGACATCCCCAGTGTCGGGGTGGCGAACTGGCACGGCGCGACGACCGCTGTCCAGCACCTGATCGACCTCGGGCACCGCCGCATCGGCATGCTGGCCGGCCGGTCGCACTCCCTGGCCGGGTCCGCGCGCCTGCACGGCTACCGGGCCGCCCTGGCGGAGGCAGGGATCCCTTACGACGCCACGCTCGTGCGCTCGACGGACTTCGACTACGGCGAGGCACTGCGCGCCGCCCGCAGTGTGCTGGAGCGGGACGAGAGACCGACGGCTCTGTTCGCCGCCAGTGACGTCCAGGCGCTCGGCGCGATGGAGGCCGCCCGGCAACTGGGTATCGCTGTACCGCGCCGGCTGTCGGTGATGTCGTTCGACGACACCCTCGTGGCCGCCATGGCCTCGCCGCCGCTGAGTGCGGTGAGGCAGCCGTTCAGGGAGCTGGGCCAGGAGGCCACGCGTGTCCTGCTGAACCTCGCCGAGGGCCGGCTTCCCGCGACGACGCGCAGGGAGCTCGCGACGGAACTGATCGTGCGCATGTCCACGGCGCCGCCCGAAACCGGGAAATAGGGACGAACCCGAGCCGGTTTCGCAAGCCCTCGGACTGCGAAAGTCTTTCGGAAGTGATTTCGCTCCGATATTGCCGCGGCCGAATTCCGCCGCTTAACGTGACCGACGCCAGCTCAACCGCAGGAGCAACGGAACCGCAACACTTGCGCAACAGCGCCTGACGGTCATGGCCATCGACCCAGATCCCTCAGTGCGGGCAGGCCCGGGACGGCCTGCCGGGTGCAGTGCACCCGCGAAGGGGATCCTGCCGACTCGAAAGGTGTTCAACGATGAACAGTGTGTCCCGGAGATGGTTCCTCAGCGCTACGGCGGCGACCACGCTGAGCGTCACCGTGGCCGGCTGTGGTTCGTCCGGCAGCTCCACGTCCTCGCCCACGGGCAACGTCGACTTCTGGACGCTGCAGGACCCGACCAACTCGGTCCAGAAGACGGCGGTGGACACCTTCAACTCCGTCGGCAAGGGCAAGGTCAGCATGACCGTGATCGCCACCGACGGGTACAAGGACAAGCTGCGGACCGCGATGGGCTCGGCCAGGATGCCCGGGGTGTTCTTCAGCTGGGGCGGCGGCAGCCTGAACGACTACGTCACGGCCGGGAAGCTGGTCACGCTGGACACGGCCCTGGAGTCGCACTTCCTGCCGTCCGCCCTCGCCGCGGGCAAGGTCGGCGGCAAGCTGGTCGCCATCCCCTGCCGGGGCACCCAGCCGGTGTTCCTCTTCTACAACAAGAAGCTCTTCGCCGACGCGGGCGTTCAGCCGCCGACGACCTACGCCAAGCTGCAGAACCTGGTCAAGGTATTCAAGGGCAAGGGGATCACGCCCTTCGCGCTGGCCGGCAACGCCAGCTCCTCGTGGACCGAGCTGATGTGGGTCGAGTACCTCGTCGACCGCCTCGCGGGGCCGACGCTGTTCGACAAGATCCAGGGCGGCGACTGGTCGCAGTGGAAGGACCCCGCCGTCCTCAAGACCGCGCAGATGATCAAGGAGCTGGTGGACAGCGGCGCGTTCGGCAAGAAGTTCGGATCGGTCAACTACGGCCCCGGCGGCACCACCACCCTGCTCAACAAGGGCAAGGCGGCCATGGTGCTGATGGGCTCGTGGGAGTACGCCCAGCAACAGAGTGAGGCCCCCGACTTCGCGAAGAACGGCCTGGGATACGTGGCCTTCCCCTCCGTGGAGGGAGGCAAGGGCGATGCCGGCAACGTGGTCGGCAACCCCACGAACTACCTCTCGGTGACCACCTCCGCCGCCAAGGAGACCGCGACGGAGTTCCTGAAGACCACCTACAGCGACAGCTACGTGCAGGGACTGGTCGCCAAGGGCGAGGTGCCGATCACGTCAAACGCCGCGCAGTACCTCACCAAGGCAGCCGACCCGGCGTACGCCAAGTTCCAGTACGACCTGGTGCAGAAGGCACCCTCCTTCACCCAGTCCTGGGACCAGGCGCTCGGCCTCACCCTCGGCACGCCGCTGCTGACCGAGATCCAGAAGCTGTTCAACGGCCAGAGTTCGCCGGAGCAGTTCGTCAGCGCGGTTCTGGCGATCAAGAAGTAGGAAGGCGCGTCCACGTGGTCTCCGCAACGACTTCGCGGCCCGTGCACCAGCAACGGGTTCGTGACCGGGCCGCTCCGCCCACCCTGGAGCGGCCCGGCGTGGCCTGGGCGGTTCCCGGGCTGCTGTTCTTCCTCGTCTTCGCCGTCGCGCCGATGGTGGGCGTGCTCTACCTCTCCTTCACGCACTGGGACGGCCTGAACGCACCGCAGTTCACCGGCACGGAGAACTGGTCGCGGTTCTTCGGTGACAGCCAGGTCTGGCAGTCCACCCTGGTCACAGGGGCCCTGCTGATCGGGAACATCGTGGTACAGGCGCCGGTCAGCATCCTGCTGGGCGTCTGGGCGGCCGGTCCCCAGCGCAACCGGGCGATCCTGTCGGCGCTGTTCTTCCTGCCGCTGCTGCTGTCCACAGCGGCGACGGCCGTCATGTGGCGCCAGCTGCTGGACCCGAACTTCGGTCTGCCGTCCAAGGTCGAGTGGCTGTTCGGTGCCAATCCGATGGGCACCCAGCAGGGCGCGATCGCCTGCCTGGTCCTCGTGACCACCTGGCAGTTCGTCCCCTTCCACAGCCTGCTCTACCAGGGCGCCGCCCGGGCCATCCCGCACACGCTCTACCAGGCGGCGGCGATCGACGGCGCGGGTCGGGTCCGGCAGTTCGTCCACATCACGCTGCCACAGCTGCGCAACACGATGATCACTTCGACCATCTTCATGGTCGTCGGCGGTCTCACGGCCTTCGACATCGTCCTGCTGCTGACCAACGGCGGCCCCGGCACCGACACGGCGATCCTGCCGTTCTCCATGTACCAGACGGCCTTCCGGACATACGACTACGGCTACGCGAGCGCCATCGCCAGCTTCCTGCTGCTGCTCGCCACCGCCGCCTCCGTCATCCTCACGAAGCTCAGTGGATACGACAAAATGACGAGCACGATGGAGGGGCTGTGAGGACGCGCCCGAACTACCTCGCCGGCGCCGCCGCCCTCGTCTGGCTGCTGATCATCGGCGTTCCGCTGTACGCGCTGGTGAGCACGGCGGTACAGCCCCAGACGACGTACACCGACAAGGGTCCCGTCTCGATCCCCGACACCGTGACCCTGGACAACTTCCGCACGGTCCTGGACAGCGGCTTCCTGCAGTACATCTGGAACACCCTGGTCGTCGCCGTGGCCACGGTCGCCATCGTGCTGGCGCTCGCGGTCCCGATCAGCTACGCCGTGGTGCGCGGCCGGGGCTGGATGACCAAGGGTGTGTTCCGCCTGTTCCTTCTGGGCCTGGCGATTCCCTCGCAGGCGGTGATCATCCCGCTCTTCCTGATCATCAACGATCTCGGCTTCTACGACACCCTGTGGGGCATCATCCTGCCCACCGCCGCGTTCGCGCTGCCGGTGAGCGTGCTGGTCCTCAGCGGCGGGATGCGGGACATCTCCAACGAGCTGTACGAGGCCATGGCACTGGACGGCGCAAGTCCGGCGCGGACCCTGCTGACGCTGGTCGTCCCGATGTCGAAGTCGGCCATCGCGACCACGTGCGTCTTCACGGCCCTGCAGGCGTGGAACGGCTTCCTCTTCCCGCTGATCATGACCCAGTCGAACGACAACAAGCTGGTGACGCTGGGCCTGTACAACTTCGTCTCCGAGTACGGATCGAACGTGCCGGCCCTGCTGGCCGCGGTGCTGATGTCCGCGGTTCCCATCCTCGTCGTCTACCTCTTCGCCCGCCGCGCCCTCGTCGCGGGTCTGATGGGAGCCGGCGGCAAGTAACGGTGCCGCGTCCCGCCGGATTCCCCGAACCGGGACGCCACCCCGTTCGGGGCCCGGACGCCGAAAGGCGCCGACTTCCCCGTGCGACGCGGTCCGGCGTGTCTGCCTCCCCATGACCGCCGGACCGGCGTCCGGGCCCACTCCCTTACCGGTCGGCGGTGCCTCCTCGACGACCTCTTGGACCACTCGCGCGCTCTCGCGCACCCCCGCAACAGAACGGATGAGACCTTGACGATCAGCGACGAACGCCCGACGACCGGGCTGTGGAACGATCCCGCCCTGCCGGCGTCCGTTCGCGCGCGGGCCCTCCTCGACACCATGACCAGGGCCGAGAAGGTCGCACAGCTCGGCAGCACCTGGCCCGGCCACGACGAGTCCGGCGACGTGGCCCCGATGCAGGACACCTTCCGCGGCGCCGAGAGCTTCGAAGAAGCGATCGTCGACGGTCTCGGTCATCTGACCCGGGTGTTCGGTACGGCGCCGGTCGACCCGGAGGCGGGCCGCAAGCGCCTCGCGGAGTTCCAGGAGCGGGTGACGGCGGCGAACCGTTTCGGTATCCCGGCCATCGCCCACGAGGAGTGCCTCACCGGGTTGACCACCTGGCAGGCCACGGTCTACCCCACACCGCTCGCCTGGGCGGCCACCTTCAACCCCGCTCTCGTCCACCGTATGGCGGCGGCCATCGGCTCGGACATGGCGGCCGTCGGCATCCACCAGGGGCTGTCACCCGTCGTGGACGTCGTACGCGACTACCGCTGGGGCCGGGTGGAGGAGACCCTCGGCGAGGACCCCTACCTGGTTTCGGAACTCGGCCTGTCCTACGTGCAGGGGCTGCAGTCGGCCGGCGTCGTCGCCACGCTGAAGCACTTCGCCGGCTACTCCGCGTCGAGGGCCGCCCGCAACCACGCCCCCGCCGCCGTCGGTCCCCGCGAACTCGCCGACCTGATCCTCGTGCCGTTCGAGAAGGCCGTGGTGAAGGGCCGGGTCGGATCGGTCATGAACGCCTACAACGACATAGACGGCGTGCCCTGTGGCGCCAGCGAGGAACTCCTGACCCGGCTGCTGCGCGAGAGCTGGGGCTTCGAGGGCACGGTGGTGTCCGACTACTGGGCGATCGCGTTCCTCGCCTCCCTGCACCACGTGGCGGCCGACATCCCGGGCGCGGCACGCGCCGCGCTCCGGGCCGGGATCGACGTCGAACTGCCCCACACCACCGCGTACGGCGAGCCGCTCCTGGACGACGGCATATCGGCGGAGCTCGTCGACCGCGCCGTGCTGCGGGTCCTGACCCAGAAGGCGGAACTCGGCCTGCTCGATCCCGACTGGAAGCCCGGGCAGTACACCGCTCCCGCGGACTTCGACTCGGCCCGAAACCGCTCCGTCGCCCGCGAGTTGGCCGAGGAGTCCGTCGTCCTGCTCGACAACTCCTCGGACCTGCTGCCGCTCGCCGGGGCGCGCTCCGTCGCCGTCATCGGTCCCGCGGCCGACGACGTCCGGTGCCTGTTCGGCTGCTACTCGTTCCCCAACCACGTCCTGCCCCACCACCCCGACACCCCTCTGGGCGTCGAGGCGCCCACGGTGCTCGACGCCTTCCGGAGCGAGTTCCCCGACGCCGAGGTCCGCCACGAGGCCGGTTGCCAGGTCATCGGGGACGACCGCAGTGGTATCGCCGCCGCGGTGGCTGCCGCTGCCGCGGCCGACGTGACGGTCCTCGTAGTCGGTGACCGCTCCGGGATGTTTGGACAAGGTTCCTCCGGCGAGGGTTGCGACGTCAGCGTGCTGACACTCCCCGGAGTCCAGGACGAGCTGGTGGAGGCCGTCCTCGACGCCGCGAACCAAGTCGTCCTCGTCGTCCTCTCGGGCCGTCCGTACGCCATCGGCCGGCACGCCCGGCGGGCGGGCGCCACCGTCCAGGCGTTCTTCCCCGGCGAGGAAGGGGCGGCGGCGATCGCCGGTGTCCTCTCGGGCCGGATCAACCCCTCCGGTCGCCTTCCGGTCCAGATCCCGGGCGACGAGGCGGGCCAGCCGGGCACCTACCTGGCGCCTCCGCTCGCCCTCAAGAGCGACGGCGTGAGCAACATCGACCCCACACCCGCGTTCCCGTTCGGGCACGGTCTGTCGTACACGACCTTCGAGATCGAGAGCGCGTCCGTCGACGAAGCCGTGGTGTCCGTCGACGCGACGATCACGTTGCGGGCCAGGGTCGCCAACACCGGTGAACGCGCGGGCACTTGCGTCCCCCAGCTCTACCTCACCGACCCGGTCGCCTCGGTCACCCGTCCGGTCCGCCAGCTCATCGCGTTCACCCGCGTCGACCTCGCCGCCGGTGAGACCCGTGTCGTCGAGTTCGAGGTCCACACCGACATGGCCGGCTTCACCGGGACAGACCTTCGCCGACGCGTCGAACCCGGCGACCTCACGCTCACCGTCGCCCGGTCGGCGGGCGACCGCGGAATTCCCGTCCAGGTGACCCTGCAAGGAGACGAGCGCATTGTCGACAGCACCCGCACCATGACCACGCCCGTCAGGGTGCTCCCGGCCTGACCTCAGGTACTCCGCAGGCCAGGAGGCTCCCCGTGTCAGGTGCGGGGAGCCTCCTTTGCGTGCCATCTTCAGCTCCTGCCGTACTCGGTCGGCGCCCATGCCCGACTGAGTGGCCCGTTCCTCGTGCTGTCCTTCGCCGTGCCCGACGACAGCGGAGTGGTGTGGCTGGAGAACCTGTCAAGCCTTCATCTCCAGCCTCAAGGCAGGCGAGTTCCACCAGTAGCTTCATCATCACGAGAGCCCGACCGGCACGCAGGCTGGTCGGGCTCTCGTGATGTCGGGTCAGGAGTAGACAGCGGCCCTTTTCCGCCAGCGGGGGAGCAGGACGATTGATCGTGCTGTTCCAGAAGGATCTTCTCGGCCCGCACTTTCGCAGCCCTACGCGCAGAATGGCGTCTTGGGTGGCCGCCCGGGGGTCCTGCACGCTCCGGGGCGCAGCCCATGGTGGCGATTCTTGGAAAATGACCAGCGTTGCCCCTCGCCTCACCTGATCTGGTTATCAACGGCTGGGGATGACTCGCATGCGTGATGCTGACGGCGATCCGGTTTGCCTGGTCGGTCAGGTGCGGGGGTGCGTCCCGGCCCTGCTCAAGGCTGTTCGGTGCTCGTTCGGGGCAGTCTTACGCCTCCGCGGGGGTGGTCGGTCGTGTCGCGTATCGGTGGCGCATGGCGTCGCTGGCCGCAGGACCTGCGGTGAAGACGTAGTGGTCGCTGTCGTCGAGTCGGCGGCCGGTCTTGGCGTCGACGACGACGGGCTCGACTTCCTCGCCGCTGTGGGCGTCGATGAGGATCATGCTGCGCTCGGCCGGTGTGAGGCGGGAGTTGCCCCACGCGGCCAGGGCGACGACCACCGGTCGCAGGGAGCGCCCGAGTTCGGTGAGGACGTACTCGTGGCGTACGGGGTTGGTCTGGTAGGGCCGGCGCTCCAGCAGTCCGTCGGCGACGAGGGTCTTCAGCCGGGTGGTGAGCATGCTGGAGGAGATACCCAGACTCTCCTGGAACTGGTCGAAGCGCGTGTAGCCGTCGAAAGCGTCGTGGAGGATCAGCAGCGTCCACCACTCGCCCACGTGTTCCACCGTCGTGGACAGTGGGCACTCCCGGTCCTCCAGCCTGATCCGGCTTGCCACGGCGACCATCCCCTCAGTTACTGCTAAAGTCGAAGTTAGTAGCTTCTATTTTAGCAGTAATGACGGGGGTGGCGCCTTCCGCGTCCGCACCCGGGAACGGAGCACACCGTGACCACACCCCTCAGTGAATCCCTCGAAGGCCGACGTGCTCTGGTCACCGGCGGTACCAAGGGCACCGGAGCCGCCATCGCCCGACGTCTTGCCCAGGTCGGCGCAACCGTACTGGTCACCGCCCGCAGCCTCCCCGACGACGTCGAAGAGAAGACGTTCATCACCGCTGACCTGTCCACGGCCCAGGGCGCAGCCCACGTCGCCGCCGAGGTGGACGCCCGCGTGGGAGGCGTCGACATCCTGGTCAATACCCTCGGCGGGTCCGAGGCGCCGGCCGGAGGGTTCGCGGCGCTCGGCGAGGACGACTGGGCCAGGGAGCTGAACACCAACCTGCTGGCCGCCGTCCGCCTGGACCGCGCACTCCTGCCGCACATGATCGCCACGGGCAAGGGCGTGATCGTGCATGTCACCTCGATCCAGCGCCGCATGCCACTGTGGAACGGAACCCTGGCCTACGCAGCCGCCAAGGCCGCCCTGACCACCTACAGCAAGGGCCTGGCCAACGAGGTCGCCCCGCACGGCGTCCGTATCAACACCGTCTCGCCCGGTTTTGTGCAGACCTCGGCCGCCGACAAGCTTGTCGCCCGGATCGCCCACGACGCGGACATCACCCAGGAAGCGGCGCTGGGCCGGCTCATGGACTCCCTGGGCGGCATCCCGCTCGGCCGTCCCAACCGGCCCGAGGAAGTGGCCGAACTCGTCGCCTTCCTCGTCTCCGACCGCGCCTCGGCCATCGTCGGCGCCGAACACGTCATCGACGGCGGCACCACCCCCACCGTCTGAACCCGCCATCACCCAAGGAGCGTCATGCACGACAACCAGCCCCGAACCAGCACCCCGGACACCCTGCCCGAGGTGATCACCCGCTACCTGACAGCGCACCGCGCCCACGACACCGCCACCGCGATCACGGCGTTCACCCGCGAAGCCACCGTGATCGACGACGGCAACACCTACGAGGGCACCGAGGCGATCAGGGAGTGGCTCGACCGATCCAGCACCGAATTCACCTACACCATCCACCTCACCGGCGCCCAGCAGACCGACGCAACCCGCTACATCGCCACCCACCACCTTGAGGGCGACTTCCCCGGCGGGACCGTCGATCTGCGTTACCAGTTCACACTCCGCGACGGCCTCATCGAACGCCTCGTCATCGAACCCTGAGTCCCCGTCCACGCCACCCGTTGCAGCCTCATGCGAGAAGCCCCGCTCGCCCCGCGATCTGGGTGACTCACCTTCCTGCGTCGTCGCCGAGCGAGTGGCAGCCGTGCAAATAGAACAGGTCCGGGAAGCAGTCAAGGACCTCCTCGATCCGGTCCAGCTTCGCTTCGCGGTCCAGGTCGGGGGACGGCCTCCCGCCCGCTCAGGGTCCAGGCGGGCCAGGCCGATGTCGTCGAGCCGGTGGATCACATCCCGGACGGCGCCCTCGTCGGCCTGCGCCATCTGGGCAATCATCGGCACCCGGTTCCCGCCGGCCGAGGCCGGCGGCATCATCGCGCACCGGTAGCGCACCGCGTTGGTGCTGCCGCGCCGCACAATCTGCCGCAGCTCAGGAGATCACGCTGTGCCGTGCCTTCAGAAGGGCTGAGAAGGCGGCCCGTGCCAGGGGTGTGATGGTTCCCGAGGGGACTGCCTTCCGGCATCTGCGCGACTTCATGGGCGCCGTCTTGAGGAGTTGTTCGGCATGCAGGGGTCGCTCGGTCTGCCGGAAGCAGCCCTGGTGGGGGGAGCGGATCATGATCACCAAAACAAGGCCCAGCTGCTGTGCCTCGATCGGACCTGCCCGCGTGGACGTGCGCGCGATGCGCCCCGGCGCTGGTCAGGCGGAGCGTCCAGGCAGGTCAGGTGTATCGGCGCCATTTCCCGCTGCTTTACAGCGTGCAGGGCCGTCAGCCGCTTGGCTGAATTACAGGCCGCATACACGCCCGCCGCGCGGTAATTTGTCCATGTTTTCCTGGCTCTCGTCTCCAGTCCTACAGGCTGTAGGGTGCCGGTAACCCTACAAAGTGTAGGGGGGAGGGTGGGTCATGTCCGGCAGCGCGTACGCCACACTCGCCGGGACGAGACGGCTCGGACCGCCGACCGAGTCCGGCCGCTCGGAGTACCCCCTCGCGGTGGTGGCGGGAGTCTTCATCCTGGCCCAACTGGTCCTCGTACGGCCCGGGTTGGGCCTCGGCTGGGACGAGACCGTGTACGTCAGCCAGATCAGCGCGCACGCTCCCGCGGCCTTCTTCAGCGCACCCCGGTCCCGCGGCATCTCCCTCCTGGTCGCACCCGTCACCTCCTGGTCCTCGTCCACCACCCTGCTCCGCGTCTACCTCGCCGCCCTCTCCGGCCTCGCCCTCTTCCTCGCGCTCCGCACCTGGCGCGGCCTGTTCCCCACCCGCGTCCTGGCCCTGGCAGGCGCCCTGTTCGCCTCCCTCTGGGTGACCCTCCTCTACGGCCCGCAGGCCATGCCCAACTACTGGGTCGCCGTAGGTGCCCTGGCCGCGGCGGGCTGCTTCCTGCGCGCCCGGGCCGACCGTTCCGACCGGGTCGCACTGTGGGGCCTGGCGGCGAGCGCGTCCCTGATGGCGTGGATGCGGCCGACCGACGCGGTCTGGGCGACACTGCCGATGCTGGCCCTCATCGTGGCCGGCCGCCACTGGCGCCTGCTCGTCCCCCTCCTCGCCGGGCTCGCGTCCGGCGCCGCGGAATGGGTGATCGAGGCGTACGTGAGTTACGGCGGCCTGACGCAGCGGCTGCACGCCGCCTCGGCCATCGAGGGCGGACTGGGCTGGCACATCGCGATCGTCGACCAACTCCGCAGCCAGGGCGGACGTACGCTGTGCCGCCCGTGCACGGGGGCGATGCCCAACCCGGCGGTCGACGTCTGGTGGCTCGTGCTGCCCGTGCTCGCCGTCGTCGGACTGGTCGCCGCCGTCCGCGCACGGCGCACGGCGGCCACCCTCGTCCCGCTCGCCTGCGCCGCTACGGCCGCCTTCCCGTACCTGTTCATGATCGGATACGCGGCACCGCGCTTCCTGCTGCCCGCCTACGCACTCGTGGCGATTCCGGTCGCCGGCGGACTGGTCCACCTCGTCACCAAACCGAGCGGAGCCTGGCGGCGGGTCGCGGTGACCGTGCTCGCGGTGGGGCTCGCCGGACATCTGGCGGTCCAACTCACCGTCCTGGAACGCACGGTGAGCCGTACGAACGCCCAGCACCGCGACTGGTCCCGCACCGCCGCCGAACTCCACCGCCTCGGTGTCCGCAAGCCCTGCCTGCTCACCGGGCAGGACGCCATCCCGGTCGCCTTCTACACGGGCTGCGCCTCCGCCGCGACCCAGGGCCACAACGCCAACAGCACCCAGGCCGTCATCGCCCGGACCGCCCGCCACATGCCCGTCGCCGACGTCACACCGACCGGCAGCCGCCCACCCACCTACGCCCGCGACTGGCCCGTCCACCGCTACGGCACGCTGGACCTCCGCGTCGCCCCGAGCGGGGAGAGGGGCGGAGGCGCATGACAGCACCGCCCACCATCACCCCGACGACAACCACCACCCGCCGCCGACGTACCTACTGGCAGACCGCGTTGACGCTCGGTGTCCTGGTGGTCGTGGTCTTTCTGGTGCGGCGGCACTGGCCCGTTCTCGCGAGCGGGGCCGGGCAGTTGGCCGTCGCCGATCAGGGGTGGTTGCTGGTGGCCGGGACGGCCGCGCTCGGGACGTGGGTGTCCTCGGCGCTCGCCCAACAGGGCGCGGTGCCCCAACGGCTGCCCGGCGGACGGCTGGTGGCCGCGCAGCTCGCCGCGTCCGCCGCCAACCATGTACTGCCCGCCGGGCTCGGCGCCGGTGCCGTCAACCTGCGCTTCCTGATGCGCTGTGGGCTGCCGGTCGGCCGCTCGGCCAGCGCCCTCGCCGTGAAGGCCACCGCCGGTGTGGCCGTTCGGGTCGTGCTCATCGGCGTCCTCGCCGCGGTCTGCCCGGGTGTACTGCGCGTCCCGGACATCTCCCTGGGTGTGGTGGGTGTCGTCCTCGCGGTCGCCGTGCTCGTCGCCGTGTTGCTCAACTGCCCTTTGTGGCCCCGGTGTCGGCGGGCTCTCGGCGCGGTGCTGACCGACATCCGGGCCGTGCACGCCCGGCCGCAGCGGGCGGCTGCCCTGTGGGGTGGCTCGCTGGCCTTCGCTGCGCTGAACTGCCTGGTGCTGATCTGTGTCACCCAGGCCGTGGAACTGCCGCTGTCCCCGGCCCGGGTGGCGTTGCTGTACCTCGCCGCCAGCAGCGCCGCCGCCCTGTTGCCCACGCCCGGCGGTATCGGCTCCCTCGACGCCGCCCTGGTCTTCGCCCTCACCGCCTCGGGAACCACGGCGTCGGCCGCCGCTTCCGTCGTTCTCGGCTACCGACTGCTGACCGTGTGGCTGCCGCTGATCCCCGGCCTGTTGGTGCTCGGGGTACTGGTCCGGCGCAAGGCACTCTGACCCCAACTGTGTTTCCCGTCCGGCCGGTTCAGGTAGTAGTCCGATATCGGTCCGCGGACGAGGGGGAGTGGCATGGAACGGAACGAGACCGGTGGTGGCCGGTTGGCGGACGAGTTCTTCACTCCCGGGACCTCGTCCTTCAACGAGTTCCTGGCAGCGCACCGGCCCGCACTGCTGCCCACCCGCCGTCCCTTCCCGGAGGGCGTCCGCGCCGCCGACGAGCAATTCCCGCACGGCACCACGGTGTTGGCCCTCTCCTACCGCGACGGCGTGCTGATCGCCGGCGACCGCAGGGCCACGATGGGCAACGTCATCGCGCAACGGGACCTGGAGAAGGTGCATCCCGCGGACGACTACACCGCGGTCGCCTTCGCCGGTACGGTCGGGCTCGCCGTCGACATGGTGAAGCTGTACCAGGTCGAGCTGACGCACTTCGAGAAGATCGAGGGCGTCCCGATGACCCTCAACGCGAAGGCCACCCGCCTCGCCGGCCTGATCCGCCAGAACCTAGGCCAGGCCATGCAGGGACTGGCTGTCGTACCACTGCTCGTCGGCTACGACCCCGCAGCCCCCGAGGGCGCCAAGGGCCGTATCTTCACCTTCGACGTCGTCGGCGGCACCTACGAGAAGCAGGACTTCCACGCCGAGGGCTCCGGCTCCCCGTACGCCAGAGGTTCCCTCAAGAAGCTGTTCCAGAAGGGCATGTCCCGGCGCGACGCGGCCCTTGCGGCACTTCAGGCCCTGTACGACGCGGCCGACGACGACTCGGCCACCGGCGGCCCCGACATCAACCGCCGTATCTTCCCCATCGTTTCGGTCATCACCGAGGACGGCTTCGAGCGGCTGCCCGAGCCGGAGACCGAGGCCCTGACCCGCGAGATGGTCGAACAACGCCACAACCACCCGGACGGACCGACCGTCGCGCCCTGAGCGACCAGGGTGGCTGTGGCATCAGGTCAGACGGCGGGAGCGGGAGTGGGGTTGCCGTAGTAGGCGTCGAGCCCGTGTTTACGGGTGTAGTGGCGGGCCAGCAGGTGCGGGGGCGGTGGGGCCGTGGGGGACAGTGCCAGGGTGTTGATGGCCATTTCCGCTACGGCCTCGCAGATGATCGCGTGTTCCAGGGACTTGCGGGCGGTGGCACCCCAGGTGAAGGGACCGTGGTTGGCGACGAGGGCGGCCGGGACCTCGGCCGCCCGCTGGTCGTCGCTCTCCAGCAGGTCGACGATCACGCGGCCGGTGTTGTACTCGTAGTCCTTCGCGCACTGGTCGGCCGTGAGGTCGGGGGTGCAGGGGACGGGCCCGTTGAAGGTGTCGGCGTGGGTGGTGCCCAGCACCGGTATGTCGCGGCGGGCCTGCGCGAAGGCCACCGCGTGGGTGGAGTGGGTGTGGGTGACGCCGCCGATGGACGGGAACGCCAGGTAGAGGCAGCGGTGGGTCTCGGTGTCGGTGGAGGGGCGCAGGTCGCCGTCGACGACCTTGCCGTCGGACAGCCGGACGGTCACCAGGTGGTCGAGGGCGAGGTCGGCGTAGGGGATCCCTGAGGGCTTGATGACGAAGAGCCCCGCCTCGCGGTCGACACCGCTCACATTGCCCCAGGTCAGCGTGGCCAGGCCGACCTGGGGGATGGTCAGGTTGGCGTCCAGTACCTCGTGCCGCAGGCCGTCACGGACTCGCGCGGTCATCGGGCGTCTCCTTACGTATGGATCAGGAACATGGGCGTCAGAGGGCCTGGGCGAGCCGGTGGTAGGCGGCGTTCCAGCGGATCTCCTTGGTGAACTGGCCCGTGCTGGTGGTCTCGTCGATGGTCAGCAGTTCTACGCCGGCCATGGCGGCGTAGTCGGTCAGGGTCTCGGTGTCGACGGCCGAGCTGAGCACGGTGTGGTGCGGGGCGCCCGCGAGGAGCCAGCTCTCCGCGGACTCCGCGAGCGAGGGGCGCGGCTTCCATACGGCGCGGGCCACCGGCAGCCGGTGCAGGGGCTCGCTCGGGGTGACGACGTCGACCGTGTTGGCGGTCAGCCGGAAGCGGTCGCCGAGGTCGGACAGGCCGACGACCACGGCGGGGCCGGGGGCCGCGTTGAAGACCAGGCGGACCGGGTCCTCGCGGTCGCCGATGGACAGGGGGTGGATCTCGCAGCTGGGGCGGTCGGCCGCGATCGAGGGGCAGACCTCCAGCATGTGGGCGCCGAGGATGCGCGGGGTGCCCGGGCCGAGGTGGTAGGTGTAGTCCTCCATGAAGGAGGTGCCGCCGGGCCGTCCCGCACCCATGACCTTCATCGTGCGCAGCAGTGCCGAGGTCTTCCAGTCGCCCTCGCCGCCGAAGCCGTACCCGTCGGCCATCAGGCGCTGGACGGCGAGACCGGGCAACTGGCGCAGCCCGCCCAGGTCTTCGAAGTTGGTGGTGAACGCGGTGAAGCCGCCCTCGGTGAGGAAGGTGCGCAGGCCGATCTCCTGACGGGCCGCGTAGAGCAGCGAGTCGTGGCGGATGCCGCCGGGGCGCAGCGCCGGGACGACGTCGTACAACTCGACGTATTCGGCGGCGAGTTCGGCGGCCTCCTTGTCCTCGACGTCGTCCACGACGGCCACCAGGTCGTTGACCGCGTAGGTGTTCACCGAGTAGCCGAACCGCAGTTGGGCCTCCACCTTGTCGCCCTCGGTCACGGCGACGTCCCGCATGTTGTCGCCGAAGCGGGCCAGCCGCAGGGTGCGCGAGGCGTGCCGGCCGACGGCGGCCCGCGCCCAGGCCGCCACGCGCCGGACGACCCTCGGGTCGGTGGCGTGACCGGCGACGATCTTGCGGTCGATGCCGAGCCGGGACTCGATGTGCCCGAACTCCCGGTCGCCGTGGGCCGCTTGGTTGAGGTTCATGAAGTCCATGTCGATGCTGGGCCAGGGCAGCGACAGGTTGTACTGGGTGTGCAGGTGCAGCAACGGCCGGTCCAGGGCGCTGAGTCCGGCGATCCACATCTTGGCCGGGGAGAACGTGTGCATCCACACGATCACGCCCACACAGGTGTCGGAGGCGCTCGCCTCCTGGCAGAGTCGGCGGATCGCGTCGGCGTCGGTGAGCACCGGCTTCCACACGATCTTGACCGGGATCTTCCCGGGGCCACTGAGGATCTCGGAGATGCTCCGGGACTGTTCGGCGACCTGGTGCAGGATGTCGTCGCCGTACAGGCCCTGGCTGCCGGTGAGAAACCAGATCTCCTGGTCGGGGTAGGGCGTGGCGTTGGTGTCCATGAGGGGGCCTTTCAAAGGGAGTTGACCGCCGGGCGGGGGAGGGGTGCCGCTCAGGCGGAGGCCTCGGCGCGGAGGTGGCGCAGTCGGTGCATGACCTCGTTGGCGCCGCGGCCGAAGTAGTCGTGCAGGAGCCGGTATTCGGCGTAGAGGCGGTCGTAGGCGGCGGCCCGCTCGGGGTCCGGCTGGTAGACGGCCGGGCGGGCCTTGGCCATGGCGTGGGCGGCGGCCCGGATGTCGGGGTACACGCCGGCCGCGACCGCCGCGTGCATCGCCGCGCCGAGGGCCGGGCCCTGTGCCGAGTCGATGACGCCGAGGGGGAGTCGGGTGACGTCGGCGTAGATCTGCATGAGCAGCGGGTTCTTCATCAGGCCGCCCGCGATGATCAGTTCGCGGACCGGGACGCCGGACGTCTCGAAGGCCTCGATGATGGTGCGGGTGCCGAAGGCGGTGGCCTCCAGCAGAGCGCGGTAGACGTCCTCGGGGCGGGTGGACAGGGTCAGGCCCACCACGACACCGCTGAGGTCGTGGTCGACGAGCACGGAACGGTTGCCGCTCTGCCAGTCCAGGGCGATCAACCCGTGCTCGCCCACCCGCTGTTGAGCGGCGAGCGCGGTGAGGTGTTCGTGCGGGTCACGGCCGAGCGCGGTGGCCTCCTCGGCGTACGACGCGGGGAACCCGGTGCGCACGAACCAG
Organism: Streptomyces sp. NPDC050508; assembly: GCF_040655155.1. Classification (NCBI taxonomy): domain Bacteria; kingdom Bacillati; phylum Actinomycetota; class Actinomycetes; order Kitasatosporales; family Streptomycetaceae; genus Streptomyces; species Streptomyces sp. NPDC050508. Next base: position 899,294 of record NZ_JBFAJJ010000001.1, read on the forward strand.
CCGAAGATGTCGCCGACGCCGCTCTGTCCGGCCTCGTATCCCCACAGTCCCGGCAGGATGCCGCCCTCAACCACCCCGCACATGCCCGGCACTTCGGCCCACTGGTCGCTGCTCATGACATGGCAGGTGGAGGTGCCCATGATGGCGACCATGCGGCCGGGTTCGACGGCGGTGGCCGCGGGGGCGGTGACGTGGGCGTCGACGTTCCCGACGCACACGGCGATGCCCTCGGGCAGGCCCGTCCACGCGGCCGCCTCTGCCGTCAACCCGCCTGCGCGGTCGCCGAGTTGGCCGATCGGCTGGTCCAGCTTGGCGGTCACGAAGCCGGCGAAACCGGGGTTGAGTGCGGCCAGGTAGTCACTGGAGGGGTAACTGCCGTCCTGGAGCTGGCCCTTGTACCCGGCGGTGCACGCGTTGCGGACGTAGGTGCCGCTGAGACGCCAGACGATCCAGTCGGCGGCCTCGATCCAGCGGTCGGTCAACTCGTAGAGCTCGGGGTCCTCTTCGAGCAGTTGCAGGGCCTTGGCGAACTCCCACTCCGAGGAGATCTTCCCGCCGTACCGCTGGAGCCAGGGCTCCTTGCGGGCCTCGGCCAGGGCGGTGATGCGGTCGGCCTGGGCCTGCGCGGCGTGGTGGCGCCAGAGCTTGACGTAGGCGTGCGGTCGGCTGGTGAGGTCCGGGAGTTCGCACAGAGGCGTGCCGTCGGCGAGGACCGGGAGGACCGTGCACGCGGTGAAGTCGGTGCCGATACCGACGACTTGGTCCGGTCGGACGCCGGAGCGGGCCAGTGCCTCGGGTACGGCGATGCGCAGGACGTCGATGTAGTCGGAGGGGACCTGGAGGGCCCAGTCGGGCGGCAGCGGGGTGCCGTCGGGGAGGGCGCGGTCGAGGACGGCGTGGGTGTACGGGTGCTCGGCGGCGGCCAGTTCGGCGCCGTCGGCGACACGGATCACCACGGCGCGCCCGGACAGCGTCCCGTAGTCGACTCCGATGACGTAGGTGTCGGGATGGGTGTGTTCGCTGTTCTCGGCGTTCACCACCGGGCCGCCCTTCTGTTCGATATTTCAGTCGTTGTTCGAAGTGTCGAATGGAGTGGAGAATAAATCTCTGGGATGGAACCCCCGGCCGGGGCCCGGCACAAGTACCCGGGCCCCGAGCGGAGTTGGTTGTCAGCCGGAGACCGGCGCGACGGTTATACGGTCGATGTTGGGTGCGTAGGCGCTCGCATTGGCGAAGCTGATCGTGTTGGTGCCGGCCGTCAGGGTGACCGGGACGGGCAGGTCCCAGTAGCTGGACCAGCTGTAGTTGTTGCGGAACATGACCGTCTGTGCGGTGCCGCCGTTGACGGAGATCTGGGCCGCCCGGGAGACGACGTTGGTGTTGTAGTTCCCGGAGCCGGAGACCTGGTCGTTGGCGTAGCGGACGTTCATGACGTACCGCCCGGCGCTGGCCGCGGTCACCTGGAAGGTGAGCGTGTTGGCCGAGCCGTTGCCGACATAGCCGACGTACTTGCCGCCCGAGGCCCAGCTGTCCGAGGTGGCGACGGCGGTTCCCGCGAGGGTCGCGCTCTCGGCCTCGTACGCGGAGACGCCCGTGGTGTCGCCGCTCGCGGCCACGCGCAGATCGCGCACGGTCAGCGTGGTCGAGCCCGAAGTGGCCGCCGTGATGCGGTTGTTGCCCGCCGACAGGTACAGCCGCGAACTCTTGTCGGTCAGCGTGCCGCTCGTGGAGGCCAGCGTGACGGCGGTCGCGCCGTCCAGGGTGAGCGTGCCTGAGCCGTTGGAGGAGTAGTCGGTGTGCACGGTGTAGTAGCCGTCGGTCGGCGCGTAGACGTCGAAGGCGGCCGAGGCGCCCGAGGTCAGGGCCAGCGCACCGGCACCCGTCGTACCGGACGCGGTGTAGGTGTACGTCGGCGAGCCGGTGATGTCCGCGTACGTGGCCGGGTACGAAGTGTCCGCCGTGGACGCGGCGGTGAGGTCGATCTTGTCGAGGGTGACCTCGTTGGTGCCCTTGGCCAGGGTGATCGTGTGCGTGCCCGCCGTCAGGGAGACGGAGGCGCCGGCCGTGGAGCGGTAGGTCCAGTTCAGGGTCGGCGTGTAGGTGACCGTCTGGGAGGAGCCGCCGTCGACCGTGAGGGTTTGTGTGGCGGGGCCGCCGGACTGGTTGCCGTAGAAGACGTTCAGGTTGTACGTGCCCGTGGTCGGGGCCGTGACGGTGAAGGCGACCTTGCTGTCCGACTGGTTCAGGCTGCCGACGTCCTTCGTGCCCGAAGTGGCGTACCCGTAGGCGTTGGTGACGCTGCCCTGGGTGTAGACGGTGCCGTCGGTGATGGTCGCGTTCTCGGCCTCGTACGACGCCGTCGCCGGGGTGCTCGCGGCGGTGGGCGTGCCGGTGCCGGCCGGGTTGACGACGATGCGGTACGCCGACATCGGGTCGAGGCTGGTCAGCGGGACGGTGATGCTGCCGTCGGAGGCGACCGTGTAGGTGCTGCGGGCCAGCACGGTCGGCGCCGGGCCCGCACCCTCGTAGCCGCTCCAAGCAGTGCGCTCCACCGAGACGTTGACGGTGCTGCCGAACGACGACGGTATGTTCTTGATGACCGTGTTCGCCGAGCCGGAGGTGCCGCCGCCGAGGAGGACCTGGGCCTGCTTGCGGCCGGTGTCGAGGGACGCGATGGCCTGGAGCGTGTCGATGACGTTGGACTGCGGCGGGGTCACCTTGGCGGTCTGGCCGGTGAGGCCCGCGTACCAACGCAGCAGCCACCAGTCGCCGTTGGGGATGTTGGTCTGGCTGACGTTGCCGTCCAGGTTCCCCGCGATGTCCCAGTACGCCTGGTCGGCGTAGACCTTGTTCCGCTCGAACATCGACATCCACTGGATCATCTGACCCGGCACGGAGAGGTCGCGGCGGTCGCCGTACTCGTTGATGTTGACCGGGCGGGCGCTGATGCCCGCGTTGGTCTCGATGGTGCGGTAGGCGGCGAGGTTGCTCTCGAAGTTGGAGAGGGAGGTCGGGTCCAGCTCGTGCCAAGTGGTCATGTCCGGGAGGACGTTGTTGGCCTTGGCCCACGGGTAGAAGTCGCCCATGAAACGGGCGTCGTAGTGCGTCTCGTTGGGGCCGGCGATCCGCGCGTTCGGGATGATCGAGCGGATCTTGTTGTAGACCGTCGTCCAGTCGCTCTCGAAGCTCGCGAGCGCGCTGTTGTACGTCGACGTGGTCGAACTGCCAAGCCCGGTGTACCAGTTGCCGTCCGGCTCGTTGAACGGGACCCACACGAACGTGCTCGCGTCGGAGCGGGCCGCGACCTTGGTGACCATCGTGGTGACCTTGGACAGGTAGTCCGTCAGGCCGAGGTTCTCGTACGGCCACGAGGCGTAGATGTCCTGCATGTAGATGAGGTTGTCGCCGCCGCCACCGCGGGCGAACTCCGGCTGCACGACCAGCGCGTCACCGTTCGGGTGCTGGGTGCCGTCTGGTGCCTTCTGGGCGATGGACGTCATGTGCAGGGGCGTGACGAGGTTGTCGCCGGGGACTCCGTCGTCGCTGAGGCCGTACAGGGCGCCGTTGGCTCCGTGCATGACCGCGCCGGTGGTGGTGCCGAGGTCGACGCTCAGCGTCGGGGTGGCCGCCTGTGCGGCGGGGACGGTCAGCGCCGTGCCCAGGAGGGCGGCGGTCACCATGGTCACGCCCATGAGGGCGCGAACGGAACGGGATCTACGGGGTGTTCGAGGCATGGCTGTCCTCCTCCTCCCGCGGCGTTGCGGGAGGCTGTCGGGTACTTCGGGGGGACCGGGGCGGCTCAACTGGCCCAGGTCCTGTCGTCACATTCCCGTCGTCCGCCCGGAGGGCGGGCCCCGCGGCGTCAGGTGCGTGCTCTCGGTGTGCCGGGCGTGGACCCTCGTACTGGACGTACTTGGGTCTGCGCCCGGTGCGGCGGGAGTGCGTGCATGGCGTCGCGGGGCAGGCGGGAATGTGACGACAGGGCCTGACCCCGGGGCTACTTGACGGCGCCGCTCGTGATGCCGGAGACGATGCGGCGCTGCGCTATGACGAAGACGAGGACCATGGGGAGGCTCATCATCACGACGTAGGCGAAGATCAGGTGCCAGTTGTTGAGGTACAGCTGGGCGTTGGCGACCTGGTAGAGGTTGAGCGGCAGGGTGGCCTTGTCGCCTCCGCCGAGGACGAAGAAGGCGTAGAAGATGTCGCTCCAGGCGTAGAGCATCACCATGATCGTGGCCGTGGCGATGACCGGGCGGAGCAGCGGCAGGATGATGCGGAAGAAGACGCGGATCGGGCCCGCGCCGTCCATGCGGGCGGCCTCCTCCAGTTCCTCGGGGAGGGCGCGGATGAAGCCCGTCATGAAGAAGATCGACGTGGAGAGGTACATCCCGGCGTAGACGCCGATCATGCCGGGTCGGGTGCCGGCCAGGCCGAGTTGGCGCAGTTCCATGACGATGGTGATGACCGCGGGCGGGAGCAGCAGGCCGCTGATGCTCAGCGCGTACAGGGTGTTGACCAGGCGGCCCTTGCGGCGGGCGAACACCCAGGCGGCGCCCGCTCCGAGGAGCAGCACGAGGACGACGGACGGGGCGACGACCAGGAGGCTGTTGACGAAGCCCTGGACGATCTTGCCCTCGTCGAAGCTCTGCTTGTAGTTCGCGGCGGCCTGGACGTGGTGGGGCAGGGACAGGTTGGGCTTGATCGCCTCGGCCTGGGGCTTGAAGGAGGTGACCGCTACCAGCCAGAGCGGGATGCCGATGGTGACGCCGGCGACGATCAGGACGACGAGCGGCTGGACCCAGCGCAGCGGGCGCCGGTGCGCGGGGGCGAACGCGGTAACGGTGGTCACTGGTTGTTCTCCCTGCGGCGCAGGCCGACGATGACGGGCACGGCGAGGACGACGACGATGAGGAAGAGCACCAGGCTCATCGCGGACGCCTGCGCGTACAGGCCCTGGCCGAAGATGCGGAACATGTAGATGTTGAAGACCTCGGTCTCGCTGCCGGGACCGCCTCCGGTGGTCGCCTGCACGATGTCGAAGGTGTTCATGGAGCCGATCAGCGCGGTCGTCACATTGAACGTGACGGCGGGCGCGAGCAGCGGGAACCTCACCGACCAGAAGGTGCGCCACCAGCCGGCCCCGTCGATCCGGGCCGCCTCCAGCACATCACCCGGCATGCTCTTCAGGCCTGCCAGGTAGATGAGCATGGCCAGGCCCATCCACTTCCAGCCATGGATGAGGGTCACCACCACCAGCGTCCAGGTGGTGGAGCCGAGCCAGGGGGTGTCGACGTGGTGTCCGGCGAGCGAGGACAGCACGCTGTTGAGCGCGCCGTCCTGGGCGAGCAGGGCGCGGAAGATGTAGCCGACGGCGAGCGCGGAGATCAGTACCGGGAGGAAGAAGACCGCGCGGAAGAAGCGGTTGAAGCGGGTGTCGCGCTCCAGCAGCAGGGCCAGGGCGAGCCCGAAGCCGTTCTGGAAGACGGCCACGAGGACCGCGTACTCCAGGGTGATGCGGATGTCACGGGCCATCGACCCGTCGTGCAGGATGGTGCTGAAGTTCGACAGTCCCACGAAGCCGATCTGCGAGTGGAACGCCGACCAGTCGGTGAACGGGTAGACGAAGTTCAGCAGGTTCGGCAGCAGGAAGAACACGCCGAACACGGCGAGGGCGGGCAGAGCGAACCACCACGGCTGGTTGGCCTTGCTGCGGAGCCTGTTGCGCCGGGACGGCCGGTCCTGGATGTCGTCCCGGTCTCGGTCCTTCGCGCGCGTGGCGTCGAGAGCGTCCATCGTGGCGGTGTCCACCACTTTCTTACCTCCGGTACGGCCCCGGGCACGCCGCCGACGGGCGGCCCGGGGGAGGGCTGGCGACGAGGCGCCGGTCAGTGGGTCAGAAACCGGTGACGCCGCGCGCCTTCAGGACCTGCTTGAACTGGTCCTCGGCAGCCTGGGCGACCTGGAGCGGGGTCTTCTTGCCGTAGATCATGTCGGCGAGCGCGAGGTGCATGTCCGGGGCGGTGAGCGCCTTGACCTGGAAGACGCCCTGGGCGCTGGACAGGGCCTTGGCCTGGGCGATCGCGGTCTGCGGCAGGCCGTCGGGGTTGGCCACCGAAGGCTCCACGGAGACGAGCTTGTTGGCCTTGATGTAGGCCGGGTAGTCCGGGCCGAGCCAGAAGGACATGAACTGCCGGGCCGCGTTCTGCCGCTTGGTGTCACCCGTGTTGAAGGCGACGACGCCGTTCGTCTGGTCCGGGGAGTACTCGGCCTTGGCGGAGCTGTTGGCGATGGGGAACCAGCCGAGCTTCTTGTCGATCTCAGCGGTGGTGGAGGTGGCCTGGATCTCGGACTGGAGCGCGGTGACGTTGACGGCCATCGCGGCGCTGCCGTCCATGATCGCCTTGCCCTGGTCGACGAAGGTCGCCGTCTTGTAGTTCTTCTGCGCCAGGCCGCCGTCGAGGACCTTCGACTTGTACTTGGTGATCGCGTCGACGATGGTCTTGTTGGTCCAACTGTCCTTGTTCTTGTTGAGGTTGTCCCAGAACGACTGCGGCAGATCTGTCATCTGGGCCTGCACCTGCCACTGCAGCGGCCACTTGTCGCCGCCGACCTCGAAGAACGGCGCCACGCCCGAGACCTTCGACTTGATCTTCGCGGCGTCGGCGAGCAGTTCGTCGTAGCTGGCCGGCATGGTGGCGATGCCGGCCTTCGCGAAGACGTCCTTGTTGTAGTAGACGCCGAGGACCGCGGGGCTGGTGACGATGGCCGCGTAGCGGTGACCGTCGACCTGGCCGAGGGTCTTCTCCGTGGTGCCGAGCTTGGAGACCCAGTCCTCGTTGTCCAGGGTCAGCAGGTTCTTGGCCGGCTGGACGAACGGCAGGGTGCTGCCCGTGGGCTGCCAGAACATCAGGTCCGGCTTGACACCCGAGGCGAGCTTGGTCGGGACGTTCGACTCGTACGGGTCGGGTATGACCTCGGTGGAGATCTTGGCGCCGGTGGCCTTCTCGAACGCCTCGATGGCCTGCTTGGGCTCCGAGACGCTGTTCTGGGCGACCCACATGGTGAGCTTGACGCCCTTGAGGGAGGCGGTCGGGTCGACCGAGCTCTCGGGTGCGGCGGTCGTGGCGCCACCGGTGCTGTCACTGCACGCGGTGGCGGTCAGCCCGAGGACACAGGCGGTGGCAAGGACGGAGACGGCTCTTCTCATGGCGGATCCTTGTTCGTACGCGGAAGGGAAGAAGGCAGGGCGGTGCTGCGGAGTTGTGCGACGGCTGCGGGGAGGGCGGCTGACGGATACGGCGAGCGCGGCGGACGTAAGGGATGGGGCGATGGCGGACGTCCGGTCCGGCTCACGCGTTCCGTGGCCCCGAGCTCTCCCGGAGGATGAGGGTGGGTTCGGCCGGTACCGGCGCGGATTCCTGCTGATCGGTGTCGAGTTGGGCGCGCAGCAGCCCGAACGCGGCGCGGCCGAGACCGTGGAAGTCCATCCGGACGGTGGTGAGGGACGGGGTGACGAAAGCGGAGTGCGGGGCGTCGTCGAAGCCGATGACGCTGACGTCCTCCGGCACCCGTCGGCCCGCGTGGTGCAGGGCCCGCAGCACACCCAGCGCCAGGTCGTCGTTGCCGCACAGGATCGCGGTGACGTCCTTGTTCCGGGCGAGCTTCTTCCCGGCCTCGTAGCCGGCCTGGGCGTCCCAGCCCTTGCCGGACGGCGGAGGCGGGGTGATGCCGGCCGCTTCGAGAGCCTGGCGCCAGCCCTCGGCTCGCGGTCCCGCCAGGCGCCGGGTTCCGGTCGAGGCGGGGATGGCGACGTAGTGGACGTTCGCGTGCCCGAGCGACAGCAGGTGCTCGGTGGCGGCGCGGGCCGCCTCACGGTCGTCGGCCCACACCGCCGGACGGCCGGGTGTCCGGCCCGGCGGTGGCGCTTCCACCAGCGCCGCGCACGGTACATGGGCGGGTACGCGGTCCAGGGCGGCGGCACCGATGCGGTCGTAGCCGATGACCACCACGCCGCCACCGGTGTCGGCGGCCGAGGCGATCGTCCGGTCGAGGTCGTCCTCGGGGGTCACGACCCGCACGCCGAGCGCGTATCCGGCGGCGCGGGACGCCTCCTCCAGACCCTGCAGGGTGGCTGCGTAGCCGTAGAGGACGGTGTTCGACGTGATGACCGTGACCGATCGGGTGACCCCGCTGGCCAGGGCGAACGCGGTGGCGTTGCGCCGGAAGCCGAGGGTCTGGATGGCGGCGTCGACGCGCTTTCGGGTCTCCTCCTTGACGTTCGGGTGGCCGTTGATGACCCGCGAAACCGTCTGGTAGGAGACGCCTGCGGCAGCCGCGACGTCGCGGATACTGGCGGCTTTCTGCGGCCCCTGAGGGGGGTCGCCGTGGCCGCCGAAGCTTGTGTGACCGGTCACATCCATGCGAGGATTGTGAGCGGTCACAACGTGGGCGTCAAGAGACCGTAACTGGGGATTTACCTTTCGAACACACCGGCCGGAGCGGCGAGTTCCCGCCTGGCGGGTGAGAAGCCCCAGTTCAGCGCCTGTACGAGAGCCGCAGGACCGAACTGTCCCAGAAGGGGAAATTGTGTTGACCGGTGTCGTCGAAACAGCCGAGAGGTCCCGTATCTGGTCGCACCCGGAGCTCGGGTTGCACGCCGTCCTGGACGCCGACGGGTCGGTGAGACTGGGGAATCCCGGCCAGGACTGGGACCGCCTGGTCCCCCTCGTCGAGGTCACCGCGACCGGTCACGGGCGCCTGTGGTCGGGGGAGCGCTTCATCGAGACGGCCATCGGCGAGCGCCTGGCCTACCGCAGCCATGACACACAGACACTGCGGGACGGCGGCCTGGAGCGTACGACGATCCGGCTCGTGGACCCGGTGACCGGACTGGCCGCCGAGGTCACCCTGGAGGCGAGCCCCGGTGCGACCTTCCTGCGCTCGCGGGTACGGCTGGTCAACGAGGGTGTCGAGCCGCTCCGGTTGGAGAGCGTGACGACCCTGACGCTCGGCGGGATCACTTCCTCTGTTGCTGAATCCGCAGTCGCCGAGTCCGCCGTCGCCGCATCCTCTGCTGTCGAAGACGGCCTTCACGGACTGACCCTGCACTGGGCGGACAACGACTGGCTCGCCGAATGCCGTTGGCACCGGGCCGAACTCCGCGACGAGGTCGTGCCGTTGAGCCGGTTCGCCCACGGGCGCGAGGGGCGCGGCTGCTTCGAGCGCTACTCGCAGGGGAGTTGGTCCACCGGCCGGCACCTCCCGGTCGCCGCCCTCACCGACCGGGACGGCAACGCCTGGCTGTGGCAGATCGAGTCCAGCGCGGGTTGGCGCTTCGAGACCGGTGAACGCGAGGGCGCGGCCTACGTCGCCCTGTTCGGCCCCGACGACGCCCACCACCAGTGGCACCAACTCCTGGCACCCGGCGAGGAGTTCCACACCGTCCCCGCCGTCCTCGTCCGCGCGGAGACCGGCGGTCTGGACGCGGCCTTCGGGACCCTCACGGACTACCGTCGGGGCATCCGCCGCGACCACCCCGACCACCGCAACCTCCCGGTGATCTACAACGACTACATGAACACCCTGAACGGCGACCCCACCACCGAACGGCTCCTGCCGCTCATCGAGTCGGCGGCGGACGCGGGCGCCGAGGTCTTCGTCATCGACGCGGGGTGGTACGACGACGACGCCCAGGGCTGGTGGGACTCCGTCGGCGCGTGGGAGCCCGCGCCCAACCGCTTCCCGGGCGGCATACAGGAAGTCCTGGACGCCATCACGAAGCGCGGCATGACCCCGGGCCTCTGGCTCGAACCCGAAGTCGTGGGCGTGCGCAGCCCGTTGGCCCGGACCCTGCCGCCCGAGGCGTTCTTCCGGCGCGGCGGTCTGCGCGTCACGGAACACGGCCGGCACCATCTCGACCTGCGCCACCCGGCCGCCCGCGCCCACCTCGACGAGGTGGTGGACCGGCTGGTGGGGGAGTGGGGCGTCGGCTATCTGAAGCTCGACTACAACATCAACGTCGGCCCGGGTACCGAGAACGGGACCGAGAGCGCGGGCGCCGGACTGCTCGGGCATCACCGCGCCCACCTCGACTGGATGGCCGGACTCCTCGACCGCCATCCTCAACTCGTCCTGGAGAACTGCGGATCGGGCGGTCTGCGCATGGACTACGCCCAACTGGCCGTCGCCCAGCTCCAGTCCACCAGCGACCAGCAGGACCCGCTGCGCTACCCGCCCATCACCGCGGCGGCAGCCACCGCCGCGACACCCGAACAGGCCGCGGTGTGGGCGTACCCCCAGCCGGACCAGACCTTCGACGAGATCGCCTTCACCCTCACCGGCCCGCTCCTGGGCCGTATCCACCTCTCCGGCTTCATCAACCACATGAACGAGGAGCAGTTCGAGCTCGTCCGCTCGGCGGTCTCCGTCTACAAGGAGGTCCGGGGGGAGATCGGCACGGCGCATCCGTTCTGGCCGCTGGGGCTTCCCGGGTGGGAGGACGGGTGGCTCGCTCATGGGCTGCGGGGGGCGGACGCGACGTACGTGGTGGTTTGGCGGCGCGAGTCGGGTGACGGCACCGAGCGCACCTTCACGGTCCCGCACCTGCTCGGAGCGCCTGCGCGGCCCACGGTGCTGTATCCGGCGACGGCGGATGCGGGTGCCCAATGGGACGCTGCCGAGGGGCAGTTGACGGTGTCGCTGCCTCGGGTCAACACCGCTGTTCTGGTGCGGCTGAACGCCGGCTGAGGCGCGTGGTGATCAGTTGTCCGACTCGGCGATCCTGGCCTTGATCCTCGGGTCGGCGGCCAGCGCGGGCGGCAGGGCGGTATCGGAGTCGAGCCTGGCGGTGAGCAACTGGCCGGCCGTCACGTGCGTGGGGTTCTTGGACGTCCGTCCTACCGTCTTGCCGTTCACCGTCTTCTTCGCGACGCTCCGCAGATCGGCCCCGCGCAGGTCCGCGTCCTTGAGATCGGCTCCGGTGAGATCGGCGCCGCGCAGGTCGGCGTTCCGCAGATCCGCCCGGGACAGGGACGCCTCGACGAGGCCGGCGTCCACGAGGCTTGCCGCGTCCAACCGGGCTCCGTCGAGCACGGCGTGGGCCAGGTCGGCGGTGTCCAGCCAGTCCTGCCGCAGGTCCGTGTCGGTCAGCGCGGCTCCGCTCAGGTCCGTGTGCACCAGATACGCGCCGCGCAGGTCCGATCCCGGGAGGTTGGCCTTGTTGAGCTGTGCTCCGCTCAGGTTGGAGTTCTGAAGGTGCGCGGGATCCACACCGGTGAGGTCCTCCTCGATGGTTCCGGTGCGGTCGGCGCTGCGTACGGCGATGTGCTCCAGTGAGGCCTCACGCAGATCCACCTCGGAGCTGCCGTCGTGGGCCGGATTGCGCCGCGCCAGGACCTCGAAGGCGGCCTGGACATCGGCCTCGGGACGTCCGGTGTACCCCGCGCTCTCCTTCCCGAGAGGTCGGGAGTGGGCGCGGATATAGGCGGACAGGACGTCCACGATGGACGCCTGGTCGCGGGACGAGTCCTTCATGATGCGCTGGAGAGCGTAGATGCCGCCCAGGCGCACGTCCGCGGAGGAGTTGCCCAGGTTGTCGATGGCGGCCGTGTAGCGGTCGGTGATCTGACCTTCCCTGGTCGTTGTCGTGTCGTTCTGGTTCAGCACCACGCTGATGAGTACGGCCGCGATGGCGGCGATCGCCGTCAGCGTGCTGCCGATCGCGGTGCTGAGCACTTCGATGTGGCGGGTCCAGTGCCGCGCCGTTCCCGCGGGGGTGTCGGTGTCGTCCGGGCGGGGTGCCGTGTCGTCGGGGACGGGCGGAGTCGGCGGCTGCGGGGGCCGAGGGGCGTCGGGCGTTGTGCCCTGCTGTCCCGCCGTAGGGCGAACTGCCGTGCGGCGTTGGGCGGTTCGGCGAAGTTGCCGGGACGGGGTGCGGGGTGAGCGGCCGGTCGTCCGGCGCGGGCCGCCGGGGTCAGTGGTCATCGGGGCTCGCCTGCGGGTCGTGGCGGAGTTCGGTCGGTGTGCGTCCGAATTCGGCTTTCAGGGCGCGGCTGAGGTGGGTGGTGGTGGGGTGGGTGCGCATGGTGAGGTCGACCCCCGTTCGGCTTGGTCACCACAGCGTCGGACGGTAGGCCACGGCGGCCGTCCGGGTACAGGCGATCCCGCGCCAAATCCGGCCCCCCGGGCACGAACGCGGGTTGAGCCGAGAGCACGAGCAGCGGAGTACCTGACCAACTGAATACTGGAACTACCTGAATACCGGAGCCCTCCCGTCCGCTGGACGGGAGGGCTCCGCCGCTGTCCTTGCACGGCCGATCCACAGCTGATCGTCATGGGACAGACTCTGCGCATATTCCGTCAGAAATGCGCCTTCGATCGGCAATGCCCGAGCTGGACGCGCTTCGTCCGCGTCCCGCCCCTAGAGTTCTTGGCATCCATGCGCGGCGAGGCCATGGCGGGCACCGGGCGTACCACTGTCGGAGGCGGGACCGATTGTGCAGGTATCCGTGACAAGGGGAATCATCGGCCCACCTGTCAGGATGTCGAGTTTCGTCGGTCGGCGTCAGGAGGCCGCGGAAGTCAAGCGGCTCGTGGCCGCCCACCGGCTGGTGAGCCTGACCGGAACCGGCGGTGTCGGCAAGACCAGGCTGGTCCTGCACGCCGTGCCCCGGTTGGCGCGGGCGTTCGCCGACGGGGTGCACATCGTCCAGCTGGCGGGTGTGCGGGACGTGTCGCTGGTGCCGCTCGCGCTGATCGAGGCGCTCAACATCCGTGACGTGTCGGGTCGTTCGCCCGTACGGGTCCTCATCGACCAGCTCCAGGACCGCGAGTTGCTCCTCGTCCTGGACAACTGCGAACACCTGGCGGACGCGTGCGCACGGCTCGTCGAGACGCTGCTCGCGGAGACCGCGGGGGTGCGCGTGCTGGCCACCAGCAGACATCCGCTGGACGTGCCCGCCCAACACGTCCTGGAGGTGCAGCCGTTGGCGACTCCCACGCCGGGCGAGCCGTTGCCTCCCAGGCCCGCGCTGGAGTACCCGGCACTGGCTCTGTTCGCCGACCGGGCAGCGGCCGTACTGCCCGGCTTCTCCCTCACCGCGTCCAACCAGGAGGCGGTGGCCGCCCTGTGCCGCAGACTGGACGGGCTGCCGCTCGCCATCGAACTGGCGGCGGTACGGATGCGGGCCCTCGGAGTGCAGCAGTTGCTCGAACGCCTCGACCGCCGCTACCGGTTGCTGGCCGACCGGGCGGACAGCGCAGACAGCGAGGAGACCCTGCCCCGGCACCGCACCCTGCGCGCGGCTGTCGACTGGAGCCACGACCTGTGCACCCCCGAGGAACAGACGGTGTGGTCGCGCGCCTCGGTCTTCGCCGGGAGCTTCGACCTGGGCGCGGCCGAGGAGGTCTGCGCCGGGCCCGGCCTCGATCGTGACGAGCTGGTGGACGCCGTAGCCGGTCTGGTCGAGAAGTCGCTGCTGGTCCGGGACGGCGACGCCGTCCATGCCCGGTACCGGATGCTGGAGTCGATCCGGCAGTACGGCATCGACCGGCTCCGCGAGGACGGCGCCGACGCGGAGGAGGCGGCCCGGCGCCGGGTGCGGGACTGGTGCCTGGACTTCGTCGAGGAGTGCGAGCGACGCTGGTTCGGCCCCGAACAGCCGGAACTGGTACGGCGGTTGCACGCGGAGTCGGACACCGTCCGGTCGGCGCTGGAGTTCTGTCTGACCACACCGGGCGAGCTGCAGGCCGGACTGAAGCTGGCCGGACACCTGTGGTTCTTCTGGTTCGCGACCGGCGCCCTGGTGGAGGGCAGGTACTGGCTGGAGCGGCTGCTCGCCACCGCCGCCGAGCCGACCGTCGTACGGGCACGGGCCCTGTGGTCCCTGGCTCTGATGCTGCTCAGCCAGGGCAACGCCGGCAGAGCCGCACCCCTCGTCGAGGAGGCACGCGAGCTGGCCCTGCGACGGGGCGACGAGGCCGAGCTGGCGCACACCTTCTTCGGCCGGGGCGGCGCCTACCTGATCAGCGGCGACTACGAGCGGGCGCGGGGCGTCTACGAGGAGGCACTCTCCCGGCCGCCGCGGGAGGGCGAGTCGATGAGCCTGGTCGGCTTCAAGTACGTCGAACTGGCCCATGTCCTCGCCATCCAGGGCGAGTACGACCGTGCCATGGCCCTGTGCGAGGAGTTCCGGCAGATCTGCCTGAGCCACGGCGAACAGTGGGTCCACTCCTACCTCCTGCGCATCCTCGCCTTCGCCGAGTGGGCCAAGGGGGACCAGACGGCGGCCGGGGCTCACGCCCGCGAGTGCCTGCGGCTCAAGCGGGTGGTCGGCGACGTGTTCGGCACCGGCATGACGCTGGAACTGCTCGCCGCGGTCCACGCGCGCGACGGCGAGGGCCGGCCCGCCGCGGTTCTGCTGGGCGCCACCAAGCGGATCTGGCAGGACGCCCACGTCGCCCTGGACCGCACCCCGTCCCACGGCCCGGTACGCACCGAGGCCGAGGAAGGCGCCCGCGCGCTGCTGGGCGGCGAGTTCAGGAGCGCCTACCGCGAAGGCCTCGAACTCACCCTGGACCACGCGGTGGCCTACGCGCTGGGCGAGCGGGAGTCCGCTGCCCGGCCGGTGCTCGACAGCCCCCTCACCCGCCGGGAGACGGAGGTCGCCGAGCTGATCGCGGAGGGACTGACCAACCAGCAGATCGCCGACCGGCTGGTGGTCGCACTGCGGACGGCGGAGGGCCATGTGGAGCGCATCCTCAGCAAGTTGGGCTTCACCTCCCGCAGCCAGGTCGCCGTCTGGGCCGAGGCACGCCGGGCCGTACGCCCCTGACGACGTACGGCCGTGAACCGAGGTACGGCCGTGAAGCGAGCGAAAGGAAGGCAGACCGATGGCACACGGAGAAGCCGCCACACCCATTCCCCCCGTCAAGCATCACGCCGGCATCCACTCGTCCGACGAGGAGTTCCTGGCGGTGGTGGTGTCGTTCCTCAGGGAGGGCATCGTCGCCGAGGACGAACCGGACCCGGTGGTGATCACCACCACGCGCAAGCTGGACCTGCTGCGGGACGCGCTCGGCCCGGACGCCCGCCATGTGGACTTCCGCGACTCCGCGCAGTGGTACCGCGGAAGTCCCGCGAACAGCATGGCCACCGCCCTCGACTACTACGTCACGCACGCGAGCCCCGAGGGCCGTCTCCACATGACGGGCGAGCCGGTCTGGGACGGCCGTTCGCCACGCCAGATCCCCGAGTGGAAGCGGTACGAGGCCCTGGCCACCGAGCTCTTCACGGGCGCCCCGCCCGACCTGATGTGCCTGTACGACACCCGTACCGCACCGCCCGACGTCGTCGACGCCGCCCGGCACACTCACCCGACGGAACTGAACAGGCACGGCGTCCGGCCCAGCCCGCTGTTCACCGAACCCGCCGTGTACGCGACCCAGGGACTCGGCCCGTTCCCCGCGCCGCCGGAGGACGCGGTCGGGGTCGGCCTCGACGGGGACCTGACCGCCGGGCACCGGTTCGCGGCGGACCAGGCACGGGCCCGCGGCATGGCGCCCGATGCGGCGGCCCGTTTCGGGCAGGCCGTGTCCGGCGCCACGGGGTACGCGGCAGCCCAGGGGTGCGACCGCGCGCACCTGCGGTTGTGGTCGACCCGGCAGCGGATCATCTGTGAACTGCGCACTCCGCGCGGCCGTATCACCGACCCGTTCCTCGGCTTCAGGCCGCCGGGTCCGGAGGCGCGGCCGGAGGACGGGCTCTGGCAGACCCGCCAGGTCTGTGAGTTCGTGGACATGCGGTCCGGTGACGAGGCGCAGGACGGGTGGACGATCCGTATGGAGACGGCCCTGCGTCGTCGGGTTGACGAACCGGCGCGCGGATTCGGGTAGTTCCCCCCGCGACCCGAAGGGCGCGACGGACGCATGGTGGATACGAGGCCGGGTCCCGTGACGGACCCGGCCTCGCACCACACGCGCCGAACGTCCCAGGGGCCGAAGGGAAACGACCATGCCGAACGACCGTCCGCGCGGCCTGCCGACCGTGGGTGATGGTTGCACCACGATTCTGGGTCCGGGAAAGTCCTCGGTCCGCCAGGCCAGGGAAGCCGTCCGCAAGTGGCTGGCCGAGTACGGTCTCCAGGGCCTGGTGGACATCGCCGAACTGCTGGTCAGCGAGCTCGCCACCAACGCGGTCGTGCACGCCGGCGGCCGCTATCGGCTCACCCTGTCCCTGGGCGTCGGCACGCTGCGCTGCGAGGTGGCGGACGAGCGGCGGAACCTTCCCCGGCCGCCGCACCGGCGGGCCGAGAACGAGGAGAACCCCCACGTCGACCCCGACAGCGAGAACGGCCGCGGTCTCCTCCTGGTCGACGCGCTCGCCCACCGCTGGGGCAGCCGCCTCGTCGAGGAGGGCAAGGAGGTCTGGTTCGAGCTGCAACTCGACGCAGCGGACAGCACGGTCGACGCGGGAGAAGCGGACGTGCACCACTCGGCGCGGCCCCGGCTGCGACCGGAGACGTCGACCGACTGCGCCGAGCGGCACCACGAGCGTACGGACCACCACTTCGGTCCCGACGACGACTGCTCGGAAGACCTTGGCGTGTCACCGGTCGGTGGGCACGCCTACAGGCGGGTCCCTTCCCGCGAGGGTTCCGCCCCGTCCGCGACCAGTAGTCGCGTCGGCAGCCACCAGGCCGCCGCGCACAGGCACACGCCGAGCCAGCCCACGGCGAACAGCCAGCCGCCGACCACATCGGTGAACCAGTGCACGCCCAGATACACGCGGGTCAGTCCGACCAGCACACCCCAGCAGCCGACGGCCAGGCAGAGCGAGGTCCGTCCGTGCGGGGAGCGCACGCATATCGCGAGGATCACCAGTCCGGCGGTGACCGCCGCCGTGGTGGTGTGACCGGAGGGGAACGACCAGCCCGAGGCATGTCCGGCCCAGTCGACCTGCGCCGGGCGGTGACGTGCGATCAGCGACATCACGCCGTAGCGCAGGCCCTGGCCGGAGGCGAGGCAGGCCGGGGCCAGGGTCGCGGCCAGCAGGCGTTGGCGTGTGGTGCGGCCGGTGAGGAGTCCGGCCAGGACGACGAGGGCGTACGGGATGACGCCCGTGCCGGTCGCGGTCAGGCCGCGGGCGACGGCCAGCGCCACGTCCGGGCGGTGGGCGACGGACCAGGACAGCACGTCCTCGTCCGTGAACAGCGGAGCGCCGTCGTGCCCGATCACGACCATGCTCAGCACGCCGAACGCGGTCCAGGCGCCCACGCCCAGGCTGCCCGCCAGCTCGGCGATGTCCTTGCGGTTCATGACGCCAGCAGCGGTCGCAGCCGGGTGGCCGTGAGCCGCCGTGCCAGGGGTTCCGGCCATCGCTTCAGCAGGATCATCGCGCCGAGTGCGAGGAGCGTGCCGACCAGGACGCCCGCCACGACGTCGTGCGGATAGTGGACCCCGACCCACACCCGGGACACCGCCATCGCGAGCGCGGCCACGGCCGCTACGGCGCCGAGCCGGCGGGAGACGAAGAACAGGGCGGCCGCGGCCGCCGCGGCGATGGTCGCGTGGTTGCTGGGGAAGGACCAGTCGCCCGGCGCCGGACAGGCCTCCAGCGTGACCACGTGCAGGCTCTGACAGGGGCGGTTCTCCCGCACCGCCGTCTTGAGCAGGGAGTCGATCCCGTACGCGGCCACCACGACCACCGGCACGGCCAGCGCCGTCACCGCTGCCTCGGCACCGACCCGGCGCGCCCGCCACCAGCCCACGAGCATCAGCACGGCGAACACCGCGAGCCCGTACGTCGACCACGCCGACACCACGTCGTCCAGCCAACCGGGCGCGTGCTGCGCGGAGTTGACGACATCCTTGTAGGCTCCGCCGTCGATCGACGACCCCTGGAAAGCGACGAGGATCATCCGCGCGCCTCCCCGGCCTTCGCCGCCCGGCTGGCCTTGCGGGAGCGGTACACCTCGGCGGCGAGGGGGAGCAGGGACACGACCACGATCAGGGCGACCATGGGCAGCAGGTACTTGTCGACGTTCGGGATCGAGGATCCGAGCGCGTACCCGGCGAGCGTCAGGCCCAGGCTCCACACCAGACCGCCGGCCATCTGCCACACGGTGAACGTCCGGACGGGCACCCCGAGAGCGCCCGCCATCGGGTTCAGGACCGTCCGCACCACGGGCACGAAGCGGGCCAGGACGATCGCCTTCGCGTGGCCGTACCGGTCCAACAACTCCTCGGCCCGCTGGGCGCCCTCGTGCAGTCGGGCCGAGCCGCTGCGGGCGAGCAGCGCGCCGCCCGCCTTCCGGCCGAGCAGATAGCCGCACTGCGCTCCGGCCAGCGCGCCCACCGCCGCCGCGACCAGCAGGGGCGGCAGCGACAGCTTCACGGCTCTGTCGGCGCCGCCGGTGCACAGCAGGCCCGCCGTGAACAGCAGGGAGTCGCCGGGCAGGAAGAACCCGATCAGCAACCCCGTCTCGGCGAACATCACCACGCCGACGCCCAGCACACCGAAGGCGGCCAGCAGTGACTTGGCGTCCAGCACGTTGACGGCGAGCTGGGACGCCAGGTCCAAGGGTGTGGTCATCGTGGCGAGCCCCTTCGCTGTTCTGACTACAAATCTGTAGACGGTCTACTCAACTGTAGACGACTCCGCAGGGTGAGAAGTTCCGCTCTTTTGCCTGGCCGTTGCCGCTTCATGACCGACTGACTACATGCATGTAGTCATGATGGTCCGCGAAGTAAGGCATGCCTTCACTAACTCAGGAGGGGTCGCACCCTATGTGGGACGACGCGTTTCCGAGCTTTCTGATCGGACTGCGGGAGGGGCTGGAGGCGGGACTCATCGTCTCGATCCTGGTCGCGACCCTCGTCAGGGCCGACGCCAGGTCCCGGCTGCCGCAGGTGTGGACCGGCGTACTGGCCGCCATCGCCCTCGCGATGAGCTTCGGCGCGGTGCTCACGTTCACCGCGGCGAACCTCTCCGCTACCGCCCAGGAAGCCTTCGGCGGTGTCCTCAGCGTGATCGCCGTCGCGTTCGTCACCGCGATGGTGTTCTGGATGCGCCGCTCGGCCCGCACCTTCTCCGGCGAGATCAGGGAGAAGGTGGCCGGTGCGCTAGGCATGGGTGCGGGCGTGCTGATGCTCACCTCGTTCCTCGCGGTGGGCCGCGAGGGTCTGGAGACGGCCCTGTTCCTGTGGACCACGGCCCGCGCGGCCGGCGAGTCCGCAGGTCCCCTGACGGGCGCCGGTATCGGTCTCGTCCTCGCGGCGGCCCTGTGCTGGGGCCTGTACCGCCGGGTCCTCAGGATCAACCTGACGAAGTTCTTCACCGCCACCGGTGTCGTCCTCGTCGTCATCGCGGCGGGCGTCCTCGGCTACGGCCTGCGCGACCTCCAGGAGGGCGGCGTCCTCCCGGGCCTGACCACCTACGCCTTCGACCTCAGTGGCAGCGTCGACGCGGGCTCCTGGTACAGCACCCTCATCCAGGGTGTGTTCAACCTGATGCCGACGATGACATGGCTCCAAGTGGTGGGCTACGTCGGCTACTTGGCGGTGGTGATGCCCCTGTTCGTGCGTGGGGTGAAGAAGGAAACGCCCAAACCGACGCCCGCGACCGCCGAGTTGAGCGAATCACCCCCGTCGCCGCGTCGCCGCCCTGCCTGGGTCGTCCCGGTCGCCGTCGTGACCGTACCCGCGGTCGTCGCCGGTCTCGTCGTCGCCTTCGCCCGCCCCAAGCCCGCGAGTTCGGAGACCGTGGCCGTCTCCGAGACGGAGTGCGGCAAGGGCTTCACCGCGCCCGACACCGGACGCCAGACCTTCCAGATGCACAACACCGGCGACAAGACCGCCGAGGTGTATCTCATCGACCCCGCCACCGACGCGGTCTACGGCGAGGTCGAGGGCCTGGCCCCCGGCACCACCCGGGACCTGGTCGCCACCGTCGGGGGCGGCTCGTACGCCTGGCGCTGCGTGCCCACCGGCGCGAAGGCCGTCACCTCCGCCACGGTCCACGTCAGCGGCGGGGGAGGGGCGGTGAAGGCGGTCGTCCCCGTCTCCGAGAGCGACCTCGCCGCGCCCCTCAAGGCCTACAAGGTGTACGTCGACCAGGGCCTGGCCACCCTCGAAACCCAGACCCGGCAGCTCAGCGCCGACATCGCCGGCAATCACCTCGACAGGGCGCGCACCGACTGGCTGACCGCGCACCGCACTTACTCCTCGCTCGGTGCCGCCTACGGAACCTTCGAGGACTTCGACAAGAAGATCAACGGCCGGGCCGACGGGCTGGCCGGGGGAGTCGACGACAAGGACTTCGCGGGCTTCCACCGGATCGAGTACGGGCTGTGGCACGGGCAGTCGGCGGGCGAGTTGAAGGTGCCCGCGCAGCAACTCGTCGCCGCGGTAGTGGGGTTGCGGAAGGCGTTCCCCACCCAGGACTTCGACCCGGGCGACCTGCCGCTGCGGGCCCACGAAATCCTGGAGAACGCCCTGCAGTTCGAGCTGACCGGCGACACCGACGAGGGCAGCGGCACCAACCTCGCGACCGTCGACAGCAACCTCGCCGGCACCCGCGAACTGCTCACCGTACTCAAGCCGCTGCTGACCAAGGAGTCCCCGAAGCTGCTCCCCGGTGTCGACGCCGACATCGCGCGGGTGCAGAAGCTGCTCGACTCGGCGCACCAGGGCGGCAGTTGGACGCCCGTCGAGCAGCTGGACCAGGCGAGCAGGGTCCGACTCGACGGTGCCACCGGCCAGTTGCTGGAGGACCTGGCACCGGTGCCGGACCTGCTGGAGATCAGGAAGTCCGCCTGATGAGCGCCGAGAACACCGGCGGTACCGAGAACACCCGTAGCACCGAGAACATCCGTAGTGAGGGGAACCGTCCGATGCCGTCTGCTGAAACCCCGGGCTGCCCGGCCGGAGCCGGCCGCCGCTCCTTCGTCCGGACGGCGCTCGGCGCCGGGGCCGCCGGAGCGGTGCTGGCCGGTGGGGCGTTCGCGCTCGCCGAGACCGGAGGCAGCGCCCAGGCGCAGGCCGCGGACACCACGAACGCCGCCAAGGTGCCCTTCCACGGCACTCACCAGGCGGGCATCCTCACCCCCGCACCGGCCGCGGCGACCTTCGTCTCCCTCGACGTCATCGCCGACAACCGCGCCGAACTGACCGAACTGCTGCGCACGATCACCGAACGCGCCCGCTTCCTCACCGCCGGCGGCACCCCCGCCGACCTCGGCGTCGGCGCACCGCCCGCCGACAACGGCATCCTCGGACCGGACGTACCCGCCGACGCCCTCACGGTCACCGTCGGCGTGGGCGCCTCCCTCTTCGACGACCGCTACGGACTCGCCAAGGCCAAGCCGCGCCGGCTGACCCCGATGAAGACGTTCCCGAACGACAACCTGCGCGCCGCGGAGTGCCACGGCGACTTGTCGCTCCAGGTGTGCGCTGCCCGCCAGGACACGGTGCTGCACGCGCTGCGCGACATCGCCCGGCACACCCGAGGCGGCATGCAGATCAAGTGGCGCATCGACGGCTTCCAGAACACCCCGCGCCCCACCGGCGCCCAGCGCAACCTGCTCGGCTTCAAGGACGGCATAGCCAACCCGGACGTGAAGTCCGCCCGTGAGACCGACCGGCTGATCTGGGTCGGGGACGCACAGGGCGAGCCCGCCTGGGCGAGCGGCGGCAGCTACCAGGTGATCCGCATCATCCGCATGCTGGTCGAGTTCTGGGACCGCGTCTCGCTCAGCGAGCAGGAGCTTATGTTCGGCCGCCGCAAGGACACCGGTGCTCCGCTGGACGGCGCCAAGGAGACCGACATCCCGCACTACGCCAAGGACCCCAAGGGCACGGCGATCCCGCTCGACGCCCACATCCGCCTCGCCAACCCGCGCACCGCGGCCACCGACACCTCGCGCATCCTGCGCCGCGGCTACAACTACGACCGGGGTATCGACGACGTCGGCAACCTCGACATGGGCCTGGCCTTCTGCTGCTACCAGCAGGACGTCCAGCGGCAGTTCGAGGCGACGCAGACCCGGCTGATCGACGAACCCCTCGTCGACTACATCTCCCCGACGGGCGGCGGCTACTTCTACGCGCTGCCCGGTGTGCGGAATGCCAAAGACTGGCTCGGGCGGGGTTTGATGGCGGCCTGACCTGGTATTTTTCCTTCCCTTGAGCAAGACCTTCCGTGGGCTTTGCCGACCGTTACTGCGAATGGGTTGCAGGTACGGGAGGATGGCACGAGGTTGCAGTCCGCGACCGCGTACCCGGAAGAAAGACCCCCTTGATGACGGCCGCCCCCGAGTCCGACCCGACCCTCCCCGTCACGGCCGCGACTTCGCGGCCGTCGGTCTGGTACCGCGTCCGTACGTCCATGACGCGGCAGGAGTGGACCAGGGTCGGCGGGATGGCCGGCTTCATCCTGGCGCTGCACGTGATCGGCTGGTTCACGCTCGTGTGGATCGTCGCGCCCGGGCACTACAGCGTCGGCGAGAAGTCCTTCGGCATCGGCATGGGCGTGACCGCGTACACGCTCGGCATGCGGCACGCGTTCGACGCGGACCACATCGCGGCCATCGACAACACGACCCGCAAGCTGATGAGCGAGGGGAAGCGGCCCCTGTCGGTGGGCTTCTGGTTCTCGCTCGGCCACTCCAGCATCGTCTTCGGCCTGACCCTCCTGCTCTCCCTCGGCGTCAAGGCCCTGGCGGGCCCGGTCCGCGACGACAACTCCCAACTCCACGACGTCACCGGCCTGATCGGTACGACCGTCTCGGGCACGTTCCTCTACGTCATCGCCGGCATCAACCTCGTCATCCTGGCCGGCATCTGGAAGGTGTTCCGCCAGATGCGCTCGGGCGACTTCGACGAGGTCGCGCTGGAGGAGCACCTGAACAACCGGGGCTTCATGAACCGCATCCTCGGCCGCTTCATGAAGTCGATCACCAAGTCCTGGCAGATGTACCCGCTGGGCCTGCTGTTCGGCCTCGGCTTCGACACGGCCACCGAGATCGCGCTGCTGGTGCTCGCCGGCTCGGGCGCCGCGTCCGGCCTGCCCTGGTACGCGATCCTGTGCCTGCCGGTCCTGTTCGCCGCCGGCATGTCGCTGCTCGACACGATCGACGGCACGTTCATGAACTTCGCCTACGGCTGGGCCTTCTCCAAGCCGGTCCGCAAGGTCTACTACAACCTCACGATCACCGGCCTCTCCGTCGCCGTCGCCCTGATCATCGGGACAGTCGAACTCCTGGGCCTGTTCGCCGAGAAGCTCGACCTCCACGGCTTCTTCTGGGACTGGGTCGCGGGCCTCGACCTCAACGTCATCGGCTTCCTCATCGTCGGCCTGTTCTTCGCGACCTGGATCGTGGCCCTGCTGGTGTGGAAGTTCGGCCGTATCGAGGACAAGTGGACGGCGGGCCTGGCCCGGCCGGCGGAGCAGCCCGCCGAATAGGCTCAGGGCCGAACGCCCAACTCCTGCCGCCACTTCACGATCTGCTTCTCCGGGTCCCCGGTGTACGACCAGGGAGTCGGCGTCGCCCGGCGGCCCAGCATCGTCAGCACGGGCGCCGAGACATCCGTCGTCCCCGCGTAACAGGCCGCGTGCGCAAGGTAGTTGAGGTCACGGAGTTCGCCGGGCGGGACGGCGCCCTCCTCGCGGGCGGCGATCCAGCGCTGCCAGGTGCGGCGTACGTCACTGACGGCGCCGTCGTGGCTCCAGTGCTGGCCGAGGCCCACCGCGGCCTGCCGGCCCTTCGCGGTGTCGAGGACGTAGCGGTACTCCTCGACGCGCGCGTACTGCACCAGCACCGGCAGCGGGCAGCCGGGCGGTGCCACGCCCGCCGCGTCGCGCGCGAAGTCGTACATGAGGCCGTGGCTGCCGTGCCAGCGGGAGGAGTAGTAGTGGAGGACCTGGAGGTGGCCCTCGACGCTGTAGGGGTCGCGCCGGTGCAACTCGTCCCACCAGCGGGCGAGTTCCTGCCGGCGTACCCCCGACGGATAGAGGCGGGCGACGGAGATCAGGGTGATCCACGGCGTGGGGTCGTCCGGATACGACTCCGTGGCCTGGAGGCAGGCCATGACGGCGGCGTCGATGCGGTTCCGGTCGATCGGCACGCCCCGGCCCGCCGCGATGGCCATGTTGAAGGCCCGGGCCGTCTCCGTCGCCGCCCGCAGGGTGAGTGCGTCGCCGCTGTGGGGTTCGGCGGCCAGCCACGACTCCACCGTCGAACTGCCCGCGCAGGCCTGTGCGAGCGTCCGGACCCGGTGGCCACGGCTGAGCCAGTGCGCGCCGGTGTCCCGCAGCAGGTCCCGCAGGCCCTGCCAGCGGCCGATGACGATGTCGTGGCGGGCGGAACTGAGGGGTACGTCCCCGCAGTAGGGGTCGAAGTCGGGGGTGTAGCGGTCACGCGCCATCGGGTGCCCCTCAGAAGTCGGTCGGGAGACCCTGATGGACCCTGGACTGTTCGGGCAGGAAGTCGTCGGGGACGTAGTCCGTCTCGACGGTGTGCGTGGCGTCGAGCCGCGAGGGCCGGTAGTAGTCGCTGCCCTGCCGCCAGTACCAGAGCATCGGAACCAGACCCACGGCCAGCCCGCCGATGCCGATACCGATGGCCGCGCTGCTCAGGTCGCCGAGCGACTCGACGAAGATCCAGAACATGAACAGGGCGCCGAACAGCGGCCACAGCCCGCCGAAGAGGAAGTTCGCCGCCGACTTGAACAGCATCTTGCGGTAGGCGACGACCACCGCCAGGCCCGCCAGGCCGTAGTACACGGCGATCTGCAGACCGATCGCCGAGATCGCGTCGACGAGGATCTCGCCCACCGAGCCGAGCGCGTTGGAGGCGATGAACATCACCAGCGCCACCCCGCCGACCACGGTGATCGCCACCCAGGGCGTGTTCCAGGTGCGGTGCACCTTGCCCAGCGCGGCCGGCATCGTACGATCGCGGCCCATCGCGAACAGTGATCGCGTGACCTGGATGAGGGTGGTCTCCAGGGTGGCGATGGTCGACAGCATCACCGACACGATGAGCAACTTGCCACCCCAGCCCGGCCACAACTCGTCGCCGAGCACGGCCAGCACGTTGGCGTCGTTGCTCTCGATCTGCCGCGAGGTCAGGATGATGTTCACCGCGATGGTGAACACCTCGAAGAGCAGGAAGACGATGCCGACGCCGATCAGGCCCGCGAGTCCGGTCGTACGACGGCTGTTGCGGGTCTCCTCGCTGAGGTTGCTGGTGACGTCCCAACCCCAGTAGTAGAACGCGGCGATGAGCGCGCCCGACGCGAAGCCGGACACCCCGTCGAAGTGGCTGAAGCCCAGCCAGGACCAGTCGAAGGCGCGGGCGTTGTCGCTGTGGACGACGGCGAACACCGCGAACAGCGCCAGTATCCCCAACTCGACACCGGACATGAGGAGTTGGGCCCGGACCGTGAGCCGGGCCCCGCCGAGCACCACGAGCAGCATGATCACGAACCACGCGGCACCGACCACCGTCGACAACGCCGTGTTGTCCGCGAGGCTTTGATCGAAGAGGGACAGCGTCATCGACCCGGCGGGCAGTGACCCGGCCACCATGAAGATGGTCGCGGAGACCACCAGGGCCCAGCCGCTGATGAAACCGAGAAAGGGGTGGAGGGTGCGGCCCACCCAGGAGTAACTGGCCCCCGCGTTCACGTCGATACGGCCGAGATAGCTGAACGCCAGCGCGATGCCCAGCATCGGTATCGCGCAGTAGAGAAGGGCTGCAGGGCTGGCCAGGCCGACCGCGCCGACCAGGACCGCGGTCGTCGCCGCCAGCGAGTACGCCGGGGCGCTGCCCGCCACGGCCATCACCACGGTGTCGAACGTACCGAGGGCGTTGGCCTGCAGCCCTCTGCCCCTGTTGTTGCTCATGGATGCGCTGCTTTCCGTCTTGCACGACGTGGGGGGTTGCGCGAACCGGCCCCGGACCCGGAGATGGGGTGGCCTCGGGTCAGTGGCCGGTCGGAACAACAAATCGGGGGTGGTGGATACCCGTTGAACCGCTGCGTCGGCGGACGGTCACACCGTGTGTGGGTGTGATGATAGCCGTACCTCTTGACCTTTCAAGATTGACCAGCGAGTAATCTCCTGTGAACGGTCAGTCGCCGAGTCGGTCGATCTGCCGCAGTTTGTTCGTCGCGTCGAGGGCGGCGACCTTGTAGGACTCGGCGAGCGTCGGGTAGTTGAAGACCGCGTCCACGAGATAGTCGACCGTGCCGCCGCAGCCCATCACCGACTGGCCGATGTGAATGAGTTCCGTGGCGCCGGTACCGAAGCAGTGCACGCCGAGCAGGGTGCGGTCCGTGGGGGAGACCAGCAGCTTGAGCATGCCGTGCGAGTCGCCGATGATCTGGCCGCGCGCGAGTTCGCGGTAGCGGGAGATGCCGACCTCGAACGGCACGCACTCCTCGGTGAGTTGGTCCTCGGTCTTCCCGATGAAACTGATCTCCGGGATGGTGTAGATGCCGATCGGCTGCCGGTCGTCGATCCGGTGCACCGGCTCACCACAGGCGTGGTACGCGGCCGTACGGCCCTGCTCCATCGAGGTCGCCGCCAGGGCCGGGAAGCCGATGACGTCGCCGACCGCGTAGATGTGCGGCACCGCGGTGCGGAAGTTCTCGTCGACGTCGATCCGGCCGCGCCGGTCGGCGGACAACCCGGCCTTGTCCAGGTCGAGTTCGTCGGTGAGGCCCTGCCGTCCCGCGGAGTACATCACGGCGTCGGCCGGGATCTTCTTGCCGCTCTCCAGGACGGTCAGTGTGCCGTTGGTGTGCCGCTCGACGGCGGCGACGGTCTCCCCGAAGCGGAAGGTGACGGCGAGGTCCCGCAGGTGGTACTTGAGCGACTCGATGACCTCCAGGTCGCAGAAGTCGAGCATCCCGGCGCGCTTCTCCACCACGGTGATCTTGCTGCCGAGCGCGGCGAACATCGAGGCGTACTCCATGCCGATGACGCCCGCGCCCACGATGACCATGGACCGTGGGACCTTGGGCAGGTCGAGGACGTTGTCCGAGTCCATGATGGTCCGCCCGTCGAACTCGACGGTGTCCGGCCGCGCGGGGCGGGTACCGGTGGCGATGACGATGTGCTCCGCGGTCAACAGCCGTTCGTGGCCGGTGATTTCGGTGAGCGCGACGGTGTGCGGGTCGACGAAGCGGCCCGTGCCGGCGAACAGGGAGACCTGGTTGCGGGACAACTGGTTGCGGATGACGTCCACTTCACGACTGACCACGTGCTGAGTGCGCGCGGTCAGGTCGCCGACGGTGATGTCGTCCTTCAGGCGATAGCTCTGCCCGTACAGATCGCGCTGGGTGAGGCCGGTGAGATAGAGCACCGCCTCGCGCAGCGTCTTGGAGGGAATGGTCCCGGTGTGGATGGAGACCCCACCGACCATGTCGGGGCGGTCGACGACGGCGACCCGGCGGCCGAGCTTGGCCGCGGCGATGGCGGCCTTCTGGCCACCCGGTCCTGAACCGATGACAAGCATGTCGAAGTCGGGCACCTCCGGAGTCTGTCAGCCGGAGCGCCTCCTCCGAAAGGGCGAACCGGTAACCGGGTGCCCACAAGGTGGCTAGGGGAGCAGTTTGTCCAGGGCAGCCGCCCCCTCTGCCTCGATCTTCCGCCGGGCCCACTCCAGACTCTCCGGGGTGACGTCCCGCCCGGCCGCCAGGACCACGTCCTCCGGGGCCACCTCGGTACCGGTGCGGGCGTGCAGCAGGGCGTCCGGTGTGACGCGGTCCTCGGGCTGTGCTGTCGACATGGCGCTTCCTCCCTGAGACCGGGCACGTGCCGTGGGTCCCACTCCCACGATTCCGTGCCCGTCCCCAGTGTGCATCCGGAAGAGTGGCCGACGGAGAACCTGAACCTAAGCTTGGAACCGGCCCCCGCGGGCCCGAACCAGGGAGGCTGCCGCGATGGTCGAGACCCCGCCCCAGCAGGACACCCCCACCGGACCCGGATATCTGCCCATCGCCGAGCACGGACTGATCGGCGATCTGCGGAGCGTGGCCCTGGTGGGGACCAACGGCACGATCGACTGGTACTGCTGCCCGTCCTTCGACGCTCCCAGCGTCTTCGCCGCCATCCTGGACGCGGAGCGCGGCGGCTCCTTCGAGCTCGCCGCCTCCGTCCCCGCCCGCACCAAGCAGTTCTACTTCCCCGACACCAACGTCCTGATCACCCGGTTCTTCACCGAGGACGGCGTCGGTGAGGTCCAGGACTTCATGCCGGTGACCGGGGAGACGGACGAGTCCGCCAGGCACCGCCTGATCCGGCGTGTGCTGTGCGTGCGCGGCTCGGTCCCGTTCCGGACCAAGGTCGCCCCGAGGTTCGACTACGGTGCCAGCCCGCACACCGCGCGGATGGTCGGCGATGTCGCCCTCTTCGAGTCCGCCGAGAAGTCCCTCGCCCTGACCGCCACCGTGCCGCTGGAGTGTGACGGCGTCGACGTGTGGGCCGACTTCAAGCTCGACGAGGGCGAGTCCGAGGTGTTCGCCCTCGACCAGGTCGACGGCGAGGTGACCTCCCGTCCCTGCGCACGGCAGGAGGCCGAGGACGAGTTCGCCTCGACGGTCGCCTACTGGCGGCGCTGGCTGTCCCAGTCCCGCTACCGGGGCCGCTGGCGCGAGATGGTGCACCGCTCGGCCCTCACCCTCAAGCTGCTGACCTACGCCCCCACCGGCGCGATTGTCGCCGCCCCCACCACCAGCCTCCCCGAACAGCTCGGCGGCGAGCGCAACTGGGACTACCGCTACGTCTGGATCCGCGACGCCGCCTTCTGCGTCTACGCGCTCCTGCGCCTCGGCTTCACCGGCGAGGCCAAGGCGTTCATGCAGTTCGTGACCCGCTACATCAGCCCCGGCGACGGCAACCCGTCGGGCCCGCTCCAGATCATGTACGGCATCGACGGCCGCACCGAACTCACCGAACACGAACTCCCGCACCTCGAAGGCCACCAGAAATCCGCCCCGGTCCGCGTCGGCAACGCCGCGGCCGACCAGCTCCAACTCGACATCTACGGCGCCCTGATCGACTCCATCTACCTCTACGACAAGTGGGCCGAGCCCATCTCCAGCGCCCAGTGGGACGACGTGTGCGCCCTGGTCGAGTGGGTCTGCGAGAACTGGGACCAGCCGGACGAGGGCGTCTGGGAGACCCGCGGCGGCCGCAAGAACTTCCTCTACTCACGGCTGATGTGCTGGGTTGCGATCGAACGCGCGATCCGCCTCGCCAACCGCCGCGGCCTGCCCGCCAACCTGCCGTACTGGGGCCAGTGCCGCGACACCATCTACCGCCGCATCATGGACCGCGGCTGGTCGACCAAACGCCAGGCCTTCGTCCAGTACGAGGGCAGCGACGTGCTCGACGCCGCGCTGCTGATGATGCCGCTGGCGAAGTTCATCGCGCCCACCGACCCCAAGTGGCTGTCCACCCTGGACGCGTTGACCGAGGAACTCGTCTCCGACTCGCTCGTCTACCGCTACAACCCGCAGGCCAGCCCCGACGGCCTGCGCGGCGACGAGGGCACGTTCTCGATCTGCTCCTTCTGGTACGTCGAGGCCATGGTCCGCGCCGGCCGCGTCGACGAAGCCCGCCTCGCCTTCGAGAAGATGCTCACCTACGCCAACCATCTCGGCCTGTACGCCGAGGAGATCGGCCGCACCGGCGAGCAACAGGGCAACTTCCCGCAGGCGTTCACCCATCTCGCCCTGATCAGCGCCGCGTTCAACCTGGACCGGGCCCTGGGCTGATCCGGCTCCGCTCGTCCGCGTCGCGCAACAAGTGTCACTGAGGTGTCACAGCCCTCCGTGACGCCACAACTACCGTGGCATGTCTCGTGTCGAACCCGTTGACCGCAACACATTTGATCCACGGGGGAACACATCATGACGAACGTGTCACGCAAGAAGGTCTCCGCCACCGTCGCGTCCGCGACCTTCCTGCTCCTGGCCGGCGCCGGCATCGTCGCCGCACCGGCCAGCTACGCGGGCGTCCCCGGCGGCACCAGCGCCGTCGACCGCAACAGCGACTTCAACGGGGACGGCTACGACGACGTCCTGATCGGCGCTCCGGACGGCACCGTCGACGGCAAGGCGGGCGCCGGTTACGTCACCGTCCAGTACGGCGCCCCGAACGGCATCGCCACCAACAACACCGTCCCCAAGGGCCGTACGGCCGTCATCAGCCAGTCCACGCCCGGCGTCCCCGGCACCTCGGAGACCTACGACTCCTTCGGCCAGGCGATCGCCACCGGCGACGTGGACGGCGACGGCTACGACGACGCGATCATCGGCGCGCCCGGCGAGGACGAGGGCAGCCTTGAGAACGCCGGCCGTGTCACCGTCCTGTATGGCTCCAAGGCCGGCCTGGGCGCCGAGGCGAACGCCTCCTTCACCTCCACCAAGCCCGCCGCGGGCGCGCGGTTCGGGCAGTCCGTGGCGGCGGCCCGCTTCACCGGGGCGACCGACGCCGACGAGATGGCCGTACTGGACGACAACGGCGCCCAGATCTTCACCTACCACACCGGCATCCTGCACTCGATGGGCGCCCTGAACACGACCACCGCCCCCGGCGGCCACCGCATCCAGCCCGCCTACCTCACCACCGGCGACTACGACCGCAACGGCTTCGCCGACCTGGTCGTCTCCGGGTACAGCCCCGACGACGACTACCAGCAGGGCTGGTCGGCCCTCTACGCGGGCGGCGAGACCTCGCTGACGTACCGTCAGGACCTGAACGGCGGCCTCGGCACCGCCTCCGGCGACATCAACGGCGACGGTTACGACGACCTCGTCCTCGGCCAGCTCAGCAGCGCCGATGACAGGGCGGAGGGCGACGACGGCGGCAAGATCGCTGTCTATCTCGGCAGCTCGGAGGGTGTCGGCGGTGAGGAGGGTCCCGGCATCCCCGCGCAGTGGTGGTCGCAGAACTCCCCGGGCGTGCCCGGCACTTCGGAGCACGGCGACGGCTGGGGCAACGACCTGTCCGTCGGCGACGTCGACGGCGACGGCTACGCGGACGTGGCCGTCGGCGCGCCCGGCGAGGACATCGGCACCGTCCAGGACGCGGGCGCCGTATGGCTGTTGCGCGGTTCGCGCGACGGCGTGACCGCGACCGGCGCCCAGTCCTTCGACCAGAACACCGCCGGGATTCCGGGCACCGCCGAGGCGGACGACATCTGGGGCTCCCAGGTCCGGCTGGCGGACACGAACCGCGACGGCCGCGCCGAACTCGTCGCCTCCGCCCCGGGTGAGAACTCCGGTGATGGCTATGTGTGGTTGCTCCCCGCGGGCCCGAACGGCCTGCTCGCCGACGGTTCTTCGCTGTACAGCGCGGCGGACCTCGGCGGCGCCGCGAAGGCGGCCCACTTCGGGGCGGCGATCGACGAGTAGGGGCGCGAAGTGCCGGGCCCGGGGCGGATGTTCACCCCGGGCCCGGACTCACAGCGCCTGTTCGGCCCAGATGACCTTGCCCGCCGGTGTGTACCGGGTGCCCCAGCGCTCGGAGAGCTGGGCCACCAGGAACAGACCCCGGCCGCCCTCGTCCGTCATCGCCGCGTACCGCAGATGCGGCGAGGTGGTGCTGCCGTCGTAGACCTCGCAGATCAGGGTGCGGTCGCGCAACAAGCGTACGCGGACGGGGTCGTTGCCGTAGCGGATCGCGTTGGTGACCAGTTCGCTGAGGATCAGTTCGGTGGTGAACGTCAGCTCGTCCAGGCCCCAGTGCGTGAGTTGGCGGGTGACCGAGGCGCGCATGTCGGAGACGGCCGCCGGGTCGGACGGGACGCGCCACTCGGCGATCCGGTCGGCGCCCAGCGCGCGGGTGCGGGCGACGATCAGGGCGATGTCGTCGCTCGGTCGCACCGACAACTCCGAGTCGAGTACGGCCCGGCAGGTGTCCTCGGGCGAGTCGCCGGAGTGGGTGAGCGCGGTGCGCAGCATCTCCAGGCCGACGTCGATGTCCCGTTCCCGGTCCTCGACCAGACCGTCCGTGTAGAGGACCAGCCGGCTGCCCTCGGCCAGCTCCAACTCGGCCGTCTCGAAGGGGAGTCCGCCGAGGCCCAGCGGGGGTCCTGCGGGGACGTCGGGGAACTCGACGGTGCCGTCCGGGAGGATCAGCGCCGGTGGTGGGTGACCGGCGCGGGCGACGGTGCAGCGCAGGGTCACCGGGTCGTAGATCGCGTACAGGCAGGTCGCGCCGGTGACCGGGGCGTTGCTGTCCTCGGTCGTCTCGTCCTGGTCGATCCGGCCGACCAACTCGTCCAGCAGGCCCAGGAGTTCGTCCGGTGGAAGGTCCAGCGCGGAGAAGTTGTGGACCGCCGTGCGCAGTCGGCCCATGGTGGCTGCCGCGTGCAGGCCGTGTCCTACGACATCGCCGACGACCAGGGCGACCCGGGCGCCGGACAACGGCAGGACGTCGAACCAGTCCCCGCCGACCCCGGCCTTCGCGGGCAGATAGCGGTAGGCGACGTCGAGCGCGCTCTGCTCGGGTAGGCGGCGGGGCAGCAGGCTGCGCTGGAGTGTCACCGCCATGCCGTGTTCGCGGGTGTAGCGGCGGGAGTTGTCGATGGAGACGGCGGCGCGGGCGACGAGTTCCTCGGCGAGGGCCAACTCCTCCACGTCGAAGGGGTCCGGCTTGTCGGAGCGCCAGAAGTTGACCACGCCGAGGATGAGGGCCCCGGCCCGCAGCGGCACGGTGATCAGGGAGTGGATGCCGTACTCGACGACCTGCGCGGTGCGCTCCGGGTCCTGGGTGAGCCAGCCGGGGGCGTCGCTGAGCCGGGCTTCGACGACGGCCTCCCCGGTGTCGAGGCTGCGTGCCTGCGGGGAGGACGCCACGAACTGGATCTGTTTGCCGACCGGGTAGAGCGGGGCGTCGTCCCGGACCCCGCTGTACGCCGTGCGGCGCAGCTCGGTGCCGGGCTGCGGCTCCTCGCCGCTCAGTACGGCGTCGTAGAGGTCGACCGTGACGAAGTCCGCGAAGCGGGGGACTGCCAGTTCGGCGAGTTCCTCGGCGGTGCGGGTGACGTCCAGGCTGGTGCCGATGCCCACTCCGGCGTCGTAGAGCATGTTGAGGCGTTCGCGGGCGACCTCGGCGCGGCCGGAGAGGGCGCGCAGTTCCGTGGAGTCGCGGAGCGTGGTGACGCTGCCGGGCGGGCCGCCCTCCAGGTCGGTGGGGCGTTGGTTGACGGCGAGCAGTCGGCCGCCGACCCGGTGCACCTCGTCCGTCGCGACCCGCGCCGAGGCCAGCAGGGCGGTCATGTCGGTGTCGAGTCCGAGGTCGAGGACCAGGCGTCCCTCGCCGTTCTCGGGCAGGTCGAGCAGCTGGCGGGCCTCGTCGTTGGCGAGGAGCAGCCGGCCCTCGCCGCTGACGATGATTACGCCCTCCCGTACGGCGTGCAGCACCGCGTCGTGGTGCTCGTACATCCGGGTCATCTCGTGCGGGCCCAGGCCGTGGGTCTGGTGCTGGAGGCGTCTGGTGACGAGGGCCGTACCGCCGAGGGCGAGGGCGAGTGCCACGCCCGCGGCGGTCAGCAGGAGCGGCAGCTGCTGGTCGGCGGCGCCGCCCACGTTCGCCTTCGTCACCCCGGCCGAGACCAGGCCGACGACGGTGCCGCCGGCGCCGCGGACCGGGACCACGGCCTGCACCAGCGGTCCGATGGTGCCGGTGATCTCCTCGGTGACGACGTGCCCGGCCAGCGCGGGGGCGATGTCCCCGACGAACTTCTTGCCGATGCGGTCCGGTTTGGGGTGGGTGTAGCGGATCCCGTCGGTGTTCATCACGACGATGAAGTCGACCTTGGACGTCTTGCGGGCGGCCTCGGCACGCGGCTGGAGGATCGCCGTGGGGTTCGCGCTGTGCAGGGCCGCGACCGTGCCCGGCGCGTTGGCGAAGGTCTCGGCGACGGCCACCGACCGGTTGCGGGCCTCCTGCGTACTGTCGTGCCGCACCTGAAGGACCTGCGCCACCACGGCCGACACGACCAGCAGCAGCACGATCACCACCTGCAGCATGAACACCTGCCCGGCGACGCTACGGCCGCCGAGACCGGTCCGCCGGTGCCGGTGTTCGCGCGCCCGACGGGCACGGTCGTACGGGCGCTGCGCGCGCAGACCGTCGGGGCGGTGGGTCGACCGGGCCCCGGGCCGACCCGTCAGGCGGACCATGTGCCCATGTCTACACTGCCTGACCTCAGGAGGCGAGGGGCGTCACAGGCGGTGACAGGCCGTGGTCGGCCGGGGGTCACGGGTGCCGTCCGGGCTTGGCGCGGCGGGCCGCGAGCAGCAGCGCGATGTCGTCGGGGCGGTCGGCCGCGTGCCGGGCCGTCGCGGTGAGCCGGTCGGCGACACCGGCCAGGGAACGGCCGCCGGGTCGTGCGGCGGGCCCGCCCGCCCTGGCGAGGGCGACGCGCAGGGCGGCGATCCCGTCGTCGATGTCGACGCCGGGCCGCTCGACCAGGCCGTCGGTGTAGAGCGCCAGGATGGAGTCGGGCTCCAGTCGTAGCTCTGTCACCGGGTACTGGGCGTGCGGGTCCACCCCGAGCACGACGCCCCCGGGTATGTCCCAGACGCGGGTGCGGCCGTCCGGGGTACGTATCAGCGGTGGCGGATGCCCGGCCCGGGCGACCTGGACCAGCCCGCTCGCCGGGTCCAGCCGGAGGTAGCAGCAGCTCGCGAACTGGCCGGGGTCGAGGTCGATGAGGAGATGGTTGGTGCCGCTCATCACCTCGTCGGGCGGGCGGTCGCCGAGCGCGAACGCCCGTACCGCGCTGCGGAGTTGGCCCATGGTGGCGGCTGCCTGGACGCCGTGCCCCTGCACGTCGCCGATGACGAGGGCGAGACCGTCACCGGACTCGACGACGTCGTACCAGTCGCCGCCCACCTCCATGCCCTGGGTGCCCGGCAGATAGCGCCCGGCGGTCTCCACCTGCGGGTGGGCCGACAGGCGGCGGGGGAGAAGGGCCTGCTGGAGGCCGCGGGCGAGGGCGGCCTCGGAGTCGTAGCGCTGGGCCTTCTCCATCGCGTGGGCGATCAGGCCGGCGAGGGCGGTGAGTACCGCGCGCTCCTCGGTGCTGAAGCTGCGGGACCGGTCGAAGCCCAGGATGGCCGAGCCGACCGGGCGCCCGGACGCGATCAGCGGCAGGAACGCGCGGGCCCCCACCTCCGCGTCCAGGGGGATGCCCGGGTAGGCGTCGGAGAGCTGTTGCATGGAGTCGAAGAAGAGCGGGCGTCCGCTGGTGAGGGTCTCGACACCGGGCAGCTTCACGTCGAGTCCGACCCCGTCGAAGGGGGCGAGGAAGCCCTGCGGGAAGCCGGTCTCCCAGGCCAGGTACAGATGGCGTTCCTGCAACAGGTAGATCGCGAGCCGTCGGCCGCCGAACGCGGGCAGCAGTTCCTTCATGACGACCGCGGACACCTGGCGGGCGGTGACCGCCTCCGTCAGCGCGATGGCGAGCACGATCGGCCGGTACAGCGGGGCCAGCGAGGTGACGCCGTTCTCCGCGGCTTCGGCGCCGTCGGCGTGCACGGGCACCAGCGGGAGCAGCGGGCCCGCCACGCGGGCCGACGGGGCGACCGTGCAGGTCAGGTGGTTCTGGCCGGGATGGACGGCCATCGCGAGCCAGTCGCCCTCGTACGGCTCCTGCTTCTCCTGTCCGTCCGGACGCCGGACGTGGAAGTGCACCGGCCCCAGCGACAGCAGGGCGCCGCGCAGCTGGTCCTCGCAGCCGATCTGGTTCAGCCAGGGCACGCCCTCCCACAGCGGGCGGCCCAGCAGCTCCTCGCGCGGCCGGCCCAGCAACTGGGCGGCGCGGGGGTTGGCGTAGGTGACCAGGCCCAGCCGGTCCAGGCAGAACACGCCGTCCGGGAGCAGATCGGCCGCGCTGTCGGCCATCGGAGCCCGGCCCGGGTCGAGGACGAC
The DNA here is from genome assembly GCF_040655155.1 of Streptomyces sp. NPDC050508. NCBI lineage: Bacteria > Bacillati > Actinomycetota > Actinomycetes > Kitasatosporales > Streptomycetaceae > Streptomyces > Streptomyces sp. NPDC050508. Next base: position 935,247 of record NZ_JBFAJJ010000001.1, read on the forward strand.
GCCGCTGACCGGATGCCCGCCGCCCGGCGGGACGGGTCCCGCGTCGCGCGTCCACAGGTCCAGCAGCCGGGTCGTACCGTCCGCGGCCCGTACGTGCAGCGGGAGCGGCGGGGGTTTCCCGGCTGCTGTGGCCCGCAGCGCCGCCATGACCTGGTGCGCGTCGGCCGGGGCCACGGCGTCCGCGATGGCCTGCGCGGTGCCGGAGAACTCCGCGGGCTCCACCCCCAGCAGGGCGTGCAGGGAACCGTCCCCGGTCACGACGGCCGTCGCCGGATCCCAGACGAACCGTGCCATACGGCCCTCGGGGCGGTGCGTGGCCGCCGGGTGGACGCACACGGGCTCGCCGTCCCAGGCGACACACGGCCCGTCCTCGTCCTTGTGCTCGTCCTCCAGCTCCCGCAGCGCGTGCCCCAGCTCCTCGGCCAGCCGTGTCATACGGTCCAGGCCGGTCAGTACCTCGGTGGCGTCCGACGCCGAGGGGCGCAGCACGGTCAGCACGCCGTACGTCGTCGACCTGCTGATGACCGGCACGTACAGGGACCCGAACTGGAAGGGCAGACTGGCCGCGAACTGGGGGTAGCGGCGCATGGTCTCGGTGGCGTTCGGCAGGACCACCTGGACGCCGAGTCGGTAGGCGTCAGCGACGGGGAACTTGCTGTCGACGTGCAGCCGGCTCCAGGGGCGGAACAGCGGCCCGGGCAGCCCCGCGAGCACGGCGAGGCGCAGCAGTCCGGACGTGCTCGACCGCAGATAGACGCCCCCCGAGTGGCCGCCGGCCGCGTCGACGGCCTCCGTCGAGGCGTCGATCAGCAGCTCGGCCAACCGTCCGGGCGTCCCCTTCTCGCGCTCGGCACTCCCAGTCATTGGGGCTCTACCTCGTCCCTGTGGCGCCGGGTGGGTGACACAGCAAGAATGCGCCAGGACGCGGCCGGGGTCACCTGGGCGGACGGGACGGGCTGGAGAGGCACGGGTATCGCCGGTCTGCCGGTGTCTGATGAAGTGATCAAGAGTGACTCAAGTGTCGGTGTCGGGTGCTGGGTACGGTGCGGTGTCGTCGGTCCATGACGAAGGCCCCTCGGCGCGGGTGCCGAGAGGCTTCAGGTCTATCGGGCGACGACGGTGAGCAGGCTGCCGCGGACGCGGGGTCCACCGAGGGAGACCTTGCCGGTGCGGCCGAGGTGGTCAAGTTTGACCAGGGCGGCTTCGGCGAGGTTCGTTCCCGCCGTGCAGGTGACGTGGCGCTGCTTGGTGCCGGGGCCGGACTTCGCCGCGCCGGTCGGCCGCGTGCGACCGCCCCGGGGCTTGCCGGTCGCCGAGTCGCGGTCGTGCGTCGTCCAGCCGGAGTGCTGGTGCACCGTGAGGCCTTCGGCCTTCGGTGCGGCAAGGGTACTCGCGGCGGACAGGGGTGCGGCCATGGAGCTGTGCCTTTCGGATCAGCGCGTTAAGTGTGCAGTCGGGACAAGGGAGTTGAGGCCCGACGTGCTTCTGTGACCGGGTCCGCGTCTCATGGCGTTCAGGATGGCGCAAACTATGCCTCGCGTGGGGCGAATTCGATCTGTTGCCCTCGTCGGTAGTGACCGGCGGGGCGGTGGGTCGCCAGCCGCACTCCGCGGACCAGCGCCCACAGCAGCAGCCCGGCCAGCACCGGAGCGCCGAACAGGATCGTCAGACCGGCCCCGATGTTGGCGCCGAGCACCCCGGCCGTCAGCACCCGCCAGCCCACTCCGACGATCACTCCGGCGAGCATCAGCGGCGCCAGCACCTCCCACCAGCGCCGGTCCAGCTCCCCGCGCCGCGAGGCCCGCACGAGCAGCGTGACGCCGACTCCCGCCAGCAGCAGGGCGACCACTCCGATCACGGCGGCCGTGCCGTCCGGAATGTCCGACGGCCGGTAGGCGTAGTCGAGTTCGGAGGCCGGGAAACCTTCGGTGTCCTGCCGGCCCAGCAGGCCCCAGGCGGCTGTCGGTACGGCGGCGACCAGTGCGACGGCGGCCGACAGTTGTGTTGTTCGTGGTGTCATGCGTCGATCGTCGTATCGCCGGATGGCGGAGGGCATGAGCTCGGGTACTCAGGCCGGGCGCGGACGGGGGCGGTGCGTACTCAGGCCCGAGCGCACGGATGCCGCTGCCGTCTACGGGACGGCGGCCCCCACGCGGGAACGGCCGCGCCCCGATTGTTAGCCTCGGTCATGGCCAGTTTCCCTTTGCCCCGACACGGATCGCGATGAGTACGGTCGCCGCCGCCTTCCCGCTCGGCGCCGAGACCACGCTCGCCGAACTCGCCGGGGACCCGCATCCGCGGCTGGCGCGACTCCGCGAGCGTGAACCCGTGTCCTGGCTGCCCGAGTTGGACGGCTGGCTGGTGACCCGGCGCGACCTCGCCCTGAGCGTGATGCGGGACGCGGCCACGTTCACCGTGGACGACCCCCGCTTCTCCACCGCCCAGGTCGTCGGCCCGAGCATGCTGTCCCTCGACGGAGAACGGCACGCCCGCCACCGCGAACCCTTCACCGCGCCCTTCCGCCCCCGCGAAGTACGGGACGGCTTCGCCTCGTTCATCGAGCGGGAGACCGACCGGCTCGTCACCGCACTGCGCCCGACGGGCACCGGCGAACTGCGGCGCGCCTTCGCGGGCCCGCTCGCGGTCGCCGTCGTGACCGAGGCACTCGGGCTGACCGGCACCACCCCGTCCACCGTGCTCTCCTGGTACGACGCCATCGTGCAGTCGGTCTCGGACATCACCGCCGGGCACGAGGCGGGCTCCGCCGGCACCAAGGCGTACGCGGAACTGCGCGCGTCCGTCGAAGCCACCGTCGCTGACCGGGGCGGTGCCTCACTCCTCGTCTCCGCCGCCGGGCGGCTCTCGGTGCCCGAAGTGGCCTCCAACGCCGCGGTGTTGATGTTCGGCGGCATCGAGACCACCGAAGCGATGATCACCAACGCACTGCTGCATCTGCTCCGGCACCCCGACCAACTCGCCCTCGTCCGGGCCGACATGGGCCTGCTGGACGGCGCGATCGAGGAATCGCTGCGCCTCGAACCGGGCGCGGCCGTCGTGGACCGCTACGCCACCCGCGACACCGTCCTCGGCCCGGCCACGATCCGCGAGGGCGACCTGGTCACCGTCTCCCTGACCGGCGCCAACCGCGACCCGGCCGTCTTCCCCGACCCCGACCGCTTCGACGTCCGCCGCGAGAACGCACGCCTCCAACTCGCCTTCGCCCACGGCCCGCACTACTGCCTCGCCGCACACCTCGCCCGCCTGGAGACCCGCATCGCCCTCCAGTCCCTCCTCGAACGCCTCCCCGCCCTGCGCCTCGACCCGGACCACCCCACCGCTCCACAAGGACTGGTCTTCCGCAAGCCGCCGACGCTCCACGTGCGGTGGGACGCCACGACCTGACACGGCGAGCCGCGGCGATGACGATCCGTCAGAATCCCTTCACTCGCGGCCCACTTGCCGCTCCATGACCTCCACCAGACGTCCCAGCGCCTTCAGCACCTCACCCCGGTCATCGCCCAGCCCCGCCAACAGCCGCACTTCGGCGGCGAGTTGGCGGGGGAAAAGGTCGTCCACGGCCTTGGCTCCGGCCGGTGTGATGGTCACCAGGGCGGCACGCCGGTCGGCCGGATTCGGGGTACGGGCGATGAAGCCCCGCTTCTCCAGCTTGCCCAGGGCCTTGCTGACGCCCGCGCGGGACAGACCGAGCCACTCGGCGAGGCGCCGGGCGATCACCGGCTCCGTGGCGTGGCGCAGGGGGATCAGCATGTCGACCTCGGGGGCGGTGAGCGCGGCACCCGCGTAAAGGGGCTCCACCGCCCGGTTCAGGAGCCCGGTGGCGTGCTTGAGCAGGCCGATCAGCTCCATGGGGGAGGTGTCGAGGCCGGGATTGTGCTCGGTCCACCGGGCGCGGACATCTGCGGGGGAGGGTGACATGCGGCTCGTCTTCTCACTTCCGTCATTGTTCACCGGTGAACCATCGGTTACCGTTATGGTCATGGTATCGCCGTCCCCCTCAAATTCCGCCGCCGCGGCGCGCGCCGCCGCACCGGCCGACTCCACCGATCCCTCCCGGCGCGCCGCCGTCGCCCTGGTCGCCGTCCTCGCCGCGCTGACCGCGGTCGCCCCGCTCGCGACCGACATGTACGTCCCCGGTTTCCCCGCCATGGGGGACACGCTCGGCGCGAGCAGCTCGGCCGTACAGCTGACGATGACCGCGTTCCTGGCCGGACTCGTCGTCGGCCAGCTGTTGATCGGTCCGCTCAGCGACAGCCTCGGCCGCCGCGGGCTGCTGCTGTCCGGGACGGCCGCGTTCACGTTCTTCTCCGTGGCGTGCGCCCTCGCCCCCGACATCGGGATGCTCACCGGCGCCCGGTTCCTCCAGGGCGTCTCGGGCGCGGCCGGCATGGTGCTGGCCCGCGCCGTGCTCACCGACCGCTTCCAAGGCGCCGAACTACCGCGCTACTTCGCGGTGCTCTCGCAGATCATGGGCGTCGCGCCGGTCGCCGCGCCCGTGCTCGGCGGGGCGATCCTGGCCGTGTCGACCTGGCGCGCGGTGTTCGTCGTACTGACCGTGATGGGCGGTCTGTTGCTGCTGGGCGTACTCCGCAAGGTCCCGGAGACCCTCCCGCCGGAGCGACGGCACGCCGGCGGGATCACGAACACCTTCCGCGCGATGGGAGCATTGCTCGGCCAACGCACGTTCATGGGGTACGTCCTGGTCCTCGCGTTCATCTCGGCCGCGCTGTTCGCCTACATCAGCGGCTCCAGCTTCGTCTTCGAGAACCTGCACGGAGTGTCGGCCACGACGTACTCCCTCATCTTCGCGAGCAACGCCGTCGCCATGCTGATCGCCGGCGCCACCTTCTCCCAACTCGCCGGACGGGTACGGCTGAACAGCCTCCTCGTGGCGGCGGTCGGCGTCGCGACGGTCGGCGCACTGGCCCAGGTCCTGCTGGTGCTCACCGTGGGGGAGACCCTCGCCGGCACCTGGATCACCCTGTTCGTCACGGCCGGCGGCATCGGCATGGTCTTCCCGTCGACCCTGAGCATCGGCCAGGCCCTCGGCCGCAACGCCCCGGGCGCGGCCTCCGCCCTCCTCGGCGGCCTGCAGTTCCTGTTCGGCGCACTCGCCGCGCCCCTGGTCGGGCTGTTCGGGGAGGACAGTTCGCTGCCGATGGCGGTGATCATGCTGATCGCCGTGGCGGCGGCGGGAGTTGCGCTGGTGGGGCTGGCCAGGCCTTGGGAGGGACGAGGGGAGCCGACGGCGACGTAGTGACGTAGGACCCGTCCGGAGTTCCCTCGCACTCCCGTGTGCGGTGTGACCCAGGGTGCTTGGCGCTTGGGGCGTCCCGCCAGGTCACCCGCCGGGCCGCCCCGCTCCCTCGACTGCAGGCTCTAGGTGTGGCCGCCGCCACTGGGCCCGTTCAGGGTGATGTCGTCGGCGTAGTACCTGCCCTGTGCGTACCAGCCGTGCACGTAGATGGTCGCCTTGGTCTGGGATGCGCCTGTGGTGAAGGAGACGGTCAGTGGGCTGTAGTCGGAGGGGGAAGTGGTCCAGGTGGAGGTTCCGCCGTCCACGCCCAGGTAGACGTAGGAGCCGCGGACCCAGCCGCTGAGGGAGTAGGTGGTGTTCGGCCGTACCGCGACGGTCTGGTCGCATTGCGCGGTGTCGCTCGAACTCACCGTCCCCTGGAGGGCTTTGGAGCCCGTGTGGACGGGGGAGGTGACGACGGAGGCCGGGGTGCCGGTGCAGTTCCACGGCGAGACACTGCCCGCCTCGAAGCCGGGGTTGGTCAGGACGTCGGCGTCCTCGGCCGCGCTCGGGGCCACCGACGTCGGGGCGGCCGACGCGCTCGCCGGGGGTGCGGCCGGGGTGGCCTCGGTAGGGCCGGGGATCAGCAGCGAGCAGCCGAAGCCGGCGACGGCCGCCGCGACGAGGGCGATCACCACGGCCGCCCGGCGCTGTCCGGGCCCCAGGCGCGGGCGGTCTACGGGGCGCGGCGAGCGGGCGTTGCCGTCGGGTACGGGGAGTCTCTCCGTCCTGCCCCCGGGGACGGGCGGGAGTTCCTCCGTCTCGCCGTCGGCCGGGGCGCGGGGGCCGGGTGCGGTCACGGTTGCGTGGCCGCGGTAGTCCTTGTCCTGGCGTATCTCATCGAGGAGTTGGGCCAGCGCGTCGGTGCGGCGCAGGCGCAGCACGCGGATGGGCTCCAGCGCGGTGCGGTTGTCCGGTGCGTCGGAGGCAGGCGGTGTGGGCACGGTGCTCTCCTTCCGTCCCGTGGCAGAGACAGGGGCTGTCCCTGCGGAATTCATACGCAGGGACAGCCCCGGAGGTTCAGCCGGCGGCGCGCCCGGGGAAGCCGCGTTCGACGCCCACGAGGTCAAGGACAGCCGTACGTCGACCGGGCGTTGACGCGGGCCGGTCTGAAGTCCTCGGCCTCCATCGACGCCTCGTCGGTACCGCGACGGCCGTAGGCCAGACCTCCTTCCTCCACAGCTCCACCGCCTCCTCGCCGCGCTCGATCGCCCGACGGGCGCGCAGCCGGCACGACCACCCGTGCCGCTCCGCCGACCGCTCACTCACCCGCAGCGCGGCAGCGATACCCGATCAAGTTCAGACAGCGATCCTGGTCACCCTCGGGACGTAGGACGCCGGCAAGTTGACCCAGTGGTTGCGAGAGCGAAGGACCCGTTTGGGGCTTCCATGACGGGGCGTTGAATCTGCTGTGCTGTCCTTTTTTCGGCAACTTTCCGGGGGAGGACAGCACGTGATCGTGACCATGCGCAGTGAGGATCTGCCGGCCGCCGACCGGTTTCCGTGGTGGTGCGAGCAGGTGGCCCAGGACATCGTGCCGTCGATGGTCAGCAGCCCGCACGCCGACGACTTCCGGTCCGTGGTGACGGTGGCGGATCTGGGCCCGGTCCTGCTGACGGCGCTGGACTACCCGGAGATGCGGTCCGTACGCTCGTCGGCCCTGGTGCGCCGCTCGGACCCCGAGCGGTACGGGCTCAGCGTCGTCCTGGCCAACGAGCTGTGCTTCGCCCAGGGGGACAACGAATCCCGGCTGACCCCGGGCCAGTTGCTGCTCCACGACACCTCCCAGCCGTTCGAGACCCGCGCCCTGCCCGGGGCCGGCCGGGGGGAGATGGTGATGCTCCAACTACCCAGGACCGCACTGCCGTTACGCCCTGAGCGGCTGAACCCACTGCTCGCGCGGGGCATGTCCGCCGCCACCGGGATCAGCGCCGTCTTCGCCCACTACCTCGTCGGCGTCGCCGGGGCCGTCGGGCGGCGAGAGGTCGGCGAGCGCGAGGTCCGACGGCTGGGCGAGGTGGCCCTCGACCTGGCCTCCGCGACCCTGGCCTCGTACATCGACGCCGAGGACCGACTGCCCCCGGAGACCCGACGCCAGGCGCTACTCGCCCGGATCGAGGCGTTCGTCGAACACAACCTCGCGGACCCGGAGTTGACGCCCGCCGCGGTGGCCGCTCATCACCACATATCCCTCGGCTATCTGCACCGGCTTTTCCAGCACCGCGAACTCACCGTCGCGGCCTGGATACGCCACCTGCGCCTGGAGCATGCCCGGGCCGACCTCGCCGACCCACGGCTGCGTCACCACCCGGTCCACGCCGTAGGCGCACGCTGGGGCTTCCACCATGCCGCCGACTTCAGCCGCGCCTTCCGTACCGTGCACGGCGTGCCCCCGGGCGACTACCGCCGTCAGGCCCTGCAGGCGGGCGGTACGGCAGTGGACGCAGCGTCAATGAACAGGTGACGCTGGGCCAACGACGTCACCCCCTGCGCACTGACACCGTGTCCAACAGGTTCACGAACAGGAGTGCAGGATGAGTACTACCGCTCAGGCAACCACGGCACAGGTCCGGCAGGCGATGGTGAGCAACTGTCTCTGGGGGGTCCAGCACGACGCAGACATCCACTACTCGCAGGCCCGGCCGATGCCCATCGGTATAGCCGTGCACGCGCTTCCCTTCTCGACCGACTGCTCGGGATTCGCCACACTCATGGCGAAGTGGAGCGGGGCCGGGGACCCGAACGGCTCCGGGTTCAACGGGCAGGGCTACACCGGCACGATGCTCGGCCACTGCGAGCACATCACCGCAGCCGAGACCCAGCCCGGCGACTTCGTGGTCTTCGGCGCGGGCACCGGTACGCACGTCGTCATCCTCGTCGAGAGTGCGGCCAAGGGCCTCGGGGCACTGTGCGTGTCCCACGGCCAGGAGGCCGACCCGATCCGCACCACCCTGGCGGACGAGGCGAACTCGCACCGGGGCGAGCCCCTCACCTATCTCCGGCTGCCCGGCGGCGGCACCGGCTCGCCGACTCCGCCGCCCTCGAACCACAACCCGTACTGCCCGCTCACCGTGGACGGCGGGTTCGGGCCGCTGACCACGAAAGCACTCCAGTGGGTGCTGGGTGTGACCCCCGACGGTCAGTTCGGACCGAACACCAAGAAGGCGCTCCAGAGCCACCTCCATGTGCCCGTCGACGGCCAGATCGGTCCACAGACGATCAAGGCCCTCCAGGCACACGTAGGAGTCACCCAGGACGGGCAGTGGGGGAAGCAGACCACGGAGGGGCTGCAGAAGGCACTCAACGCAGGCCGCTTCTGAGAACCCCGGGGGCAGTCCAGCCCAGGGCTCGGATCAGGGAGGGCGCTCGCTCGTGCAGGCGGGTGGGCGCAGTCGCGAATGCGAGCCAGAGCGAACAGGCCTTCGTTCAGATAGAGGACTGCAACAGCGGGTACAACCAGCAGTGGATCAAGGGGACGATCACTGTCGCCGGCTCCACGCAGCTCGTCGCCCGGCACAGCGGCAAGTGCCTGAGTCCCATTGACCTCGGCTCGGTCGACCGCACCCGGGAGGTGCAGTACTCCTGTTCCTTCTCCGGATCTGAGCAGTGGAGCCCGTCCTGACCCCGGCGAGAACGGACGCCCCTGTCCGCGGCGAGAGTTCCACGATGTCCACCCCGACCGACAACGGCCAATGACGACCTCACCTGCGCAGCTCGCCGGTGAGGTGCGGAACGACACCGCACCCCACTGGAGGGCGGTTCAATCCCGCTGTTGGCGATGCCGACACTGCAGCGGCCGTCCGGAGCCGGGCGGGATCGTTCACGCCGATCACGGAACCCGGTTCACCTCCTGGGTCTTCGGTGAGCGAGTTCGAACACGGCCGCTGTGCCCGCTGGTCGTGGCAGGGGTTGCCGGGCAGCACTGTGTCCTTGGCGGCGGATGCGGCGGCGCCCCGGGCCGGAACGGCGGTCGATCGGCCCGTTACTCGTACCGGTACTTCAGCGAGTCCGCCTCCGCCTGTTCGATGTCGGCGATCGTCAGCTCCGGCATCCGCAGCTGGGCCAGCGTGACCTCGGCCGAGGTCGGCTGGGCGTCCGCCGTCAGCCACTGCTCCGGCTTCCAGGCCCCGCTGCGCAACAGCGACTTGGGGCAGTGCGGGTAGACCTCCTCGATCCCCACGACCAGCGCACTGGCCGGCGGCTTGCCCACGGCGGTCAGCTGCGACAGCAGCTCCGGGCGGGTGGAGACACAGGCCCGACCGTTCACCCTGAGCGTCGTGGTGCGCCCCGGGATGAGGAACAGCAGCCCGGCCCGCCCGGTGGCCACGACGTTCTGCAGGGTGTCCAGACGCTTGTTGCCGGTCGCGTCCGGTATCGCCACCGTCCGCGCGTCCAGGACGGCGACGAACCCGGCGGGGCCGCCGCGCGGAGAGACGTCACAGTTGCCCTCGGCGTCCGCGCTGGCGACCAGGACGAGCGATGAGCAGCCGATCAACCGCCGGGTCTGCTCGGTGAGTTCGGTCATCTGCTTGCGTACGGCCGTGGCGTTGGGGAGTTCGTAGGTCCGGCGCAGCGCCTCCTGGTCGCGCACGGCGTCGAGACGGAGCGAGTCGAAGGCACTGCCGGCAAGGGGTGACGTCATGCCTCCGACCCTAGTCGGCGGGCCTACGATCGATCTTGCTGATCCTGTGTTCGCCCCGTGCGGCGGCCCAGGTCGGCACCTTGCCGATCAAGGAGATGGGGACCCGGCTGGGCAGGCGGACCGCACCGGCGACTGGACCGCTGTTGTGGCGATCACGGGACGCGCCCGTCGCTCAACTGCCGTTCCTCCACCTTGAGTTGACTGCACGAACGGCGCCCGACGCTGAGCCGCACCTGCGTGAGGCTCTCCTCAACCAGCCGTTCTGATCGGTCGGTTGGGGGTGGGTGGGCGCGAACCCCGGTGAGCGGACCGGACCGGACCGCCGGTCGGTGACTGACACCGCTCATCGGTCGGAGTCGAACCCCTGCCAGCCGTTTTCGAGCAGGTCGAAGGCGCGGGTCACGGCCCGGCGTGGGTCGTCGTGGCCGCGGGCCGCGCGAGGCGCTTCGAGGGCGAAGTGGGCCAGGGCGGCGCAGGTGGGATCGTCAGCCGGCAGGCCGCTGTCCTCGGCGATGGTTCGGGCCAGGGCGTTGGCGTGGCGCAGCCACATGGTCTGGACGTAGTCACGCAGTGCCGGGGTGCTGTTGACCAGGTCGAAGAACGCGGTGAAGCGGGGGTCGCCGACCGTCGCGGCCATGCGGTAGCGCAGTGCGTGCTCGCGCAGTGCCGCGGGGATCGACCGGCCCTGAGGGCGTTCGCGCACCGCGGCGAGCAGGCGTGCCTCCTGGTCGGCGTCCTCGTCGAACACGAGGGCTTCCTTGACCGGGAAGTGCTTGAACAGGGTGGTGGTGGACACGTCGGCCGCGTCCGCGATCTCGCGGATGCCCACCTCGTCGTAGCCGCGTTCCAGGAACAGACGCAGGGCGGCGTCGGCGATGGCCTGGCGGGTGGCGGCCTTCTTTCGCTCGCGGCGCCCCAGCGGCGCCGCCGAGGCGGGGGTGGTGTCTGTGTCGGGCATACCCGGGAGCCTATCTCTTGGTTGACTGGATGCGAAAGTGCAACCGTTGCACTTATTGAGTCGGTGTGCTTTTCTGGAGTGGCGGCTCGCGGATCACCGCCCCGCCTCCTTCCTCTTCTCCCTGCCGTCCCTTCCTGCCTGAAAGGAGTGGATCAGCCATGTCCGCGACTGCTTCTCTCCCCGCCGCCGAGCCGGCCGTACCGAAGAACGTGCGCTGGGTACTGCTCGGCGTCATGCTCGCGATGCTGCTGTCGATGCTCGACAACATGGTCGTCAGCACCGCGATGCCCACGATCGTCGGCGACCTGGGAGGCCTGGAGCACATCTCCTGGGTCGTGACCGCCTACACGCTCGTCACCGCCGTGACCACCCCGGTGTGGGGCAAGCTCGGCGATCTGGTCGGCCGCAAGAGCATGTACCTGGCGTCGATCGCCGTGTTCGTCGTCGGCTCCGCCCTGTGCGGGGCGGCCCAGTCCATGGGCGAGCTGATCGCCTTCCGCATCGTGCAGGGCATCGGCGCCGGCGGCATCGGGGCGGGCGCCTTCGCCCTGATCGGCGCCCTCGTGCCGCCGCGTGAGCGTGGCAAGTACCAGGGCATGACCGCCTCCGTCATGGCGATCGGCACCATCGGCGGCCCGCTGCTCGGCGGGTTCATCACCGGCCACTGGGACTGGCGTTGGGCCTTCTACATCAACCTGCCCCTCGGTCTGGTCTCCCTGGTGTGGCTGGCGCTGCTGCTGCGCGCACCCGCCCAGCGCATCAAGGCGAAGATCGACTGGCTCGGTATCAGCCTGCTGACCATCACCATCACCGCCGTCGTCCTGGCAGCCACCTGGGCGGGCACCACCTACGCGTGGGGTTCCTGGCAGATCCTGTCCCTCGGCGCCGTGGCCGTGACCGGGCTGGTCCTGTTCGTACGGGTGGAGCAGCGGGTCGGTGAACCGCTGCTCCCGCTCAGCGTGTTCACCAACCACCGCAACTACCCCCTCGCCATGGTCCTGCTCCTGGTCTCCGGCGTGGTCATGTTCGGCGGCGGCCTGTACCTGCCGTTGTTCCAGCAGATCGTGCAGGGTGCGTCGGCCACCAACTCCGGGCTGCTGATGCTGCCGATGATGATCCCCGTCGTGATCGTGTCCACCCTCGCGGGCAAGGCCATGTCCGCCACCGGCAGGTACCGGATCTTCCCCGTCGTCGGCACCGCGTTCCTGACCGTCGGCCTCGGGCTGCTGGCCACCATGGACACCGGCACCTCGCGCCTGCTGACCGGCCTGTACATGGTGTTCGTCGGCATCGGCCTGGGCTTCACCCTGCAGATGGCCTCCACGATCGCGCAGAACAGCGTCGCGCTGCGGGACATGGGCGCGGCCATGAGCTCGGTCAACCTCTTCCGCACCCTGGGCGGATCGCTCGGCGTCGCCGTCTTCGGCTCGCTGTTCACCCGCGCCACCCAGTCACACCTGCCGGGCACCGGCGGCACCGACGCCGACGCGAGCGCCCTGCGGAAGCTTCCCGCGGGCGCCAAGGACGCCTACCTCGACGCGGTTTCCGTCGGCACCAGCCACATCTTCCTCACCGGCGCGATCCTCTGCGCCCTCGGCTTCCTCGCCGCGCTCCGCGTCATCGAAGTCCCGCTGAAGAAGGCCGGCCTGCCCGCACCCGCCGACACCACCGAGAACACCCCGGTCGGCACCGCCGGCTGACACAACTCCCGCGCACGGCAACACAGTTCGCGCCACATGAACGGAGCACCACCATGAACACCACTCCCACCCCCCGCATCGCTATCATCGGCGCCGGGCCCGGCGGTCTGACCTGCGCCCGGATCCTCCAGCGGCACGGCATCACCGCCACTGTGTACGACCACGAGACCGGCCCCGACGTCCGGAACCAGGGCGGAACCCTCGACCTGCACGAGGACAACGGCCAGATCGCCCTGCGCGAAGCCGGCCTGCTGGAGGAGTTCTTCCGACTGTCCCGCGCCGAGGGCCAGGAGTCCCGCCAGATGGACTCGGCAGGCACGATGCTCTTCCATCACACCCCCGACGAAGACGACATGTTCAAGCCGGAGATCGACCGCGGCCAGCTGCGCGACCTCCTCCTCGACTCGCTCCAGCCCGGCACCGTGCGCTGGGGACACACCCTTCGGGCCGTCGACGGCCCCGCGGAAGGCCCCCGGCAACTGCACTTCACCGACGGCACCACCATCGAGGCCGACCTCGTCATCGGCGCCGACGGCGCCTGGTCCAAGGTCCGACGCGCCATCTCCCCGGCCACCCCCCGGTACACCGGCGTCAGCTTCCTCGAAGCCTGGTTCGACGACGTCGAGAACCGGCACGCCGACATCGCCGAACTCGTCGGCCAGGGCAGCGCCGCCGCGGCCGACGGCGACCGCGGCCTGTTCGCCCAGCGCAGCAGCGGCGACCACATCCGCGTCTACGTCATCCAGCGCGTCCCCGTCGACTGGATCGCCGCCCAGGGTCTGACCGTCCAGGACACCGACGGCATCCGCGCGTTCCTCCTCGACCAGTTCCGCGACTGGTCACCCCGCCTGCGCCGACTGATCACCGACAACGACGGCCGCTACGTCGACCGCCCCATCCACGCCCTTCCCGTCCCGCACGCCTGGGAGCACAACCCCACGATCACCCTGCTCGGCGACGCCGCCCACCTCATGCCCCCGCTCGGCGTCGGCGTCAACCTCGCCATGCTCGACGCCTGCGAACTCGCCCTCGCCCTCGCGAACCACCACACCGTCGACGACGCCATCGACGCCTACGAGAAGACCATGCTGCCCCGCTCCCACGAGATGCAGCGGCTCCTCGACAACGGCGCCGAGGGGCTGCTGTCCACCGAACTGCCCGACTTCGTCACCGATACCGCTGAAACCGAGGTGCCTCGACCGACATCGGTCGAGCAGCGCGCGGGCCGTGTCGAGTCCTGAGTCGGACACGGTGGGGGCTTTCGGTCACGCCGTCCGGCTGGCCGACCCTGGCCGTGCCGGCCGACAAGCCGGTCGCTCTGCTCGCCCTCGTGTTCGTACAGGGCGCACTGTCGTTCGCGCTGGGCAGCACCCTGATCACCCAGGTCCTCTACGAGGCGGCAGGAGCTCCCACCATGGCCGGCTCCTACGCGACCGCGGCACTCAACACGGCACGTCTGCAATCCGGTATCGCCCCCTGTCACGAGGAAGGGAGCTGTTCGCGCACCCATTCAGGATCGGGGTTGACGTGCGGTCGGCCCGCCACGACGACAGTCGGCACGGTCTCATTGCCGTGGTTGGCCGCCCTCACCGCTGTCGCTCCAGCTGGGTCACGCCAGATGTCGACCCAATGCAACTGGCGGGCACTATGGCCCAATCGGATGCGCAGTCGCAGACAGTACTTACAGCCCGGCCGCCAGAAGACGACCGGCCGGCCGTCGACCGCGCTGCGGCGTTGTGCCTCCAGTGCACCGATCGACCTCGGGAAGACCAGCGGCGAGTGCAGGCCTGCAAGCAGCACGAACACCAGCAGGAGTACTGCGGCTGCGCCGGGTTTCTCCCTGAAGATCAGCCCCGTGGCGACGACTGAGCCGCAGAGCACAAGCAGCATTGGCAAGATCCAAGCGCGCATCATGGTGGTGCAGGCTATCGGCGAGTCGAAAAGCTGGCGTTGTCAGTACGGCGCCCGAGTCGACGTTCCTTGGTTTCGTCACGGTCGGACCGCCGGCCCGCAGGGTCGCAGTTGCACCGCTGGTGCTGGTGCTGGTGCTGGTGCTGGACGCGATGGCAGACCGTTGCCCCACGGGCATCTACGGTGCACCGCGCACCGGGTCGTTCATCTCACAGCGAAGGATCACAGGACGAGGTGGCCCACGCCGTCCCTGATGGCGATCTCCGTGCCGAACGGTTCGGAGAGCCGTTGCAGCCGCGACAGGATCCGCTCCGCGGTGGGCGGATCGGCCGGCCGGGGGATGCCTCGGTCGGCGTCGCGGGGGCTGTCCCAGTGCAGTTCGATCGGATGCAGTTCTACGGCTCGGAGGGTGCCGGGGGAGTCGAAGCGGCTGACGGCGACCACCGACTCGTACCAGATCTGTTCGCCGAAGACTCCGTGGACCCGCTTGCGTTCGAGGAACTCGGCCTCGGTCTCGTGCTCGTGGCCGCCGTCCTTGTCGTAGGCGCCCCGAGTCAGTGGCTGCTGGGTGTTCTCCATGAAGAAGAAGTTGCCGAGGGAGTAGAAGATCGGGCGGCCCCGGTACACCTCGATACCGCGGAGCTGGTGGGGGCCGTGGCCGAGGAACGCGTCGGCGCCGTTGTCGATCGCCTCGCGGGCGAGGGGAGGGAGGAAGTCGGGGGGTTCCTGGCTGTAGTTGCCGGGCTCGTGGGTGTGCATCGTGGCGATCGTGAAGTCGGAGGTCTGTTTGGCCTGCCGGACGGCGTGCAGCACCTCGCGGCGGTCCGACTCGTGGACGGAGAAGTGGAATTCGACCGTGTCGGTGTGTGGCTCGGGGCCGGGCTTGGCCGCGTAGCGGGTGCCGAAGAGCGTGACCGTGTCGTCCCTGCGGTCCGCCGCGAGGACGGAGGCGCGGACCGATCCGGGCGGCAACGCGTCGCGGATCAGGGCGAGTTCGCGCAGCCGCTGGGCCGGGACGAGCACATGCCGCGTGGTGCGCAGGGCGTTGACGCCGGGGCGGCCCGGGACGCGGCCGAGAGGGTCGGCGGCGCGGGACATGGGCTCGAAGCGGGAGGCGACCGAGACCAGGGAGACACGGCCCGCGGGGGTGGTGAGGAAGCGCGGGGAGCGGGCGTCGGCGAGAGTGTCGCCGGTGCCGGCGTGGACGATGCCCGCCTCGGTGAGCAGCCGGTCGGTGGAGCGCATGCCGGCCACGCCCCAGTCGGTGGTGTGGTTGTTGGCCCTGGCCACCAGGTCGAACCCCAACCGGCTTAGATCCGCAGGTACTTGAGCGGTGCTGATCAGCCATGACCCGCCGGACTCGGCCTCGGGCCAGCCGTCGAAGGCCGCCAGGTCGAGTGCCGTGCTCTCGAAGTTGCCGAAGGTCACGTCGGCCGACCGCAGCAGGTCGGGCAAGCGGGGCGAGCGGGCCTCCAGGAGCGGGGCGAGCGCGTCGTCGAGGATCAGGTCGCCGACCGCGGCGAGGGTGAAGCCGTCGCGCACATTGGCGTGCCGCCAGGCGGGCGACAGCGCTCCGTCAGTCATCCGGGGTGTCCTTGGTCCGGAGCACGGAGAGCGTCAGCCACGAACGGCCGCCCGTGTGGACCCTGTTGGTGGCGACGACCTTGCGCCGGTCGCCGACCTCCGTGCCACCGGTGTTGGAATTGACGTCGAAGCGGGGGAAGTTGCTGGAACTGACGTCGAGCCGCAGCCGGTGGCCGGCCAGGAACAGGTTCGCCGTGTCGGGCGCCTCCACGGTGATCTCGTACAGCTCTCCCGGTGTCATCAGCTCCGGATCGCTGAAGGAGTCGCGGTAGCGGCAGCGCAGGATGCCGTCGGTGAGGTTCATCGCGAAACCCTGAGGATGGTCCGTGCTCGGCGGGTGGACGTCGACGAGCTTGACCGTGAAGTCGGTGTCACGGGCCGTGGACGACACGGTGAGATGCACGGTGACCGGTCCGGCGACCGCCAAGTCCTCGGTGAGCGGCGGGGTTTGGAAGACCAGTACGTCCGGCCGGCTGTCGAGGGGCAGATGGGGCTCGGTCACGCCGAAGAACCGGTCGTCGGGGTGCTGGTGGAAGGCGCCCCCGCTCATCACCGGTTCGCCGGAGGTGACCTGGCCACCCAGGGTGGGTACGGGGTCGCGGGGGTCGAAGTCGTACTCCAGGAAGGAGTCCTGGGTGTCGGTCGTGTCGGACGCGGTCGTGAGTGTTCCCGAACTGCCCAGGACGAGCGTGAGGTCGACGCTCTCCTCGGGCGGCCAGGAGGTGGCGGTGCACCAGCGTCCGCCGTGGTCGAGCCGTCCCTCGGCGGTGCGCCGCCCGGAGCCGCCGCCCATGAGGAAGTACCGCACCGGAGGCGGCGGGTCGGCCATGCCCTCCGGTCCGAGGTGCGCGTCGAACCAGCTCAGCCGCATCGCGGCGTAGTGCTCGGCGAGACTGCCCTCCAGCCGCGCCTGCGGGCCGAAGTCGACGTCTCCCGCGAAGCTCCGGCTGCGCGCACCGTGCGTCCACGGGCCGAGCACCAGATACGCCGGGCTGTGCTTCTTGCGCCCGAGCTCACGGAAGTTCTCGGTGGCGGTGCGGATGTAGGGGTCGTACCAGCTGGACATGTGCAGGCTCGGCACGTCGGGGAAGTCGTCGTAGAAGCCGCGGGCGTAGATGCCCGGCTGTTCCCAGTACGGGCCGAAGGCGCCGTTCTCCCACTGTTCGAGGAGGTAGTCCTCGTACTCCGGGACGAACCGCAGCGGGCTCGCGCCGCGCCGCCAGGGCATGCGGGTGAACCAGGCACTGAGGTCCTCCGCCTCCAGTGCGGCGCGCAGGGTCGGATCGGTGCGTACCGTCTCGCTCACCTTGGCGCGGTGGAACGCCCAGGTGGCCTGCTTGAGTTCGAAGGCGCCGCCCATCCGGGTGCCCGCCTCGTAGGCACTGGCGAAGCCGCCGGAGTCGAGGAACATCGCGGCCAGATGGGGTGCGCCCAGCGAGGCGAGGGCGGCCTGCGTGTGCGCGGAGTAGGAGACGCCCATGGTCGCGACCCGGCCGTCGCACCAGGGCTGGGCGGCGATCCACTCGACGGTGTCGTAGCCGTCGGTTGCCTCGTTCAGGTACTTGACGAAGGTGCCCTCGGAGTCGCCGCGGCCCCGGCAGTCCTGCCGTACGATCCGGTACCCGCCCCGGGTGAACACCTCGGCCGCGGTCTCGGGCGCGGGCGGGTTCTCGGCGCCGAGGGCACCGTCGGAGGCGCGCGGGGCCCGACGGCCGTAGGGGGTGCGCTCCAGGATGACCGGTCCCGGTCCCGGGTCGGGCCGGTCGGCGTAGACGTCGGCGACGAGTCGTACACCGTCCCTGACCGTCGTCCGCAGCACCCGCCGCCAGCAGGTCCGCCCGCCGGGCAGTGGCACCCGCTGCCACGTGTCCTCGTCGGCCGCCATCACTTGGCGCCGGGGAACTGCGACTTCAACGCGGGCCAGGCGGTGAGGAGTTCGGGCTCCGGCCGGGTGGTGAAGTACTTGCGGTACAGCTTGGCGTAGCTGCCGTCCGCGACCATGGCGGCGAACTGCTGGTCGAGGGCCTTGAGGAAGGCGGAGTGGTGCTTGGGCACCGCCATCGAGGTCGGGTGGTCGACCGGGGCGGACACCGCCTGCCGCAGACCGGGGTACTGCTTGGCGAACTCCGTCGCGTCCGGACCGCCCACCATGAAGGCGTCGATGCTGCCGTTGAGGAGTTGGCTCACCGCCGCGTTCGGGGTCTGGAACTGCACCGGGTCCGCTTTCGGTATCCGCGTGGGCAGTTGGGCCTCCTGCGACGATCCGGTCACCACTCCGACCCGTTTGCCGTTGAAGCCGTCGAAGGTGGAGATCCTGCTCTTCGAGGTCGTCAGGACGGTCACCGTGCTCCAGAACAGCGGCTTGGTGAAGTCGACACTCTTGGCCCGCTCCTCGGTGACCCCGAGGCCGGACGAGGCCAGGTCGTACTGGCCGGCGGTCAGTCCGGCCAGTGACGCGGTGACCGACGTCGACTTGTAATCGACCTTCAGCCCAAGGCGTTTGGCCGCCGCGTCCGTCAAGTCCACGATGAATCCGGTCGGTTGACCCGAGTCCTTGGCGTAGGCGAAGGGTGGCTGGCCGGTCTGGGTGGCGGATCTGATGGTTCCGGCCTCGATCAGGCCGTACGGATTGGCGTCGGACGTCTTGGCGGTGTCCGAACCGCTGCCGCAGGCGGCAAGCGGGAGGACGAGGCCGGACAGGGCGAGGAGCGTGAGGAGCGGGCGACGACGCCCGGGAAGATTACGGGATGTTACGGACACGGGTGGTTCTCCTTGGGTAAGCAGGGGGTGGTGGGGTGGGAGGAGTGCTTCAGAGAACGCGGGCGAGGAACTCGCGCAGGCGTGTCGTCCCGGGGTTCTCCAGCGTCGGGCGGGCCGGGCCCGACTCGGCGATGACGCCCTCGTCCATGAAGATCACCCGGTCCGCGACCTCGCGGGCGAAGCCGATCTCGTGCGTGACGGCGATCATCGTCATGCCCGAGTCGGCGAGCAGCCGCATCACGTCGAGGACGTCCTTCACCAGCTCTGGGTCCAGCGCCGACGTGGCCTCGTCGAACAGCATGACCTCGGGTTCCATGGCCAACGCGCGGGCGATGGCGACCCGTTGCTGCTGACCGCCCGACAGCCGGCCCGGCCGGGAGTGGGCGAGCGCCGCGAGGCCGAGCCGCTCCAGTTGAGCCATGGCGGCGGTCTCGGCGGCCCGCCTGTCCATCTTGCGGACCTTGCGCAGGGCCACGGTCACGTTGTGCAGGACGCTCAGGTGCGGGAACAGGTTGAAGTGCTGGAAGACCATGCCCACCCGGGTGCGGACCGCGTCGACGTCCACGCCGGGGCCGGTGATCAGGTCGCCGCCGAGGCGGATCTCGCCCGCGGTCGGCTGCTCCAGCAGGTTCACGCACTTCAGGAGCGTGGACTTGCCCGAACCCGACCGGCCGATCACACAGACCGTCTCGCCCGCCGCGACCTCCAGATCCACGCCCCGCAGGACGTCGACCTCGCCGTAGCGCTTGTGCAGGTCACGCACGCCGACCGCCACGGCGGCGGCCGTCCCCGTCCCGTCGGCGCGGGGGTTCTTCTCGGACAGCGTTCCGGTCATGGCTCAGACCTCCAGTACGGACGGAGTGGACGGCGGGACGGGGCTCGGCGCGACCGTCGCTCTGCTCTGTCTGCGTCCGCCGTCGCGCAGCCGCAGGTCGAGCCGGTTGACCAGGAAGGTGAGCGGGACGGTGAGCAGCAGGTAGCAGGCACCCGCGGCCACCAGCGCCGAGGAGTTGTACGTGGCCGCCTGCCGCTCCTGCGCGATGAAGTAGAGCTCGCGCTGCCCGAGGCCGAGCCCGAGGAGATACACCAGCGCGCTCTCCTTGATGTCGATGATGAACTGGCCGGCCAGCGCGGGCAGTACGTTCCGAACGCCCTGCGGTACGACGATCACCCGCATCGCCGTCGGATAGGACATGCCGAGGCTGCGCGCGGCGCTCAACTGCCCGGCCGGGACGGCCTGGATGCCCGAGCGGAAGATCTCCGCGAGATAGGCCGCGGATATGAGGCCGATGGCGAGGACGGCGTACCCGAGCGGATCCCTGCCGAACGGCCGGATCCCGGCCGAGGGCAGGCCCAGGCCCACCAGGCTGACGGTCACGATCGCGGGCAGACCGCGGAACACGTCGACGTAGATCCGAGCGGGCAACCGCACCAACCGGCGGTGCGACAGCAGCAGCATCGCGAGGAGCACGCCGAGCACGACGCCGAAGACGATCGCGAGGCCGGCGATCAGCAGGGTGTTGCGCAGGCCCTCGGTCAGCAGGACGGGGAACGCTTTCAGGAGTTCGTCGGGGTTGAAGAACGTCTGCAGAAACAGGTGCATCGGCCGGAGCCTCTCGCTGCGCGGACTGCTCTGAGCGGACGCGACGACTGCTCAAAGCGGCGGAATTGGACGCAGCCTAGGTCTGCCGGTCGGCGGTGGCGGCGATGCTTACCGCAGGTGCGGTAAGCATCGGCTGTACGCTGCGCCGCATGACCGTCGTCATCAACCTGCAAGGCGCTGTTCCGGCGGATGTGGCGGTCGGCCTCTCCCCGCTCGCGGAACTGATGGCGTGCCTCCACTCCATCGCCGAGCCCGAGCACCACCTCGCCGTACGCCCATGGCTGGAACGCATACGCGCCGACCTGTCGCCGGAGTCCCAGAGCCTGATCGCGGTCTACGCGCCCCTCTGGACCCGGCGGCGCTGCCGCCTGCTGATGCCGCTGGAACCGCCGCTGGGCAGAACACTGGAACAGGAGCTCGCCCGGCTGGAGGCGCTGTCGCTCGACGACTTCGTCATGGGCGCCGCGCCGACCGTGCACGGCGGCGTCTTCGACACCGCCGACCTGCTCACCGACCAGGCGGTGCGCGACGCCTACACGGTGTCCAGCGAACGGCGCTCCTTCAGCCGCGGCGAGCTGGCCCGCAGCCTGCTCCAGACCCCGGAGCGGACACGGACCGGGCTGCTGGAACTGCTCCGGCGCTGCGCGGCCGAGTTCTTCGACACCGAATGGGCGCGGGTACGGCACCGGTTGGAGAACGAATGCACCCGGGTCCGGGCCCGGGTGCAGGCACTGCCCCTGCCCGAGGCGCTCGCCTCGCTCAGCCCCAACGCCACCGTCGGACACAACCCGCCGTCGGTCGCCTTCGACAAACTCCAGTCGCTCAGAGCCGATCTGCGCGGTCGCCGCTGTCTGCTCGTACCGTCCGCGCACGCCCGGCCGCATCTGATCGTCAAGGACGATCCGCCGTACCCGCTCGTCGTCCACTTCCCCGTCGAGAACACGGGCCAGCAGCCGGAACGGGCCACGCTGGCACAGGTACGGCTCCGGCTGTCGATCCTGTCCGATCCCGCACGGCTGTCCCTCTGCCGCCACCTGGTGAACGAGCCGATCACCACGTCCGACCTCGCCGTACGGACGGGCATGACCCTTCCCCAGGTCTCCCGTCACCTCGGCCGACTGCGCGAGGCGGGCCTGCTGAACTCCCGCCGGGACGGTCGGCAGATCCACCACCGGCTGGACACGGACTGCCTGATGCGGCTGGGCGTCGACGTACTGACCTCGATCATCCGCTGACGGCCGGGGCGGCGGGGCGGGGTCCGGGAGCGGGTTGGGCCGATTCCCGTTCGTCGATCTCGACGCGTGGGCGGAGCTGTCTCCGGAGCCTCCCGCTCACCAGGCGGTGAACCCGGCGGGACGACCTCGGAGATTTCAACGGGTGGTGACTGTCCGTCAGGAGCGGATGCGCGGGCGGACGCGCACGAAGTCCGGCGGGAGCTCGTCCAACTCAGGTGGAAACGGGCGGAACAGCACTCCGAGCGCGACCCGATCCGCCGGACCGGCCCTACGAAAAGTACAGCGCCGCCTTCTCCAGGACGTGCCCCGTGAACATCCCGCCGTACATGCTCCCGCCCCGGTACATGGTGACCCGGGTGACTCCCGTACCCGACGTCTCCACCGTTATAGGGCGTCCGATCAGGGACGTTCCGAGGAGTCGGCCGTCCTGGGCGGCCCACTTCCGCGCGGCCGGCTGGGCGTTGGCGGTGACCAGCGCGGGCAGGACCATCGTTGCGTTGCGGGCGCCGGCCAGCCCGCTCCGCAGGTTCTTCGCGTACTCCAGGGCCCACCCGGTGTACGCGACCAGCAAAGCCTGGTCGACCTCGGGGACCGCGGCGGCGAAGACGAACAGCTCGGCCTTGGTGCCGAACCAGCGTGCCTTGCGGTCCGCCCGGCTGCCGATCATCACAGGGCGCTCGCGCCAGGTGGTCGCGGTCACCACCGACCCGTCGGCGGCAAGCCGTTCACGGAGTCCCGCCAGATAGGCGTCGGCCGCGCCGGTCGTCGGCGCCGGGTCGCCTTGATGTTGAGTCATGTGGTGGTCTTCCGTCCTGTGAAGGCCAAGGCACGGGTAAATCCTCGATTGCGGTCACTGCCCGGCCCGCAGCCGCCGCGGCGTCGGGGGCGTCGGGAGCGGAGCGACCCTCGGTGTGAGTCACCACGCTGCCAACGCCCCCTTCATTCGGGCGAGTTCGTACCGGTGCCCGTTTGGCCTACCTGACGTCGACGAAGTCGCCGGGCGCTGTGGCCGCGGCGGTGGTGGTCGTGCCCGCGAAGACGTAGCGGAAGTAACCGTCGACCGTGGCCGTGGTGGTGGTCTTCAGGACGCCGGTGCTGTTGGTCTTGACCGTCTTGAGGGTGGTGTAGGTGCTGCTGCCCTTCTTGCGGAACTGAAGCTTCGCGGGCTGGGACACGTAGCCCGCGTACTTGCCCGTCGACCAGTTCGCGCGGGCGAGCTTGCCCGTGACCGTGATGGTCTTGCCCTTCTTGACCGGCTCGGGCGTGGCGTCGGCGGTCAGCGTGGAGGCCTTCTTGATCGCGGTGGTGGCGACGTCGTCGTTGTAACTGGCGTTCGCGTACAGGTCCCAGGCGCCCAGGAACAGCTTCCAGGTCCCGGCCACGCCGTTGTCCTTCATGTCGGTGGCGGGCTTGATGTTGAAGACGGCCTTGCAGGTGTAGGTGCCCTGGGTCGCCGTCTCCGTGCAGTTGGGGTCGTCGTCCGTGCCCAGGCCGCCGGTGATGCCGTCCGTGGTCGAACTGTCGGTGCCCTGCCACAGGAAGGCCTCGGTGAGGGCGACGCCGTTCGCGTCCTTGGCGGTGTACGTGACGGTGACGGACTTCGTGCCGGTGGTGCCGAGGACGATGTCCTTGCCACCGTTGACGACCGCGTTCGAGAACTTGGTGTTGCCCAACGAGTCTCTGGGCTGAACGGCCTTCGCGGAGAAGGCCCCGAGCTTCGTCGACGCGCTGGGTCCCTCCGACGCCTGAGCGGCCGGAAGCGCGAGCGTGGACAGGACGACGGCACCGGAAAAGACAGCGGTCGCGGCGCGCATGCGCATATGAATCCCCCCATGAGAACTGATCGGCTGATCGGCTTTCGCGTCGAACGCCGCTCCTTCCAGGGGCCCGGGACCCTCGCCGAAGGGCGGCACCGAGGAAGGCTCTCATCAGGCATCACCGGCGCGCTTCGGTGAAACTACGCAATTGCGCGGTCAGGTCTGCTGTCGAAGGCGGGGAAGTTCGCGACGTGACGTACGGATTCCGTGCATTTGCACGCATCAACAGCTGCGCTGTCCAGGGGCGTTGTGGCCCAGGCGGAACAGCAGCCGGATGCCGAGTACCGACAGGAGACCCATGGCCCGTTGATGTGGCGGGAGCCGTCATGATCGCCGCCGCACTCGCCCGGCATGCTGCGGACGCAGACCCCTGTCCGGGATGGCGAGGTGGCCGGCACTGTCAGTGCGATGTTGTACGAATGGTCTGTGTGGACAACAGAAGTGCGTGTTCCGCCCGGTAGGGGTGGTACTCGGACACATCACGCCACGGTGGCACGACCGGGTTGCCATGCCGGAGAAGGGATCGCTGTGGACGAGGGGTTCGGCTTGGCGGGGGAGCAGGCGGGCAGGGCGGCGTTCGTTGGCCGAGGTGACGAACTCGCCCGCCTGGATGCGGTGTTGGACGGACTGGGGCGGGGTGAGTCTGCCGTCGTCGAAGTCACGGGTGAGGCGGGGATCGGCAAGGGCCGACTGGTGGCGGAGCTCGCGTCCCGGGCCCGTGCACGAGGGATGACAGTGCTGCGCGGCCGGGCCGCGGAATACGAACGGCACAGCCCGCTCCGGCCGTTCTCCGACGCGTTCGCGGATCTCGACGCGTCGACGAGGCAACGCCTCCCCGTGCTTGCGGAGTTGTCGTCGGTGCTGAGCGGTGTCGGCGAAGTGCCGTCCGAAGGGGATGCCGCCGGCCGGTTCGGGCTGTACCAGGACACGGCGGCCGTGCTGGGCCGGGTCGGCGGGGCAGGACTCGTCATGATGCTGGAGGACATGCACTGGGCCGACCCGGCGTCGCTCGAACTGGTGGACCACCTCGTTCGACACCCCGTACCGGCTCCGGTCCTCCTCGTCGTCTCCCACCGGGACCGGCAGGCTCCGCCGTCCCTCAGCGCCACGCTCACCCGCGGAGTCGACGACGGGACCGTGCTGCGGCTCGCCCTGGGGCCGCTGTCCGAGCGCGACTGTGTCGAGACGCTGGCCGGTGACCTTCCGCCGTCAGTGGCGGCCGGCTTCTACGAGGCGAGCAACGGCAACCCGCTGTACTTCCTCGCCCTCCTCAAGGCCCACCGCGAGACCCGCCCGATCTCGGTCTCCCCCTCGGCGGTACCCGGTGGACGGGACGGTCTGTCCGCCGGGCTGGGCGCGCTGCTGCTCGACGAACTCGCGCCCCTGAGCCCGCTGGAACGCCGGATCGTGGAGGCCGCAGCCGTCCTCGGGGACCACACCACCACCACGACGCTCTGCTCCCTCACCGACTGCGGTTCCCAGACCGTCATCGAGGCGCTGAGCGGTCTGATACGGCGCGACGTGATACGCCGGGAGCACGGCGGGCGGCGACTGGTACTGCGGCATCCGCTGGTCCGGGCGCTGGTCCACGAGGCCATCGACCCCTGGCGACGCGAGGAACTGCATCGCCGGGCAGCGGGCGCACTCGCCGTGGCCGGCGCCTCCGTCATGGAGCAGGCACACCATGTCGAACAGTCGCTGAGCGGCTGGGACCAGCAGGCCGCCGACATCCTCGTCGCCGCAGCCCGGCAGAGTGCCGCGACCGCCCCGGCGACCTCCGCGCACTGGCTCGGAGTCGTACTGCGACTCCTCCCTGACGACCCCGAACACGCCTCCATGCAAGGCGAGTTGACCCTGCTGCGAGCCCGCGCTCTCGCCGTGAGCGGCAGGCTGAAGGAGAGCCGGGACCTGCTGCACCAGGTCATGGACGGCACGGACGGGAGCGGCTACGACGACCTCCGCACCTCCGCGGTCACCTTCTGCGTCCGGGTCGAACGCAAGCTGGGACGCCACCCGGAGGCCCAGGCGCTGCTGCGCCGTGAGCTGGCCCGAAGACCCGGACCGACACCTTTGGGGACCGTCAGACTCGGCCTGGAACTGTGTTCCTGCGCGATTGCCGCCGCCCGTTTCCCGGAGGTCCGGGCGGACATCGCCGAGGTGCTGCGGACCGCGCGTTCGCTCGGTGACGAGATCGGCGAGGTGGCTGCCCTGACCCTGTTCGCCCTGGGAGAGGTGTACGAGGGCGAGACGGCCGCGGCCCGCGCCCTCGCCAGATCCGCGGCCGAACTGGTGGACGCGATGACCGACAACGGCCTCGCCGAGTTGGCCGAGTACCTGTGCGTACTCGGCTGGACCGAGATGTTCCTGCAGCACCACAAAGAGGCCGAACGGCACCTGGACCGAGGCCTGGAGATCATCCGGCGCACCGGACAGGTCTATCTCATGCCGCACTTCCTGACGGTGCGGGCGCACATCCACCTCGACACCTGCCGGATCACCACGGCACTGGAACTCGCCGAGGAGTCCGCGGAGATCGCACGATCCCTGGACTGCGGCGACCTGCTGGCTTTCACCCTCGCCTTCAAGGCCCACGTCCTGCTCCAGGCCCGGCCCGCGGGCAGTCCGGACGCGCTGTCCGTGGCCGAAGAAGCGGTCGCGGCCTGCAACAGCGACACCTGGTGGGCAGACCTGGCGGCCTGCGCGCTCGCCCATGCGGCATTCGACTCCGGCGATCCGCACCGGGCGATGGACACCCTTCTGGGCAGAGGAGGCGACGACGAGCTGCGCCACCTGCAGGCCACGGTGCGCCCCGGCCATCTGGAGCTGCTCGTCAACGCCGCCCTCGCCACCGGCAGACCCGAGGACGCCGCAGACTGGGCCGAGCGCGCCTGCAAGGAAGCGGACCAACTGGGCCTGCCCGCCCAGCGCGCGGCGGCACTGAGCAGCCTCGCCCAGGTCGCCGCCCACCACGGGGACTCGGCCGAGGCCGGCAGACTGTTCGCCGAAGCCGCGGAGCTGAGCGCCCGGTCGGGGGCGACACTGCGGGAGGCACAGTGCCTGCTCCTCGCGGCCCCGCACAGGCGAGCCACCGGAGACGCCGCCGACGCGGCGGCGAAATGGCACCGGGGACATCACCTGGCCGTGGAAGGCGGTGCACACCTGCTCGTCGGCGTGGCCGAACGAATACGCCCGGCGGTCTTCGGCGCCCTGGTGGAACCGGCCGACGAACTCGCCGCGCTGACCGGACGCGAACGAGAGATCGCCGACCTGGTCGCGGAAGGCCTCAGCAGCCGGGCGATCGCCGACCGGCTCTACCTCAGCCCGCGCACCGTCGAGTCACACATCGCCAGGATCTACCGCAAGACCGGAGTGTCCTCCCGCGCCGCCCTGGCGTCCGTCGTGACCCGCTGCCGCACTGCGCGACAACGCTCCGACACCGGTCACCCGGCGAACGACCGCGCCTCCTACGTCAGTTGGGGTGGTCACCTGAAGTAGTGGCCCTGTTCTGTTCAAGCCGGCCGTACCAACCCGGCGTCGTAGGCGAAGATCACCGCCTGGACCCGGTCCCGGGCGCCGATCTTGGCGAGGATGCGGCTGACGTGGGACTTGACGGTGGACTCGGCGAGGCAGAGGCGTTCGGCGATCTCGGTGTTGCTCCAGCCCGAGGCCATGACGGTGAGCACTTCGCGCTCGCGGTCGGTGAGGGTGTCGAGGCGGCGGTCCTGCTCGGCGGTGCGGCCGGGCATCCGGTCGCCGAAGGCGTCGATGAGTTTGCGGGTCAGGCCGGGGGAGATGACGGCGTCCCCGGCGGCCACCGCGCGGATGCCCGCGACGAGTTCCTCGGGCAGCGCGTCCTTGAGGAGGAAGCCGCTGGCCCCGGCGCGCAGCGCCGCGTACGCGTACTCGTCGAGGTCGAAGGTGGTCAGCACCAGGACGCGGGAGCGTCCGCCGGACTGCACGATCCGGCGGGTGGCCTCGATGCCGTCCATGCCGGGCATACGGACGTCCATCAGGACGACGTCCGGGCGCAGTTCGGCCGTCAGCCGGACCGCCTCGACGCCGTGCGTGGCCTCGCCGACGGTGCTCAGGTCGGGGTACTGCTCGATGAGCATGCTGAAGCCGAGGCGTTGCAGTGCCTGGTCGTCGACGATGAGGACGGTGGTCATGCCGAGTGCTTCTCCGTGAGGTCGGGGGCGGGCGAGATGGGGACGAGGAGGGCGTGCACGGTCCAGCCGCCACGGGAGTTGGGGCCCGCGGTGACCTGTCCGCCGTAGAGCGCGGCCCGTTCGCGCATGCCGACCAGGCCCTTGCCGTGCTCGTCGGTGCCGGATGCCTTAAGCGGGCCGGTGTCCTCGACGGTGACACTCACCGCCTCCGGGCCGGCCGTGACCGTGACGTCGACCGTCGTGTGCGGTGCCGCGTGCTTCAGCGTGTTGGTGAGGGCTTCCTGCACGATGCGGTACACGGCGAGCTGAAGTCCCTGGGCGAGACCGGTCAGCTCGCCCTTGAGGTGCAGGGTGACGGCGGGACCCGCGGCCCTCACCCGCTCCATCAGGGCGCCCAGATCGGCCAGTCCGGGCTGGGGCGCGAGCGGAGTGTCGTCGGGCTCGTCGTCGTGGATGACGGCGAGCAGCCGGCGCAGCTCGGCGAGCGCGCCGCGCCCGCTCTCGGCGATGATCCGCAGCGTGTCCGCGCCCCGCTTCGGCTTCGTCTCGGCGAGCCCGGCGGCGCCGCCCGCGAGGCCGACGATCACGGCGAGGGTGTGGCCGAGGATGTCGTGCATCTCCCGTGCCACGCGGGCGCGTTCGGTGGCCGCGGCGAGCCGGGCTCGCTGGTCGCGCTCCCTCTCCAGACGTACGGCGTGTTCCTGGAGGGCCTCGATGTAGGCGTTCACCAGTTTCCCGGCCAGCCCCAGCGCGGCCATCGACAGGATGGCGACCACGGCCAGGAACGCCAGCACCGGGGTACTGGCCGCTTGGCTCGACTCCTTGAGGCCGTTGAAGAAGACGATCGACACGAAAGTCTGCACGAGGTTGTACACCACGCCGACGGCCAGCTGGCCGGGCGACCCGAAGCGCCCCAGGTTGAGCAGCGCCACCAGCTGGGTGGCGCTCGAACCCGAGTCCACGCCGAGGAACAGGGACACCTCGGACAGGACGACCAGGAAGGCGAAGACCAGCACGGGCCGCTGCCTCCGCCACAGCAACGGCACGGTGTACCCCGCCGTGACCGCCAGCGTCAGCACGAAGGCGGGGCCGGAGTCCTGTGCCGCAAGTACCAGGGCCGGAATGCCGCCGAGGGCGTAGAAGGCGGGCACCCCCCACAGCCTGACCCGCGGATGCGCCACGTCGGCTGCCCGCACCCGCCCCAGCCAGGTGAGCAGCCGGACGACCGACCGGTACTCGGAGTCGCCCAGCCGGGTCCGTCCGATCAGGCTCTCGGGCTTGAGAGGCCGGTCCGTCGTCGGTGCTGCGGTCACGGGAGACACCCTCCATGGTGCAGGCGGGCCGCCCGCCGGTCCCGGGGGGGAGGGGACCGGCGGGCGGGGACGGTGTGGTCGACAGGGGGCCGTACGTCCGGAATCGGCGTCCTGGTGTGGATCGTACGGCCGCTGCCTCAGCTCTTGCCGGTGGCGCCGGACGACACGGGCGCCTTGTCCGGGTCGGCGGAGCCGTCGTCCGGGGTCTCGGCCAGCAGGTGGTGCAGCCGTTCGCCCTCGACGTCGACGTTGGGCAGCGCCCGGTCCAGCCAGCCGGGCAGCGCCCAGGCGCGGCGGCCGAGCAGGGTCATCACCGCCGGCACGAGCGTCATGCGGACGACGAACGCGTCGAAGAGGACGGCGGAGGCGAGGCCCAGGCCGATCGACTTGATCAGCGCCACGTCGTCCAGCAGGAACCCGGCGAACACGGAGATCATGATGACCGCGGCGGCCGTGACCACCCGGGCGCTGTACCGGAAGCCCGCGATCACCGCCTCCGTGGGCTCGGCTCCGTGGACGTACGCCTCACGCATCCGGGTCACCAGGAACACCTCGTAGTCCATGGCGAGCCCGAACACCACGCCGATCATGAAGATCGGCAGGACGCTCACGATCGGCGAGGTCCCGTCGACGCCGAACAGGTCCGCCAGCCAGCCCCACTGGAACACGGCGACCACGACACCGAGTGTGGCGAGCACGCTGAGCAGGAAGCCGAGGGCCGCCTTGAGCGGGACCAGGATCGAGCGGAACACCAGGAGGAGCAGGACCAGGGCCAGGCCGACGACCACACCCAGGTAGGGGATGAGGGCGCCGCTCAGCTTGTGGGACACGTCGATGTTCAGCGCGGTCGTGCCGGTCACCATCAGCTCCGCGCCGGTGTCCGACTTCAGCGCCGGGCCCCGGTCGCGGATCTCGGAGACCAGGTCGACGGTGGCCTGACTGCTGGGCGAGCTCTTCGGTACGACGGAGATGAGGGCCACGTCGCCGTTCTGGTTGAACACGGCGGGGCGTACGGCGGCGATGTCGGACAGTTTGCCTAGCTGGGCGACCGCGTCCTGTGCGGCCGTCTTGGCGTCGCTGCTGCCCCGGCCGTCGACGACCACGGTCAGCGGGCCGTTGTAGCCGTCGCCGAAGCCCTTCGTGATCGTGTCGTAGGCGATGCGCTCGCTGGTGCCCGGCGCGGACATGCTGTCGTCCGGCAGGGACAGGCGCATCGACAGGGCGGGGATGGCCAGGACGCCGAGCCCGACGACGGAGACGACCAGCATCTTCAGCGGGTTGCGGGTGACGAACCGGGCCCAGCGCACGCCCGTCGTCTCACCCTTGCCGCCGTCTTGCAGGGCGCGCATCCGGCGGCTGGTGAACCGGCTGCCCATGATCCGCATCCCGGCGAAGCCCAGCATCGCGGGCAGCAGGGTCAGCGCGATCAGTACGGCGACGACGACCGCGAAGGCGGCGCCCAGGCCCATGGTGGTCAGCATGCTGATGCCGATGATGCTCAGGCCGGCCAGGGCGATGACGACGGTGAGACCGGCGAACACCACCGCGGAACCGGCGGTGCCCAGCGCGCGGCCCGCGGCCTCCTCCGGTTCGTGGCCGTCCCGGATCTCGCTGCGGTACCGGGAGACGATGAACAGGGCGTAGTCGATGGACACCGCCAGGCCCAGCATCAGCGCCAGCGTCGAGGCGGCCGAGCTGAGGTCGAAGAACGCGCTCGCGACCGTGATGGCGGCGACCGCCGTCCCGACCCCGAAGATCGCCGTCAGCAGCGGCAGCCCGGCCGCGAGCAGCGACCCGAAGGTGATGACCAGCGCCACGGCCGCGATCAGCAGACCGATCAGCTCGGTACTGCTGCTGCCCGCCTTCTCCTGTACGGCGTTGCCGCCCAGGCTGACCGAGAGGCCCGCCTTCTCGCCCTGGTCGGCCACGGAGTGCAGCGCGTTGCGCGCGGCGTCGGTGACGTCGGCCTGGGCGACCTTGTAGGTGACCTGGGCGTAGGTGATGGTGCCGGACTTGCTGATCAGGCCGCTCTGGTACGGGTCGGAGACGTTCGCGACCTGGGGGGCCTTCTTGAGGTCGGCGATCAGCGACTGGACCTCGGTCCTGTCGGCGCCGGAGGCCAGTGTGTGCCCCTTGGGCGCTTCGAACACCACGCGGGCGGTGGCGCCGGAGGCCGACGCCTGCGGGAACTCCTTCCCCAGCAGGTCGATCGCCTTCTGCGACTGCGTGCCGGGGAGGGTGAAGCTGTCGGACGTGCTCGTCGAGACGTTCATGGCACCGATGCCGACGACCGCCAGGGCGGCGATCCACAGCATCAGGACGAGCCGTCGGCGCCGGAACGAGAACCGGCCCAGCCGGTAGAGGAAGGTGGCCACGGGAGTACTCCCACCAGGTTCGATAGAAAGAGGAGGGCCTGCGCGACCCACGCCTTCACGCTAAGAGCGCCTTTTCCGGCATCCGCGGCACCGGGGAAGTGAAAACGGCGGGGGCGACTAGTACCGGGGTACTAGGCCCTCTCCACCCTCCAGTCGAGGTGGCCGGCCCTCCCGCCCGGGCCGTCGCAGTGATCCGCCCCACACGATCCGGGACAAGAGCCGGTTATGGTGATCAGGCGAATCGAACATGGACAGAACCGGCGGAGGACACCGTGTCGGACGAAGGGCGTCGCATCGCCGGGCGCTACCGGCTGACCGAGCAGATCGGCCGGGGCGGCATGGGCACCGTCTGGCGGGCCGACGACGAGGTGCTCGGCCGCCAGGTCGCGATCAAGCGGCTCCACGCCCGCCCGGAACTCTCCGCCGACGAACTCGCCACCCGCTACGAGCGCACCCGCCGCGAGGCCCGCAGCGCCGCCCGCATCGCGCACCCGAACGTGATCGTCGTCCATGACGTCGTGGACGACGACGGACACCCCTGCATCGTCATGGAGTACGTCCCGGGCACCACGCTCGCCGACCTCCTCAAGGACGGCCGGACCCTCCCGCACCAGGAGGCGGCCCGGATCGGCCTCGACATGGTCGCCGCCCTGCGCGCGGCCCACGCCGCCGGTGTGCTGCACCGCGACGTCAAGCCCGGCAACGTCCTGCTCGGCGCCGGCGACCGGATCGTCCTCACCGACTTCGGCATCGCCATGACGGAAGGGACGTCGACGCTGACCAAGACCGGCGAGATGGTCGGCTCCATCCACTACATGGCCCCGGAGCGGATCCGCGGCCTCACCCCCGGAACCGCCTCCGACCTGTGGGCCCTGGGCGCCACGCTCTACCAGGCCGTCGAGGGGCGGCCACCGTTCAGCCGGGTCACCGCGATGGAGACCGCGTACGCCATCGCCGTGGACCCGCTGGAACCCATGAAGCAGGCCGGACCGCTGGAGCCGCTCATCGAAGCGCTGCTGTTCAAGGAGCCCGACGAGCGGCCGACGGCGGAACAGGCGGAGCGGGCCCTGCAGACCGCGTGGTGGGGGGAGTCGACGGCCGAACTGCCCCCGGACACCGCCGACTTGACCGTCGTAGGAACGGACCCGAAGCCTGTGGGGGAGCCAGGCCGTGGGCGGCGGCGGAGTCGGAAACGGCTTGTGCTCGGTGGGATCGCCATCGCTGTGGCCGCTGCTGTGGCGGCCACAGCGTTCGTGCTGCACACGACGTCGAAGTCCGTACCCGGGCACGCGACGGGCAGTCCCAGCACCACGGCCTCCGCATCGCCCGTGCCGGTGGGCTATCACCTCGTCCGGGACCGCCAACTCGGCGTCTCCTTCCCGGTTCCGGACGGCTGGAAGGCCGGCAAGCGGACGGCGGAGGGGGTCACCTACACCGACGGGACGGGCCTGGCCGGACTCACCATCGGGATCGTGGACCCGGCGGGCCCCAATCCGAGCACGCATTTCGCGGACATCGAGGCCAACACCAAGGTCAACTACCCCACGTACCGCAGGCTCCGCATGCAGCAGACCACCTTCCAGCAACAGCCCGCCGCGATCTGGGAGTTCACCTTCCAGGGCCGGGCCCGCATGTTCCGCGCCATCGACCTCGGCTTCGGCCGGGAGGGCGACCGCGAGTACGACATCTACCTCTCCGCCCCGGACGCGAAATGGGACACCTACCGTCCCGTCTTCGACACGGCCAGGGACGGCTTCGTGACGAACGCGTCGTAACTCACCGGCTCACGCCGGGTGTTCGGCGCACAGACAGCCGACCCCCTTCTCGATCCAGTCCCGCTCGGTCCACTCCGGATGCCGCTCGACCATGAGCGCCCTGACCTCCTCCACGATCGTCTCCTCGCCCATCGCCGAGTCGCGGCGCACCCATGTCTCGTCCCGCAGCAGCCGCAGATAGTCACGGACGTCCGCGAGCAACTCCGGCCCCCCGACGTCCCCGTGGCCGGGCACCACGACCCGGGCCCCCTCACCCGCGAGCCGCTCCATGACCCCGACCCAGCGCGTGCCCGAGACGTCGATGTCGTACGGCGGGAACCACGGGAAGATGGCGAACTGCCCGGCCTCCACCAGATCCCCCGTGAACAGCACGCCCGCGTCCGGCACCCGCACCACCTGGTCGCCCCTGGTGTGCGCCCGGCCGGTGGCCCGCAACTGCACGACCCGGCCGCCCAGTTCGAGGTCGTACGCCTCGTCGTAGACCAGGTCGGGCTCCGGCAGCACGACATCTTCGAGGTGCCGGGCGGCCCGCTCGCCGAGCCCCCGGAACATGTCGAGATAGCCCGGCCCCTTCACCTTCAGGTCCTCGGCCTGCGCCCGGTTGAGGAGGAACGTCGCCTCGCCCGCGAACACCTGCGCCCCGAAGGCGTGTTCCGGGTGGAAGTGGGTCGTCGTGAGGTACAACCTGCGTCCCCTGGCGTACTCGGACGCGAACTCCAGCACCCGCTCGGCGTTCCGCGGCCCCAGCCCCGTCTCCACGACGAGCACCGCGTCCCGGCCGCCGATGACACCGATGTTGGGCACCAACTGCACCCGCCGGTCGGGTACGACCACCACGTCACGGCCCAGCTCCCGCACGTCCGTGATGTGTACGACGGGGTCGGACAACACATGGTCGGCCATGGCAGCTCCTCAGCAGTACGACGATCTCGTCCACTCACCACTCCACCGCGGGACACCTGGAGACGTCCAAGACCGATCCTGCGCGGCCGATACCTCGTCGGTATCATCGCCGGTCATGGAGCTACGCACGCTGCGCTACTTCGTGGCGGTCGCCGAGGAACTCCACTTCGGCCGGGCCGCCGCGCGCCTGCGGATGACCCAGCCGCCGCTGAGCCGGGCGATCAAACAGCTGGAGGCCGAGCTCGGCTGCGCCCTCCTGCTGCGCTCGCCCACAGGCGTGGCCCTGACCCCGGCCGGTGTCCTGCTCCACGAGGAGGCGCGCGCCCTGCTCGCACAGGCCGACCGGGTGCGGGCCCGCGTGACCGCCCTGGCCGGACCGGTCACCCTGACGGTGGGCACGCTCGCGGACAGCGTGGTGCAGTTCGGCACCCGACTCGCCGCCGCCTACCGGGAGCAGCACCCCGCCGCCCGCATCCTCGTCCGCGAGTCGGACCTGACCGATCCGACCGCGGGACTACGGGTCGGGCTCGTCGACGTGGCGCTGACCAGGACACCGTTCGACGACACCGGCATCGCCACCCGGACCCTGCGCTCGGAGCAGGTCGGTGTGGTCCTGCGTACGGACGACCCGCTCGCCCGCAGCGCGGGCCTGCGCCTGGCCGACCTCGCCGAGCGCCGCTGGTTCCGCTTCCCGGACGGCACGGACCCGGTCTGGGAGGCGTACTGGACCGGGTCGGCGGTCGAGGGCCGGCGCAGTGACGGGCCTGTTGTACGGACGGCTCGTGAGTGCCTGCAGTCCGTTCTGTGGAACAGCACCGTGGGCCTGATGCCGCTCGGGCACGACCTGCCGGAGGGGCTGACGGTGGTGCCGTTGACCGACATGCCGCCGAGCAGGCTCGTCATCGCCTGGCGCGCCGCCGACACCACGCCACTGATCCGCTCCTTCGTGCGGATCGCCGAGGCCGTCCATCGCACCACTGATCCGGCTCGCGTGGAATGAGGACCGCGCGTTCCCCGCAGGTCGAACCGTGTGAGAGGGACGTGCACCGGTCTTGCCTCCGCGGCCCCCGCCCCGTTACGTTGCGGCAAAGTTACTGGCCAGGTACGCGATGCGGTCCGGCGCATCGGTGTTCGGCGAGCGGAACGGGCGTCGGGTGACAGGTCGCGACAAGGGACAACTTGAGGCGCAGTACGGCCTCCTGACGAGCATCGCCACGGAGGCGGGGGTCTCGCTCAGCACGGTGTCCAAAGTGGTGCACCGGCGCCGGGACGTCGGCGCGCGGACACGCGAGCGGGTCGAGGAACTCCTCGCCCGGCACGGCTTCGTCCGCCCGTGGGAGCGCGATCCCACGACACCCCGGCAGATCATCGCCGTGTTCCGGGACCTGTCCGGGCCGTACACGCTGGAGGTGGTCCGCGGCATCGTGGACGCGGCCGGCGCGCTCGGCATCGACGTGGTCACCGGCACGACGAGCCGGCGGTCGATCTCCGGCTGGCTGGAGCAGTGCGTCGCGCTCGGCGCGGCCGGGATCGTCATCGTGATCTCGATGCTGTCCGAGGAGGACCAGCGCCGCATCGTCGAGCAACGCCTCCCGGTGGTGCTGATCGACCCGCTCAGCGCCCCCTCGGAGGACATCCCCAGCATCGGCGTCACCAACTGGAGCGGCGCCCGCGACGCCGTACAGCACCTGCTGGACCTCGGGCACACCCGGATCGGCATGGTCGCGGGCCGCTCCCACTCCCTGGCCGGGGCGGCCCGCGTGCACGGCTACCGGGCCGCGCTGGAGGAGGCCGGGATCGCCTACGATCCGGCGATCGTCCGCTCGACCGACTTCGACTACGCCGAGGCGCTCGCCACCGCCGGCCAGATCCTGCGGGCCGACGACCCGCCCACGGCCGTCTTCGCGGCCAGCGACGCGCAGGCGCTCGGCGTGCTGGAGGCGGCCCGGCAGCAGGGCCTCGCCGTACCGGACGACCTGGCGGTCATGTCCTTCGACGACACACTCGTCGCGGCGATGGCCTGCCCACCGCTGAGCGCGGTACGCCAGCCCTTCGAGGAGTTGGGCCGCGAGGCGACCCGGGTACTCCTGGAACTGGCCCGGGGCAGGCAGCCGGTCTCCCCGCGCATCGAGCTGGCCACGGAACTCGTCCTGCGGACCTCGACCTCCGTGCGCCGCCGGACCGAGCACGTCAATACCGCGTAACTCGCAATCCTGCGAAACACTTTCGACACCTGCCGGTGACATCGCGGTGTCGCATCCGAATACTGGCTTCCTGCTCCGCACCCCCATTCCATCCCCCTGGGACCTCCGGAAACTCCGGCACCCCTGGAACGTGGTGCGCGCCTTCCCCCCGGTGAAAGGAACGCTGTTGACCAGATCTTGGGCGCGAAAGGTTTTCGCTGCGGCGACCGCCTTCGGCATGGGCGTGGCATTCGCCATCGCCTCCACGACGAGCGCGTCGGCCTATCAGCCGAGTCCCGCGAATCTGTATACGGCGACCAACACCGCCGCGTGCAGCAAGAGCCCGTGTGTTCTCTACCCGAAGTCGGCCCAGTTGGCGGACGGCCGGATCGTGGCCACTTTCGAGAACGACCAGACCGCTCCGGTGGGCCAGACACTGCCCGTGTACAAGAGCGACGACGACGGCACGACATGGGCGAAACTGTCCGACGTCAAGGCACCCGCCTATCTCTCCAGCGACTCCAAGTACGCCAAATACACAAGCAATTGGACCAACCCGTATCTCTACGTCCTCCCGCAGAACGTCGGCGGCCTGAGCGCCGGCACCCTGCTGCTCGCGAGCATCGTCTCCGGCGACGACTACTACTACCAGGAGCAGAAGGCCGCCAACTCCAGCTGGACGCCCACCAGTGACGGCGACCGCAAGGACGTGGCGCTCGCCCTGTACTCCAGCACGGACGACGGCGCGACCTGGAGCATCCAGAACATCATCGCGGCCGGCGGCTGGCAGGGCGGCAGCGCGGGCAGCGTCGGCCGGGTCTCGACCGCCAACACCTACGCCCAGGTCGACCCCGTCTGGGAACCCCATCTCCTCGCCCACAACGGCACGTTGATCGCCTACTACTCCGACGAGGACGACTACACCGGCTACAACACCACCACCGGTGCCCCGACCCTCGACCCGGACAACGACACGGCGACGGACTCCGGCGGCCAGGTCCTCCTGCACCGCACCTGGGACGGGAGCAGCACAACTGCCTGGAGTTCCCCGGTAGTCGACGTCCCGGGCTCCACGGTGACCATGAGCGGCGGCAAGACCGAGATCGGCGGCGGCCGGCCCGGCATGACGACCATCGCCCCGACGACCGACGGCAAGTGGCTTCTGACGTACGAGTACTGGGGCGGCGGCACCAACGTCCGCTACCGGATATCCGACGACCCGACGAAGTTCTTCTCGGCCACGGACGCCGCGATCACCTCACTGCCCGTGCCCTCGGGCGGGGCGACTCTCTCCACCGGCGGCAGCCCGGTCCTGCTCCCGATGCCGGACGGCCGGATCGTCTACAACGCCTCCGGCAGCGGCGACGTCTGGGTGAACGAGTCCGGGCTGTCCACCGGCACCTGGAAGGAGTACAAGACGTCGATCGCCGCCGGCTACAGCCGCATGCTCCAGTACGTCGACGGCACCGGACGCGTCCTCGTCCTCCAGGCCTCGTGGAGCGGTACCAGCGTGGGCCCCGTGAAGTACGCCGAGGTCGACCTCGGCCGCTCCGACGGCGCCTACTACAGCCTCGTCAACCGGCTCACCGGCCAGGTGCTGAGCACCGCGTCCGGGAAGACACAGGACGCGAACCTCACCGGGAACACCCCCGACCTCGTCCTGGCGGCGGACACCGCGGCCACCACCCAGCGCTGGCACCTCACCGCCAAGGGCAGCAACATCACGCTGCTCAACAAGGCCGGCGGACGCTCGGCCGCCATCTGGACCGGCACGGCGACGGCCGGGCAGAAACTGGCCCAGTGGGTCGACGACGGAGCCACCGACAAACAGTGGACCGAGGTCGCGTCCTCGACGAGTGGCTACTACAAGCTCCGCTCGGTCCTCAACACCGGCCTCTACATGACCGGTTCGACCGCGGGCGGCTCCGTCACCGTGGCGGCGGCCACCACCGACGGCTCACAGGACTGGCAGTTGGTCCAGGACCCGCTCCCCACCGCTTCGACCTTCACGCTGAAGGGCACCTACTCCAGCCGCTGCCTCGACGTCCCGAACGGTGCGACGGGCGTCCAGGTCCAGATCTACGACTGCTCGGGCAACGCCAACCAGACCATCACGCAGACCACGGCCGGCGAACTCCGCGTCAACGGCAGCTGCCTGGCCGCGAACGGTGACGGCACCACCGCGGGCACCACGCTCATCCTCTGGGCCTGCAACGGAAAGAACAGCCAGAAGTGGGCCTTCCGCGTGGACGGCACCATCGTCAACCGCTCCAACGGCCTCGTCATCGACGTGACCAACTGGGGTACGGCCAACGGCTCGAAGGTCGAGCTGTGGACCGGGCTGGGCAA
The DNA here is from genome assembly GCF_040655155.1 of Streptomyces sp. NPDC050508. Lineage (NCBI taxonomy): Bacteria > Bacillati > Actinomycetota > Actinomycetes > Kitasatosporales > Streptomycetaceae > Streptomyces > Streptomyces sp. NPDC050508. The sequence goes on from NZ_JBFAJJ010000001.1 coordinate 973,835, forward strand.
CGCGACCCAGCAATGGAGCCGCGCCTAGGCACACGACAGAAGCGGCGCCACCGTCGGATACGGTGGCGCCGCTTCGCGTACGTCCAGGCGCGACCTACTCCCGCTCGACGCTCACCGGAACTCGTGCACCACGCGGATCTCGCCGACGATGTGGGCGTTGAACTCGTCCAACTCCTCGGCCGGCACCCACAGCTCCAGAATCGTCCGGCCGCCCGCCTGCTGGACCGGATACCGGGTCAGGAACTCCGACTCCACCTCGAACCGCGTCACGAACCCGGCGCCGTCGTGCTTCACGTTCCAGTCCCTCGCGATCCGGATCGCGTAGTCCTCGTTCAGGACCGGATAGAAGATCGGCTGCTCGGGCAGCCGGGGCGGCCAGGCACGCCGGCCGAGCGCCCGGACCAGGTCCAGCTCCTTGGGGCCGGTGGGGCGCCAGAGGGTGGTCGTCGGCTGCCGGGTCGTCATCGGGGTCGCTCTCTGCGCAGGGGATCAAGGGATCGGATCGGACGCTATCGGCGGTACGGGGGCCGCAGCCACGGAGTTTCGCCTCCGGCGGCCACCCCCTCGCCCGACCCGATGCCACCGCACCACGGGTCGCTACCGCCCGAACGCCCGCGCGGGTGTTGGGATGGGGGCGGCAGAAAGGGACGGTCTTGGACGACGACGGGGTTACCCGGTCAGAGGCGGGTTCGACGGATCGGTTCGCGCTCGCGCAGCGGGCCGTCTCCGCCATCGGGTCGACGCTCGACGAGCGCAGGACCGCGGCGGAGTGCGCGAGGTTCCTGGTCGACGAGTTGTGCGACGCCGCGGCCGTGGACCTGTTCGCGCAGGACGAGGCCCGCCCGGCGCCGCACGGCATGCTGCACCCGATGGCGGCGGCGGGCCGCACCGCCCTGCTCGCCAGCCTGCGGACCGCGCCACGCGAGGACGTCATGGTCCGGGCCCTGGACGCGGGCCACCCGATCACCACGTCCTTCACCACCAACGACCACGGCGTACTGGCCGCCCTGTCCGTGCCGTTGACGGCCTGGGGCCGGGCCTACGGCGCGCTCCTCACGATCCGTGCGGGGCAGCCGTTCGGTGACGACGAGGCCGCCGCCGTGCACTACGCGGCCCGGCTCACCGCGGCCCATCTGCACCACGCCGTCGAACACCACCGTCTGCGCACCACCGCCCTGAACCTGCAACAGGTCCTCCTCACCGAACCCAGCCGCCCCCACCCCAACGTCGAGATGGCCACCCGCTACCTGCCCGCGGGCAGCGGCACCCTCGTCGGCGGCGACTGGTTCGAGGCCGTACGACTGCACTACGGCCGCACCCTCCTCGTCATCGGCGACGTCATGGGGCACGGCCTGGACGCGGCCGTCGACATGAACGCCTACCGCTCGATGCTGCGCTACGTCGCCTCCACCGACCTGCCGCCCCATCGCATCCTGCGCCAGATGGACACGGCCATGTCCGAGGAGCACAACCGCAGACCCGCGACCTGCCTGCTCGCCCTCCTGGACCCGGCTCGGGGCACGGCCGCCTTCGCCAGCGCGGGCCATCTGTCACCCGCCGTCTTCCACCGCGACGGCGCCGGCGAACTGATCCCCGTCCCCGTCGGCCCACCCCTCGGCACCGGCCTCGCCGACTACGAGATGACCACGCTCACCCTCACCCCCGAGGACACCCTGGTCATGTTCACCGACGGGCTGGTCGAGCGGCGCGGCGAGGACATCGACGTCTCGCTCTCCCGGCTGGCCCGACTGCGCCTGCAACCCGGCCAGGGCGTCTCCCGCCTCCTCGACGACATCGTGCTCCGCCTGCACGTCCAGGAGGCGGAGGACGACGTCGCCGCGATTGCCGCCCGGCTGAGACCCAGAAGTCTGACTTAGGTATTTGTTCCCTTGTGGCACTGGTGCACAGCTCCACCGTGCTGCCGCGCAGCTTTCCGGCCACCTTCGAGCAGGCCGTCCTCCTGGAGGAACCGCTGCTGCTCGTCCTGCACCCCGGCGCTGCAGTTCCTGGAGCGGTTCACTGGAGAAGGCGAAGGAGGAAGTGGCAACGTTGCCGAAGCCCACGCTGCCGGGCGTGGACCAGAAGTTCCCGCACCAGGAGCGGGGCCGTCGCCCGCACGTCTGACCGGGACCGTCGTGACCGGCGGCCCCGGCCGGTGTCATCCGGCCAGGGCCGCCCGTGCCACCGACAGCGCCTGCTCGGCATAGCCGCGTCCGAACAGCACCACGTGCACGAGCAGCGGAAACAGCTGGTGCAGCCCGATGCGGTCGGTCCAGCCGGGGGCGAGCGGCGCCAACTCCCCGTAGCCGTCCAGTACTTCGGGCAGGTTCGGGCAGCCGAAGAGGTGCAGCATGGCCAGGTCGGTCTCCCGGTGTCCGCCGTGCGCGGCCGGGTCGATCAGCCAGACGTGTCCGTCGGCGCCCCACAGCACGTTGCCGTTCCACAGATCGCCGTGCAGTCGGGCGGGCGGTTCGGCGGGACCGGCCAGTTCGGGCAGCCGCTCGCAGACGCGTTCCACCACTGTCGCCTCGTCGGCGCGCACGGTGCCCGCGTCGACCGCGCGCCGCAGATACGGCAACACCCGTTGCCCGGCATACCAGTTGGGCCAGTCGGCGCCGGGCACGTTGCGCATCGGGGCGAGCCCGATGTACGCGTCTGTGGGACCGTCGGGCGGCGGGGCGCCGAACGTCGGTGCGCCGGAGGCGTGCAGGGCGGCCAGGTCACGGCCGAACCGGACGGCGGCTCGCGCACTCGGCGGGCCGGTGCGGACGCGGTCGGTGACCAGCCAGCGCTCGTCCGACCCGCGCACGGCGGGCACGCGAACCGTACCGGCGTCGGCCAGCCAACGCAGCCCCGCCGCCTCGGCCCGCACCGCACCGGGAGCCGTATCGCCCTTGATGATCACCAACTGCCCGGTGCCGAGCGCGACTTCGGTGACCGTGCCGGACAGCGGCCGCTCACCGGTCACCGCGCATCCGGTGAGCCGGGCCGCCGCCGCACCCGGAGTCTCGCTCTCGATCACGGCAACAGCGTACGACCGGTCAACGAGCCCCCGACCGGAGGACATCGCACAGGCCGGACTCGCGCAGCACCCGCTCGACCGTCTCCTCCAGCGGGCTCGCCGCCGGGATCACCGTCTCGACACCGCCGGGCAGCACGTCCAACGGCCGGTACCACTCCCGGAGTTGGTGTTCGGTCACCTCGTCCGCGATGGGCTTCGTGGCATGCCGGGCCAGGGTCTCCTCGAACGGCACGTCGAGGTAGTAGCAGTGCGTGCGGCCGGGGAAGTCGGCGAGCAGACCGGCCAGCATCTCGCCGTAATGGGCGACATAGAGGAGACCTTCGAGCACGGTGTGGAAGCCGTGCGTCAAGGCGTGCCGCACGGTGAGGTCGATCAGGCCGATGTTCGCGCCGCCGGGGATGTCGCGCTCGCGCAGCACCTCGCGGCGCAGGACGTCCTGGCGGACCAGAGCGATACTGCGGCCGTAGCGTTCGCGCAGACCGGTGGCCACCGAGCTCTTGCCGGAGGCGCTGTTGCCGCGCAGGACGATGAGCCGGGTGGGGGAGGAGGGTGTTGTCATCCGGGGCACCCTATCCACCGTGTGTCACTGAGTGACCGAGTGAACGCAAAGTGCCCCCTGAGCCACACCAGGTCTGCTTATATCGTGGGAAAATGGTGTGATAGCGGCGATTGGTGGCAGGGCCATGACGGACGCGGCGATCGACTACGCGACGGTGTTCCAGGGGCTGCCCGGAATGGTGGCGCTGCTGACGCCCGACCTGGTGTACGCGGACGCCAACGAGGAATTCCTGCGCATGTCCGGCCGCACCCGCGAGCAGGTCGTCGGCCGCTTCCTCTTCGACGTCTTCCCCGACAACCCGAACGACCCCGCCGCCACCGGCATGCGCAACCTGGAGACCTCGCTGCGCCGCGTCCTGTCCACCGGCGAACGCGACACCATGGCCCTCCAGCGCTACGACGTCGAGTCGACGGCCTGCCCCGGACAGTGGGAGCAGCGCTACTGGAGCCCGGTCAACGCCCCCGTGCTCGACCCGGACGGCAAGGTCGTCCTCCTCGTCCACCGGGTCGAGGAGGTCACCGAGCTGATCCGGGCCCGCGGCGCCGCCGGCGGCAGCCGCACCCGGGTACTGGAGGCCGAGCTGTACACCCGCGCCCGCGAACTGCAGGAGGTCAACGAACGCCTGCGCAGCGCCCACGCCCGCGAACGCGAGGTCGCCCTGGCGTTGCAGGAGGCGATGCTGCCCACCCGCCGCCAGGGCGCTAGCCACCAGATCGCCGTGCGCTACCGGCCCGCGGTCGGCTCCCTGAACGTCTGCGGCGACTGGTACGACGTCGTCGACCTGGTCGGCGGAAACCGGATCGGCGTGTCCGTCGGGGACGTCGTCGGCCACGGCCTGGCCGCCGCCGGCGTCATGGGCCAGCTGCGCAGCGCCCTGAGCGCCACCTCCCGCGTCGCGGACGGCCCCGCCCAGGCCCTGGACGTCCTGGGGCGCTACGCCAACGTCGTCGACGGCGCCGAATCCGCCACCGTGGTCACGACCTTCGTCGACTTCGACCACCACACCATCACCTACAGCAGCGCCGGACACCCACCGCCCGCCCTGGTCCACCCCGACGGCCGCGTGGAGTTCCTGGACCGGGCCACCGACCCGCCCCTCGACGCCCGTCCCGACCCGGTACCCCGACCACAGGCCACCACGACGTTCTCCCGCGGCTCCACCCTGGTCCTCTACACCGACGGCCTGATCGAGCGCCGCAGCGAGGACATCGACAAAGGCCTGGCCCGCCTCGCCGACTCCCTGGCCCGCCACCGGAACACCGACCCCGAAGCCCTCGCGGACGCCGTACTCCTCGAACTCCTCCCGCACGGCGGCGCCACCGACGACACGGCCCTGATCATCGTGCGGCTCTGACTCGGCGCAGGCCGATTCGGGTCATACGACGATGGAGGTCATCGCCGCCCACAGCAGCGGCGAGTGCTCGATCCGGCCCTCGGCGCGCCAGCGGTCGAGCCGGTGCACGGGGTCCTCGTCCTCGTGAGCCGTGTCGACCGCGATGACCGCCTCCGACAACGGACGTACGGACTCGGGCAGTTGGGCCAACCGGTGGAAGGCGAAGCTGGTCGGCAGCACCCAGCGGGTGGCGGTCACCAGCCCGGCACCGTTGTGGAGCATCGCCGTCGCCAGCCCGAACGACTCGGCGAACCGCAGATCGCCGCCGCTCTCGCAGCCGATGAGGGCGACCCGGGTCGGCGCGGGCCAGATGCGCGCGCCCGGCTCGCCGTCCGCCCGCAGGGGGAGCGTGCCCAGCAGAAGGTCCTTGGCCGACAGCGGACGGTGGCTGCGGAGCGGCCAGGCCAGGCCAGGCCGACGGTTCCCGTGTCGCAGCACAGGTGCAGAGTGCCGTCCTCGCTCTGGCCGCCCTCGACCGGTGCGCCGCTCACATGCCCGACGTACAGCAGTCGACGGGCGCCCTTGCAGAGCACGCCGCTGAGCCAGTCCCGGTCCAGGTCCGTGCGGCGGAAGGCCTCCGGGGATGGCGCTGGGCACCCCCGAGGCATCCTGTGCGGCGAACCGTAAGAGGCGATCGCGCAGGGAAGCGGACGTTGGCAGCGCCGGCCGGTTGAACGCGCCGACCGGACTTCGCCTGACGGATCGACAGATGCCGCTACGGACAGGACTCCCCGAACTTCACCGCGGCGAACTCCACCGGTTGCCCGCTGAGTTTCGTCCCGGCCGGTGGCTTCTGTGAGCACACCTGCCAGTTCGACTCGATCAGGACGTAACGTCCTTTGCCGGACGCGTCGTTGACGGTGACGGACGTGCCGGAGTCGAGTGCGTGGCGCGCGGTGTTCACCGACTCTCCCTTGAAGTTCGGCATCGTCCCGTGGGCCTTCGCGGGTGCGGACCGGTCCTTTGCCGGGCAGGTCTCGTCGACCTTCACCGCGCCGAAGTCGAGTCGGGTGGCCGTGGACGCGGTGGTCCCGGCCTTCACGTTCTGGGAGCAGACCTTCCAGTCGCGGTCGAGGATCTGGTGGCGGTCGCGGCCGAGTGAGTCGTGCGACTTGAGGCTGTAGAAGCCTTGCTTCTGGGCAGCGTCCTGGGCGGATTGGAGGCCCATGCCGATGAAGCGGGGGACGGTCTTGGTTGTGCCGCCCGTCTTGGCGTTGCCGCTTGCGCTTCCGCCGCCGGTGGTGTTGACGGCACAAGCGGTTCCGAGGCCGCCGATGACGAGGATGGCCGTGGTGACGCCGCCGACGCGTTTCCAAGTGCGCTTCCTCTTCGGCGCTGCTCCGGCGGCCCGGGACCGCTGACCTGGCGGCGTACATGCGGAGTTGGACACGGTACGCCCCCTGGTGCGTGGATTGAGGGACACTGTGTCAGATATGGCCGCCCGGCCGCACGGTGCGTGACGAACCGTGACGGTTTTCGGGACGGCGTCCGACCACTGCAGACTGGCCGGATGGACGCAGGACTTGCCGCGCTGCTGGGTGCCGCCGTCGGCTCCGTCGCCACTCTGGGTGCCGCCATCGTGGGCGGTCGGGCGCAGACATGGGCACAGCACGATCAGTGGCGCCGTCAGCATCGCCGCGACGCGTACGCCAGTTACCTCGGCGCGCTCCACGACCGCGACATCGCCATGGACGCCGTACTCGACGCGCTGCGTTCGGACGAGCCCGAACTGGCCTATGTCGATGAGGAGATACGTCGCTTCATCGCCCTTGCCCGCGAGGTCCACCGCGCTGCCGAAGTCGTGATCCTCGAAGGGCCGGCTTCACTCGTGGCAGTCACCGAGCGGGTCGCCGACGCCTCCAGAGAACTCTCCCAGGTCATGCGCCGGATGGCCGACGACGCTCACGCGGGGGACAGCACCCGTAAGGCCGAGGACTCCGCCCTTGCCGCCGAACGGGAGCGAATCCTCTACCGGGAAGTGAGGGCCTTCCGGCTCGCCGCCCGTGGTGTCATCGGCAACGTCGCCTGACTCTCGGCTACTTGAGGTGCTGACCCAGGAAGTCGACGATGTGCCCCAGCGTCTCCTGCGTGGACCAGGGCTGGGCGGCCGAGGTGTCGCCGGTGAAGGACAGATCGCCGTGGCCGGCGCCGGTGAGCACGTAGCGGGTGCTCTCGATCCCCTTGGCGCGCAGCGCCGTGTGCAGGTTCAGGGTCTCGCTGGGCGAGACCAGGTTGTCGGCGCTGCCGTGGAACAGGACGAAGGGTGCCGTCCTGGAGTTGATGTGCGTGGCCGGGTCGGCGGCGGCGACCTCACTGGTGCGGTCCGCGACCGACTTCTTGGTGCCGGGGCCGTAGACCCACTGGGCGGCGCTGTTGCCCGGCGCGTAGTTGGCCTTCTGCGCCGCCGTGTCGTAGTCGGCCGCCAGCTCGGACAGGTCGGCCGGGCCGAACTCGTCGACGACGCCCTGCACTTCACTGCTCTGGGCGAGGTTGCTGCCGACGTCGAAGGACTTCTCCCCGTTGGTGGCGCCGGTCATCGCGGCCAGGTAGCCGCCCGCGGACTGTCCCCACACGGCGACCTGGCCGGCGTCGATGGAGTACTTGTCCGCGTTGGCGCGGAGGTATCGGATCGCGGACTTCACATCGGCGACGGCGTCCTTGTACGTGGCGCCGTCCTTGGTGGTGCGGTACTGGATGCTGGCCACGACATAGCCCTGGTCGGCCACATAGGTGCGCTGATTCAAGTTGGCGGTGCGGTCCGCCATGACGAAGCCACCGCCGGTCAGATAGATGACCAGTGGCTTCTTGCCCGATGTGGACGTGGGCACCTGGACGTCCAGCTTGAGGTCGCTCTTCTTGCCGTTGGTGGTCGGCGAGGAGTACGTGATGTCCTTCGTGGTGGTGATTCCTGAGGTGGCGCACCGGATCTGCGCGCCCTTGGGATTGATCACGATGCTGGTGCTGGTGTCCGTCTTCTTGATGGTCTTGGCCACGGGGAGGCCGCCCGCGTTGCCCGACGGCATTGCGGTGGGCGTTCCGGCACCGGCCGCGGCCGTGCTCGTGGGGCAGGCGGCCGTCTTCGCGCCGGCGCTGGGGCTGGACGTACCGCTGGCCGAGCTGTTGCCGCCCGAGGAGCAGGCGACCAGAGCCAACCCCGCCGCGAGGGAGATCGTGACGGCAGCGCCGCCCCTCCGTCGGCCTGCCCGTGCCTTCCCTCGGGATATCGCGTTCTCTGCGTGCATGTCTTCTTCTCCCACTGCTGCGAGGCGCCAAACGGAGATGTGATCTCCGTTTCATACTGCCACCGTAACATGAAACGGAGAAGCTATCTCCGTTTAGGTTCAGTGGGGGCGCCGCACCGGATCGAGCCTGATCAAGGGGTGCGCAGCTGGCGGCAGTACGATGAGCTGCACGATTCGGCATCATCCGGAAGGCGAGACGACTGGCATGGCGGAACTCGCTGAACCCGGCAGGCCGCCGCTACGGCGCGATGCCGAGCTGAACCGCCGTCGTTTGATGGTCGCCGCCCGTGAGGTGTTCCGCGAGCGAGGTCTGGCCGCGACCCTCGACGATGTCGCCCGTCATGCCGGACTCGGTGTGGGGACGGCTTATCGGCACTTCGCCAACAAGGAAGAGTTGGTCGACGCGGTCTTCGAGGACATGATCGACCGTGTCGAGGCGTCCGCTCGGGAAGCCGCCGCCGATCTCGACCCGTGGCACGGGCTGGCGTCCAGCCTGGAGAAGGTGTGCGAACTCCAGGCGCACGACCGGGGGTTGCGCGAAGTCATGCTCGGCACCGGCAAGGCCGCTCAGCGACACGCACTCGTAGAACGGCGGATCAAGCCGCTGGTCGATCCGCTGATCGCCCGCGCCAAGGAGCAGGGCGCGCTGCGGGCGGACATGGAGCCCTTGGACCTGCCGATGATCCAGCTGATGGTGGCCGCGGTCACCGACCAGACCGGCGAGCCCGACCTGTGGCGGCGCTACCTGCGGCTGCTGCTCGACGGAATGCGTACCCAGCCGGGCGGGACGGAGCCGCTGCCCCCGGCCCCCGAATACCACGGCATCGGACCACGCTAGACCGAGACCGCACACATTTTTCCAGACGTCAGAAACTCGCAATAGATGTGATGCATTTCTTACGTCCCCTTGGCAACCGGGCCGCTTCGTGCTTTCCGTGGGTAGGTTGTTCTCGTCGGCGGCGGCCCGTTCCTATTGCCGCCGATTCCAGTGGAATCAAGAAGAGGAAAATTGGCATGCGGAAAATCGGGTTTGCCGGCGTGGCTCTCGTTGCGATTTCCTTCACGCTCACGGCGTGCGGCGGGTCTGACAACAGCGACTCGACCTCGAAGGCGGCGGCCTCCGTGTCGGCCTCGCAGCCGGCGATGCACTCGGCGGACAAGCAGGGCATGTTCGCGGGCCTCAACGGCAAGAAGGTGTCCGGCACCGCGCAGGTGAGCGGTTCGGGTGTCATGCTGTCGGGCTTCTCGTCCGACGAGGGCCCGGACCTGCATGTCTACCTGACAAACGGCACGGATGAAGCTGCCGTGTCGGCGGGCAAGCAGCTCGGAGCCGTCAAGTACGACGCGAAGTCCCAGACCTTCGCACTCAACGGCGTCGACGCGTCCATGTACACCACCGTGGTCATCCACTGTGACAAGGCGAAGGCGGTATTCGGCGCCGCGAAACTGTCATGAAGACGCCGATCGCTCGCCCGACCCTGATCGCGGCGGCCCTCGCCGGCGCGGTCAGGGTCACCCTCGGTGTCCTGTGGCTCCATGAGGGGACGCTGAAATACCGGGCGCACTTCGGCGCGGCGGACATCCTGCTGGTGGCGAACAGTGCGAAGTCGAACAGCAGGGTTCCGGGATTCTTCAAGAGTTTCTCGGATGTCACCCTCGCGGAATGGCCACATTTCTTCGGCTTCGCGATGCCCCTTCTGGAAACATCCCTGGGAGTCGTTCTCGTCCTGGGAGTTTTCTCGCTGCCCGCGTCTCTGGCGTCCGTTTTCACGCTGCTGATGTACTGGAGTGCGGATCAGCTCATCACGGAGTACCCGATCATGGCCGCCCTGTCGACAGTCGTCATCGCGTGGCCGCTCCTGGCCGCACATTTCTCCGTGACGACCCTCGCGGAAAAGGCCGTGGGCCGGAAACGCCCGAACATGGTGGTGTTCCAGGAGCCGTTCCGCCGCTGGCTCTGACGCTCGACCGAACAGCCCCAGCTGAAGACTCGGCGCGCTGTAATAACCCACCAGGGTGGACAGTTCGAACAGCGCGCGCTCGCCCGACGCCGTGCGCGCGCTGTCGTACTGGTGCTCATTGAGGGCGCCGATGCCCGTCGGCATCGGCGAGGTCGAAGTGGCGCGGACCCGAGGTACGCGGGCCACCGGTGAGCTCCGCGTACAACTCCCTCTGCTCGGCGTCCAGTTGGCCCTGCTCGACCTGGCCTCGGTCCTGCCCGACACTCTCCTGAGAGGGTTACGCCGCGGCTGGGTGTACGGACATCAGGTCCGCGAGGTCGACGCGGGTCAGGAAGTCGCGGCGGATGCGGTCCGCGACGACGGAGACTGCCTCGGAGCCGTCGTCGGACGGGTCGATGTGCACCCGGTACGGGCGCTGCCCGGCGGGGAGAGCGACGATGCGGGCGATCTCGTCGGAGACCAGCGAGACGTTCGCGCCCTCGGGCACCAACGCGGCCAGCTTGTCCGCGACTTGGGTCATCAGGCCCGCGTACCGCGTCTCGTACTCCGCCTCGACGGCGCCGTCCGCCGGGTGACCGGAATGGGCGAAGTGGTTCGTACCGCTGGTGAACGCGCCGGGCACCACGATGGAGGTCTCCACGCCCCAGCGGGCCAGCTCGGCCGCGTAACTGACGGCAAGTGAGTCCATCGCGGCCTTGGCGGCGAAGTACGGGGCCAGATACGGCGGGGTGCCGCCCTTGACGCTCGAACTCGACACCCAGATCACCAGACCCCGGCCGGCGCTGCGCAGATGGGGCAGCGCGGCACGGTTGACGCGCTGGGTGGAGACCACGTTGACGTCGTACAACTCGGCGAGTTGCTCGGGCGTGAAGGCCTCGGCCGGTCCGGTGACCATGTGGCCGGCGTTGTGGATCAGGACGTCGATGCGGCCGTGTTCGGAGATGACCTGGTCGACTGCCGCGTCGACGGAGTCCTGCGCGTTCACGTCGAGTTCTATGGAGCGCAGGTCGACGCCGTGCTCCTTGGCGTAGTCGGCCGCGGCCCGGACCTGAGGTGCGTTGCGGGTGCCGGTCTGTCGCATGCCCGCGTAGACGGTGTTGCCCTTGTCCGCGAGGGCGCGGGCGGTGAGCGCGCCGAAGCCGCTGGAGGCGCCGGTGATCACGACGATGTTGTTCATGGGGTTCACTCCTTGAGTGGGGAGGGGGCTCAGGCCAGTCCGCCGTTGGCGTACAGCACCTGTCCGTTGATCCAGCGGGCCGGTCCGGCGAGGAACGCGACCGACTCGGCGATGTCGTCCGGGGCGCCGAGGCGCTCCAGCGGGGCGGCCTTGGCGAGGTTCTGGACCGTCTCCTCGTCCTTGCCGTCCAGGAAGAGGGGGGTGGCGGTGGGGCCGGGGGCGACCGTGTTGACGGTGATGTCCTTGCCGCGCAGTTCGCGGGCCAGTACCAGGGTCATCGCCTCGACCGCGGCCTTGCTCGCCACGTAGGCGCCGTACGTCGGGAACTTGGTGCGGGTGACGGAGGTCGAGAAGTTGATGATCGTGCCGCCCGCGCGCACCCGGCGGGCAGCCTGCTGGGAGACGACGAACGTGCCGCGGATGTTGGTGCGGTGCATGCGGTCGAGGTCGTCGAGGTTCAGGGTCGCGATGGGCGAAAGGACCATGATTCCGGCGGTGTTGACGACCACGTCGAGTCCGCCGAATTCCGCCTCGACCGCGTCGAAGGCTGCCGCCATCTCCTGCTCGTCGGCCACGTCGCCGCCGACCGGGATCGCCCGACCGCCGGCCGCGGTGATCGCTGCGACCGTCTCGTCGGCGCGGGCCTTGTTGCCTGCGTAGTGCACGCCGACCGCGATGCCGTCCTTGGCCAGCCGCTCGGCGACCGCGCGGCCGATGCCGCCGGAACCGCCGGTGACCAGGGCGACGCGGGCGGTGGTGTCGGTGTCAGTCATGGTGAGGGTCCTTCTGTGAGGTGGGGATCTGCGTGAGCCACTGCCCGAGCAGGGCCGACTCCGCGGGGGTGAACGGTTCGGGGGTGAGGTCGTCGAGGGACGAGAGCAGCGTGGTCGCGGCTACGGCGCGGGCGTCCGCGGCCGTGGTGTCCGCCGCCGGGTCGAGCAGGATCGCCTGGTGGATCGCGTCCCGGACCAGCCTCGACAGGCCGGAGTCCGGGTACAGCGTGGGACGGGTGATCAGCGCCAGGGACACCCCGGTGTTGGCCGACATGACCATGCGTGCCGCGATCTCCGGTGCGATACGGAGACGGCCCTGTGCGGCGAGCCGCTCCAGGTCCCCGCGGAGGATGCGCATCGCCTCCGCCGCCGCCTCGGGCACGGAACGCAGCGCCGGGGCGAACATCAGCTTGTAGGCGTTGGGGTGCGCCAGCGCGAACGCTGTGTGACTGTCCCAGCCGGCCCGGAGATCCCGCAGTGGGTCTTCGGACTTCTCGGCGGCGCGCTTCGTCTCCAGGTACTGGTCCCAGACGTGGTCGACCGTGGCCGCCAGCAGTCCGTCCTTGTCGCCGAACAGTCGGTACAGCACCGGCTGTTGCACACCGGCCGCCTCGCACACCGCGCGAGTGGACACGTCACCACTGGGTGACTGGGCGATCAGCTCGGCCGCCGCTTCGATTATCAGCGATCTCGTGTTCATGTAATCGACGATAACAGCGATCTGTAGCGATGACAACAGTCTGCTGTTATCGGCGAAAACAAGGGCGCCTCCCACCGCGTCAGTGCGGTGGGAGGCGCCCTTGGGGTGCCGTGCGGTGGCTCAGGACTGCACGGCGAGTTGGAAGGCCTGCGCGGTGGAGCCGTCGCAGGTCCGTTGGGTGAGCTGGACACTGTTCGTCGCCGCGGTGGGGGCGGTGAGGCACTTGCCGCTGTGCCGGGCGACGAAGTGATAGCGCCCGCTCGACTCCTTCACGGGCTGCCACTGCTGGTTCGTGCCGCCGGAGTAGGCCCACAGCTGCAACGGCGCGTTGTCGGCCGTCGAGCGGTCGGTCACGTCGATGGCCTGTGCCGGGTTGCCGCGCGCGGTGATCTCCATGTACCCGCTGTCGGTGGAACGGAACTGGTACTGCTGCGCCGTCGTGCCGTTGCAGGCGTACTGCTGGATCGCCGTACCGTTGGCCGTGGCCGCCGAACGGGCGTCGACGCACGTGCCGTTGCCGCCGTTCTGCACCGAGTACCAGGACGTCTCCGAGATCGGGGTGTCCGTCGGCGGCGTCGAAGTGTCGCCCCCGCCGAGCCACTTGAGCCCGTTCAGCAGGAACTGGTTCTGGGTGGCGCTCGCGAACGTCGACGACAGGCGCGTGTTGGTCGTGTAGTTCATCGCGTTGTGGCCGAAGTTCGCGTACAGCATCTTGTACTTCGTGTTGGTCCAGATGATCGGGTAATACCCGCTGTACCAGGACTGGTTGGGATCGGTGCCGACCGGGAAGCTGCTCGGGTCGATCGACGCCAGGATCTTGATGTCCGGGTTCTGCCGCAGATCGTTGGACCAGCTGTACCACTCGCTGACCGACGAGGTGAACGTGGCCGGCAGGTTGGCGGTGGGCGGGATCGAGTGGTCCTCCACCTTCAGGGTCACCGCTGTCGGACCCCAGGTGTTGGACACGAAGTTCCCCGAGCCGAGGAACGTGTTGTGGTACCACGACCAGCTCGCCGCGTCCGTCGTGAAGGCGGAGACATGGAAGCCCATGAAGCCGCCGCCACCCCTCATGTACGCCTCGAAACCGGTGCGTTGGGCGGCCGTCTGCGGCAGGTCGTCAAGGAACAGGACGACTTGGTACGCGTTGACCCCGCCGTTGGCGAGCAGGTCCCAGTTGGTGCTGGCCGTGTAGGTGTAGCCGTTCGCCGCGGCCTGCTGCGGGAACCAGACGTTCGCCTCCTTCTCGAAGTCGATGTGCGCCGCGTCATATGTACCGCTGTAGAGGCCGAGGACCTTGAACGGCGTTGCCGTGGTGCTCGCGTGGGCGGCGGGCGGTGCCACCGCGAAGCCCAGCACCGTCGCCAGGAGGAGCAGGACCCGCAGGGCCGCGCGGGTGGAACCGGATCTGATGGTGTTCATCTTCTGATCGATCCTTTCCGTGCGGTCTACGGGTAGTTGGTCAGGTAGGCGACGTTGGTGCTGGAGTTGGACGGTCCGCCGGAGCTGTTGATGATGTGGCTGATCGTGCCGACACCGCCCAGCGAGACGGTCACCATGTCGTGGAACTTGACCCCGGACACGCTCGGCACCTCGAAGGCGTGATCGGCGACCACGCTGGAGTTGGAGCTGAAGTAGCAGTAGCTGCCAAGTCCCCACGCCTCATGGCTCGTTACGGAGGCGGCCACCTTGTAGGCCGGATAGCCCTTGCCGGTGCCGTTCATCCACGAGGCCTGGTTCGGCGGGTCGTAGGGCATCTCGTTCTGGAAGAAGTACGTTCTGCCGCCGTTGCCGTTCCAGAGGACCTGGGTCTTCTGGAAGTGCTCGACGAAGAGGCCGTACGCCGTCACGTTGGCGCCGTTGACGATCAGCCCGGTGTCGGCGGTGTTGGTGGTCCAGCCGACCGTGCCGGAGTTGCCGTGGTCGGCCCGCCAGATCCAGGTGTGGTCGATGATCGTGTTGGCGCTGTTGATCACCATCGAGTTTGTCGCCTTGCCGACGGTGGCGCCGCCGATGCGGACGAAGACATCGGACAACTGCGTCGGGTCGGAGGCGTGCGTGGCGGTCGAACCGGACGGGCCGATCTGCACCAGCGTCCCGGAGTTGGTGGTGCCCGCGTCGATCAGCAGGCCCGCCAGCTCGATGCCGTCCACGTCGGCCGTGGAGATCGCGGTGATCCCGCCGTCCGGCACGAAGGTGGCCAGGCCCATGCCCAGCACGACCGTGTCGGGGCGCGTGATGTTGAGCGTCTGGTTGAGGTGGTAGACGCCCGGGGTGACCAGCAGGTTCTTGCCGGCCGCGAGCGCGGTGTTCATGTCGGCCGCGGTGGCGCCGGGCTTGACGATGTAGAACTGGTCGATCGGCAGGGACTTGCCCGCCGGGGTCTTCCCGCTCCACGTCGTACCCGCGGCGTTGGACTGCAGCCCGGGCACGAACACCTGGTAGGCGCCCGCGCTGTCGACGTAGAGGAAGGGCTTCTCGCGGATCGTCGGGGAGCTGGCGACGTTGGTGTACGTCGGGAAGGACTGGGCGGGTGCGCCCTGGTCGCCGACGAAGACCATGTTCCAGTTGGACCCGGACCAACTGCCCATCGTGGAGTTGCGGGTGAGGAACTGCTGCTGGGTGCCGGACTGGATCTGGCCGTCGACCTTGGTGTCGGAGATGAAGCCACCGCTGGACCAACCGCCGTCGTCCAGCGCCAAGTTGCCGCGCACGTGCATGCGCCGGTAGGGGGCGGCCTGTGAGACGGCCCAACGGTCAGTGCCGCCAGTGGGGTTGACCGACAGGTTCTCGGCGTCGCGCCAGAAGTTCTGCGTCGCGTTGCCCTGGAACCAGTCGGCCTCCGCGTGCACCGCGCCGTTGATGGTCACGTCGTCCGGCGAGAAGCCCAGGCCGGCGACCTGTGTGTAGAAGCCCACGTTTGCGTTCGCGCTGTACGTACCCGGCTTGAACAGCAGGGCCTGGCGGGCCGAGCCGAACTGGTTGGTCTCCTGCTGGGAGAAGACCGAGTCCAGCTTGGACTGGATGCTGGACGCCGACATCGACGGGTCGAACACCGTCACGTTGGGACCGAAGTCCGGGGTGCCGGGCGGGTTGGTCGTGGCGCCGCTCAGGGTGAAGGACTGCGCGGCGGTGCCGTTGCAGGTGTACTGCGCCAACTGCACACTGTCGGCGGTCGACGCGCTCGGCACGTCGAGGCACTTGCCGCTGTTGCGGTTGACGAAGTGGTAGGCGCCGTCGGCCTCGGCGACCGGCAGCCACTGCTGGTTGGCGCCGCTGGAGTAGGTCCACAGCTGGACGAGAGCGGAGTCGGCGGTCGAGACGCCGGTGACGTCCCAGGCCTCGGCGGCGTTCAGGTTGCTGTTGACGCGGTAGTAGCCGCTGTCGGTGGCGACCAACTGCCAGTTCTGCGCGGTACTTCCGTTGCACGTGTACTGCTGGACGGCGGTGCCGTCGGCACTCGCGGCCGAGCGGGCGTCGACACACTTGCCGCTGCCCTTGTTGACCACGGTGGTGTAGCCGGTCGGTATCGCGGCGGCAGCCGTGTTCGCCGCGCTCGCCGAGCCCTGCGCGGCGAACTCGATACCGGTCACGGTCGTCGCCACGAGCGCGACCGCCGTGAGCGCTCTCGGAATGCGGTGGCGTCCGGTCAGTCTCTTCCGTCTGAGCACGGATTCTCCTGTGGTGATGGGGGGTTGGTGAGGAAGGTCGGAGGGAGGCGTCCGTCAGCCCGTGTACTGGGCGAAGATGCTGGTGAACTGCCAGTTGCTCTGGCTCACGCCCGAGCAGGTGTCGTCGTTCGGGTAGGCGCCCGGGCAGGGACGGTCACGGTTGGCCGACCAGAACGTCAGTCGCGCGAGGTGGTGTGTCTGCGCGTAGCCGAGGATGGTCTGGAAGTCGGCGGTGGTGACGGTCTCGTTGTTGTCGGTGATGCCGTTCATGGAGGAGATGCCCATGTCCCGGTAGGCCGCGTCGTCGCTGTAGCCGTACGCGTTCTTCAGCGCGGTCTTGAGGCCCTCGGCGGCGCGCTGGGTGAGCGTGCCCATGTTCTGGCCGGCGCCGCCGAAGTCGAACGGCATGATCGTCCAGGCGTCCACGGTCAGTCCGGACGACGCGGCACGGTTGATGAGACTCGTGTCGGGGCCGCTCTGCCCGGTGCCGATGGTGACGTACACCTTGAGGCCCGGGTTGTTGGCCTTGACGGTCTTCAGCGCGTCCACGGTCCGCTGCTGCACGGTCGCGTTGCTGTACGCGTCGGCCTCGATGTCGATGTCCATGGCCTTGAGCGAGTAGGCGCTGATGACCTTCTGGTAGGCCGCCGCCAGCTCGCTCGCGCTGGAGCAGGAGCTCTCCAGCTTGTTGCCGCTGTAGCCGCCGAAGGACGGGACGACGTCACCGCCGTTCGCCCGCACGGTGGTGATGGTCTGCTGGTCGACGCCGCCGGTCAGCGCACGGCCGCCGTCCCACTGCGGGTTGCAGTAGCCGTTGCTCAGGACGAACGCCAGCGTGAACCACTTCACGCCGGTCGCGTTCATGACAGTCGTAGGGCTGGGCGGGTTTCCCCAGCCGTTGTAGAGGTACGGGGCCACGGCCATCGGGGCGGTCGTGGGCGGTGTCGTGCCGCCGGCGGCGGGCGCGGTCCACTTCTGGTTGGCGGCGCCGGAGCAGGTCCAGATCTGGGTACGGGTGCCGTTGGCCGAGGTGTTGCCCGTGACGTCCAGGCACTTGTTGGCGGCCGGGTTGACGATGTCCTTCGCGGCGCTCACCGTCCACTGCTGGTTGGCGCTGCCGCCGCACGTCCACAGCTGGAGCTGGGCGCCGTTGGCCGTCGAATTGCCGGTGATGTCAAGGCACTTGCCGAGGGCTCTGATGGTTCCGTCGGAGCCGACCGTCCACTGCTGGGCGGCGGTGCCGTTGCAGTCGTAGATCTGTACGGCCGTGCCGTCGGCCGAGCTGGCGCCGGCGACGTCGAGACACTTGCCGCCGAGGCCGGTGATCGTGCCGGTCGCGGCCGAGGCGGAGGGAGCTGCGAGGGTGCCGACGGCGGTGAGGCCGAGGGAGAGCGCGAGGGCGCAGCGCAGGGCGAGGCGTTGCATGACGAGGGGCCCTTTCGTCCTGGGGTGGGGGGTGGACGCCGCCGGCGTGAGGGCGGTGAGAGGTGAACACGGGTGTTCACATATGTGAGCGGGGAATGCATTCATGGGAGGTCTGTTGGCTGGTGAACCTAAAGGTCTGCACCAAAGCCGTCAAGAGGTGCGACCGGAGAAGTCCCGCACGTCCCGGCTGAGTTGAGAAGTTGTAGGCGAAGGAAAAGAAATCGCCAGGACCATTGAGTGGCCGGTTCCCACAGGTCACACTGTGCAGGCTTCGTGATGATCGCCAGGGCGCGTGTCGGAGGAACCATGAGCACACCGGGGACCGCGGAGGTCGCAGTCCGGCACATACTCAGTGACAAGGTCACGGGTGGCGTCATCAGGCCGAAGACGCGCACGATCACCTGGACCGACGCCCACTACATGGTCAAGCGGCCTCCGTCGGGCAAGCACACGGTGGAGCTGACCTGCACCGAGTGCTCGGCGTCCCTGCTGGCCGAGGTCCGCGACCGGTCCACCACCCGCACGCTCGCGGCCGTCATGCGTGTCATCGGGATCGTGTGCGCGGTCGTCTTCTTCGCCGCCCTCGCCTACGCGATCCACGAGGGCGGCAAGACCCTCCCCGAGGGCCAGTCGCTCCCGGTTCTCTTCCCGATCAGCGTCGTCGCCATCGTCGTCACTTTCGTCGCCGGGCCCACGTTCTACGTGCACGGCCGGAACTACAACGGCGTCAGCATGCTCGACGCCCCCAAGCCGCGCCGCGGACACGCGATCAGGCCGGTGCGGGCGGGGCGGACGCGCGTACGAACTCGCCGATGACCCGGGCGAGTTCGGCGGGCCGGTCCAGCGGGAGCAGCGTGTAGCCGTCGGCCACCTCCACCAGCCGTCCCAACGGCAGGAGTTCGGCCAGTCGGCGCCCGTGCTCGGGCGGCATCACCCGGTCCTCGCTCGCCCAGACCACCAGTGCGGGACGGTCGAACTCCCGCAGCCGTACGGCGGTTTCCTCCAGCAGACGGCGCCCGTTCCGTGACGCGGCGCGCAGTAGGCGTACGGCATCACGGCGGATCTCCGGCTGCCGCCGGACCGGCTCCGTCCACCGCGCGGTGACCGCGTCCCCGCGTTTCGTCAGCCATCCGAACGCGAACGGGAGGCGGCGCAGCGCCCGCACCCGCATCTGCCGCATGAACTGCCCGAACAGCCACGGCGAGAGGCGCCCCGCGAGCACGAGCGTCCGGCCCGTCAGGCCTGGCGGGAAGTTGTCGAACGCCTCGCAGGAGACGAGCACCACCCGCCCTACGTGTGCGGCCCCGTCCGCCATCAGCAGTTGCACCAGTGCGCCGCCGGTGTCGTTCCCGACGAGCGTGACGTCCCGCAGATCCAGCCGGTCGAGGAGTTCGGCGACGAGCCTGGCCACCCCGGGCAGCGACAGATCGGCGTCCGCGCGCATCGGGTGGCGATGGGCGCCGAGCGGGAGGGTCGGGGCCACGCACCGGTGGGCGGCGGACAGTTCGGCGATCGGGGCGGCCCACAGCGAGGCGTCCATCAGCAGACCGTGCAGCAGCACCAGGACGGGACCGTCGCCGCCGGTGTCCTCGTACGCGAGGGGTCCGGCCGAGAGCTCGATCAGGTGCTGCGCGGTGGTCCCGGCCGGTGCGGTCCTGTTCATGAACGCCTCCCATGGGTGTCTGCACTCAAGAGGGCGGCGAAGGTCCGGAGTGTGACACCCGTACGGGAGTTCCCGGCGAGTGGCACAATCAGCGGCGTGGATGGGGGGATCCTCGAACGCGAGTCAGAGCTGGCGCGACTGGCCTCGGCCGCACGTGAGGCGGCGGACGGGGCCGGGTCCGTCGCGCTCGTCTTCGGCGAGGCCGGCATCGGCAAGTCGAGCCTGGTCAAGGCCATGCCGGACCGACTGCCGCACCGCACCCGCATCCTCCTGGGACAGTGCGACGACCTCGCCACGCGCCGTCCCCTCGGCCCGTTCCGCGACCTCGTCGGCAGCGTCGGGGCCGAACTCTCCCAGGCCGTCATGGAGGGCGGCGACCGGCACCGCGTCTACGAAGCCCTGCAAAGTGAGTTGGCCGGGATACCGCATCCGGCGGTGCTCGTCGTGGAGGACGTCCACTGGGCCGACGAAGCCTCGCTGGACGCACTGCGCTTCCTGGTCCGGCGGATGGAACGGCTGCCCGCCGTACTCGTCCTCACCTACCGCGACGACGAGTTGAGCCGCGAGCACCCGCTGCGGCACCTCCTCGGGCAGGTCTCCCGCGCGGACCGCGTACACCGGCTGCCGCTGGCCCGACTCTCCAAGTCGGCGGTGCACACGCTCAGTTCGGCCAGCAGGCTCGACCCGGCGGAGGTCTATGAGGTGACATCGGGCAACCCCTTCTTCGTCGCCGAGGTCCTCGCGGCCGGCGGCACCGGGGGAGTGCCCCCGACCGTCGTCGACGCGGTGCTGGCCCGGCTGCGCGGACTGGACGGCCGGACCGTGGACGCGCTGGAGCAACTCGCCGTGGTGCCCTCGGCCGTCGAACGGCCCCTCGTCGACACGCTGTTGGCCGACGGCGTCGCCGGACTGGCCGCGGCCGAGCAGCGCGGACTGCTCGCGGTGACTCCCGAACGGGTCGCGTTCCGGCACGAGTTGATCCGCCGAGCCGTCGTCGACTCCCTGCCCGCGGCCCGCCGCATCGACCTCAACCGCGAGGTCCTCACCGCGCTCGTGGCCCGGCCCGGCTCCGACCGGGCCCGCATCGTCCACCACGCCGCGCAGGCCGGCGACCAGGACGCCATCGCCCGCTACGGACCCGACGCGGCCCGGGACGCCACAGCGGCGGGCGCCCACCGCGAGGCCGCCGCCCAGCTACGGCTCGTGCTGCGCCAACGGCACCGCTACACCCCCGCCGAACTCGCCGACCTGCTCGAACGCTACGCCGTGGAGTGCTACACCCTCGCCGACTCCGTCGAGGCCGTCGCCGCCCAACGGGAAGCCGTGGCGCTCCGCCGCTCCCTCGGCGACACCCTCGCCCTCGGCGCCGATCTGCGCTGGCTGTCCCGTATCCACTGGTGGGCGGGCCATGCCGAGGAGGCGCGGGACGCGGCGCGCGAAGCCATCGCCGTCCTCGAACACGCCGGTGACGACCGGCTGTTGGCCCTCGCGCTCAGCAACACCGCCCAGCTGCGGATGCTGTCCGACCGGTACGCCGAGGCCATCGCGCACGGCGAGCGCGCCATCGCCCTGGCCCGGCGCGCGGACGACGCGGCGATCCTGGCCCACGCCCTCAACAACGTCGGCTCCGCCCGCTGGCGCAGCGGGGACCCGGACGGGCGACGGCAGTTGGAGGAGAGCCTCGCCGTGGCTCTGGCCGCAGGCGAGGTCGAACACGCCTGCCGGTCCTACGCCAACATCATCTGGTCCCTCCTCGACAACCTCCAGTACAGCGAGGCCGACCGTTACCTGCCCCCGGCCATGGAACTCGCCGACCGCGCTGAGCACTTGGGGTTCTTCAACTATCTGCACGTCGAGAAGTCCATGCGCCGACTCGCCGCGGCGGACTGGGAAGACGCCGAGCGGCACGCCGAGTACGGGATGCACGAGTTCGTGCCCGCCCGCTGTCCCGCGCTGACCGTGCTGGCCCGCGTGCGCGTCCGGTGCGGCAGGCCGGGCGCGGACGAACTCCTCACCCAGGCCTGGGAGATCGCCGTACGGGCCGGGGAGCTGCAACGCATGGCCCCGGTGGCGGCCGTACTGGCGGAGGCGGCCTGGCTGCGCGGCGACCACAGGGCGGCGGCCGAGGCGGTGCGGGCGGTCCACGAGCAGGCGTGCCGGCTGGGCCACGGGCCGTACCGGGCCGAACTCGGCTACTGGCTCGCCAAGGCCGGGCGCTCCGTGGCCGTCGAGGACAGCGACCACCCGTACGCCTTGCAGGCGGCCGGTGAGTGGAAACGGGCCGCGGACCTGTGGCAGCAGGCGGGCTGCCCCTACGAGCACGCCGCCGCGCTCGCGGAGAGCCCCGACCCGGCCGACAAACTCACCGCGCTCGCCGAACTCGACGCACTCGGCGCCGAACCCCTCGCCCGTCTCGTCCGTACCGAACTGCGCGACCTCGGCGTCCGCCGCATCCCCCGCGGCCCGCACGCGGCGACCCGGGGCAACCCGGGCGGACTCACGGAACGCCAACTCCAGGTCGTACGACTGCTGGTGGACGGCCTGACCAACCCGGAGATCGCCGACCGGCTCGTGGTGTCCGTCCGTACCGTCGACAACCACGTACGGGCCGTACTGGAGAAGCTCGACGCACCCACCAGGAAGCAGGCAGCGGCCCGCGCCACGGAACTCGGACTGCTGCCGTACGGCGAAACGTAGGTACCCGGCGCCGCCGAGCTGGGTGACGCGCACGGATGACCGTGCCGTTCCGGGCGAAATAGAACAAGGAGGTCATCCAGAGCACCACGAAACGGGGGATCCGCATGTCCAGCACACCCGCACAGGCCGCTCGCCGTGAACTGACCGACTTCACCGGGGAGTTGATCGGCCCGGACGACGCCGCCTACCCGGAGGTCCGCACCGTCTACAACGCGATGATCGACAAACGGCCTGCCCTCATTGCCCGTTGCGCCGACGCGAACGCCGTGGCGCGTGTGATCGCCTTCGCCCGCACCCACGACCTGCCCCTCGCGATACGCGGCGGCGGCCACCACGGAGCCGGGCTCGGCACCGTCGACGGGGGAGTGGTCGCCGACCTGTCACCCCTGAAGGACATCCAGGTGGACCCCGGGGCGCGCACGGTGCGGGTCGGCGGCGGCTGTGTGTGGGGCGAGGTGGACCGTGCCACCAACGCGCACGGACTCGCCACCCCCAGCGGCATCATCTCCACCACCGGCGTCGGCGGCATCGCCACCGGCGGCGGACTCGGCCACCTCACCCGCAAGTGCGGGCTCACCATCGACAACCTGCTGGCGGCCGACCTGGTCCTGGCCGACGGCAGCCAGGTGCGGGCCAGCGCCGGGGAGAACACCGACCTGTTCTGGGCGGTCCGCGGCGGTGGCGGCAACTTCGGCGTCGTCACCTCGTTCCTGTTCCGGCTGCACGAGGTGAGCACGGTCGTCGCCGGACCCACCTTCTGGCCGGTCGAGATCAGCGCCGAAGTCCTCAGCGCCTACCGGGACTTCCTGCCCAACGCGCCCCGCGAACTCTCCGCGTTCTTCCTGCACGGCAGCGTGCCGCCCGCCCCGCCGTTCCCCGAGGAGATACAGCTGCGCAAGACGGCCGGCGTCGTGTGGTGCTACACCGGCGGCGACACCGAAGCCGCCGCACGCGAGATGGCGCCCCTGCTCGACGCGCTGCCCGCACCGCTCCTGCACGCGGCCGGACCGATGCAACACCCGGACATGCAGGGCATGTTCGACGGGCTCTACCCGCCCGGCGACCAGTGGTACTGGCGCGCCGACTTCGTCAACGACATCCCCGACGACGCCGTAGAACTCCACGCCAAGTTCGGCGCGGAGGTCCCGACCCCGCAGTCGACGATGCACCTCTACCCGATCGACGGCGCCGCCCACGACGTCGGGAACGAGGAGACCCCGTGGGCGTACCGCGACGCACGCTGGGCGTCCGTCTTCGCCGGCGTCGACAGGGACCCCGCCAACGCCGGCCTCATCAAGAGGTGGGCCATCGACTACCAGGAGGCCCTGCACCCGTACTCGGCGGGCGGCGCCTACGTGAACATGATGATGGACGAGGGTCAGGAACGTGTCCGGGCCAGCTACCGCGGCAACTACGACCGCCTGGCCCGCATCAAGGCCGACCGTGACCCGGACAACGTCTTCCGCCTCAACCAGAACATCCAGCCGGCCCCGAAACCGCGCTACGAGACCCGCCCGTAAAACCAGTTCCGAGGCCGGGCCGGCATCACGCGTTCGGGTCGAACGAGATGCCGGACGGCTCCGCGATGGACAGCGCGTAGTTGAAGTCGCTGTCCCTGATCTTCAGCGTGGCCGAACCGAAGTCCGCGGCCAGGAGCTTGTCCTTGAGGCCGGCCGGGTAGCCGTTCCAGCCCACCAGACGCGGGTAGAACCAGTTGCCGGTGGCGTTCTCCGCGGGCTCGTCGTTGGTGTTGGCGAAGCGGAAGTCGTGCGAGCCGATGCCGTCCTTGTGGTAGACGATCTTGGGGTGCGTGCCGTCGAAGCGCACCCCCGAGGCCGCCGACACCTGGTACGCGGAGTGCTGCGACACCGACACGTACTGGACCGTGTTGTCCTTGATCCACACCACGACGTGCTCCCAGTCGTGGGTGTGACCGATGGCCGCCGGACCCAGTGTGACCTGGTCCTTCTCGAAGTAGCTGGCGTACATCACCGCACACCAGTCGTTGTTGCACTTCTCGCGCGAGTACGTGTTGGAGTTGTTCAGCTGGGCGAGGTCGTGGCAGTGCCCGTTGACGTCGCCGCCGAGCTTCAGCCCGGGGTTGATGGTGCCGTCCAGGCCGATGGCGGCCGTGGCGTAGCAGCCGTCGCCGTCGTAGTCGTAGGCCGGGGAGAAGGTCTGCTCCAGGCCGTCGGCGTTCTGCGGGAGCGCCGTCAGTACGGAGGCCTGGGCGGCCGTCGCCTGCCCGATGACGAGGGCCAGCGCACCGAGGACGGTGACGACGGCGGAGCGGCGGAGGCGCCGGGTGCGCGCCCGGGGCTTCGCGGCTCTTGCCGGGTTTGTGGTGGGGGGTGTCGGATGAGGCACGCCAACTCCAGGTTCTTGGCTGTGGGGGGCGCTACTGGCTGCGCCAGGTCCAGACCATCGCAGGCCGGTGTGGGCACGTCAACACCCGTGCGGTGTACGGGTTTTGGCAGACCGCTGAACTTTCCCACCTGTGCTTTTCCTGTGTTTCCACGGCTCGCGGCGCGACCATGGCTCTCGGCGAACAGGTGCGCTAATTTGAGGTCCACGGCACAGGTGAATGGGCACCCGTGGTGAGTGCGGGAGGTTCTGGTTGACTCCGGCGCAACTACGGGCCTTCGCGGCGACCGTCCGCCTCGGTTCCGTGAAGGCCGCGGCGGCCGATCTCGCCGTCACCGAGTCCGCCGTCTCCATCCACATCGCGCATCTGCGCAGGGAACTCGGCGACAAGCTCTTCGCCCGCACGGCCAACGGCCTCGCCTTCACACCGGGCGGGCTGCGGCTGGCCAGCCGTGCCGCCGAGATGCTGGGACTTCAGGACCAGACGATCCTTGAGGTGAAGCAGGCCGGCTCCGGACGGCGACTGCTGCGCGTCGCCGCGTCGAGCCTGTTCGCCGAGCATGCCGCCCCCGGCCTGATCGAACTGTTCGCGGGGCGCGCCGACGACCTCGACGTCGAACTGAGCGTGCACAACCCGCAGAAGTTCGCCTCCCTGCTGCTCACCCGCTCCGTCGACGTGGCCGTCGGACCCCGCCCCGCCACCCTCGACGACGTCATGACCTGCACCCACTTCCTCAACTACCAGGTGATCGCCGTCGTGGGACCCGACCATCCGCTCGCCGCCGCGGCGAGTGCCGGAGCGGCGGAGCTGCGCGGGCAGACCTGGCTGCTCGGTCCCTCGGCGGTCGGGCGGACGGGGATGGTGCCGTCGGTGCTGCGGCGGCTGGGCATTCCCGAACACAACCAGCGGATCTTTCAGAGTCATGCCGCGTCTGTCGATGAGGCCAAGCGGGGTAAGGGAGTTGCTCTCGCGGTCGCCTTCGCCGTGACGAAGGATCTTGCCGAGGGTGACCTTCGCCAACTCGCAGGCCCCCAGCTCCCGGCCCGCGGCTCCTGGAACCTGCTCACCCTTCCCGATCGCGAAGCGCCGCCCGCTGCCGCGGAGTTGCGGCGGTTCGTCACCACGCCACGGGCCACGCAGGCGATGCTGCGTGGTGCGGGGGTTACGGCGGGACGGTTCCGGCCGGCTATTCATGTGACGTTGTGGAGTTGAGTGCTCCGCGGGGTCGCCGGTTCCCTGTCTGCGGGCCGGTGGGGGCTGGTCGCGCAGTTCCCCGCGCCCCTTTAGGGCGCCTTACCGCAACGGAGTTTCCCGTCCCCGTCGCCTTCCGAGCCGCGCCACCTCCCCCGGTACCCGCAGCAGCGCGCCGAAGCTGTCGGCCGGCAGCAGCAGGTCGATGTACGGCAGGGCCGCCGTCATCGTCGTCGTGCGGGGTGTGAAGCCCGGGGCGGCGGCTCGGGGGTTGAGCCAGATCACCGTGTGGGCGCGGCGGCGCAGCCTGGCCATCACCGTGGCCAGCCGGTGCGGCGGATCGCCGTCCCAGCCGTCCGAGGCGATCAGTACGACCGCGCCGCGCAGGGTGCCGCCGTGATGCGAGGCGAGGAGCGTGCCCAGGCAGTGGGCGATGCGGGTGCCGCCGAACCGGTCGGTGACCCGCTCCGTCGCCTCGTCGAACGCCTCCTGCGCCGAGCGGCGCGCGAGCACCGTCGTGAGCCGGGTCAAGGACGTGGCGAACGCGAAGACCTCGGCATGCGTCGTCAGCGCGAGGGCCCGCATCAGATGCAGATACGCCACCGCCTGCGCCTGCATCGACCGGCTCACGTCACACAGCACGACGACCCGGCGCGGCCTGTCCACCGGCCCGGTCCTGACCAGCCGCACCGGTTCCCAGCCGGTCCGCCGGGCCCGGGCCACGGTCTCCCGGACCGCCACCCGGTGACCGCTCGCCCGCACGGCGTAGCGCCGGGTGCGGCGTACGGGCCACTCCCGCAGCCGCGCTTCGAGCAGGCGGCCGAGCAACTCGCCCTGCCCCGCGTCCAGTTCACCGAACGGTGTGTCCACGGCGGACGCCAGCTCACTCGGCAGGCGCTCCGGCATCGTCAGGGCACGGTCCTCCCGGTGTTCGGCACCGTCGACGGCGGGCGGCAAGGTCACCCACGGCAGACCGGAACCGCTGACGGCGGCACCGGAGTGAGCATCGGAACGAACCGGTTCCCGGAGGCCGGCAGCCGCGCCGTGCCCGGTGCGGCGCGCGTTCGGGTCCACGGCGAGCACGGACTGCCCGAAGACCGCGTCGAAGACCTGGTCGAAGCGGGCCAGGTCGGGATGGTCGCGGACGAGGGTGACGCGAGCCGTCCAGTACAGCGACGTGCGCGTCCTGGGCGGGGCGGCGGCGAGCGCGTCCACGAAATCCCGGGTGCCGGTCAGACCCACCCGTACGCCGTGCTCCCTGAGCCGGGCGGCCAGCGCGGTGGCGAAGGCGGCCCGGTCTACGGCGGGCAGCAACGGGCCGCTCGGCCTCATCGGACCAGCAGATAGACCACCACGGCGATCACGACGACCACGCCGACGGCGGGGAGCAGCCGCTTGTACACGGACGCACCGGCCACCCGCATCAGGTCCAGCGGCTCGCTCGGCGCCGACCGAGACTGGGCTACGGGTGCCGCCGGTTGCGTCTCCGATACCGGTTCCGCCTCCGGCTGCTGCTCCTGCGTCGCCAGCAACTGCGTCTCCACGTTCGCGACGAACTGCGCGAACAACTTCTCCGAGATCTCCTTGATCATGCCGCTGCCGAACTGGGCCAGCCTGCCGCTGATGTTGAGGTCCGTGCTGACCGTCACGACCGTGCCCGCGCCCTCGCCGCGCAGTCGGGCGTCGACCGTCGCGGACGCGTTGCCGCCCCCGCGCATGTCCTTGCCGGCCGCGCTGATCACGGCGTGATGGGCGCTCTCGTCCCGTTCAACGAAACGCGCCGTGCCCGCGAACTGGCTGACCATGGGCCCGACTTTGACCTTCACCTTGCCCCGGTGGACGTCACCGTCGACGCCGGTCAGCTCGGCACCGGGCATGCACGGGGCGAGGGCCTCCAGATCGGTGAGCGCCTGCCAGGCCCGCTCGACCGGCACACCGACGCTGAACTCGTTGTCGATCTTCATGGTCTCCTCGCTTCTTCGGGATAGCCGAGCGCGTCGAGGGCCCCGACGACGACGGTGCGGTCGTCGGGACTCTTGGCGACCGTGCTGAGCGTGCGGACGATGTCGTCGCGGGCCAGTCGCGCGACCCGCAGTGCCGCCAGGGCGGAGATCCAGTCGATGGCCTCCGCCATGCCGGGTGCCTTGTCGAGGTCCAACTCGCGCACCCGGCCGATGAATTCGGTCGTGGACGCGATCAACGGCTCGTTCGCGGCCGGTACCGTGCGACGCAGGATCTCCGCCGTGCGTTCGGGCGTCGGGAAGTCGATCCAGTGGTAGAGGCAGCGCCTGCGCAGCGCGTCGTGCAGTTCGCGGCTGCGGTTGGAGGTGAGCACCACGACGGGCGGTCGTACGGCGGTGAAGGTGCCCAACTCCGGGATGCTGATGGCGGATTCGCCCAGGAACTCGAAGAGCAGCGCCTCGAACTCGTCGTCGGCCCGGTCGATCTCGTCGATCAACAGCACGGGCGGCAGCGGGCCTTGATGGCGTACCGCCCGCAGCAGGGGCCGGTCGAGCAGGAAGTCCTCGGTGAACAGGTCGGCGTCGGACAGCTCCCGGCCGTGCGCCTCGGTGAGTCGGACGGCGAGCAGTTGGCGCTGGTAGTTCCACTCGTACAGCGCCTCGCCCGCCGTCAGCCCCTCGTAGCACTGCAGCCGGATCAGCGGAGTGTCCAGCGCCCTGGCGAGCGCCTTCGCGGCACTGGTCTTGCCCACACCGGGCTCGCCCTCCAGCAGCAGCGGCCGGTCGAGCAGCGTGGCCAGGAAGAGGGCGGTCGCCGTGCCGTCGTCGACGAGGTGGCCGACCTCGCCGAGCCGCCGCCGTACGTCGTCGGCGTCGGTGAACAGTCCGCTCACTCGCTGGCCCGCCCACCTGCGGACCAGCGGTCCCGGCAGCCCGTCCCGCAGAACCAGAACTCGCCCTCCCCGGTGGCGAGATGGGGTGTGTCGGCGCGCACGGTCACGGTCATCCCGCACACCGGGTCCACGGCCTGGGAAGGGAGCTCGGGCACAGGGGCCTTCGCCGCATGTACGACCCGCACCACGTCCGCCAGGATCGACAGCGCGATCTCGGGTGGCGTACGCGCGCCGATGTCCAGCCCGGCCGGAGCCTGGACCCGGGCCCGTTCCGCCTCGGTCAGGCCGAGTTCGTCGAGGAGTGCGGCGGCACGGCGGTGGCTGGCGACCAGCGCGATGTGCCCGACGCCCGCGTCGAGGGCGGCGCGCAGGGATTCCGCGTCGCCGCGGCCCTGCCCGGCCACGATCACCGCCGCCGGGTGGTCGCAGGGCGGGCCGTCGGGCAGGGAGCGTGCGGTGGCATAACCCAGCAGGGCGGCGAAGGCTACGCAGGCCTCCGCCACCGGCGTGGTTCCGACGATCTCGATCAGCGGCGGTGGCAGCACCGGCTCCAGGAAGATCTCCAACGCGCCGCCGGACAGGCAGGGGTTGACCACGACCCGCGCCCCGGGCGTCTCGGGGAACTCGGCGTCCCCCTGCGGCAGGACGCGCAGCAACAGCGGTCCGCCGTCGTGCAGGGCGCCGAGCGCGGCCGTACGCACCGAACCCTCGGCGCACTGGCCGCCGACGAAGCCGTCGATGGTGCCGTCGCCGTGCACGATGGCCTCGTCGCCCGGGTGCGCCGAGGCGGGCGCCTGGGCGCGCACCACGCGCGCGTGGACGAACGGCACGCGCCGCTCGGTGAGTTCGAGGGCCCGCGCACTCAACTTGCCGGTCATCGCAGCCACCTTCAGATCGGCGGAGCCGGTCGGCCCTGCATCGCCTCCCACACCCGCGAGGGCGTGAGCGGCATGTCCGCGTGCCGGATGCCGTACGGCTTCAGGGCGTCGACCACCGCGTTGACGATGGCGGGCGGCGAGCCGACCGTCGCGGACTCGCCGACGCCCTTGGCGCCGATGGGGTGGTGCGGGGAGGGCGTGACGGTGAACCCGGTCTCCCAGTCGGGGACTTCGAGCGCGGTCGGGATCAGATAGTCCATCAGCGAGCCACTGAGGCAGTTGCCGTCCTCGTCGAAGGAGATCATCTCCATCAGCGCCATGCCGACGCCGTCGGTGAGCCCGCCGTGCACCTGCCCCTCGATGATCATCGGGTTGATACGGGTGCCGCAGTCGTCGACCGCGACGAAACGGCGGACCGTCACCTTCGCGGTGCCCGGATCGATGTCGACGACGCAGATGTAGGCGCCGTGCGGATAGGTGAGGTTCTCCGGGTTGTAGCAGATCTGCGCCTCAAGACCGCCCTCCACCCCCTCGGGCAGATCGCCCGCGCCGTGCGCCCGCATCGCGATGGCCTGGATGGTCACCGAGGCCTCGGGGTCGCCCGCGACGTGGAAGGAGCCCTTCTCCCATTCCAGGTCGGCGACCGACACCTCCAGCATCCCGGAGGCGATCAGCCGTGCCTTGTCCCGCACCTTGCGGGCGACCAGCGCCGCGGCGGCGCCCGAGACGGGGGTGGAGCGGCTGCCGTAGGTGCCGAGGCCGAAGGGTGTCTGGTCGGTGTCGCCGTGCACCACGTCGATGTCCTGTGGCGGGATGCCGAGTTCCTCGGCGACGATCTGCGCGAACGTCGTCTCGTGCCCCTGCCCCTGCGACTGCACCGAGAGCCGTACGACCGCCTTCCCCGTCGGATGCACCCGCAGTTCGCAGCCGTCGGCCATGCCGAGGCCGAGGATGTCCATGTCCTTGCGGGGGCCCGCGCCGACCGCCTCGGTGAAGAACGACACGCCGATGCCCATGAGTTCACCGCGGGCCCGCTTCTCGGCCTGCTCGGCGCGCAGCGCGTCGTAGCCGGCGAGTTCCTTGGCCAGTTCCATGGTGGGCGCGTAGTTGCCGGAGTCGTAGACCCAGCCCGTCTTGGTGCGGAACGGGAACTGTTCGGGCCGGATGAAGTTCTTCATCCTCAACTCGACCGGATCCATGGCGAGTTCGTACGCGAGACAGTCCACGATCCGCTCGATCAGGTAAACCGCCTCGGTGATGCGGAAGGAGCAGGCGTAAGCCACCCCGCCGGGCGCCTTGTTGGTGTAGACGGCGGTCATCTTGCAGTGGGCGGCCTCGATGTCGTAACTGCCGGTGAAGACACCGAAGAAGCCGGCCGGGTACTTCACGGGTGCGGCCGTGCCGTTGAACGCGCCGTGGTCGGCGAGGACTTGGGTGCGGACGGCGAGGATCCTGCCGTCGCGGGTGGCCGCGATCTCGCCGCGCATCACGTAGTCGCGGGCGAAACCGGTGCTGATGAGGTTCTCCGCGCGGTCCTCCATCCACTTCACCGGCTTGCCGATGAGCAGCGAGCCGACGATCGCGCACACGTAACCGGGGTAGATCGGCACCTTGTTGCCGAAGCCGCCGCCGAGGTCGGGGGAGACGACCCGGATCTTGTGTTCCGGCAGCCCGGCCACGATCGCGTAGAGGGTGCGGTGCGCGTGCGGGGCCTGGGTGGTGGACCACAGGGTGAGGCGGCCGTCGACCTGGTCGTAGTCCGCGACCGCGCCGCACGTCTCCATGGGGGCCGGGTGCACACGCGGGTAGACGATGTCCTCGGTGACCACGACGTCCGCGCGGGCGAAGACGGCGTCGGTCTCGGCCTCGTCGCCGGTCTCCCAGTCGAAGCAGTGGTTGTCGGCCTTGCCCTCCAGGTCGTCGCGGATGACGGGCGCGTCGGGGGAGAGGGCGGTACGGACGTCGATCACCGGGTCCAGCGGCTCGTACTCGACGTCGATCAACTCCAGCGCGTCCCGGGCCGCGTAACGGTCCTCGGCTACGACGAAGGCGACCTCCTGGCCCTGGAAGCGGACCTTGTCGGTGGCGAGGACCGCCTGCACGTCGTTCGAGAGGGTCGGCATCCATGCCAAGCCCTTTTCGGCGAGCATCGCGCCGGTGACGACCAGGCGGACCTTCGGGTGGGCCTCGGCCAGGGTGGTGTCGACGGAGAGGACGCGGGCGTGCGCGAACGGCGAGCGCAGGATGGCCAGATGCAGCATGCCGGGCAGGTCGAGGTCGTCGACGTAACGGCCTTTGCCCCGGACGAAGCGCGGGTCCTCCTTGCGGAGCATCCGGCCGTGGCCGCAGGGCTTCTGGTCGTTGTCGACGAACGCGGTGCGGTGGCCGTTCTCGGAGACGGCGGTCATGACGCGCTCCCCGAAGCTGTAGCTGTAGCCGAAGTGGCCTGTGTTTCCAGGGAAGTTCGGGTCCCGGCCTCCTCGGCCGCCGCCCACCGGATCGAGCGGACGATGGTCGCGTAACCGGTGCAGCGGCAGATCTGCCCGGAGATCGCCTCCCGGATCTCCTGGTCGGAGGGATCGGGGTTCCGGTCCAGCAGCGCACGCGCCGTCATCATCATGCCGGGCGTACAGAAGCCGCACTGCAGACCGTGGCACTCGACGAACCCGCGCTGCACCGGGTCGAGTTCACCGTTCTGTTCGAGACCCTCGACGGTGCGTACCTCGTGGCCGCCCGCCATCGCGGCAAGAACGGTGCAGGACTTGACCGGTTCGCCGTCCAACCACACCACGCACGTACCGCAGTTGCTGGTGTCGCACCCCCAGTGGGTGCCGGTCAGTCGGAGGTGGTCGCGCAGGAAGTGGACCAGCAGCAGCCGCCCCTCGATCTCCCGGGTGACCTCTTCGCCGTTGACGGTCATGCTGACCTGCACGATCACACCTCCTGTCCGTCGATGCGGGCCACGGCCCTGCGCAGCACGCGCACGGTCAACTCCCGTGCCAGATGGCGTTTGTACTCGGCACTGCCGCGCCGGTCGGTGACCGGGGAACAGGCCTCGGCGGCGATGTCCCCGGCCTGTCCGAACAGTTCCTCGGTCGGCCGTCGGCCGCGCAGGGCGTCGGCGATGCCGGGGATGCCCGCCGTGTTCGGTCCCACGGCGGCGAGCCCCACGCGGGCGTCGGCGATCAGCCCGTCGCCGTCCAGCCACACGCCCGCCCCGGCTGACACCACTGCCCAGTCACCGGCCCGCCGTTCGACCTTCTCGTACGCGCTGGACCCGTTCGGGCGGACGGGGAACCGGACTTCGGTCAGAATCTCGGCGTCGCCGACCGCGGTCTCGTACGGTCCCTGGTGGAAGTCCTCCATGGACACCACCCGTTCGCCGTCCACGCCCTGGATCACGCAGCTCGCGTCGAGCGTCGTGCACACCGCGGAGAGATCCTCGGACGGATCGGCCTGACACAGGGAGCCACCGAGCGTGCCCCGGTTGCGGACCACGGGGTCGGCGATGACGCGTTCGGCGTCACGGAAGATCGGGAAGGCGGCGGCGAGTTCGTCCGACTCCAGCAGCTCGCGGTGGCGGGTCATCGCGCCGATGCGGATCAGCCCGGGTTCGACACGGACGTAACCCAGTTCGTCGTGCAGGTCGTTGATGTCGATCAGGTACTCGAAGTTGGCCAGCCGCAACTTCATCATCGGGATCAGACTGTGCCCGCCGGCCACCAGCCGTGCCGTGTCGCCCAGCCGGTCGAGCAGCGCGACCGCCTCGCCCACGCTGCCGACCCGCTGGTACTCGAACGGAGCGGGAACCTGCATACCGCAATCCCCCTGTCTCGCACGGCCCTTGGCCGGTCGGCCGGGCGCCGTGTCCGGGCCTCATTGGGCGCTCGGCAGACAGGGGTGTCAACGGCTGGTTAACCGTTCACTTAAGTTGCTCGTCCTGGGGAGCGGGGGAAGCGGGCAGGTCGTCCAGGAAGTCCGCGGAGGGCACGAAGAAGAGGCTCCCGGTGACGGCCGTGGAGAAGTCCAGGATGCGGTCGTGGGACGCCGAGTCCGTGCCCAGGAACATGTTGCGCAGCATCTGCTCGGTGACCGAGGGCGTCCGGGCGTACCCGATGAAGTAGGTGCCGAACTCGCCCTGTCCCGCGCTGCCGAACGGCATGTTGTCGCGCAGGATCTTCCGCTCGGTGCCGTCCGGACCGGTGATGACGTTCAGCGCGATGTGCGAGTCGGCCGGCTTGACGTCGTCGTCCATCTCCATGTTGGTCAACTTGCTGCGCCCGATGGCCCGTTCCTGCTGTTCCACCGGCAGTGCGTTCCAGGCCGCCATGTCGTGGACGTACTTCTGCACGATCACGTAGCTGCCGCCCGCGAACTCCGGGTCCTCGCCACCGACCACCACCGCCTGCCGGGCCGTCTCCCCGACGGGGTTCTCCGTGCCGTCCACGAAGCCCAGCAGATCGCGCACGTCGAAGTACTGGAACCCGGACACCTCGTCGCGCACGGAGACCGCGCCACCCAGCCGGCCCATGATCTCGGCGGCCAACTCGAAGCACAGGTCGGCCCGTACGGCCTTGATGTGGAACAGCAGGTCGCCGGGGGTGGAGACGGCACGGTGCCGGTCGCCGACGAGTTCGCGGAACGGATGCAACTCGGCGGGACGCGGACCGCCGAACAGCCGGTCCCACCCCTCCGACCCGATCCCGGTCACACAGCTGAGCCGCCCGTCCGGCGCGCGGAACCCGATGGACCGGATCAACCCGCCCAGATCTTCGAGGAGTTGGCGCACCGTCTCCTCGCCGCCCGGCTCCACGGTGACGACGAGGAACGCCGCGCTGGGGGTCAGGGATTCCAGCACCGCCTGCGTGGTCGGGACGGTCCCGTCGTTACCGATGCCGTCCGTGCCCTCAACTGTCATGTACTCCACGCCTCCGCGGTGTCCTGGGAGATGCCGACCGGCGCGGCCGACACTTCGAGCTTCAGCCGAGTTTCCCAGTCCGCGCGTCCTGCCACAGGTCGACGCCACCGTCCACGGCGTACGAGTCGATCTCGGTCAGTTCCTCGGCGGTGAAGGCGAGGTTGTCCAGCGCGGCCACGTTCTGTTCGAGCTGTTCCGTGCGGGAGGC
Organism: Streptomyces sp. NPDC050508; assembly: GCF_040655155.1. Lineage (NCBI taxonomy): Bacteria > Bacillati > Actinomycetota > Actinomycetes > Kitasatosporales > Streptomycetaceae > Streptomyces > Streptomyces sp. NPDC050508. Next base: position 1,008,529 of record NZ_JBFAJJ010000001.1, read on the forward strand.
GCCGATGACCAGCGAGGTGACCCGCTCGTCCCGCAGCGCCCAGGCGAGCGCCATCTGCGCCAGGGTCTGCCCACGCCGGGCGGCGATGTCGTTCAGCGCGCGCAGCCGGCGCACCATGTCCTCCGTCAGCCAGCCCGCGTCGAACGACGTGCCCTGCGCGGCCCGCGACCCCTCCGGAATCCCGTCCAGGTACCGCCCGGTCAGCAGCCCCTGCGACAGCGCCGTGAAACCGATGACCCCGAAGCCCTCGTCCTGCGCGGCGTCGAGCAGCCCGTCGTCCTCTACCCACCGGTTGAGCATGTTGTACGACGGCTGGTGGATGAGGAGCGGTGTGCCCAGCTCGCGGAGGATGGCGGCGGCCTCACGGGAGCGCTCGGCGTCGTAGGAGGAGATGCCCACGTAGAGCGCCTTGCCCTGGCGGACGGCGGTGTCCAGTGCGCCCATGGTCTCTTCGAGCGGGGTGCCGGCGTCGAGGCGGTGGGAGTAGAAGATGTCGACGTAGTCGAGGCCCGTGCGCTTCAGCGACTGGTCGAGGGAGGCCAGGACGTACTTGCGGGAGCCGCCGCCCTGTCCGTAGGGGCCGGGCCACATGTCCCAGCCGGCCTTGGTGGAGACCACCAGCTCGTCCCGGTACGGCGCGAGGTCCTGCTTCAGCAGTCGGCCGAAGTTGGACTCGGCGGCGCCGTAGGGCGGGCCGTAGTTGTTCGCCAGGTCGTGGTGGGTGATGCCGAGGTCGAAGGCGCGGAGCGCGATCTCGCGCTGCGTCTCGAACGGCCGGTCGTCACCGAAGTTGTGCCAGTAGCCCAGCGACAGCAGGGGCAGGTCGAGCCCCGAGCGTCCGGTGCGGCGGTAGCGCATCGTGCTGTCGTAGCGCCCTGGATCTGCGATGTGGTTCACGACGCCAACTGTGCCCGCGCTCGCCGTGCGCGTCCAACCGATCCCTTTCATCGGATTCAGCAGCGCCGGCACTGAATCCGGGAGCGGATCGCTGAGCGGACCGAGGCTGTTCGACGGTCCCTCGTTCGTCCCTAGGGTCCTCTCCATGAACAGCGACATTTCGGAGAGCCGCGAAGAGGGCCCGCTGCGGATCGGCGTGCGTATCCCGCCCTGCGACCGGGCGGACCGCGTTGCCCGGACCGTACGACGGGCCGAGGAGCTCGGCTTCGACCAAGTGTGGTTCCCCGACTCGCAGTTGCTGTGGCGGGACGTGTTCACCACGCTCACCGCCGCGGCCTTCGCCACCGAACGGATCGGCCTCGGCACCGCCGTCACCAACCTCGCCACCCGGCATCCGTCCGTCGTCGCGTCGGCCGCCCGCAGCGTCGCCGAACTCGCGCCCGGCCGGTTCACCCTCGGCATCGGCGTCGGCAACAGCTCCGTCGGACCCGTCGGCCTGCGGCAGACCGGCTCGGCGGAACTGCGCGAGGGCCTGAGCATGCTGCGCGCCCTGCTGGACGGGCGCGACTGGGACTTCGAGGGCAAGGTCCGCTCCCGGCTGCGCGACCCGCAACCCTCCGTGCCGTTGCATCTGGCGGCGAGCGGGCCGCGCAACCTGCGCCTCGCCGGGGAGATCGCCGACGGCGTCATCCTGCTCAGCGGAGTCTCACCGCGCACCCTGGCCGCCGCCACCGCCCGGGTGCGGGAGGGCGCGGAGTCGGCAGGCCGGAACGCCGAGACGCTCCCGGTGACGGTGTCGGCGTTCTGCGCGGTCACCGACGACATCGAGGCCGAGGCCCGCCGGATCAAACCGATCTGCGCCTCGATCGCCCAGAACGGCGGCGGGTCCTTCCTCGCCCTCGCCGGCATCGACGTGGACGTCCCGGCCACGGTGGAGGGCGTCTACCCGGACCTCGTGCACGCCGAGGACTGGGACGCGGCCGTCAGGATCTGCTCGGCCTGGATCAGCGACGAGACGGCCGTCCGCTTCGCCGAGGAGTTCTGCCTGATCGGCACGGCCGCACAGATCACCGAACGGCTCCGGACCCTGCGCGCGTCCGGGGTGACCGACGTCTTCCTCCAGCACGTCGGCTCCTACGACCTGCCCACCGACCTGATCGAGACCGTCGGCGCCTCGGTCCTGCCGGCCCTCCGCTCAGGTGTCCTCCGGGGATGAGACCCTCAGCGGGTTCCCGCCGCGGGCAACAGATCCTTGCGTACGACGCCGTCCTGGACGACACACACGATGTTGCCGGGATCGCCGAGCACGCCGATGTCCGCGAGCGGGTCCCCGTCGCACAGGATCAGGTCGGCGGTCTTGCCCGCGGTCAGCGTGCCCAACTGGTCGGACAGGCCCAGGAGTTCGGCGGAGACGCGGGTGCCGGCCACGATCGCGGTCATGGGGTCCATGCCCAGGTCCACGAGGAAGCGCAGCTCCAGCAGGTTCTGGCCGTGCGGGCAGACCGCCGCGTCGGTGCCGAGCGCGATACGGGCGCCCTGCTCGATGGCGCGGGCGATGTTCTCCTTGGTGATGCCCGACCAGCGGACCTTCTTCTGGTAGTGGTGCTCCGGCATCAGGTCCTTGTCGATGCCCGCGAACACGGTGGACAGGGTCGGCACGACGAACGTGCCCCGCTCGCCCGCCAGGTCCAGCGCCCGCTCGTCCAGGCCGTAGCCGTGCTCGATGCTGGTGACGCCGCCACGGATGGCGTTGAGGATGCCCGCGGTGCCCTGGGCGTGGGCGGCGACCGGCTTGCCGCCGTGGCGCCGGCACTCGTCCACCACGGCCCGGATCTCCTCTTCCATCAGCCCCTCGTCCTCGGGCTGGTCGTAGGGGCTGGCCATGCCACCGCTGGCGCAGATCTTGATCACGTCGGCACCCGCGCGGATCACCTTGCGCACGGCGAGCCGGGACTCGTCCACGGTGTCGGCCAATTCGGCCATCTCGCCGCCGCTGAGGTCGGTGCCGTCGAGGAGGCGGAAGTCGGCGTGTCCGCCGGTGTGGCTGATGATCCGTACGGCGGTGTGCAGCCGCGGGCCGACGATCCGGTTCGTCTCTACGGCGGTACGGAACCCGGTGGAGAGTCCGCCCAGGTCACGGGCGGTGGTGATACCCGCGTCCAGGGTCTGCCGCAGCCGGGTCGCGGTGTCGTAGGTGACCAGGACGGGGTCGAGTTCGCCGCGGCGGCCGGGCGGCGAGCCCTGCGCGTACGCGAGGTGGGTGTGGCAGTCGAAGAATCCGGGGAGCACGGTCCGGCCGCCCGCGTCGATGATCCGGACCGTGGCGGCGTCGCCGGGCACCGGTGGGGCGGTAGCGGCTGGTCCGGCGTAGGTGAGCGTTCCCGCCGCATCCGAGACGATGACGGCGTCGGCCACCGGGACGGTACCGGTACCGTCGACGAGGCGGGCGTTCTCGACGCGCAACATGGTCCGAAAGGTCTCTTGTGTCATGGCATCCGTCATGGTGGGGCCGAATCACTCCTCGGTATCAGGAACCTCGGTGTCGGGGAACCTCGGTGTCAGGAACAGGCGAAAGGGAGTCTGCAATGGACGAGATAACCCCGCGCTACGGTGCAGCTTCCGGTCCTGATTCGAGTCGGGTGCGCAGGAATGCGCCGTCCCCGGAGGCGCAGGATTTCGCTGCCGCGGAGCTCGACGAACTGGACCGCGGTGTCGTCCACGCACTGCAGATCCACCCCCGGGCACCGTGGACCCTGGTGGGTGACGTCCTCGGCGTGAACCCGGTGACGGTCGCGCGGCGCTGGCAGCGGCTGGAGGAGGCCGGGCTGGCCTGGGTGACCGCCTATCCACGGCTGTCGGACTTCCGGATCGTGGTGACGGGAATCGTCGAGGTCGACACCGAACCGGGCGTCGCGGAGGACGTGGCCCGCGCCCTCGCCGCCGAACACGCCGTGGCCAACGTCAAGATCACGGCCGGTGGCCGCGATGTCGTGACCGCCGTCCAGACCAGGGACCTCGACGAACTCGCCCACCTCACCACCCGGCTCTTCCAGCAGACACCCGGCGTCCGCGCGACCCGCACCCACGTCTCCACCGGCGTCCCCACCGAGGGCAGCCGCTGGCGGCTGCGCAGCCTGGACGCCGCGCAGTGCGCGCGCATCGAGGCGAGCCACGCGTCGGACATCCCGCCCGACCCGGACACGGGGACCACCGCGCCCTGGGACTCCCTGGACGCGCAGATCCTCGAACTCCTCAGCTCCGACGGCCGGATGTCGATCCGCGCCCTGGCGACCGCCACCGGCGTCGGCGTCACCACGGTCCGCCGCAGACTCCAGTCGCTGCTGGCCTCCCGCGTGAGCCTGCGCTGCGACCTCGCCCGGCCGCTGTCCGGCTGGCCGCTCTCCGCTGTGTACTTCGCCTCCGTACCCGCCCAGTACCTGGAGGAGACCAGCCGCGTCCTGTCCGGCGTCCGGGAGGTCCGCTCCTGCGCGATCACCGCGGGACCGCACAACCTCGTCATCGACGTCTGGCTGCGCGCACTGGCCGACGTCCACACCTTCGAGGCGCACCTCTCGCGCCGACTCCCGCGCCTGGTGATCGACGACCGCTCGGTGGTCCTGCGCACGGTGAAGCACATGGGCCGGATCCTGGACCGGGACGGCCGCTGCGTCGGCGTCGTACCACTGCGCGAACCCCAGGGAACCCACCTCCCCACCGACAGCCTCCTCGCCGTACCGGACGACAAACGCCTCTGGCGCTGAGACCGGCCACCCCGAACAACCCCTTTCCTGAAGGCAGTTGAGGAACACCGATGCGGTCCACGTACATCCCCGAGGCCGGCGGCCACCTCCGCTGGATCGACATCCCGGGCGACGGCCCCGCACGGGTGTACCTCCACGGGCTGGGCTGCGCGGGCTCGGCCGACTTCACGGGAATCGCAGCACGCTACGGCGGACGCGCGATCGTCGTCGACCTCCTCGGCCACGGCTTCAGCGACCGCCCGAAGAACTTCCCCGGCACGCTGGAGGCGCACGCCGAGACGGTCGCCGCCGTCCTCGACCACGAGGGCATCAAGGACGCCGTCCTCGTCGGACATTCGATGGGCGGCGCGCTCGCGATCGTCCTCGCCGCGACCCGCCCGGACCTGGTCTCCCGGCTCGTCGTCGCCGAGCCCAACTTGCGTGCGGGCGGCGGACTTTACAGCGCGGCCATCGCCGCCCAGTCCGAGGAGGACTTCGTCAGCCACGGATTCCGCACGGTCCTGTCGACACTGGACCCCGACTACGCGGCCCGCGTCCGCACGGCCGACCCCGCGATCCTGCACCGAAGCGCGGTGAGCCTGGTACGCGGGACGACTCCGGGCACGGCGGAACTCTTCTACGGCCTGCCCCGGCCGAGGGTGATGCTGATCGGCACCCGCAGCCGCCCCTACGCGGACGAGGCCGCTGTCCGGCAGGCCGGCATCCCGGTCGTCGACGTCCCCGACGCGGGCCACCACATGATGCGCGACAACCCCGAGGGGTTCGTGGCGGCCTTGGTCGAGAGCGGTGCGGGGCCCGTTGCTAGAGGGGAGCGCGGAGGGAGTCGTAGCGTGCGAGTCGGGTCGTGATGACGTTCGACGCCTGCGTCAGGGCGGTGAGCAACCGGGTGATCCTGCTGCCCGCCGTGGGTGCGATGACCGAGAGCGCGCCCAGGTAGGCGCCGCCCGCGCCGCGTACGGGCACCGCGACGGCTAGGTAGCCGAGGCGCCGCTCCTCGACCTCGACGGCGTAGCCCTGTTCCCGAACGCGCTTGAGTTCGCCGGGCAGTTGGGCGGGGCCGAGGGTGTGCGGGGTGCAGCGGACCATCTGGGGGAGGACGCTCGCGAGCGGATACTGCTCGGGGAGAAGAGCCAGGGTGAGCTTGCCCGCGGCGGTGCTGTGCAGTTGCAGTCGTCGGCCGTCGGCGGTGGACCGGGCGTGGTTGCGGTGCGTGCCGAGGTTCTCGACGCAGAGCAGCTCGGAGTCGTGCGGGATCGCCAGGATGACGGCGTTGTCCAGGGTCTGGGCGAGGCCCTCGATCACCGGCCTGGCCGCTTCGCGCAGGGTGCGCTGCTGGGGCGAGCGCAGGCCCATCGTGTAAAGCCGTACGCCCAGGCGGTAGTTGCAGCCGTCCCGCTCCAGGAAGTCGGTGGCGACGAGTTCTTGGCACAGTCGGTGGACGGTGGCCTTCGCGATGCCGGTACGAGACCTCAGCTCCGCGAGGCCCAGCGAGAAGTCGTCGTCACCGAAGGCCGACAGGATCAGACTCACCTTGCCGAGCACCGAGTTGGGCCGCTCACCGGACTCCCGGACCGCGCCGGCGGTGGTCATCCCGCCGCCACCCAGTCGAGGATGTGCCGGGAGAACTCCTCGGGGAGCTGCTCCGGCACGGGGACATGTCCACCGGGAATGACCCGTGTCTCGCAGCCGGCGTCCGCGAACTTCTCCAGGCCCGGCATCGAGAAGTGGTCGCCGGACGCGCAGACGGCGAGGGTGCGTGCGGTGACGAGCGGCAGCCGCTGGTCCATCATCGAGCCGCGTACCGCCACGTGGCCCTCCTCCACCCGGTCCAGCACGGTCAGCGCGTCGATCATGAACCGGTTGAGGGCGGCCTCCTCACCGGGCTCGTAGAACTCCCGCCTGCGGTTCCACAGTTCGAGCAGGTGCGAGCCGTCGGGCTGCGGGACGACGTGGTCGACGGCCTTGCGCTGACCGGCCGAGCGGCGCTTCTCCTCGTCGATGAAGGGGGTCGCGGACAGGAACAGGCTCGCGACCCGCTTCTGGTGGCGTGCGGCGAGTTCCACCGCGATCACCCCGCCGGTGTGGTGGCCCACGAGATGGAAGCGCTCCAGGCCGAGTTCCTCGATCAACGCGTCGGCCGCGTCGGCGAACCGGTCGATCGAGTGCGGCCCGTCGGGTTTCGCGGAGGCCCCGAAACCCAGGGTGTCCATGGCGATGGCCCGGTGCGTGGCCCCGACGTGGGGGAGCACGTCCAGGTACTCGGTCCAGGACCGCGGTGTCTGATGGAGCATCAGAACCGGTTCGCCCGTGCCGCATTCGACATAGTGCAGCTGACCGAACGGGCTCGATACATAGCCGCGGTGCAGCGTGTCCGTCATGAGTGACCCCCTGGTTTGTGGCATGCGGTCAGATGGCCGGGTGTCTGTTCGGTGAGTGCGGGGCGTTCGCTGCGGCAGTGGTCGTCGGCCAGCCAGCAGCGCGAGGAGAAGGGACAGCCGGTCGGAATGTCGGTCGGCGAGGGCAACTCGCCCTTGAGGACGATCTGTTCGCCCGGCCCGGTGTCATCGCCGGGTTCGAGGACGGACGAGAGCAGTGCCATCGAGTACGGGTGCTGCGGAGCCTCGAACAACTGCTGCGCCGGGGCGATCTCGACGATCGACCCGAGGTACATCACGGCGACCCGCCGACTGAGGTGGCGGACCACGCCGAGGTTGTGCGAGATGAACAAGTAGGCGATGCGGTCCCGCTGTTGGATCTCCTGGAGCAGATTGAGGATCTGCGCCTGGATGGAGACATCCAGCGCCGACGTCGGCTCGTCGAGGACGATGACGGACGGCTGCGGGGCCAACGCCCGTGCGAGCGCGAGGCGTTGACGCTGACCGCCGGAGAACTCGTGCGGATAGCGGCCGGCCGCCGCCGCGTCGAGGCCGACCTCCTCCAGGACTTCCACCAGCCGCTCGCGCCGTTCGGTGCGCGGCACCCCTCGGGCACGCAGCGGCTCCTCGATGCTGGAGCCCACCGGCAGCCGGGGGTTCAGCGAGCCGTTGGGATCCTGGAACACCATCTGCACCGCACGCCGGAACGCCTTGAGGTCGGCGCTCTTCGGCTTGTGCGTCATGTCCTTGCCCTCGAAGCGCACGGCGCCCCGCGTGGGCCGGTACAGCCTGGTCGCGATCCGGCCCAGCGTGCTCTTGCCGCACCCGGACTCGCCGACCAGGCCGACCGTCTCCCCGGGGTTCAGGACCAGCGAGATGTCGTCCACGGCCCGGACACCGGAACGGCCCGGGCGGCGTCCGAACTCGTGGCCGATACCGGTGAGTTCGAGCAGCGGTACCTCGGTGTCCGCCGCGGGTGGCGGAGCCGTCGGTTCGGCCGCTGTCAGCTCCAGTCGCGATTCACTCATCGTTTCCTCCGGCTGGGGTCGGGGCGTCCTCGATGTCACGCCAGCAGCGCGACACCCACCCTTCGCCGACGGGCCGCAACGGCTGGGGCTCGGCGCAGGCGTCGGCGGCCAGCGGGCAGCGCGGCGCGAAGCGGCAACCGGGCAACCGGCGGGCGTCGTCCGTGAGTTGGCCGCGGATCGCGGTCAGCGGGGTGCCGTCGCCCTCGCGCATCCGGGGCACCGCCGCGAGCAGCGCCCGCGTGTACGGGTGCCGGGGCGCGTTCAGCACCTGCTCGACCGTGCCGGACTCCACCGCCTGACCGGCGTACATCACCTGCACGCGGCTGCACATGGCGGTGATGACACCGAGGTCGTGCGAGATGAGCAGCATCCCCATGCCGTGCTCCTCCTGGAGCGAGCGGAGCAGTCGGAGGATCTCGGCCTGCACGGTGACGTCGAGGGCGGTCGTGGGTTCGTCGGCCAGCAGCAGGCGCGGGTTGCCCGCCATCGCGATGGCGATGACGACGCGCTGGCGCATGCCGCCGGAGAGTTCGTGCGGGAACTGCCTGGCACGGCGCTCGGGGGAGGGGATCTCCACCAGGCGCAGCAGGTCCACCGCCCGCTCCTGAGCTTCCTTCCGGCCGGCCTTGCCGTGGATGCGCAGCACCTCGGCGACCTGCGCGCCGACCCGCATGCACGGGTTGAGCGAGGTCATCGGCTCCTGGAAGACCATCGCCACTCGGTCGCCGCGCAGGCTCTCCAACTCTTTGGGTGCGCTGCCCAGCAGATCCGTGCCGCACGCCTCCAGCCGGTCGGCGCGGACGTCGGCGCCGGAGCCCAGCAGTCCCATGGCGGCGAGGGCGACACTGGACTTTCCGCAGCCGCTCTCGCCGATCAGGCCCACCACTTCGCCCTGTTCGACGCGGAGATCCACACCGGAGACGACGTCCGAGCCGCCGAACCCGATGTGCAGTCCGGAGACGTCGAGGACCGGGCCCGTGCCACCGGGCTCGGTGGTGGGACGGGCGGGCGCCAAGGTGTCGGCCTTCACTGGGACAGCCAGGCGTTCTTGAGGTTGAGGCGGGTCGCCGTGGCGTCCGGCTGGTAGCCGTGCAGCTTGTCGCTCCACGCCTCGCCCCGCACCGCCTTGGCGTACGGCACCAGGAGGTAGGCCTCGTCGGCGATGTACTGGGCGAGCTGGTGGTAGAGCGTGACCCGCTTGGCGTTGTTCTGCTCGGCCTTCGCGGCGGCCATCAGGTCCCACAGGTGCTGGTCCTTGACCTTGGTCGCCGGGCTGCCCTTGGCGAACCACAGGTCCAGGTACTGGCTCGGGTCGGCGTTGAGCACGCTCGTCATCATCACCATGTCGGTGTACTCACCGGCCAGCACCTTCGGCACGACACTCGCGAACGGCACGAGCTTGAGATTGAGCGTGATGCCCACCTTGGACAGCTGCGCCTTCATCAGCTCCATGGCGGAGATGTCGGGGCCGTAGGCCGGGTCGCTGGGGGCGAGCAGCTCGATGGTGACCTTGCTCTTGCCCGCCTCCTTGAGCAGCGCGACGGCCTTGCTCTGGTTCTGCGTGTACATCGGGTCGGCGGCCGTGGGCGTGATGCCGTACGGATCCTGCGGCGGGATGACGTAGCCGAAGGAGGCGGAGCCGCTGCCCAGCGTCTTGATCAGGGTCACGCGGTCGATCGCGAGGTTGAACGCCTCCCGGACCCGCTTGTCGGCGAGCGGTCCGCTGAGGGTGTTCATGTTGAGCCAGACACTGGAGACGATGGGCCCGTTCGCCTCGGTGACCCCGCTCGTCGTCTTGACGTCGCTCACCATGCGCAGATCGCGGAAGGACAGCAGCTGCACCGAGTTGGAGCGCAGCGAGGCGACGCGCGAGGTCTCGTCGGGGATGAGGCGGTAGATCACCGTGTCGAGATACGGCTTCGGCTTGTCCCAGTAGCCCTTGTAGCCGGAGAGCTCGATGGAGATGCCCTTCGACCACTTCTTCAGGGCGAAGGGGCCGGTGCCGTTCTCCGTCTGCTTGAGCTGGTTCCCGGTGCGGGACGTCGTCCACTTCTTGCTCATAATGGCGCCGCTCCACGGGCGGGCCAGGAAGTTGTACAGCGACGGCTGCGGGCTGCTGAGCTTGATCTCGATCGTGCTCGCGTCCGGCGCCGTCACCGTCTTGATCTTGTACTGCTGGGTGTACGGCGACTTGATCGCCGGATCCATCAACCGCTCCAGGCTGAAGATGACGTCGTCGGTGGTGAGCTTGGTGCCGTCGTGGAAGGTGATCCCGTCGCGGAGCGTGAACCGGTAGGTGGTGGAGTCCACCTGCTGGTAGCTCTTGGCCAGGCCGGGCTTGATCTGGCCCTTGCTGTCCAGGCTCAGCAGGCCCTCGTAGAACTGCCCGACGATCTGCTGGTCGAAGTACGCCTGGGCCACCTGCGGGTCGAAGCCGACCGTGGGCTCCCCGTCGAGCCCGATGGTGAGGGTGCCGCCGCTGACCGGCTTCCCGGAGGTGTTGCTCGCCGTGGTGGCCGTGCCGCCGCAGGCCGCCAGCATCAGGCCGGCCAGTGTGCTGCCGCCGAGGGCCAGCGCATTTCTGCGGGAGAGGGTGTGGTTCGTCATCATGACCGCCTGTTTCTCAAGAACGTGAGGGTGAAGTGACGTGGTGCGGGCGCCTGTTCAGGGCGTGCGGCGCCTGCCGCGCGGGTTGAGCTGTTCCTGCAGGCCGTCGGAGATGAGGCCGAAGGCCGCCGTGGCGATGGCCAGGGTGATGCCGGGGACGATCACCAGCAGCGGGTCGTCCTTCATATAGCGCTGACCCTCGAAGATCATCCGGCCCCAACTGGGCGTCGGCGGCTGGATGCCGAGGCCCAGATAGCTCAGGGACGCCTCGACCAGGACGCAGGTCGCGGCCGTGTTGGCGTACTGGACGAGCGCGGAGGACAGCACGTTCGGCAGCACATGGCGGCCGATGATCACCGGGGTCCGTACGCCCGCGATCCGCGCCGCCGACACGAAGTCCCGCTCGCGCACGGTGAGCGCCGGAGCCCGCACGATCCGCGCGAAGTAGGGAACGAAGATCAGCCCCATGCCCCCGATGAGGACCCACATGCCCGGGCTGAAGACCGACACCAGCACAAGTGCCAGCAGCACGGAGGGAATCGACATCGCGGTGTCCATCGCGGCCATCAACACCGCGTCCAGCCGCCGGGCGTTGTAGCCCGCGACGAGACCGATCGGGACGCCGATCAGCGCGGCGAGCGTGGTCGCCCCGAAGGCCACCATGAGGGACTGCCGGGCCGCCCCGAAGGTCCGGGTGAACAGGTCACGGCCGAGGTTGTCGGTGCCCAGCCAGTGGCTCCCCGAGGGACCGGTGAGCAGCGAGTCGCCGACGTCCGTCGTCGAGTAGCGGCCGAAGACGCCGATGAGGAGGGACAGCACCACGATCGCGACGAGGACGCAGACACCCGTGGTCAGTGTCGCGTTCCAGCCGAGGCGGGGCCGCAGTCGTCGTCGCGCCGGGGCCACGGTGACGGCGGGCGCGGTGGATTCAACCGTCACGGCGAGCTCCAGTCGTCCGGATGCGGGGGTCGATGAGGGGGTAGACCAGGTCGGTCACCAGGTTGATCAGCACATAGGAGGCGCCCAGCGCGAGGATCGCGCCCTGGATCACCGTGAAGTCGTGCTGCGTGATGGAGTTGACGATCAGCGAGCCGAGCCCGGGGAGCGCGAAGACCTGCTCGACGATCACGGTGCCGCCGACCAGCACCCCGAGCTGGAGACCGCCGGCGGTGACCACCGGCACCAGCGCGTTGCGCAGCGCGTGCCGCAGCATCAGCCGCCGTCGCCCCGCGCCCTTCGCCGCCGCCGTCCGCATGAAGTCCTGGCCCTCGACGTCGAGGACGGCGGCCCGCATGTAGCGGCAGAGCGTCGCGCCGAACGGGATGCCCAGCGCGATGGCGGGCAGCAGCAGCACCTGGAGGTTGAGGAGCGGGTCCTGGGAGAACGGCACGAACGAGAACAGCGGCCAGGCCGGCGCCAGGGTGCTGACCAGGAGGACCATCACCGTGCCGACCACGAACGGCGGGACGGCGAGCCCCATGAAGGCCGCGCTGTTGACCAGCCGGTCCTTGGCGCGCCCCTGGTGCATGGCCGACCAGATGCCCGCCGGAATGCCCCACAGGACCGCGATAACCGCGGCGTAGACGGCGAGTTCGAGGCTCACCGGGAGGCGGGCGGCGACCTGGGAGCCGACGCTCTGCCCGTCCAGCAGGGACGAGCCGAGGTCGCCCCGGACGGCGTTCCCGATCCACGTGAGGTACTGCGACCACACGGGCTGGTCGAGACCCAGCTGCTGGGTGATCTGGGCGCGCAGCTGGGGCGTCGAGTTCTCGCCGGCGATCAGGGCCGCCGGATCACCGGGGACCAGATGCGCCAGGGCGAACACGATGGCGCTGAGGCAGAGGACCACCGCGAGCGAGCGGACCACACGGATCGACAGATAACGCAGCACTGGATCTCTCCCCTTATATCGCGGCGGCCGGCGCCGAGGCCCGGGGCGTCGTACGGGTCGGTTCGGAGGGACGGCGTCGCGCGGCCAGCGCGCCGGGGACGGAATCGGCCGCGTTCGGGTCGAAAGCCCGGCCCTCGCGGAACACCGCGCGCAGACGCCGCCGGTCGGCGAGCACGCCCAGATCGGCGAGCGGGTCACCGTCCACCAGCAGCAGGTCCGCCCACATGCCCGGGGCGACCGTCCCCGTCCTGGCGCCGAGACCGAGGGCCTCGGCGGCGGCGGAGGTCGCCGCGACCAGGACCTCGGCCGGCGTCATGCCGATCTGCTCGTGCAGCAGCACCAGTTCACGGGCATGGTTCCCGAAACGCATCGTGTTGGAGGAGTCGCTGCCCGTGATGATCCGCACCCCGGCCCGATGGGCCCGCCGTACGGACATGAGCCGGCGTTCGCGGAGCAGCTCCGCCTTGTCGAGCTGCTCGGTCACCAGGCCGCGCTGCCGCCCGTGCTCCGTCATGAACTCGCTGATCGACAGGGTCGGGCACAGGAACGTGCCCTGTCCGAGCATCAGCTCGACGAGGTCCTCGTCGAGGTCGGAGCCGTGCTCCAGCGTGTCCACGCCGGCGACCAGCGCGGCCGTGATCCCGGCCCGGGTGTGTGCGTGGGCCGCGACCCGCAGGCCAAGGGCGTGTGCCTCGTCGACGATCGCGTCGATCTCGGCGTCCGTGTAGTTGCGCCACTCGGTCTTGTCGCCGAGGGAGAGCGTGCCCCCGCTCGTGCAGATCTTGATCAGGTCCACGCCCATGCGGGCGTACTCCCGGACCCGCTTGCGGCACTCGTCCGCGCCGTCGGCTGTCGCCCACATCCGCTTCTCGTCGAGGGTCGCCGGGCAGAACATGTCGCCGTGCCCCGCGGTCATGCCCACGAGACCGGAGGCCACGACCCGCGCCCCGTCGAGGACGTGCTCGTCCATCACGTGCTTGACCGCCACCTCGGGCAGCGAACCGGCCGTGTCCCGAACCGTGGTGAAACCGGACCGCAGCGCCTCACGGGCGTTGGCCGCGGCGTGCAGTGTCTGTTCCTCCGTCGAGGTCAGCATGTTCCACAGCTGTACGTCCTGGGGCCGGTCGCCCGCGTTGGACCGCAGGTGCACATGGCAGTCGATGAGGCCGGGCAGCAGGGTCGTCCCCCGCAGGTCGTACACCGTGTCCGACGGGGTCGTCGCCACGCTGTCCGCGTCGCCCACCTCGGTGATCACGGCGCCGTCGATCACCACGGTCGCGTTCGTCCGTGCGGCACCTCCGGTGCCGTCGATCAACGTCATTCCGGCCAGGACCGTTCGCTCCGTCATAGGACCGTGTTCACTCCTCTCCGTGGGAACTGGTAAGGAGGAGTGTGAGCGGGCGACGATATGCCTGTGTTGCGGTGCAGCTTTCGCTTGGAATTCCTGCGGGACGCGCAGGATTGCGCCACCCCTGGAAACGCAGATTTGCGCCACTCGCCATGGCTCACAGCGAGCTCACGAACGCCGTGTCGGCGCCCACCGGCCCCACGGCGGTCGCCCCGCCGGGGGTGCCGAGCGGTGTCGTACGGCCGGACAGGGGCTCCTCGAAGAAGTGGCGGTTGTCGGCGCGGAACTCCGGGTCGGCGAGGCGGTCGACGGTGATCGCCTGCTCGGGGCAGGCCGTCTCGCAGGCGCCGCAGTCGATGCACTCCACCGGGTTGATGTAGAGCTTGCGCTCGCCCTCGTAGATGCAGTCGACCGGGCACTCCTCCATGCAGGACCGGTCCATGATGTCGACGCAGGCCGATCCGATGACGTAGGCCATGTCAGTTCTCCTTCTCGGTGGAATGGCCGGGGAACAGGGCCGCCTCGGGGTCGATGACGGTGGCCGCGTTGTTCACGGCGGTGGCGGCCTCGCCGAAGCCGACGGAGATCAGCCGCACCTTGCCCGGGTAGTGGGTGATGTCGCCGGCCGCGAACACGCGGGGCAGATTGGTCGCCATGCGGGTGTCCACGGCGATCCGCCGCGCCTGGAGTTCGAGCCCCCAGGTCTGGAGCGGTCCAAGATCGGCGATGAAACCGAGCGCGGCGACGACGGTACGGGCGGGCAGCTGCCGGACGGTCTTCTCGACCCGGTGCCGCACCTCGACCCGCTCGACGCCCAACTCACCGTGCAGCGCGCTCACTTCGGAGTCGGTGATGATCTCGATGCCGAGCGCGTGCACCTTCTCCACGCTCGCCGCGTGCGCCCGGAAGCGCGCGTTGCGATGGACGAGGGTGACGGACCGGGCGATCGGGGCGAGCAGCGCCGCCCAGTCGAAGGCACTGTCCCCACCGCCGACGACGACCACGTCGTGATCGGTGTGGGCGGCCGGGTCCGGCACGAAGTACACCTGCCCGCGCCCGAGGAAGTCCTCGCCGGCCGGCAGCGCCCTGGGCGTGAACGTCCCCACCCCGCCCGTGATCACAACTGCCCCCGCCCGTACGACGGTTCCCGTGTCGGAGCGGACGACAGGACGGCCCTCGCGATCGTGGGCCAGGTGGACCGCCCGCTCCCCGAGGACGTACCGGACGTCGTACGGCGCGGCCTGCGCGACCAGGTTGTCGACGAGGTCGCGGCCCCGCACCGACGGGAATCCGGCGATGTCGAAGATGGGCTTCTCCGGGTACATCGCGCTGATCTGGCCGCCGCACTGCGGCAGGACGTCCATGACGGTGACGCGCAGTCCGCGGAAACCGGCGTAGTAGGCGCCGTAGAGGCCGGACGGGCCGGCGCCGATGATCAGGATGTCGGTCTCGATCACCGGTGACTGGACCGGCGCATCTATAGGAACGCTCATGGTTCAGGAGCGTAGGAACGGACTGCTCAGCGCCCAATGGAACCGGTCCGGCTGCCGGGACGGGGGGTCAGACGAGGGCGAGTTGGACCGTTCCCGTCACGCACGGAGTGCCGTCGGCCTTGAGGACGGCGACCTCCAGGGACACATGTGCGCCCTCCACCGCCCGCACGGTCGCGGTCCAAGTGAGGGGTTCACCGGCCACGGCGGTCGTACGGTTGCGCCAACTCACCGTCTCCAGACGGGAGTCGGGCCCGGCCCACGCCAACGCGTACCGGGTGAGGGTCTCGCCGTGCAGCGTGGACTGTACGACGGCGCCCGGGAAGCCCTCCGAGGCGGCGAACTCGGCGTCGTAGTGGATGCGATGGGAGTTCCACGAGACGGCGCTGAAGCGGAAGAGTTGGACCGTGCTGTGCGCGTACCGCTGCGGCGGGCAGATGTCACCGGCGACGGGCGGGTTCATGTGGCCCCAGGGGAGTCGATGGCTTCCATCACTACGATCGTCTCGTCCACGGCGGTCAGTTCGGTGCCGTCCGCCGAGGTGAAGCGGGTGGTGAGGCCGAGCAGCACGAAGGCGCCGGAGCGGCCCTGCTTGCGTTCGGCGGAGGTGACCGCGCGGGAGGCGGTGACACGGTTGCCCGCGACCGGGGCCCGGAGCAGCCGTACCGTCTGGCCGCCGTGCACCTGGCGGACCGGCAGGCCCTCGGTGCACGGCGACTCCCGGGCGGCGAGCCCGTCGGGCCTCAACTCCCCTTCGGGCGGCCCGTCTTCCCAGCTCATGGTCGCCGCGAGGAAGAGCGCGGGAGCCTCGACCGGCTCGCCCGTCGCCTCCCTTTTCCGCGCCCGGTCGATGTAGTCGGCGTCGTTCAGTGCGGCGGCGTACCGGCAGAAGTCCTTGACGGTCACCGTCCCGCAGTCCTCGTCCTCCCACCGGCCGACGAGACTTCGGGCCCGGGTCAGCACCTCGTCCAGGACGTTCACAGCGCCGACCTCAGCGATCGGCCGATGCCCAGACCCGCGGTGCGCAGCGCGCTCGCGTGCGCGGCGGCGTCCACGCGGTAGGTCGGGGCGGTGATCGACAGGGCGCCGGCGAGGGTGTTCTGCCGGCCGAAGACCGGCACGGCCATGCTCATGTAGCCGAGTCTGACCTCCTCCGCCTCGGTCGCGATGCCCTCCTCCCGGATACGTTCCATCTGACCGCGCAGCCGCCCGGGAGAGGTGATCGTGTGCCGGGTGAACGGTTTCAGCCCGTTCCTGACCACCTCCCCGAACAGGGGGGCGGGGGAGAAGGCCAGGATCGCCTTCCCGGTGGCCGTGCAGTAGAGCGGGAGCCGCCCCGCCACCCGGGACTCCTCGCTCAGGCCCCGGTGCGGCAGGATCTTCTCCAAGTAGACGACATCCAGGCCGTCGTGGATCGCGAAGTGGATGGTCTCCTGGGTCGCCAACAGCAGATCCTCCATGTACGGCTGCGCCACCTCGCGCAGGATCCGCTGCCGGTGCACCCGCTGACCGATCTCGAACAGCCGCAGCCCGAGCCGGTAGTCGCACCCCGCCCGCTCCAACAGCCCCCAGACCACCAGCTCTTGGCACAGCCGGTGCACGGTGGCCTTCGCAACTCCCGTACGGCGCACGAGATCCGCGAGGGAGAGCGACTCGTCATCGACGGTGAACGCCTCCAGGATGGGCCGCACCTTGCCGAGGACGGAGTTCATCGAGTCCGGCGAGGCGGGCGCGGACGTGGTCGCACCGGTCACGGGAGGCGGGGGAGAGTAGGCCGCGGCGCGGGCGATCGGGACGACGGTCATGGCGGACACCTCACGATCAACGGTTACGGCTGGGAGCCCGCGCTCAGCGCGCGGACGACGACTCGGCGAGGAACGCGAGACTCAGCGGGTTGTACAGGCTGGCCTTCTCATGTTGCGGCCAGTGTCCGCACTCGGTGAAGATCTCCAGCCGCGCCCCGGGAATCGCTGCGGCTATCGCCTCGGCCTCCGGCACGTCACCGAGCGGGTTCTTGTTGCCCCACACCACCAGCGTCGGCGCCTTGATCCGCGCCATGCGGTCGGGACGCAGCAGATTGCGCTCACGCGCCTCGACCTCCTGCAGCGCCAGCAGGTGGTGCAGATTCCGCTGGAACTCGGGCTGGTGGTAGATGTCGTAGCGCACCTGGGTCAACTCCTCGCCCAGGTCCTCGTCCCACTCGGCCCACAGCAGCGCCAGCCGGTCGCGGGTGTACGAGACCTCCGGCTCCAGGGCGGCGGCGCGGGTCGAGGTCTTCAGGCGTTCCATCACCGCCGGGTTGATCTTCGTGCCGCCCATGCACAGGAGTTGGAGGGAGGCGACCCGGTCCGGGTACTCGCTCGCGGCCCAGGACCCGACCCAGCCGCCCAGCGACTCGCCGACCAGGTGCGCGCGTTCGGCACCCACCGCGTCGAGGTACGCCATCAAGTGGTCCACGTAGGCCGGGATTTCACCGGGACGGTCGGGCTTGCCGGTGTAGCCGTGGCCGAGCATGTCGATGGCGTGGCAGCGGTAACCGGCCTCGGCGTGCGCCGGGATGTTGCGGACGAACGCCTCCAGGTGGCCGGTCGTGCCGTGCAGGAACACGACGTGCTCGCCGTCCTCGGGGCCGGCCTGCAGGGCGCGGGTGGTGACATCGCCGGTCTCGACGTACGCGTGCCGGTAGTCGATGCCCGAGAGTTCGGTCCAGATGCTCATGACTGCCTTACTGCCTTTCGACGGGGGCCTGTTGGGGGTCGAGGACGGCTACGCCCATTCCGGTGAGCCACTCGGGCATCGGTTCGTACGCCAGCCGACGGCCGGGCACGTGGTCGAGCACGGCCGACATCAGCAGCCAGGTGCGCAGCTCCTGCGCACCGTTGCCGGCGACCTTCTCCAACTCCTCGGTGGTGTACGCGGTGATCCGCTGGATCTCGCCCTGCTCGACGAGCGACAGGAAGTCGTCGTCGAACTCCGGGTTGAGCGCGGCCTCGGCGGCGCGGATGATCTCGCGGCGCCGGACGTCGTAGTCCTGCCAGTTCTCCCGGCCGTTCAGCCAGGCGCCGACCATGAACTCCTCGTCGTCGCCGCGCGGTTCACGCCAGTCGGGCCAGGGCAGCCGGTGCGAGAGCCCGCCCGAACCGACCACCGCCACGCGCCGATCGCCGGGGAAGGAGAGGACGGCTTCCCGGATCGCCCGGCCCAGTTCCTCGCAGCGGGTGAGGGTGGGCAGGGGTGGGGCGAAGACGTTGACGACGAGCGGCACGATCTCCACGTCCAGGCCCTCGAAGAGGTACTGGATCGCGTGCGACTGACCGTGGTCGATCTGGAGCCTGGCCGAGAACGCCGGGTCGAAACCGCCGCTCTCCACAAGGGAGTTGGCGATGTGCCGGGCCAGGGGGACGTCCACCGGCTGCGGGCCCTTCGGGGTGCCGGACTCGCCGCTCGCGACGCACTCGCCGACGCCGATCGTGAAGCTCGGGATCAGGTCCAGCCAGAAGCCCCGGAAGTGGTTGGAGCCGACGAGGATCACCGTGTCGGGGCGGGCCGCGAGGAGTGCTTCCCGCGCTTCGGTGAGCGCGTCGCGGAACCGTTCGGCCCGGTCCTTGTGGAAGGTCTCCTCCCAGTGGGTGTTCATCAGCGTGCTGTGCGAGGCGCCCACGCCCAGAACGATCTCGGTCACGGCGTCATCCCTTCGACCTCTGTGCGGGACCGGGTAACGGTGTCGATCGCCGTGCGGATCAGATGGCGCGTGAGCTTCTCCATCGCCTGTACGGAGACGGTGTTCATGCCCCGCGCGAAGTCGATGTCGAACAGGGAGTCGGTGACCTTCGGCATGCCGACCCGCACGGTGGGGATGCCTCGCCCGCGCAGGATGTTGGCGTCGGTGGCACCGCTGTTGCCCCTGATCACCTCGTGCTCGCGCCCCTCGAACGCCGCCCAACTCGCCGTCGCGCTACGGCAGATCCAGCTGTCCGGGTCGGTGCGGGTACCGGGGATGGACAGGACCATCTCGGCGTCGACATGGATGCCGGGGTTCTTCTCCCGGAGGGCCTCGATGGACGCGAGGAACTCCCGTTTGGCCTGCATCGGGGTCGTGTCCGGGGCGATGCGAAGGTCCACCATGAGGGTGCAGGACGCCGGTGTCACCGCCGCCATCCGGGGCCAACCGCCGCGTATCGAGGAGACGATGCCCTGCGGCGCGACCGTGCCGGAGGTGTGCCGGTCGGCGTACTCGACGAACCACTCCTCCAGGTGCCGGGCGACCTCACCGGCGCGGGCGACGGCGTTGTCGTAGGGGAGGCGGTGGCGGGAGCCGACGTAGGTGTGCGTGCCGTGGACCGTCACCTCGAACCAGACGAGGCCGACCTCGTCCCAGGAGACCGTCCAGCCGGGCTTGGCGATGAGGGCGTAGTCGGTCCACACGCCCTGCTCCAGGAGGAACGAACAGCCCGCGCCCTGGCCGGTGTTGAGGCGTTTTCCGCCGGGGCGGGCGTTGGTGGGCATGCCGCCCGCGCCGAAGGCGGCGACCAGGTCGCCGGTGAGCGGGATGCCGGCCAGCGCGATCGCCTCGGCGGCCATCATCACGCAGGCGGCGTGGCCCTTCGGGTTGGAGGCGCCGAGGCCGACGACGAGGTCGTCGTGGACGGTGGCCCGCGGGCGCATGTCGTCCCGCAACTCCGGCCCGATCCACGGCAGATCCTCGCTCTCCTCGCCCACGGTCAGGGTGTCGATGGGCGCGTAGAGCATGAGGTCGGGGCCGGTGCCGTCGCCGGAGAGCCGGGCCCAGGCGTTGGCCTGCCGGTCGTCCAACGGCTGGACTTGGGCACGGCAGCCGGCGGCCGTGAGGGTGGCGGCGATGTGCGCGGCGAGCGGGGCCTCGTCGCCGGTCGGGGACGGGATGTCGACCAGCCCGGTGATCAGCTCGCGCAACCGGTCGCCGGTGACCTGCCCCCAGGCGTCCTCGACCCAGCCGCGCCGCTGTGCGTCCAGCCCTGCCAACTCGACTGCGGGGCTCACTGGTTGATCCTGTGGACCTGGGTCATGGTGGTGCGCTCGAAGCGCTTCCTGGCGAGCGGGAGCCCGAGGGCGATGCCCGCTCCGATCAGCAGGGTGAGCAGGGTGCGGCCCATGGTCATGCCTTCTTCTCGTCGGAACTGTTGACTGCGTCGGTGCCGGCGAGCTTCTTCCCGTACTCCTGCTCGCTGAGGTTCCGCCAGGCGGTCAGCGAGATGTCGGGGCGGTAGAGCTTCTCCGGTGGCGCGTCGGTGATGTCGACCATCCACGCGTCCTGGCCGGAGAACTGGCCGTGGAACAACCAGCGGATCGCGCCGAGATACTTGGCGTAGAAACGCAGGGTGTTCCAGCCCTCGGTGAAGTTGACCATCACGCCGACATAGCGGTGGTTGTCCTCGTCGACGGGGACGTAGAACTCGTAGTGGATGAAGTTCGGGTACGCGATGCGCAGCACGCCGGGCATCGACAGGGACGCGAAGCCGGGGAACTCCTGGGCCTCGATGGTCGGGTTGACCTTGTCCGGCTTGCCCGTGTTGCCGATGTTGAAGGTCTCCTTCGGCGGCTGGGCCTTCCACCAGCGCTTGTTGGTCCAGCGGCCGACTCCGGGGAAGTCCGCCTCCCAGTACACCTCGTCCTGAACGCGGTAGATCCAGCGGCCCTTGGGCACGACCCGGGTGATGTTCCAGGTGGGCATCGGCTTGAACAGGCGCCAAAGTGCCGTGCGGTGCAGGTACTTGGCGTGTCCCTCGTCGAAGCCGTTCTCGCAGGCGAAGCGCCAGTTGCCGCCGCGCGGATCGATCCGGCCGCCCATCACGAAGGCGTTGGAGACGAGTTCCTCGGGCAACTGCTCGTCGATGGGGTGCGGTTCCTCGTCGGCGAGGGGGATGTACACCCACACCATGCCGAGGCGCTCCTCGACCGGGTACGTCCGCACCGACACCTTGCCGGTCAGTCGGCAGCCGGGGCCGTCGGTGATGACCGCGGCGAGTTTGCCGGTGGGCAGGTCGAAGGTCCAGCCGTGGTACGGGCAGCTGATCGTGCCGGGGAACTGCTGGTCGCCCTCGGAGAGCGGGACGCCGCGATGCGGGCAGCGGTTGTGCAGCGCGTAGGCTGTGCCGCCGTCGCGGATCAGCGTGATCTTCTCGCCGCAGATCGTGAACGGGAGCGGATCGCCGGTGATCTGGCTGGACCAGGTGACCGGGTACCAATAACCGCGGAAGCCCATGCCCGCCGCGTCGTAGTGCGGCCACGACTTCCAGTCCTGGCGGCCGGGCTCACCTGTTGGTCTGCGGCGGCTCCGGACCGGGGGCTGGGTGTCGGGAGAGTCGTCGACCGTCATCGTGCGCGTCCTCCTGCTGCCGGGATGCCTGTCCGGCGAGCATGCGACGGACCGCTGGATCCGCCCAAGGGACCCGTCCCGCTGAGCAGACCGCGCCCCGGGGACGGGTCCGGAGACCGCGCTTCACCTGCGCGTCCCGTTCAGCGGACCCTCGTCGATGCGTGGAGGCCACACGCCGTTCTACGGTGCGCCAATTCCCGGGCCGCACCCGACGACCAGCCGAAACCGGCGGTCTCCCACCGACCCCCCGAGGTACTCATGGAGACACGGTCCACGACAAGCCACCGCTACGCAGGCCCCGCCGCCCTCGCCGTCGCACTCCTCACGCTCACCGCGTGCGGCGCGGGCACCACCGACTCGACCGCGGGCTCCGGCTCCGGCAAGAACGCCGCGGGCCCCACGATCCGCATCGGCGTCGGAATCGACGCCTCGTACGCGCCCTTCTTCCTCGCCGACGCCGAAGGCCTGTGGGCCAAGCACGGAGTGAACGTCCAACTCGTCCAGTTCGGGCAGGGCAGCGAAGGCGTCAACAACCTCGTCGCGGGCCAGGTCCAGATGTCCGGCAACTCGGACACCACGACGATCAGCATGCTGCCCCAAGACCCCGACCTGCGTTCCCTGTTGGTCTACGAACAGTCCGGCAAGTACCTCAAGGTCGTCCTCGGCCCGAAGGTGAAGTCCCCCGCGAACATCCGCAAGATGGCCGTGGCCCCCGGTCTGTCCGAACTCGCGGCCACCCGGTTCCTGGAGTCGAAGGACATCGACCCCAAGTCGGTCAAGTTCGTCACCGCCGACCCGCCCGAGATCCCGGCCCTGATGCAGAAGGGCGACGTCGACGCGTACGTCCTCTGGGAGCCCTGGCCCACCAAGGGAGTCGCGCAGGGCGGCCGGATCCTGGAGAACACCGGTGCCTACGGCCTGAGTTACTCCCAGTGGCTGCTGACGAGCGCGGCCTGGCTGAAGGCCAACTCCGACACCGCCACCAAGGTCGCCCAGACCCTTCAGGAGGCGGCCCGGCTGACCGAGAGCGACCCGAAGGCCGCGGCCGAGGCGACCGAGAAGGCCGTGAAGGTCCCGGCGGCCCAGACCCTGACCGCCATCAAGGAGATCGACTTCGGAACCCGTGACTTCACGGCCGCGGACCTCAAGGGATACGCGGACACGGCCAGGTTCTTCGTGGACACCGGCAAGGTCAAGGCCCAGCCGGATGTCACGACGGTCGTCCAACGCGGTTGGTTCACCGAGCACTTGAAGGGATCGTCGTGATGACGGAGGCCGTGAAGACCCACCTCGCGCAGGTCAGCGGTCGCGGTGCGGCGCTGGCCGCCGACGGTGTCGGTATCCGCTTCGGCTCCCTTCAGGCCGTCCAGAACATCTCCCTCGACATCGCCGCCGGCGAGTTCCTGTGCCTGCTCGGCCCGAGCGGCTGCGGCAAGTCCACGCTGCTGTCCGCCATGGCCGGCTTCGTGCCCGTGGACGAGGGCAGCCTGTCCGTCGGCGGGGCTCCGATCACCGGCCCCGACCCGGAGTTGGGCATGGTCTTCCAGAGCAGCGAGGCACTCTTCGACTGGATGACGGTGCGTCAGAATGTTGCCTTCGGTCCCCGCATGCGCGGCGCCTCGCGCACGGAGCAGGCGAAGGTGGCCGCCGAGTACCTGGGCCTGGTGGGGCTACGGCACTGCGCCGACCGCTTCCCGGGCCAGCTCAGCGGCGGCATGCGCCAACGGGTGCAGATCGCCCGCGTGTTGGCCAACGAACCCGGCGTGGTCCTGATGGACGAACCCTTCGGCGCGCTCGACGCGCAGACCCGGCAGGTGATGCAGGAGGAGACGGACCGCATCTGGCGTGCCTCGGGCTGCACCGTCGTCTTCGTCACCCACGACATCGACGAGGCGATCCTGCTCGCCGACCGCATCGCCGTCATGACCGCGGGCCCGGCGGCCTCGGTGAAGTCCGTCTACCCCGTCGACCTCCCCAGGCCCCGCGACGAGGACGACCCCGCCGCCGTCGAACTGCGCCGCCGACTCCGCGAGGACATCGGCGAAGAGGTCCGCAAGGCGCTGCGCGACCAGGGACTCGACGACGAGTCGCGCACCACGGAGGAGGACCCCCGATGACCACCGCCACGGCCGCCGCCACCGGCAGCGCGGGGACCAGGAAACGCCCGGCCCGGACGAGCGCGGGGCGACTGCGCGCACTCGGCATGTACACCCTCTCCGTCCTCGTCGGCCTCACCGTCTGGCAACTGCTGGCGATGGCGTACGGCTCCTCGCTGGTCGCCTCCCCGAGCGAAACCCTCAGCGCGGCACGGCAGTTGGCGTCGGACGGCACGCTGACCAACTCGATCGTCGCCTCCAGCCGTCGCATCCTGATCGGCTGGGGACTCGGCGTCCTCGTGGGCGCACCGGTGGGGCTGCTCGTCGGACAGGTCCCGGTGGTGCGCCAACTCCTGGAGCCCTACATCGAGTTCTTCCGGTTCATCCCGCCGGTCGCCTTCGTGACCCTGGCCGTGGTGTGGCTCGGCATCGGCGAGTCGTCGAAAGTCGTCCTGATCTTCTACACGGCCGTCTTCATCGTCACGGTGAACACCAGCGCCGGTGTCATGGCGGTGAGCGAGTCCAAGCTGCGCGCTGCCCGGAACCTGGGCGCGAACCGCCGCCAGATCCTGCGGAGCGTCGTGCTGCCCTCGACGGTGCCGCACATCGTCACCGGCGCACGCCTCGCCATGGGCAACAGCTTCCTGACCATCGTCTCCGCCGAGATCGTCGCCTCCCAGGTCGGCCTCGGTTCGCTGATCTGGACCTCCCGCAACTACGGGCGGATCGACTGGGTCTTCGTCGGAATCATCACCCTGGGAATCCTCGGGTTCGTCTTCGACCGCGTCCTGCGGATCGTCGCGTCCCGCGTCCTGCGGATCGTCGCGTCCCGCGTCCTGCGTCGATACGGAGTGAAGTTGTGACGTCCGCCAAGTCCCGCGCCCTGGTCCTGGAGAGCTTCGGCTCGCTGCCCCGCCTGGTGGAGCGCCCGGTGCCGGAGCCCCGCCCGGGCCACACCCTCGTACGGATGCGGGCGGCCCAGGTGGGTCACCTCGATCTGAACGTCGTGGACGGCAAGTTCGGGATCCTGCCCGACCTGCCCGCCGTACCGGGCACCACGGGATGCGGGGTCGTCCTCGCCTCGGACATCCATCCCGAGGGTGCCCTCGTCCGGCTCGGCGGCAAGGGCCTCGGCCTGCGCCGCGACGGCTGCTGGGCCGAACACGTACTGGTGCCGGACGCCGCCGTGGAGACGGTCGCGGAGGGCACGGACCCTGCCCTGGCGTGCAGTTGGTTCTCACCGGCGGGCACGGCGTGGGCCGCGGTGCACGCGGTCGCGCACGTCCAGCCGGGGGAGCGGGTGCTCGTGACCGGGGCGGCGGGCGCGGTGGGGGCGATGACCGTACAGGTCGCCGCACGGGCCGGAGCCGAGGTGATCGGGGTCGTCGGACGCCCGGCCAAGCTCGCCCACGTCCCGGCTCCCGCCAAGCCCGTCCTCACCTCCGAACTGTCCGCGGAGTCGGTGGGCGGGCCCATCGACGTACTCGTCGACACCGTCGGCGGCCCGGTCCTGCGCGACGCCCTCCCGCTCGTCCGCCCACGCGGGCGTGCCGCGCTCGTCGGCTACACCGCGGGTCGCGAATTCGGCGTGGATCTCGGTGACTTCCTGCTCGCGGACGTGTCCCTGCTGCCGGTGAACCTGATGTCGCGGGGCAGGGAAGTCGCGGCGGACGCGGAGGAGTTGCTGGCGGATCTGCGGACGGGGGCGCTGACGCTGGAGATCGAGCGGCACGGCATCGAGCGGTTGGCCGAGGCGGCGGAGCGGCTGCGGACCGGGGAGGCCATCGGCAAGGTGGTGCTGGACCTGGACTGAGGCGCTGCTACTGACTCTCTGTCAAATACCGTCGAGGGAAAGGCCGTTGGCGGTCACATCGCGGCAGTGAAAGGGCGCACGCACTCCTTGCGCGGGGTGTAGCTTCTACCCGTCAGTAGAGGCTTGAGCAAGGGTGGTTGTGTGGTTGCCTCTCCGCATACCGAGAAGTTCGCCGCCTACCTTCGGATGCTGAAGAACCGCAGCCGCCGGGGCTACGACCGTCTCGGCAAGGAAGCGGGCGTCAGCGGTTCCAGCCTGCATCGGTACTGCTCCGGCCTCAGCGTCCCCGCGGACTATCGGGTGGTGCACGCCTTCGCCAAGGTGTGCGGCGCCAGTGCGGAGGAACTCCGGGAACTCCACCGGCTGTGGGCGCTGGCCGACACCGACCGGGACGCACCGGCCCCGACGGTCGAGGACAACCCGGAACCGGAACCGGACGACGTCACCCCGCAGGAGACCACCCCCGCCGCGACCGGGGAGCCGCGCCGGTTCCGGGTGCCCGAGAAATGGTCCTCCCGTGTCGCGGTACTGGCCGCCGTGGTCGCGGTGGTGCTGGTGGCCGGCTTCGTGTGGATGCCCGACAGCGGCTCCGGCGGCACCTCGTCCGCGGCCGGCGGTGGGCTGCTGTACTCCTCCGCGTGCAAGTCGGTGAGCATGGGGCAGCACGACGACTGCGTGCGCGAGGTCCAGACCCTGTTGGCGCGGGCGAAGGGGAAGCTCGCCATCGACGGGGACTTCGGGCCGGAGACCCTGCGCCGACTGACCGCGTTCCAGGTGCTGGCGGGCCTGCCGGCCACCAACGCGGTCGACGATGCCACCAAGAAGGCGCTCTACGCCCAGAAGGTGAACATGACGACCTGGTCGCCGGCCGAGGTGACGAAACGGGTCCGTGAGGTGTTCGTCGAGGAACCCGACACCGCCGTGGCCATCGCCCGCTGTGCGTCGTTCCTCGACCCGCTGTACGTGCTGCCGAACACCAACGGCAGCCGCAACTGGGGCGTGTTCCAGATCTCCGACGCTCGCCTGCGGGACCTCGACGGCACACCCCTGCGGGCGTTCGACCCGGACTGGAACATCAAGGCGGCCCACCGGCTGTGGAGCGTCCGGCACGACTTCCACGACTGGCCCTCCTGCGAGGCGGCGTTGAAGGACGAACCGAAGAGCTGACGCCCGGAGCTCCGGGTACCGCCGCGGCGGTACCCGGAGCTCCGCTCCCCCGAGAGCGACGTCAGACCGTGCCGTCCTCCCACCACCAGTCGCGACCCAGGTCAGCCCTGCTGTCGACGTGCTGATGGTCGACGGTGTACGTCTCCAGCCCGGAAAACCCGCAGGTCTCCGCCTTCTGGTAGACGGTCTTGTTGGCCACGCCGGGCACGTCGAGGTCGGCCGCGGTGCCGTACAGGTGCATGCTGTCGCTGGCCCCGCCGACGTCCGCGTTGTGCGCGATGCTGCGGAAGCCGGAGTTGACCGTGATCGGCTTGTCGCCCAGCTTCTTGCGCAGCGCCTCCAGCTTGTACATGCAGCGGCGGACGTTCTCCTTCACCTGCGCCGCGCTCAGCTTGCCGCCGTTGAAGGCGCCGCCCGTCTGGTTCTCGAACTCGCTCCAGTTGAAGTGGAGCGTGGAACCGTCCGACTGCTCCAGCGCGTTGAGCTTCGCCTGCGTGTTGGGCCCGACGCTGGCATCCGCGGTGAGACCGTACGCCGCCTGGAACCGGCGTACGGCAGCGGCCGTACCGGGGCCGAAGTCCCCGTCGATGCCGACCCGGCTGTGGCTCGCGCTGTCCGCCGCCCAGCCCGCGATCCTGATCTGCAGCTCGGTCACATCGGCACCGGTGGCGCCCTCGGTCAGGGTGCGCGACCACGAATAGGCCTGTGCGACACCCGAGAACAGCAGCTGACCGAACGCGAGGCCGGCACCGGCGGCCAGCGTGCCACGCAGCATGGCCCGGCGGTTCATGGGTCGGGAGGAAGAAGTCATCATCGTCCTTTCGGAGAACGGTGGTGGGGGAAGAGGTCGGAAAGCGATGGTCCGGCCGGGATCAGCGGTTGGCCAGCCGGTCCAGGTCGGCCTGGGTGCCGTTGAACACGTCCCCGGTCGCCGGAGCCTGGAGGCCCGGGAAGAGCGCGGCGTCGGTGTACTGCCACATCGCCCAGGTCGTCGAGCCGGTCGGCACCGGCGGCGAGGTGATCGACGTGCGGTAGTCCGCGAGTTGCAGCGGATACCGGGCGAAGGCGGTGGTCGAACCCAGGCAGTCGTCCAGGAAGGACTTCTGGGTGTAGATGATCGGAGTACGGCCGAAGGCCGCCTCCACCCGGTCGAGCCAGGCCTTCGCGTCGTCCACCGTGCCGTAGGTGGGACAGCGCCCACTGCCGTCGTCCATGCGTTCCAGGTCGAATATCGGCGGCAGATCGCCCGCACGCTGCCCGGTGTAGCCGGTCGCCCGCACCGCGGCGATGAACCGGTCGGCCTGCGCGGCGCCCGTGTCGGGCGCCGTGCCCGTGTAGAAGTGGTAGGGCGCGACGGCCAGCCCCGCGGTTCTGGCCGCTTCGAGGTCGGTGGCGAGGTATTCGTCGGTGACGTTCAGGCCCCGGGTGGCCTTGACCGTCGCGAACTCGACACCCGAGGCCTTCACGGCCTTCCAGTCGATCGGCGCGCCGTCGGGGTGCTGGTACTTGGCGGTGTCCAGGCCGTCGATCGGGTAACCGGCGGGGCGCGGTGGCGTGCAGTACGTGTTCCGACTGGACCAGTCCACCAGTTTCGCCCAGGTGTTGGGGCCTACGACGCCGTCGGCACCGAGGTCGGCGCAGTGCTGGAGTTCGACGACCCGGGACTCGGTCCCGCCTCCGAAGGCGCCGTCGATCGCCAGCGGCGAGTAGTGGAACGGCTCCATGGCCAGGTTCAGCCGGCACTGCAGTTCCTTGACCTCGGTGCCCGTCGCGCCCTGTTGCAGCGTGGGGCGCGCGCTGCTGTGGCCGCACACGGTCGTCTGCGCCGTGGTCGACGTGCCCTTGGTCGTGCAGCTGTGCGGTTGCGCGGCCCAGATGTTGAGCGCCGTCCAGGTCTGCGGGCCGAGCACACCGTCCACGCCCAGCCCGGCACACCGCTGGAACTCCTTGAGGCGCGTCGCCGACGCGGGCCCGAACGAGCCGTCCGCCGCGATCGGCGTGTATGCGCTCGGCTTCGTCGCCAGATTGAGCTCGCACTGCGCCTCGACAGCCGCGTCCCCCGTAGATCCCTGCTGCAGCGTGGGCTGTGCGCTCGTATGCCCGCAGACGGCGACCGCGGTGACGGCTGCGGACTCCGCAGCCCGCACCACCGTCGGCCCGTACAGGGGCAGGACCGCTGCCACGGCGAGGGTCAGACCCCGCAGAAGCGTCCTTTGTCCCATCTGGTGTTCCCCCTCTGATGAGTTGCCGGCAACGTCCGGCAGACTCATGCTGGCAGCGCCCGCCGCTCGGACCGGATCCTCCTGCCCGGGTTGGGACGCCGGGACGGTCACACGCCTGTGACCTGCGGGGATGGATCACGGCTGGGATGAACACGGGACACCAGAGGCGGAGCGGGAGTGCGCTGGGGAGACGGCCCCCTCCCTCACACCCCGTCTCACCCCAGGACGACCGCCGCACGCCCTCGGCAGCACACCACGCCCCCGGCACCGCACCGCTCGACGAGATCGAGAGTGACCGCACCACTCCTCGCGTCCACCGACCGCACCGTGCCCGTCACCACCAGCCGGCCCCCGACGCAGGCCGGCGCCCGGTTCCGCCACCCCACCTCCCGCACCTGCCCGCCCACACCCGCGAACTCCGCGGCAGCACGGTGAAACAGACACCCGTGCAGCTGAGCCATGACGACCGCCCCGGCCAGCCCCTCCGACCGCGCGAACTCGTTGTCGTAGTGGATGCGATGGGCGTTACGGGTGACCGCGCCGAACCGCAGGAGGGTGATCGCGTCGGGCGTCAGCTCGACGGGCAACACGGCCTGTCCCACGACGACTTGGCGCACTCGGCGGCCCGTCATCGGACGATGAACCTCTCCGTGACCTCGACCAGCGTCCCCCGCGCCGTGCCGTACACCTTCTCCATCGTGAGGAGGAGGAATCCCTCACCAACACCCTTGCGTTCCACGGCAGTCAGCGCGCGCCGCAGCTCGATCAGGTCACCCGCCCGCACCGCCCCGACCCACCGCACGTCCTGACCGCCCGCCATCAGCCGCACGTCGAGCCCGTCCGTGCCGGGCACCTCGTCGCGGTACATGCCGTCCGGCCGGAACTCCGCCGCATCGGCCCCGGGAGCCCCGCGCAGCAGACTCACCACATACATCGGATGGACGGCGAAGTCGGCGCGAGCGGGATCGACGAGATACGGTGCCCGCTCTCCGGCCGCCCGTGCGAACTCCGCCGCGTCCTCCGCCCGTACGACACCCAACGACCGCCGCTCCCAACTCCCCATCGACGCCCGGGCCCGCTCCTCCACCAGCTCCAACACGGCGCTCTGGGACATCCGTTGCCTCCTGTGGTCGTCCGACGCCCGGACGCTAAGGACCGCCCGCCCCCGACCGCCACGGAACCGGCCCGCTCAGCGGACCGTTCCGCTTGGGCAGAGATCGTCGCCGTCCCACCATCGGGACATGGACCTCATGGACATCCAGCCGCCCCCGGAAGGCGCCTACGCGGAAGCGGACGGCGTCAAGTACCACTACGTCGACCTGGGGGAGGGCAGCCCCACGGTCTTCCTGCACGGCGGCGGTCCCGGCTGCACCGGCTGGTCCGATTTCGGGCAGGTGGCCCGGCTGTTCGCGGCGGACCGTCGATGCCTGCTCGTCGACATCCTCCAGTACGGCAAGTCCGCCAAGCCCGTCATCGAGGGCCCCATGTGGGACTACCACGCGGCCAAGACAGTGGCCCTGCTCGACGAACTCGGCATCGACCGCGCCGACTTCGTCTGCAACTCCTGGGGCGGCACCATCGCGCTCAACCTGGCCGCCAAGTACCCCCAGCGCGTACGGTCGTTGGTGATCACCGGCAGCATGCCCGTCTTCTACGGCCCGCTCGCCCCCCTCCCGGAAGGCGGCCGTCGTGGCCGCAACGCCCGCGACGTCTACTACGGCGGCACCGGCCCCTCGTGGCAGAAGATGCGCGAACTCATCGCCCGCCTGGAGTGGTTCGACCCGGACGCCGTCCCCGACGGCACCGTGACCCTGCGCCACGAGCAGAGCCTCGACCCCGAGGAGACCGCGCTCGCCGGTGCCTCCGACAACCCGCGCGGCGACTGGCAGGACCTCACCACCGAACTCGGCCTGATCGCCGCGCCGACGCTCTTCCTGTGGGGCATGCAGGACGCGTTCCTGACCCCCGACTACCCGCTGATGCTGGCCCGCATGATCCCCAAGGGCAACCTGCACGTCATGAGCGAGGCCTCCCACCACCCGCAGGAGGAACGGCCCTACGACTACCACAGCGTCGTCTCCGGCTTCCTGAACCAGCAGCACAACTGACTCTCCGGGGAGGAGACGTGAGCGAGTCCGTGCCGCGCGTCGTCGAACTGTCCAGCCCCTTCACCCGGTTCGCCGGCCGACTGCTGGTCGGCCTCGGCCACGAGGTCGTGCTCGTCGAACCGCCGGAAGGCGACGAGACCCGACGCGAACTCGACGGCGACGCGTTCGTCCACTGGCACGCGGGGAAGCGGTCGATCGTTCCCGCCTCGCCCGAGGAACTGCGCACTCTGCTGACCACCGCCGATGTGCTGCTCGACGGAAGCCCGGCCGGCGCCGAGGCGATCACCGAGGGACTCGACGACCTCGTGCACGTCCGCGTCACCCCCTTCGGCCTGCTCGGCCCGCGCAGCGACTGGCAGGGCACCGACCTCGTCGTGGCCGCGCTGGGCGGGATGCTCGCCCAGGTCGGCGACCCCGACGGCCCGCCGCTACGGCTCCCGGAGCACCAGGCCGAGCAACTCGCCGGTGTCAACGCGGCCATCGCCGCCCTGCTCGGCCTCCGCGCCCGGCGCACCGGTCCGGGGCAGCTCGTCGACGTCTCCGCGCAGGCGTGCGTGGCGGCCGCCCTGGAGGCCGGAACCCTCGCCTATCTGCACGAGGACCGGGTGCCGCCGCGCCCCGGCAGCGTCCATCCCCTCGTCCCGCACGGGCTGTTCCGATCCGCCGACGGCTACTTGGGCGGCGGGCTCGGCGGCAGTCCGCGCATGTGGGACGCGCTGCTGGACTGGCTGTGCGAGGAGAGCGCCGCGGCCGATCTCGCCGAACTGCGCTGGCAGAACCCCGTCGAACGCAAGACGCACCAGGAGCACGTGTTCAAGGTGGTCCAGGACTTCGTGGGCACCTGGCCCAAGGCCGAGTTCGCGGAGCGCGCCCAGGCCAGGAAACTGCCCTGGGCCGCCGTCGACCTGCCCCACGAACTCCCCGACAACCCGCAGCTCGCGGCCCGCGGCTTCTTCACCCGGGTACGGACACCGGAGGGCGAGCGAACCGACCTCGGCTTCCCCTTCGCGTTCCCGGAAGGCCACCGGGTACGGGAGTTGGACGTCCCCGCTCTGGGCGCGGACCGGGACGTGCTGGCAGCACACCGTCCGCGGCCCGACCTCGCGAACACGCAGACCCCCGCTCACCCCGCCCTCCACGGCATCCGCGTCCTCGACCTGACCTGGGTCCTCGCCGGCCCGTACTGCACCAAGGTGCTGGCCGACCACGGCGCCGACGTGATCAAGGTCGAGTCCGCCCGCCGCCCCGACCCCACCCGCTTCGCCCCCTTCATGCACCTCTCCCGCGGCCCCCACACGGACCCGAACACCAACGGCTACTTCAACGAGGTCAACCGCAACAAACGCAGCATCGCGCTCGACACCCGGACCGACGACGGCGTCGCGGTGCTGCGCGACCTCATCGCCCACTGCGACGTCCTCGTGGAGAACTTCAGCTCCACGGTCATGCGCAAACTCGGCCTGGGCTACGAGGAGTTGCGTCGCGTCAACCCGGACCTCGTGTACGTCAGCATGTCCGGCATGGGACACACGGGACCGCGCAACGGCTGGGTGTCCTACGCCGACACGGTCTCGGCGAGCGCGGGCCTGACCGCACTGACCGGCTGGGGCCCGGACGACGTGGTCGGCGTGATCTACGGCCACGGCGACATCGTCGCGGGACTGCAGGCCGCCCTCGCCACGGTCGCCGCGCTGGAGCACCGCGCCGTCACCGGACGCGGACAGCACATCGACCTGTCCCAACTGGAGGCCATAGCCGCCCACATGGGGACCAGCCTCCTCCGAGGCCCGGAGGTGGTTCCCCGCGGCAACACCCACCCCAGCTGGAGCCCGCAGGGCGTCTACCGCTGCCTCGGTGCCGACCGCTGGCTGGCCGTCAGCGTGCGCGACGACACCGAGTGGGCCGCGCTGTGCGAGGTCATCGGCCGACCCGAACTCGCCACCGACGAGCGGACCTTGACGGCCGACGCGCGCAGGCATGCCACGGACCTGGTCGACGCCGTGCTGGGGGAGTGGACCCGCACGCTGCCCGCAGATGTCGCCGCCGAGGCGCTCCAGGCGCA
Source organism: Streptomyces sp. NPDC050508 (assembly GCF_040655155.1). Lineage (NCBI taxonomy): Bacteria > Bacillati > Actinomycetota > Actinomycetes > Kitasatosporales > Streptomycetaceae > Streptomyces > Streptomyces sp. NPDC050508. The sequence continues at coordinate 1,041,749 of NZ_JBFAJJ010000001.1, forward strand.
CGGCGTCCCGGCCGGAGCGGTCCAGGACGGCCGTGAACTCGTCGAGCACGACCCGCAGTTGAGAGCCCGCGGCTTCTATGTGTGCAAGGAGCATCCGGTCGCGGGCGCCTTCCTCCACGAGGGTGTGCCGATCCGCCTGACCCGCACGCCCGGCGGGATCCGTGCCGCCGCGCCCGTACTCGGCGCCGACACCGACGCCGTACTGGGGGAGGTGGCGGGGTTCTCGGCGGAGCGCATCCAACAGCTCCGGGAGGCCGGAGTGCTGCGGTGACCGACACCATCCCCGGCCTCCTCGACGCGGCGGCGGGGGAGTTCGGCGAACGGACCTTCCTGCGGGTGGGGGAGGTGACGCGGACGTACGCGGAGACCCGTACCGCCGCTGCCACGATGGCGGGAGCGCTCGCGGAGCGGGGCTGTCGACCTGGGGACCGCGTCGCCGTCATGGCCGGCAACCGGATCGAGTTCGTCGACCTCATCCTCGGCTGCGCCTGGCTGGGCGCGGTGCTGATTCCGCTCAACACCGGTCTGCGGGGCGGTGGGCTTCGAGAGGTGCTGCGTGTTGCGGATCCGCAATTCCTGCTGGTGGACGAGGAGTTCGCGGAACGGGTCGTAGGGGCCGGTTTCCAGGGGGAGTTGTGGATCGTCGGCGGGAACGGCGTACCGGCGCCGGGCACGATGCCCGCCGTGCCGTCGGCCCAAGTGCGCCCGGACGACACCGCCTTCGTGCTGTTCACCTCTGGCACCACGGGTACGGCGCGAGGCGTGCGCTGCCCGCACGCGCAGACCGTCTGGTGGGGCCGCACCGTCTCCGACTCGCTCCGCCTCGCCGCCGACGACGTGCTGTACACCTGCCTTCCGCTCTTCCACACCAACGCGCTGAACACCCTCGCGCACGCCATGGCTGTGGGCGCGAGTTGTGTGATCGGTGAGCGGTTCTCCGCCACGCGGTACTGGGAGCGGGTGGCGGAGGCCGGTGCGACCGCCGTCTATCTGTTGGGCGCGATGGTGCCGATGCTCCTGGCCCAGCCGCCGGGCCCAGCCGACCGTGCGCATCGGGCCTGGCGCGGGCTCTCCCCGGCCACTCCCGGCCCCGCGTGGGAGCCGTTTCGGGAGCGGTTCGGGGTCACGTTGGTGGACGGGTTCGGGTCGACGGAGACGAACCTGGTCATCGGGTCGACGCCCGAGGAGCAACGGCCCGGTTACCTCGGTACTGTGCGCGACGGCTTCTCCGCACGCGTGGTCGACGGCCGGCTTGATCCCGTTGCGGATGGCGTCGCCGGTGAGCTGGTGGTCCGTAGCGCACGCGAATTCGCCTTCTGCACCGGGTACTTGGGAGAGATCGAGCCCGGTGCCACCGCCTGGCGGCGCACCGGCGACCGGGTGGTCCGGGAAGCCGACGGGTGGTTCCGGTTCGTCGACCGGATCAAGGACGTGATCCGGCGGCGGGGCGAGAACGTGTCCTCGCAAGAGGTGGAGTCCGTCGTCCGCACGCACCCGGCGGTCGCCGACGCGGCGGCCTTCCCGGTGCCCTCGGAGCTGGCCGAGGACGAAGTCATGGTCGCGGTGGTGCCCGCGCTCGGACAGGCGCTGGATCCCGGTGACCTCGTACGGCACTGTGCGGACGAGTTGCCCCCCTTCGCGGTGCCCCGGTACATAGACACCGTCCGTGAGCTGCCGCTCACCGAGACCGGCAAAGTTCGCAAGGGCGTACTGCGGGAACGTGGGGTCACCGCCACCACCTGGGACCGTTCCACACCGCCCACCCCGGCACGACATCAAACTTGAACCGTTTGTTTTCTTGAATCACTAGTGTTTATGGCTGTAGGTTGAGCGTCATGACCGCATCCCAGCCACCGACCACCGCCGAGGAGCTGCGCGGTGCCGGCCTGCGGGTGACGGCAGCCCGCGTCGCGCTGTTGGAGACCGTCCGGCACGGCGACCACCTCGATGTCGAGGCGGTCGCGTCCGGGGTCCGTGACCGCGTAGGACACATATCGCTCCAGGCCGTCTACGACGCCCTCCACGCGCTGACCTCGGCAGGACTCATACGCCGTATCGAACCGGCAGGCAGCCCCGCCCGCTTCGAAGGACGCGTCGGCGACAACCACCACCACCTCATGTGCAGGTCGTGCGGTGTCGTCGCCGACGTCGACTGCGCGGTCGGCGAGGCACCCTGCCTGACCGCCGCCGACGACCAAGGCTTCTCGATCGACGAGGCCGAGGTCATCTACTGGGGCCTGTGCCCCGCCTGTACGGCAGCCCCCAGTTCCTGAGCCACGTGTTCCACCCAGTTCGGAAGGATTCCCATGTCTGAGAACCACGACGCAATCGTCACGGACGCGAAGTCGGAGGATGCCGGGGGCTGCCCCGTCGCGCACGGGCGCGCCGCGCACCCCACCCAGGGCGGCGGTAACCGTCAGTGGTGGCCGGAGCGCCTCAACCTGAAGATCCTCGCCAAGGACCCGGTGGTCGCGAACCCGCTCGGCGCGGACTTCGACTACGCCGAGGCGTTCGGTGCCCTTGACCTCGCGGCCGTCAAACAGGACATCGCCGAGGTACTGACCACCTCGCAGGACTGGTGGCCGGCCGACTTCGGCAACTACGGCCCGCTGATGATCCGCATGGCCTGGCACAGCGCCGGCACCTACCGCATCAGCGACGGCCGCGGCGGTGGCGGTCGCGGGCAGCAGCGCTTCGCGCCCCTGAACAGCTGGCCGGACAACGGCAACCTCGACAAGGCCCGCCGTCTGCTGTGGCCGGTCAAGAAGAAGTACGGCCAGTCCATCTCCTGGGCCGACCTCATGATCCTCACCGGCAACGTGGCGCTGGAGACGATGGGCTTCGAGACCTTCGGCTTCGCCGGTGGCCGCGCCGACGTCTGGGAGGCCGACGAGGACGTGTACTGGGGTCCCGAGACCACCTGGCTCGACGACCAGCGCTACACCGGCGACCGCGAGCTGGAGAACCCGCTCGGCGCCGTCCAGATGGGCCTCATCTACGTCAACCCCGAGGGCCCGAACGGCAACCCGGACCCGCTGGCCGCGGCCCGCGACATCCGCGAGACCTTCCGCCGGATGGCGATGAACGACGAGGAGACCGTCGCCCTCATCGCCGGTGGCCACACCTTCGGCAAGACCCACGGCGCGGGCCCGGCCGAGTCGGTCGGCGACGACCCCGAGGCCGCCCCGCTGGAGGCGCAGGGCCTGGGTTGGAAGTCCACCTACGGCACCGGCAAGGGCGGCGACGCGATCACCTCCGGCCTTGAGGTGACCTGGACCACCAAGCCCACCCAGTGGAGCAACGACTTCTTCGACATCCTTTTCGGCTACGAGTGGGAGCTCACCCAGAGCCCCGCCGGCGCCAACCAGTGGGTGGCCAAGGACGCCGAGGCGATCATCCCGGACGCCCACAGCGACGCCAAGAAGCTCCCGACGATGCTCACCACCGACCTCTCGCTGCGCTTCGACCCGATCTACGGCGAGATCTCGAAGCGCTTCCACGAGAACCCGGCCCAGTTCGCGGACGCCTTCGCCCGCGCCTGGTTCAAGCTGACCCACCGTGACCTGGGCCCGAAGTCCCTGTACCTCGGCCCGGAGGTCCCGTCCGAGACCCTGCTGTGGCAGGACCCGCTGCCGCAGGCCGAGGGCGAGACCATCGACGCCGCCGACGTCACGGCCCTCAAGGCGAAGATCCTCGCCTCGGACCTGACCGTCTCGCAGCTCGTGTCCACCGCGTGGGCGTCCGCCTCCACCCACCGGGGCAGCGACAAGCGCGGCGGCGCCAACGGTGCCCGCATCCGCCTGGAGCCGCAGCGCGGCTGGGAGGCCAACGACCCCGACCAGCTCGCTTCTGTGCTGCGGGTCCTCGAAGGCATCCAGCAGGAGTTCAACTCCGGCGCCAAGAAGGTCTCCCTGGCCGACCTGATCGTCCTCGGCGGTGCCGCCGCGGTCGAGAAGGCAGCCAAGGACGGCGGCGTCGACGTGGAGGTCCCCTTCACGCCGGGCCGTGTCGACGCGACCGAGGAGCACACCGACGTCGAGTCGTTCGCCGCGCTGGAGCCCGGCTCCGACGGCTTCCGCAACTACCTCGGCAAGGGCAACCGCCTTCCCGCCGAGTACCTGCTGCTCGACCGGGCCAACCTGCTCACGCTGAGCGCCCCCGAGCTGACCGTCCTCGTCGGCGGCCTGCGTGTCCTGGGCGCCAACCAGGGCCAGTCCACGCACGGTGTCCTCACCGACAAGGTCGGCACACTGACCAACGACTTCTTCGTGAACCTGCTCGACCTGGGCACCACGTGGTCGTCGACCTCCTCGGACCAGCAGACTTTCGAGGGCCGCGACGCCTCCGGCGCGGTCAAGTGGACCGGCACCCGTGCCGACCTCGTCTTCGGCTCCAACTCCGAGCTGCGCGCGCTCGCCGAGGTCTACGCGAGCGACGACGCGAAGGCGAAGTTCGTGAACGACTTCGTCGACGCGTGGGTCAAGGTCTCCAACCTGGACCGGTTCGACCTCGTCTGAGACTGAGTAGTTCTACGGCACCGCACCACTGACGTCCGGGTCGGCCCTCACGGGTCGGCCCGACGTTTCTCACCTTCTGAACTTGCGGCACAGGCGTGCACGTTCGTCACATAAGCTCCTCCGCATGAACGAGGGGGAGCCCGACAGACGGGTCGTCGACGGCCGCTTCGAGCTGGAGTCCCGGCTCGGCGGCGGTGGCATGGGCACGGTGTGGCGCGCCCAGGATCTGCTGCTGCACCGCTACGTCGCGGTCAAGGAGGTCCGGCCGCCGGACATCGACCTCGCCGAGTACGACCCCGCCGCGGCGGAGATGCTGCGCCAGCGGGTCCTGCGCGAGGCACGCGCCCTGGCCCGGGTCGAGCACCCGAACGTGGTGACGATCCATCACATCGTCGACGAGGGCGTGGGCACCTACCCCTGGCTCGTCATGGAACTCGTCCAAGGCGGCTCCCTCGCCGACCGGTTGGCCCGCGGACCGATGGCCCCCGCCGAGGCCGCCCAGCTCGGCCGCGGAGTGCTCGACGCCCTGAACGCGGCACACGAGGCGGGCGTCCAGCACCGCGACGTGAAACCCGCCAACGTCCTGCTGCGCACCGACGGCCGCCCCGTCCTCACCGACTTCGGCATCGCCGCCATCCGCGACGCCACCGCCCTCACCGCCACCGGCTCGATCATCGGCACCCCCGACTACATGGCCCCGGAGCGGGTCTCGGGCCAGAGCGGCGGTCCCGCCGCCGACCTGTGGTCGCTGGCGATGATGCTGTACGTCGCCGTCGAGGGCCACCATCCGCTGCAGCGCGGTACGACGCTGGCCACGCTGGCCGCCGTACTCCAGGAGGACGTCCCGCCACCGGTGCGGGCCGGATCACTGACGCCGGTGCTGTCCTGCGTCCTGGTCCGCGATCCCGAGGCGCGGCCGGACGCCGGGACGGTCGGCCGAATGCTGGCCGCCGCCGCGGCACAGCCCCAGGACCGCCGCCCTGAGACCACCTCGTACCGGCTCGCACCTCCGGTGCCGCCGTCACTGCCAACCACCGACGGTATGTCGGGGACGAGTCGGCGGCGCCCGGCGAAGCGGAACCGGGGCGTCACGGTCGCCTCCAGCGTCGTGGGCGTACTGCTCATCGGCACGCTCGCCTGGAAGGTGTTGCCGGACGGCAACAGCAAGAACGACACGAGTACGTCTCCAGGTGCCACAGCCGCCGGACAGACGCAGCAGACCACGCCCACCGTCTCGGCGAGCCGGAGCAGCGCCGCCGTGAAGACGCAGGACATGCTCACCCCGTCCGGCATCCGGACCGCGATCAAGGCCTTCAAGGAGAAGACGGGCAGCGACCGCTTCGCCGACTTCTCCGTCTACCCGGGGTACGTCATCGCGGATGTGATGGTGAAAGGCAGCAACACCAAGTACGTCAGCTACACCTACCGCTCCGGTACCGGTTTCGACGAGGGGTTCGACGACAAGGGCACGGTGATAGACGGAGACAAGCCGGTGAAGCTGGACGACTTCAACTGGGACGCCGTTCCCGCGTTGCTGACGCGCGCGAAGAAGGACCTGAAGGTCGAGAAACCGACGAGCCGTTACCTGCTGCTCCGGCTGCCGAGCACCAACGGCGGCGACACCCCGGCGGGCATGGCGATCTATCTGAGCGACGACTACGGCTCCGACGGTTTTCTGGAGGCCAGCACCCAGGGCACCGTGACCAGGGTGGAGCCGGCCGACGGGTAGGTTCGGCGCGTGCCCACCTTGCTGATCGTCCATCACACCCCCTCGCCCAACTGCCAGGCGATGTTCGAAGCCGTCGTCTCCGGAGCGACGACACCGGAGATCGAGGACGTGCGGGTCGTACGGCGAGCCGCCCTGTCTGCGACCGCGTCGGACGTGCTGGCCGCCGACGGCTATCTCCTGGGCACGCCCGCGAATCTCGGGTACATGTCCGGCGCGCTCAAGCACTTCTTCGACCAGATCTACTACCCCTGCCTGGACGAGACCCGCGGCAGGCCCTTCGGCTACTACATGCACGGCGGGAACGACGTGACGGGAGCCGTGCGCGGCATTGAGTCGATCACGACCGGGCTGGGCTGGCGACGCGCGGCGGACCCGGTGACGCTGACCGGCGAGCCGGACAGGACAGGCGTCGAGGCGTGCTGGGAACTCGGGGCGACGGTCGCCGCCGGTCTGACGGCCTGAGCGGGGGCCGCCACCCGTTCGGACGCCGAAGAGTGTCGTGACCCCCCGACGCACCCTCAGCGTGGAGGGACATGCCTCTCCGAGTGACAGGAGTTCTTCATGAGGAAGCGTCTGACGGCCGTGGTGGGTCTGGCGGGTGCGGCTTTGCTGCTGTGTGCCGGTACGGCGAGCGCGGACCCCGACCCGGTCGGGACCGCCAGCGACAGCCCGGGCGTGCTCTCCGGAAACGTCGTCCAGGTGCCGATCGACCTGGACCTCAACGTGTGCGGCAACTCGATCGACGTCATCGGTCTCCTCAACCCCGCGCTGGGCAACCACTGCGAGGGCTGACGGGCCGTATCGTGAACGAGTCGTGGGCCCCGCGCCCGCGGCTCGTTCCGCGTGTCAGGGGACCTCGGTCAGGTGGTGCAGGGGAGTGCCGTGTGCCCAGAGCCGCAGGCGCGGACCGTCGATGAGCTGGATGCCGCCCTGACGGCGCGCCCACTGCACGTCACGTCGGCTGAAGGTCCCCCGGTGGACGACGAGCCGGAGATGCGGCCCGGAGCTGACCGGGCGTACGGACCGCGTCGGAGCCTCCTCACCGGGCAGCGGTTCGGCCACCGGCCGGAAGGCCACCTCCAGGCGGCGGCCGAGACGGTCGCGCGCACGGACCCGCGGCAGGCCCTGCGCGTCGGGCCGGGCCAGCGCCCGCCAGCCGTCCCGGCGCAGCATCCGGGACACGGCCAGGGCGAGCCCCTCCACATCCAGATCGGCGATCTCCTCGGGCGTGTAGTAGCCCAGGCGGCGGCGGGCCAGCGGCCGGTTGTGCCGGACCACGGCCGCCGTGACCAGGGAGAGCAGCGCCAGGCCGCCGGCGAGCGCGCCAGTGCCGAGGACGCGGTACGCCTCGGCGAGACCGGCCACGATCCCGCACACGGCGAGGGCGACGAGGACCAGGGCGGGCAGCACCTCGTGCAGTCCGGGGCCGTAGCGTCCCTGGGCGCGCAGCGCACGGATCGTCTCGCGCCGCCGCGAACGGCGCGACGCACGCTTCTGGTGCCTCCGTAGCCTCTGCGTCAACAGGGCCAACTCCCCCCACCCCCAAGCGCGTTGGCGCCTGCGGTAGGGATACCCGCCGGAGGCGGTCCACGTGCGCGCGGGCGGGAACCGGCCACCAAACCGGCCGAACTGTTTCGGAGGGGGGCCTGACTCAGCGGGCGCCGAACTCGATCCTGCCGACCTCTGGCCCCGGTGACTTACCGACCGGTATACAAGGCCAGTTGAAGGAGAGACGACCGCATCGGGCCCGTCCCGTCGCGCCGTCTCCGACCTGGGGGAGGAACCTCATGAAGCGTGAGACGCATCCGGCCACGACGGTGCACCACCGCAGCAGGGCCGTGGCGGTCGCCGCGGCGGTCAGCGGCTGCGCCCTCGTCGTCGGGTCCGCGACACCCGCCGCGGCGCACGACTCGGGCCACGGCCACGGTCGCACCACGCAGTACGTGGCGCTCGGCGACTCCTACACCTCGGGTCCGTACATACCGACCCAGGTCGACGCCAACTGCGCCCGCTCCGACCACAATTACCCCTCGCTCGTGGCGGCGGACCAAAGAGGGACCGTGCTCAAGGACGTGAGCTGCAGCGGGGCGACCACCGAGGAGATGTGGAAGGCGCAGGGCACCAACGGCCCCCAACTCGACGCCGTACAACGGAACACGGACCTCGTGACCCTCCAGATCGGCGGCAACGACATCGGGTTCAGCACCATCATCGGCACCTGCGCCAAGCTCAGCGCCACGGACCTGACGGGCAACCCGTGCCAGAGCTACTACAACTCCACCGGCGTCGACCAGTTGGCGCTGGCCGTCCTCAACACCGCGCCGAAGGTGACCAAGGTGCTGCGGGCGATCCACAAGCAGGCACCGCACGCGCGCGTGGTCGTCGTCGGCTACCCGGACCTCCTGCCCGACGACGGCAGCGGCTGCTACCCCCAGGTGCCGTTCGCCGCCAAGGACTTCCCCTATCTGCGGGACACCGGCAAGCGCCTCAACCTGATGCTGCGTGTGGTGGCCGCGCTCAACGGCGCGGAGTACGTGGACACTTACGGCCCGACCGTCGGCCACGACATGTGCAAGGCGCCCGCCGACCGCTGGATAGAGCCGCTGCAGCCCGCCTCCCCGGCGGCCCCGGCGCATCCCAACGCGAAGGGCGAGGCGGCCATGGCGGGCGCGGTGCTGAAGACACTGGACCGGCGCCACCGGTACTGACGGACAGCGGCGGCCCGGGTTTTCCACAGGCGGAGGGGGTGTACTCGCTAAACGCGCCCCTGACGAGGAAAGATGGGGCCGTACGCGAAGTCGGTCGATACGGAGGAGCGGGCACCATGCCACACGAGCGAGCGGGCGAACAGGCCCGCGCAGAGGATCTCGTAGACGTAGCCCGTCTGGTCACCGCGTACTACGCGCTGCACCCGGACCCCGCCGAGCCGGGGCAGCGCGTCGCGTTCGGCACCTCCGGGCACCGGGGCTCGTCCCTGGCGACCGCGTTCAACGAGGACCACATCGCCGCCACCAGCCAGGCCATCTGCGAGTACCGGGCCGACCAGGGCACCGACGGGCCCCTCTTCCTCGGGGCCGACACCCACGCGCTGTCCGAGCCCGCGAAGGTCACCGCCCTGGAGGTGTTCGCCGCCAACGAGGTCACCGTCCTCATCGACAGTGCCGACGGCTACACACCCACCCCGGCGGTGTCCCACGCCATCCTCGCCCACAACCGCGGCCGGACCTCGGCCCTCGCGGACGGCGTCGTGGTCACCCCGTCCCACAACCCGCCCGCCGACGGCGGCTTCAAGTACAACCCGCCGAACGGCGGCCCGGCCGGCTCCGAGGCCACCTCCTGGATCCAGGACCGCGCCAACGACATCATCGCCGGCGGCATGAAGGACGTCCGCCGCATCCCGTACACCCGCGCGCTCGCCGCGCCCGGCACGGGCCGCTACGACTTCCTCGGCACGTACGTCGCCGATCTGCCGAGCGTCCTCGACCTGGACGCGATCCGGTCGGCCGGTGTGCGGATCGGCGCCGACCCGCTGGGCGGGGCGTCAGTCGCCTACTGGGGCCGGATCGCCGACGAGCACCGGCTCGACCTGACCGTGGTCAACCCGCTCACGGACCCGACCTGGCGGTTCATGACGCTGGACTGGGACGGCAAGATCCGCATGGACTGCTCGTCGCCGTACGCGATGGCGTCGCTGATCGCCCAGCGCGACCGGTTCGACATCGCCACCGGCAACGACGCCGACTCCGACCGGCACGGCATCGTCACCCCGGACGCGGGCCTGATGAACCCCAACCACTACCTGGCCGCCGCCATCGCCTACCTCTACGCCCACCGCGAGCAGTGGCCCGCCGACGCGGGCGTGGGCAAGACCCTGGTGTCCTCCTCGATGATCGACCGGGTCGCCGCCGACCTCGGACGTCGGCTCGTCGAGGTGCCCGTCGGCTTCAAGTGGTTCGTGGACGGACTGGTCGACGGCTCGCTCGGCTTCGGCGGCGAGGAGTCGGCCGGCGCGTCCTTCCTGCGCCGGGACGGCTCCGTGTGGACCACCGACAAGGACGGCATCATCCTGGCGCTGCTCGCCAGCGAGATCACGGCGGTCACCGGAAAGACGCCGTCCCAGCACTACGCGGCCCTCACGGACCGCTTCGGCTCGCCTGCCTACGCCCGGATCGACGCCCCGGCGTCCCGCGAGGAGAAGGCACTGCTCGCCAAGCTCTCGCCCGCACAGGTCACCGCCGACAGCCTGGCCGGTGAGCCCGTCACCGGCGTCCTCACCGAGGCGCCGGGCAACGGCGCGGCCCTCGGCGGCATCAAGGTGACGACCGCCAACGCCTGGTTCGCGGCGCGGCCCTCCGGCACCGAGGATGTTTACAAGATCTACGCCGAGTCCTTCCTCGGCGCCGACCACCTCGGTCAGGTGCAGGAGGAGGCGAAGGCCGTGGTCGGGGCGGCGCTGGGTGGCTGACCCGGACTGTCGGCCGTGGTGCGGGCTGCCGTAGGAATGAATGGTGTGGCAGCCGGTGTTGGGGCGACACGTGAGTCACGACGCAAGGTGGAAGTGAACCCCGTATGTCCTTCGAAACGACCGACTACACGGGGCAGACCACGTGCGGCGACGAAGCCCGTACCCCGCTGCGTGACTTCCTGCGGACCGAGACCGGAAGCGCCGCCGTCCTGGTGGCGGCGGCGCTGGTCGCACTCGTCTGGGCCAACGCGACACCGTCGGTGTACGAGTCGTTCTGGCACACCCACCTCTCTGTCCGGCTCGGCTCGCACGGGGTCTCCCTCGATCTGCGCGAGTGGGTCAACAGCGGGCTGATGACGCTGTTCTTCCTCGTCGTCGGCCTGGAGGCTCGCCGCGAGTTCGACATGGGTGAGCTGCGCGAACGCAGGCGGCTGGCGCTGCCGATGGTCGCGGGCGCCAGCGGCATGCTCGTGCCGATCGCCATCTACCTGGCGATCAACAGCGGGCACGGGACGGCGAACGGCTGGGGCGCCGTGATGTCGACCGACACGGCGTTCGCGCTGGGCATGCTCGCCGTCGTGGGCCGCCACATGCCGCCCGGGCTGCGCGTCTTCCTCCTCACCATCACTGTCGTCGACGACTTCCTGGCGCTCGTGGTCATCGCCGTCTTCTACAGCGACCACATCGCCGTACCGGCACTCCTGGTCGCGGTGGGCACGTTCGGCGTGATCATGCTGCTGCGGCGGTTCAGGGTGCGCCGGGGCCCGGTGTACGCGGTGCTCGGAGTCGTCGGCTGGGTCGCTCTGCTCGAATCGGGAGTGGATCCCGTCGTGATCGGCCTCGCCATGGGGCTGATGACGTACGCCTATCCGGCGGGGCGCGACGACCTGGAACGCGCGACCGGTCTGTTCCGGCTGTTCCGCGAGCAGCCCACTCCCGAGCTGGAACGCGACGTACGGGCCGGCATCGCCGCGTCGATCTCGCCGAACGACCGGCTCCAGCGCATGTACCACCCGTGGGCGAGCTATGTCGTGGTCCCGCTGTTCGCGCTGGCCAACGCCGGTCTGCAGATCAGCGGGCACCAGCTGGCCAGGGCCTTCACCTCACCCGTCGCGCTGGGCATTCTCATCGGCTACGTGGTCGGCAAGCCGCTCGGCATCGTCTCCTCGACGGCGCTGACCAGCGTCCTGTCCCGCGGCCGGATCCGGCCTCCCGTCGGCTGGGGCGCCGTGACCGCGGGCGGCACGCTGGCCGGCGTCGGCTTCACGGTCTCGCTGCTGATCGCGACCCTCGCCTTCGACGGGACGACCCTGGAGGACGCGAAGACGGGCATCCTCAGCGCTGTGATCTGCTCGTTCCTGGTCGGCCGACTGGTGACCGGGGTGATCGGACTGCTGCCGCCACAGGTCCGGCCGAGGGTCCTGTTCGGCAGGGCGGAGACCATCGTCGACCTGTCCGTCCCCGTCGACCCGGACCGCGACCACCTGCGCGGACCGCGGCACGCACCGGTGACCGTCGTGGAGTACGGCGACTACGAGTGCCCGTTCTGCGGGCAGGCCGAGCCGGTCGTCCGCGAACTGCTCGGCTCCTTCGGTGACGAGGTGCGGTACGTGTGGCGACACCTCCCGCTCACCGACGTCCACCCGCACGCCCAGCTCGCCGCCGAGGCCTCGGAGGCCGCCGCGCTGCAGGGCGGCTACTGGGAGATGCACGACCTGCTGCTCAGCCACCAGGGCGCCCTGCGCCTCAACGACCTGCGGGACTATGCCGAACAGATCGGCCTGGACACCGCCCGTTTCACGCGCGACATGCGGGCCCACGCGGGGGCGGGCCATGTCGCCGAGGACGTCGAGTCGGCCGACCTCAGCGGGGTCGCGGGCACGCCGACCTTCTTCGTGAACGGTCGTAGACACCATGGCGCCTACGACATCGAGGGCCTCTCCCAGGCCGTACGGGCGGCCCGTGAGCGGGCCGCCGTGGCGGCCTAGACGGCGGGAATGGACCGGCGGGTGCCGGTGTTGAGACGCATGTAGCTGACATGCTCGGGACAAGATCCCGGGATGTGAGCGGAAGGAGGTCCTCATGGCACGCACCACGAACCGTCCCGTCGTCACCCTGAAGTCGACGGCCGGAACCGGCGTCACCTACGTGACGCGCAAGAGCCGTCGCAACGACCCCGACCGGCTGGTCCTGCGCAAGTACGACCCGGTGGCGGGCGAGCACGTCGCTTTCCGCGAGGAGCGCTGAGCCCAGCGCGGCGACTGTCCCACGAACCACGCAGAGCGGTCGTCCCACCGTGGACGGCCTGAGGAAGGAAGCACCATGAGGTCTGGCATCCACCCCGTGTCCCGTCCGGTCGTCTTCCGCGACCGCGCGGCGGACACCGCGTTCCTGACCACCTCGACCGCGCAGTCGGCGCGCACGATCGAGTGGGCGGACGGGAACACCTACCCGCTGATCGACGTCGAGATCTCGTCGGCCAGCCACCCGTTCTACACCGGCAACACGCGCGTCGTGGACACCGCGGGCCGTGTGGAGCGCTTCGAGCGCCGCTACGGGAGGACGTCATGAAGGTTCGCAACTCTCTGCGCTCACTGAAGTCCAAGCCCGGCGCGCAGGTGGTACGCCGCCGCGGTGTGACGTTCGTGATCAACAAGAAGGACCCGCGCTTCAAGGCCCGCCAGGGCTGACGCGGCACGTACGACCCATCGGCCCGGCCCCGCTTCCCGCGGTGGCCGGGCCGTTGTCGTACGTCCTGTTTTTGTACGTTTCCGAGGGAAGAAAATCTGTTCTTTATGCTTATAGCGGTACCAACCCCCTTGGAGTGGTTAATGTCCCGCAAGCGCCCCATGGACGACGGCGACGAACTGCTGGCCAGACTCGGGACGCTGACCGCCCAGGCACGCGAGCGGGCGGAGCTGCAGCGCTCCCTGGTCGAACTGGCCGTCGCCCTGCAGCGCGGCATGCTGCCCGGCGACATGCCCGTCACTCCCCGGTTCCATCTGGCGGTCCAGTACTCGCCCGCCAACCACGGCCTCAACGTCGGGGGCGACTGGTACGACGCCTTCACGATGCCCGACGGGCGCATAGGCCTGTCCATCGGCGACGTCCAGGGCCACAACATCGAGGCAGCCGCCTTCATGGGCCAGGTCAGAGTCGGCCTGCGGGCGCTGGCCTCCGTCACCAGCGAGCCCGGCGAACTCCTCGCCCTGACGAACGACCTGCTTCTCTCCCTCGGCTCCGAACTCTTCGCGACCTGCACCTTCCTGCGGCTCGACCCGATCACCGGGGTGCTGGAGAGCGCGCGGGCCGGACACATCCCCTCCGTCTGGGCCACGGCCGACGGGCGGTCCGGCATCACGGACGACGAGGGCGGACCGCCCCTCGGCATCGTCGCAGGTCAGCGGTACCCGGTGACCGAGCACCGGCTCACCACCGGCGGAGTCTTCGTCCTGGTGACCGACGGCGTGGTGGAGGGCCCCTCGATGAGCGTCGACGAGGGCCTCGACCAGGTGATGCGCCTGGCGGGAGTCGCCGCCGTGGCGGGCATGGAGGCGGGCTCGCTCGCAGCCGCCGTGATCAAGGGAGCCGAGCGTGTGGGGCACGAGGACGACGCGGCCGTACTGGTCGTGGGGCACGACGAGCCCGGCAAGCCCGATAAGCCCGGCACCGGGGCGTAGGGCCCGTCCGGCGGGGCATCGCCGGCCAGGTGCCGTTCCCTTCCCGCGTGACGTGGCCCCGTGCCGCTCGCCTCGCCGACACGGCCGGGGCAGTGTCTGATGGCTGCTGTGGTGGGTTTCGAGGATCTGCGGCGACCGGCCGGGTACGCCCTCCTGACGCTGGCCGTCGCCGGCAGCTACTTCGCGGCGGGACGGCTGGGCCTGCTGCGGGAGCTGGTGGTCGAGGGCGCGGTGTTCACACCCATCTGGCCGCCCACGGGCGTCGCGGTGGCCTGCCTGCTGATCTTCGGCCTGCGGGTGCTGCCCGGGATCGCCCTCGGTGTGCTCCTCGTGATCATGTCCCTCACCGCGCTCCAGCCGACCGCGCTCGTCGTCCTGGCGGGCAACACCGTGGCCCCCGCCTGCGCCTACCTCATGCTGCGCCGGGTGGGCTTCCGCACCGACCTCGGCAGACTCCGCGACGGCCTCGCCCTGGTGTTCCTGGGCGCCCTGAGCGCCATGCTGATCAGCGCGAGCTGCGGAGTCGGACTGCTCGTCGTCACCGACAAGCTGGCCGCCCACTCCTTCTGGCCGGTCTGGCTGGGCTGGTGGGTGGGCGACGCGATGGGCGTGCTGATCGTCACCCCGCTCCTGCTCATGCTGCGTACCGTGCGCCTGCCCCTGGACCTGCACCGCTGGAAGGAGGCCCTGGGGCTCGCGGCCACCATCGGCGTGATCGTCCCCCTGGTCACCCACAACCGCGTCAGCCTGCTGTTCCTGATCTATCCGCTGCTGATCTGGGCGGCGCTGCGGTTCCGGTTCGCGGGCAGCATGCTGTGCGCCCTGTTCGCCTCCGTCATGGCCACCATCGCGGCGACCCAGGAGACGGGCCCGTTCGCCCAGTTGACCCACGTCGAGGTCATGATGAAGCTCCAGGCCTTCAACGGCACGATGGCCCTCACCGCCCTGCTGCTGTCCTCCGTCATCACCGAGCAGCGCAACACCAGGATCTCGGTGGAGAACGCCTGCCAGGAACTGGCCGAGGTCCTGGAACACCTCACCGCGGGAGACCCCCGCCAGGGCGGCCGTCCGTGACCGGCCCGCTCCGTCAAGCGAGTCCGGCGTCGCCCCTCCTGCGCAGCACCAGCAGCGCGGTGTCGTCGCGGGGCGTGCCCGCCGTGTGCCGGCGCAGGTCGCCGTAGACGGTGGCCGGCACGTCCTTCGGGGGGACGTCGCCCCAGGCCGCCGCGCGCTCTTCGAGGGGGTAGAAGGCGCCGGACGGATCGCGTGCCTCGGTGACCCCGTCCGTGCAGAGCAGAAGCGTGCCGTCCGGCGGGAAGGCGAACCATTCGACGGTACGAGGCTCGGGGGCCAGGGCGTCGAGGCCCAGCGGAACGCAGGGCTCCTGCCGGAGCACCGGCTCGGCCCGCTCCTCGTGCAGCAGCAGCGGCGCCACATGACCGCAGTTGATCGCCTGGATCTCCTGCTGGCCGTCGATGCCCAGGACCAGCGCCGTCACGAACCGCTCCCGCTCACCGGTCTGCGCCGCGAACGAGTTGTGCCGTAGCACCGCCTCCTCCAGGGCGTCGACCACGGCGGTGAGCGTGGGCTCGGCGACGGCCGCCTCGCGGAAGGCACTCAGCACGGCGAAGGCCGCGCTGATCGCCTGCAGGCCCTTGCCCTGCACATCGGCGATGAAGACACGGCTGCCGTACGGGGAGGACACGACCTCGTAGACGTCGCCGCCCACCCGGCTGTCCTCCTCCACCGGCCGGTACAGGCCGTGGACCAGGAGCTGGTCGGTCATCAGGGGGAAGGGGCGCAGGATCTGGCGTTGCAGGGCGGCCGCCGCGGAGCGCAGCCGGGCGATCTCGCCCTCCCAGCGGATCCGCTGGGCGGCACGCGCGATGCTGAGGCCGTTGAACACGAGGGTGAAGGCGATGACGGCCGCGTCGGCACCCGTCGTGTTCAGCGGGCTGTCGATGAGGGAACCGGCGATGACGACCGTCACCCACGCGGAGGCGACGGCGGTCTGGCGCACGGTGCCGCGCCCGGCGATCAGCGCGGGCAGCACCACCAGAAAGGGGGCCGGCCGGGTGTCGCGGCCCAGGACGATTCCGGTGGCCGCCACCAGCAGCGTGATGGTGACGAGCCAGAACATCACCACGGCCCAGCGGAGCGGAGGCGTGGTCCGGTGCCCGGCGTCGGTCACTGTGGAACCGGCCGGATCTCTCGAAGTACGCACCGGCCCTCCCACTGTCTGCGGTCGTCGGACAACCGTTGGGATTGCTTCCCACTCTTCAATATCA
Organism: Streptomyces sp. NPDC050508; assembly: GCF_040655155.1. Classification (NCBI taxonomy): domain Bacteria; kingdom Bacillati; phylum Actinomycetota; class Actinomycetes; order Kitasatosporales; family Streptomycetaceae; genus Streptomyces; species Streptomyces sp. NPDC050508. Next base: position 1,058,428 of record NZ_JBFAJJ010000001.1, read on the forward strand.
GCCCCATGCCTACCGTCCGCGAGCTGCGACAACAAGTCCGGCCCCGCCCGGGACGCACCTCACCCCGTGAGGGGGCTAGATTCCGATCCGTGGGTTTGTCCGAGGCTGGGGGAGTTGGGAGACAGTGTTCATCTGGCGCACACTGCGGGGTGAATGGCAGGCCATCGTCGTCGATCCGGTACGACAGTTGCTGCGGCGCGGACTGCCGGGCGTGTCCCTGGCCTTCGTCGCCGCCTTCGGCGTCATCTTCTTCCACGCGCTGGCACAGCAGCCGACCGGCGCGGTGATCGTCCGGAACCTCGGCGGTGTCCAGGGGGACCTGCCCCTGTGGCTCTCCCTGCTGCGTACCCCCATATCGCTGTACGTGCCCGCCCTCGACCTGCCCGTGTGGGCCGGCATCACCCAGTTGTTCCTCGCCTTCGCGCTGGCCGAACTCGCACTCGGCCGGGTCCGCACCCTGGTCGTCGCCTACGCGACCACGCTGGCCGGCACGCTCACCGTGCGCGTCATGCTGCTGATCGGGCCCGGCTGCGGGGGCATCGGGCTGCGCCCCGAGATCGGGCACGTCCTCGACACCGGGCCGTCCGCCGCGGTCGTAGGACTGTTCACGTACCTGGCCGTCGTCCGGCGCGCGCCCATTGTGTTCGTCCTCACCGGCGGATCGATGGTGTGGGAGTCCATCGTGAAACCCAACCTGGCGGGCCGCGAGCACCTGGTGGCGGTCGGCACCGCCATCGTCCTGGGCCTCTTTCACGAACTGCGCCACAGGCGGCCGACCGTCACGGCACTGCTCCCGCACTTCGGGACGGACCGCCCGGTCAGGGCTGAGGCACGCTGCCCATCTCCGCGCTGAACCCCACCGGCTCGCTGTCGAACCCCCGCACCATCGCGCGGAACTCCCATGCTCCGGAGGCGTCCTTGGTGAACTCCCCGACCGTCGCGGCGGTGGATCCGGCCACCCCGGCGAAGTCGTCCGACAACAGCTCCTTGTACCCCTCCACGACCAGCGTCCTGGCGTGCGACAGATCACCGAACGTCCTCGTCCCGCCGTTCTGATGGATCGCCACCCCTACGACCACCCGCGCGAAGGAGGCCGCCAGGCGGTCGAGTTCGAGGACCATCACCTCCATGTACCCGTACCCCTGGCCGGTCTCGCTGTGCCGGCTCATGTTGATCGTGCCGTCCGGTGAGCGACTCTCGGAGTGGACGACGTACACCGGACGTCCGTGCGGGGCGTCGGCGGAGTACGTCGCGGCGACGATGTCCAGGTGACGCGGCTGCTGCCCCCAGGGACTCGGATCCCAGCGGAGCCGGACCTCGACCTTCCCCTGTACCTTGCTGATGCTGCTCACTGGCTGCTGCTCTCCCGTATCGGGCCATGACGGGACCATCCCCCGTATGGTCAAGTATGGCTCTTCGACGGTCCGTTGATGCCGCCCGAGCGCTCCTGACATGCCCGGGGTCAAACGCTTCGGATCGCGTCCACCAGTCCGGCGACAAGATTCGCCCGCTCGGCCATCGACGCGACGAGCAGATATTCGTGGTCGGCGTGTGCTCCGCCCCCGACCGCACCCAGACCGTCGAGCGTCGGCACTCCCAGCGCGGCCGTGAAGTTGCCGTCGCTCCCGCCACCGACCGCCATGCCTTCGAGCCCGGGAAGCAGCCGCCGCGCCACCGCGAACAACTCCGCCGCCGCCGACTCGGGCATCGGCGGCCGACCGACACGTCCCCGTACGGTGATCACGGCCTCGTCGAGATGCGGAGCGAGGGCGGCGAAGGCGGACTCGATCCGTTCCTTCTCGTCGGCCGACTCGACCCGGACGTCCACGACGACGGTCGCCTCCGCGGGAACGACGTTGTCCAGTGTTCCCGCGGACGCGACGGTCGGGGTGACGGTCGTACCGACGTCGGGCCGTGCCAACGCCGCGATGTCCAGCACCTGGTACGCCGCTTCGACCAGCGCGTTGACCCCGGCGGCGGGTTCGAGCCCCGCATGCGAGGCCCGGCCCGCGACGGTGACCTCGAACGTGCCGCACCCCTTGCGGCCGGTCTTCACGGCCCCGCCGTCGGCGGCACCCTCGACCACGAGCACGGCACCGCAGGCGAGGGCGCGTTCCTCGATGAGCGCCCGGGAGGACTGGGAGCCGACCTCTTCGTCGGCGGTCACCAGGATCTCGACCCCCGACCGGTCGTCGAGCGCCGCCAGCCCGTGGACCGCCTGCACCAGACCGCCGAGCATGTCGAAGACCCCGGGTCCGGTCGCCCGACCGTCCTCGACCCGGAAGGGGCGCCGCGTGAGGGTGCCGAGCGGGAACACGGTGTCGTGGTGACCGAGGATCAGCACGCGGGGAGTGCCGCCGCCGGACCAGTGGACGTGCGGCCCGCCCTCGCTCTCCACCAGGTCGGCCCGCCCGCCGAGTCGCCCTTCGATGACAGCGGCGACAGTCTCGGCCGAATTCCGCAGGGCGCTCAGGTCACGGGAGGGGGACTCGACCTCGACGAGGGTCCGGAGGTCTTCGGTCATCGCGTCGACACTCACATCGACGGCCTTGCATGTGGTCACGGAGGGAAGGGTACGTGGGCCCAGGTGACCGACCCGCTCCCGCCCGGAACGCCGAAAGGCCGGCCCGACGCCGAACACGTCGAACCGGCCCAACGACGGTGCTGATCCCCGGAGTTGATCAGTCCGTGCCGGACTCCATCGCAGCGCGGTCGAGGAGCGCGTCGTCCTCGGAGACCTCGCCGCGGGAGGCGATGGCCTCGGCGCCGCCCTCGGGCATGCTGCCGATGAGACCGGTCGCGGCGGCCTGCGCGGCGCCGATCGCCGTGTTGCCGGCGCCGATCAGACCGAGGCCCGCGTACTGCTCCAGCTTGGCGCGGGAGTCGGCGATGTCGAGGTTGCGCATGGTGAGCTGGCCGATGCGGTCGACCGGGCCGAAGGCCGAGTCCTCGGTGCGCTCCATGGACAGCTTGTCCGGGTGGTAGCTGAACGCCGGGCCCGAGGTGTCGAGCAGCGAGTAGTCCTCGCCGCGCCGCAGCCGCAGGGTGACCTCACCGGTGATCGCCGAGCCGACCCAGCGCTGCAGGGACTCCCGGACCATCAGGGCCTGCGGGTCCAGCCAGCGGCCCTCGTACATCAGGCGGCCCAGGCGCCGGCCCTCGTTGTGGTACTGGGCGACGGTGTCCTCGTTGTGGATCGCGTTCACGAGCCGCTCGTAGGCCGCGTGCAGGAGGGCCATGCCGGGCGCCTCGTAGATACCGCGGCTCTTCGCCTCGATGATCCGGTTCTCGATCTGGTCGGACATGCCCAGGCCGTGCCGGCCGCCGATCGCGTTGGCCTCCATGACGAGGTCTACGGGGGAGGAGAACTCCTTGCCGTTGATCGTCACCGGGCGGCCCTGGTCGAAGCCGATCGTCACGTCCTCGGTGACGATCTCGACCGACGGGTCCCAGAAGCGCACACCCATGATCGGCTCGACGGTCTCCACACCCGTGTCCAGGTGCTCCAGGGTCTTGGCCTCGTGGGTGGCACCCCAGATGTTGGCGTCGGTGGAGTACGCCTTCTCCGTGCTGTCGCGGTAGGGCAGCTCATGCGCGAGCAGCCACTCCGACATCTCCTTGCGGCCGCCGAGCTCGGTCACGAAGTCCGCGTCCAGCCAGGGCTTGTAGATCCGCAGGTGCGGGTTGGCCAGCAGGCCGTAACGGTAGAACCGCTCGATGTCGTTGCCCTTGAAGGTCGAGCCGTCGCCCCAGATCTGGACGTCGTCCTCAAGCATCGCCCGGACCAGCAGCGTGCCCGTGACGGCACGGCCGAGGGGAGTGGTGTTGAAATAGGCGCGCCCGCCGGAGCGGATGTGGAACGCACCGCAGGTCAGCGCGGCCAGGCCCTCCTCGACCAGCGCCGCACGGCAGTCGACCAGACGCGCGATCTCGGCGCCGTAGGCCTGTGCGCGGCCGGGCACCGAGGCGATGTCGGGCTCGTCGTACTGGCCGATGTCGGCGGTGTAGGTGCAGGGGACGGCACCCTTGTCGCGCATCCAGGCGACCGCGACGGAGGTGTCGAGTCCGCCCGAGAAGGCGATGCCGACGCGCTCGCCGGTGGGGAGGGAGGTGAGGACCTTAGACATGGGAAGATTATGCACCCTCGCGCATGGTCATGCAAAGTCCCCCTGTTGAAGCGGTTCCGCCGGGCGCCCCGGAAGCAGTGGGGTACCCGGCGGAACCTGTGGTCGCGGTTCGGTCAGCAGCCCGCTTTGTAGAAGTACTTGCTGATCTCGGGCTGGTTCATGTTCGCCTTGGTGATGGCGACCATGTTGGTGCCGATCGACTTCTGGACCGACTTGCCCTCGAAGGCGGCGGCCAGCTGGTCCACGGCCTCCTTGCCGATCGCCCCCGGGTCCTGCGCGACCAGGACCTGCAGGGTGCCCGCCTTGAGCGAGGCGACCTCGTCCGGTTCGGCGTCGAACGCGGCGACCTTCACCGTGCCCTCCTTGCCGGCCTGCTTGAGACCGGTGGCTATGCCTGTGCCGGTGTTGGTGTTGCCCGCGAACACACCGCCCAGGTCGGGGTGGGCCGCCAGCGTCGACTGGATCTGGGAGGCGGCGGTGGCCGGCAGGTCGTTGTCGTAGAGAGTGGGCAGCATCTTGATGTTCGGGTACTTCTTCATCTCCTCGGTGAAGCCCTTGATACGGGCGTCCGTGGTGGAGACGCCGGGCTTGACGCTGATGACGATGGCCGAGCCCTTCTCGTTCATCAGCTTGGCGAGCGCGTCGGCCGCCACCCGGCCGCCCTTCTCGTTGTCCGACGAGATCCGGGTGATGCCGATCGAGGAGTCGGTGACCGTGGTGTCCACGAGCGCGACTTTGGTACCGGCCGACTGGATCTGCTTGAGGGACGGGGTGAGCGCGCTGACGTCGACCGGCGAGATCAGCAGTCCGTCCGGCCGGGACGCGGCCACCGAGTCGAGGAGGGGCCGCTGCACCGACACGTCCCACTGCGCGGAACCGTCCGCGGAGAAGTCCATGCCCTTGGCCTTGGCCTCGGTCTGCGCCGCGCAGGTCATGGTGATGTAGAAGGGGTCGCTCTTCACGCCGGTGATCAGCCGGACCTTCTTGCCGGAGGCGCCTCCCTTCGACCCTGAACTACCGCTGTCGCTCGACGAACTGCAGGCGGCGGCGCCGGTCAGGACCAGCACGGTGCCCGCGGCGACCAGTACTTTGCGCGTGATGCGAATGCTCGACATGGTGATGTCCTCCTGGGTCATGCGAGGGTCGGTGCGAACGTCGGGGCGGAGCTCATGCGCGTTCTCGGGTCTGCCTGCGCATCTGGTCGATGTAGACAGCCACGACCAGGACGACTCCGACGGCGACGTCCTGCCAGTACTGCTGAACGCCGATGACGATCAGCCCGGTGGTGAGCACGGCGGGGATGAAGACGCCGATCACGGTGCCCAGCACGGATCCGCGCCCGCCGAACAGGCTGGTACCGCCCAGGACCACCGCGGTGATGACCTTGAGGTTGTCGGTGGAGTGCCCGGCGATGGACGTCGTGCCGTACGAGGCCAGCCACATCACCGCGCCCAGGCCGGCCAACAGGCCCATCAGGCCGTACACCATGATCAGATGGCGTCCCACCGGGATGCCCGCGCGTCGTACGGCGGTCGGGTTGGAGCCGATGGCCAGGGTGTGGCTGCCGAACCTGGTGGCGCCGAGCACCGCGCCGAACAGGGCGGTGACCACCGCGGCGAGGATCACCATCCAGGGGATGCCGAGCAGTTTGCCGAAACCGAGGCTGTTCTGGAGGTGGGTGGAGGCGGCGCCGGCCGGGTCCTGGCCGCCGGTGGCGAGTTCCGCGATACCCAGCGCCGCGCCCAGGCCGCCCAGAGTCACGATCAGCGGGGGCACCTTCCCGGTCGCCACCACCGCTCCCTGCAACGCGCCCCACCCCGCGCCCACGGCGAGCGCGATGACGACGCAGACCGCGACCGTCCCCCAGCCGGCGGCGGGACCGCCGTGGTGGACGTTGTACTCGCCCGCGGACACCGCCGCCAGGACCAGCACCGAGCCGATCGACAGATCGATGCCCGCGGTGATGATCACGAACGTCATGCCGACGCCGAGCACCAGATAGATGGACGCGTTCACGGCGATCTGCGTGATGTCGTACGTGGTAAAGAACTTGCCCGGCGCCGCGATGGTGAAGAACGCGACCAGCGCGACGAGGATCACGAACGTCCACAACTCGCTGATACCGGCGGCCCGTCGGAGCCACGGGGGTATCGCGAGGCCGCTGCCGTCGGCCGGGGGCGGGTCCTGCACCGGGGCGGCGGGCTTGATGTCCTGGCTGTTGGCGCTCATCGCCCGTCCTCCGCTTCCGTCGCACCGACCGGATCCGAGTGCCCGTTCTGTGCGGGGTCGTCCAGCGATCCGGTCATGGCCCCGACGAGTTTCTCGATCGTGGCGTCGGCCGCGGTGAACGAGGCGACCCGGCGCCCCAGCCGCAGTACCTCGATCCGGTCCGCGACCGACAGCACCTCGGGCATGTTGTGGCTGATGAGGACGACACAGATGCCCCGGTCGGCGACCCTGCGGACGGTCTCCAGCACACGGGCGCGCTGTACGACGCCCAGGGCGGCGGTCGGCTCGTCCATGAAGATGACCTTGTTGGCGAAGGCGACCGCGCGCGCCACGGCCACGGACTGCCGTTGCCCACCCGACAACGTTGTCACAGGAGCCGTCACATCTTTCAGCTCGACGCCCAGTTCACCGAACGCCGCGACCGCCTCCCGTCGCATCGTGGGCCGGTCGAGCACGCCCAGCCGGCCGAGCAGGCCTCCGCGCACAAGTTCTCTGCCGAGATAGAGATTTGCCGCCGCGTCCAGATCCGGCGCCAGCGAAAGATCCTGGTAGACGGTCTCGACTCCGTGCCGTTGCGCGTCCATCGGCCCCGAGAACCGGACCGGTGCCCCGTCGAGGCGGACCTCGCCCTCGTCGGGGGCGAGCACGCCTGAAAGGACGTTCACCAAAGTCGACTTGCCGGCACCGTTGTCACCGATGAGGGCGACGACCTCGCCGGCGTACGCCGTGAAGTCGGCGCCCGAGAGCGCCTGGACATGGCCGAAACGCTTGACCACGCCGTGCGCCGCGAGAAGGGGTTGGCTTGCAGAGGCCATGTTGTGCCTTCTGGTTGGTATCGTTAACAGCTCGTCGATTCTGGGAGGCCCGTGAGTGGGCGTCAAGGGTCGGGTACGAACGGGGATTCGGGCGGACACCGTCGGCCCGCCGGACAGACCCTGGTCCGGTCGCGCTGGATGATCTCTGGAGGACGCGGCGTGGCCAGCCGTCCCAGGATGAAGGACGTAGCCGCGGAAGCGGGCGTGAGCGTGATGACGGTGTCCCGGGTGGTCAACGCCGAGGCGGGCGTGGCACCGCGGACCGCCGCCCGCGTGGAGGCCGCCGTCCGCAAGCTGGGCTATCAACGCGACGACGTGGCACGGCAGTTACGTCGTACGGACCGATTGAGCCAGACCATCGGACTGATGGTGGACAACGTTGCCGACCCCTTCATGGCCGCCGTCGCCTCGGCCACCGAGGACGTCGCCCACCGGCGCGGCAACATGGTGCTCATCGGCTCCAGCCGCGCCGACCCGCACCGCGAACGGGAGGTCATCGCCGCCTTCACCGCCCGGCGCGTCGACGGTCTGATCCTCACCCCGGCCGCGGGCAGCCACCGCTTCCTGCGCTCGGCGCAGGCGCAGGGCACGAAGATCGTGTGCGTGGACCGGGCGGCACCCGGCCTGGACGTGGACACCGTGGTGGTGGACAACTTCGGCGCGGTGCGGCAGGCCGTGCGCCATCTGATCGCGCACGGCCACCGTCGGATCGGCTACCTCGGTGACAAGCGGGAGATCTGGACCTTCGGCGAACGCCATCGCGGCTATCTGTCGGCCCTGCACGCCGCGGGCATTGACGCCGACCCGGCCCTCGTCCGGCACGGACTGAGCTCCGGCGCCGACGCCGCCCGGGCACTCACCGCGATCCTCTCCGCACCCGAGCCGCCCACGGCTGTCCTGGCGGGCAACGAAGTCCTCGCGTTCGGTGTGCTGGCCGTGCTGCCCGCCACCGTCGCGTTCATCGCCTTCGACGACTTCGCGCTGGCCGCGCAGTTGACCCCGCCGGTCACCGTCATCGCCCAGGATCCGGTCGCCCTCGCGACGAGCGCCGCGCATCTGCTGTTCGCCCGCATCCACGGGGACACGTCACCGCCGCGCAGGGTCGTCATGCCGACCGAGCTGATCCCGCGCGGGTCGGGGGAGATCCCGGGCCCCGGTGCGCCGTTCACGAATCGGCGCTGACGAATCCCGGCTGCCCCCGTCCCGCGTACGGCATCGGTCGTTACACGCGAGGCCGCTCGAAGGTGAGGAGCAGGCCCTCGACCGCGCCGGGACCTATGCGGCCCTTGACGTCGGCGGCGGTGATGGCCTTCAGGCCCCAGCCGTCCTCGGCGTGCTTGTTGAGGACCTTCTCCAGCTTGTCGCTGTCCAGGGCGTCGCCGATCAGCGACTCCCGGAAGCTGACGACCTTGTACTCGAACGTGTAGGCGTTGCTCATGGCTGCGATGTCCTCCTGTGCGTGCGCACGGTGTGCGGTGGGCGGGGTCAGCCAATCACGGGGGGACGCTCTCGCGCAGGCCGGGGGTGGTTTCGTGGCCCGGCTGCCAACTGGGCCGGGGGATGGCTGCGTTGAGCGGACCGGGGGCTGAAAGGGGGCCCGCGGGCATGTCATCGCGGCCCGGCGCGGCCGTCGTGTCACCCGTGACGTGGCCGGGCGGAGACGTAGCGTGACCTGTGGCCGAGGTGGACGCGAACCGATCCCGTGGAGGTGCGATGTGCTGGAGCGCGAAGGCTGACCTCGTGGCGGGCGCGGCGGTCGCCGCCGTAGGAGTGGCCTGCGTGGTCAGGGCGCGACGGCGGACCGATCTCCCCATGGCGGCACTGCCGTTGCTGCTGGGCGCCCATCAGATCGTGGAGTCGGCGGTGTGGGCCGCCGACGGGGGCACCGGGCCCGCCACCCTCGCCTGGGCCGTCATCGCCATGCCGCTGCTGGCGGTGTGGGTCCCGGTCGGTGTGTGGTGCGCCGCGCCACGGCGGGCACGGGCCCGGATCGGCGTGCTGGTCGCGGTCGGCGCGGCGACCGCGGCGGCCCTCGCCCACGCCCTTGCCGTGCACCCGGTGACGGCCGAGATCCGCGGCCACACTCTCGGCTACGTCGTGGATCTTCCCTACGCCCAACTGGTCATCGCGGGCTACCTCGTGGCCACGATCGGCTCGCTGCTCCTGTCCGGTGAGCGCGGGCTGGTGGTGCTGGGGACTCTGGTCACGGTCGGCGCGCTGGTCTGCTGGACGCTGTGGCAACTGGAGTTCGTCTCGACGTGGTGCGCAGTCGCCGCGGTCTCCTCGATCGTCCTGTTCTTCTGGGTGAGCGGCCGCGACCGGGACCCGGGGAAGCGGCCGTACGTCAGTGTGTCCCGCGGCGGGTCCACAGGCTGAGGTCGCTGCTCGTGGCGACGGCGAGGGTCTGACCGGAGGGCGAGAAGCCCGCGGCACGCAGCTCCGAGTAGTCGGCGTTGAAGACGTGCCACCACGTTTCACCGGCCTGCCCTCTGTGGATGCCGTAGCCCGTCGAGAGGATGACCCGGTGGTGGGGCCACTCGGGGCTGACGACATCCACGGTCCAGCCACCGTCCGGTGCACCGCTGTGCAGACCGCCACCGAAGAGACCGGCTGTCCGTACGGCGACGCCCGCGATCGGACCGAAGCCGGGGCAGACAAGATCAGGGTGTCCCTCGGGCGTGCTGGTCTCTGGGTCGGGGTCCCGGTCTCGTGCGATCTTCTCCCCGGTGAACGCGTCGAAGATTCCGTGACCGTCCTGCGAGACGACCAGGACGAGATCGTGCCCGTTGCCGGGGTGGGTGGCGAAGCCGATGCCGAGCAGGCCACCGATGGGGGTCCTGTTGTCGAGCACGGGCCGCCAGGGCTCCGGGGCGGGCATGACGGGGGCGGCGAGGCAGCGGTCGCGCAACTTCTGCTGGTACTCGGTGAGCAAGGTGTGTCTCCTCGGTGCGATCAGCGACGAGGGTCTCGCAGGGAGGGGTGGGAGTCGAGTCGAATTCTGTTGTGTACACCGTCGTTGGCGTCGGGTTGGATGGCTCCATGGAGCGCATAGACGCAGAGCTGTTCACTGACGGTGGGAACGATGCCGTGGTCCGCCTGCCCGGTCGCCGGTTGCCCGGTGTGCTCATCCAGGGCGACTCCCTGCACATCCTCCGCGGCGATGTGGCCGAGGTGGTGGAGGCCTGCGAGCGGGGTGATCTGGCCGAGGCGGGGGAGGCGGCGGGGCTTCTGTTGGCGGGCTTCGACGCGCTGCTGAGCCGTTACTCCGTGGCGTTGGAGAACCATCGGATCACGTTGCCCTACTGACGGGGTGTCCTCCAGAAGCCCTCGCTCACACCTCCCGGTGCTCGATCCCCAACAGGCTCGCCGCAGCCCGGAAGTCCACCGTGCGGTGGCCCAGCGCGAGGGACCAGTGGTGGCCTACGCCCGTCGCGCTCCACGCGTCCACCCACTCGCCGGGATCACGGCCGAAGTCGACGCGGCTGGTGGTGTTGCCGATCGCGAGCAGAGGGCCGGGTACGACGGTGCCCTCCGAGGTGATGAAGGACAGGGTGCCGTCGGCGTCCTGGCCAAGGCCGAGGAGGGTGACGGGGCCGTGCTGGACGTCGAACTCCACGCTGACGCCCCAGCCGCGCTTGCCGTGGTAGACACCCAGGCCGCGCAGCAGCGGGTCACGGGCGCTGACCGCGAGGTGGGCGGGTCCGTCGTGGCCCATCTCCACCACGCCGTCCTCGAAGTCGAGGGCCTGGATCTCGGTGAAGGAACCGCCGGCGCCGATGCTCTGCGTCGCCAACTGCGCGAGGCTGGTGCGCAGTTCGTACTCGCCGGCCGCCGGCACACCCCGGGCCGTGAGCAGGGAGGCGCCCAGGATCATGCCGGCGCCGAGCCGTTCGTGCAGCTCGCCGTCGAGACCGCGGTGGTAGTAGGCGAGGGTGTCGAGGCCGAAGTCCTCGACGAGGCGGTCGAGCGCGACCGACACCGTCGCCCCCCACGCGAAGTCCTCGTCGACCACACTGCCGTCCACGGCGAAGATCCGCCGGGCGAGAGCCGTGCGCTCACGGGTCTCCGCCTCGCTCACCTGCTCCACCCGATGCCGCAGGTCGTCGAACTCCAGCACCTCGACGTGCGATCCGAACGTCGCCGGAAGCAGCGTCAGATCGGTCGACACGTCGAGCATGCCGGGATACAGATGCCCCATCAGACCGTGCCGGGCGTGCCGGAGCGCGGCACGGACCTTCGCGGCCCCGACCCACTGCTCGATACGCCGCCAGGCCGACTCCTGGCGCAGCCAGCCCGACACCGACCGGAAGGGGATACCGGCCCGGCGGAAGACGTTGCCGACCTCGGGTACCGGGCACTGCCCGCAGTAGGCGAGCCAGGCGCCCGTGTCGAAGGAGGCGTGGTCCATCCGCTGCGACGGCTGGAGGTCGATGACCAGGACCGGGGTGTGTGAGCGCTGGGCGATCGGCAGCACCATCGACGAGGTCAGGTACGTCGTCAGGAACAGCACGATCAAGTCGCAGTCCGCCCGCCGGAGTTGCTCCGCCGCGACCGCTCCTTCCCGGGCGTCGGAGATGAAGCCGACGTCGGTCACCTCCGCGTCCAACTGACGGAAGCGCTCGGCGACGTACGCGGACGACTCCCTCAACTGCGGGAGCAGCCCCGGGAATTGTGGCCAGTAGGCGCCGAGCCCGCCCGCCACGAGTCCGATCCGGGTGCGGCGGCGGGTCACCGGGGGCAGCAACTCCCGCAGGGCGGCGCTGCGTTCCGCGGTCGCGGTGGTGGGTTCGGTCGTTGCCATGGACGGTGTCCTTCCGGGGGCCGGTGTTCTTTCCGGGGTCCGGCGCGGAATCAGGTTCGGGCCACGCCCAGGCCCGGTGCCGGGGCGGCGGCGGTGTAGGGGGAGCGCCGGATGAGGACACGGATGACGTAGATGCCCGCGACCCCCGACGCCGCCATGCAGAGGGTGATCAACCACAGCAGCAGCGACGCGCTGTAGTCCATCAGGGCGGGCGTGACGAACGCGACGCCCGCGAAGACCCCGCGCGACAGGGCGTAGGTGAGGCCCTGGGTGGTGCCGCGGGTGTCCGGGGGCAGGGTGAGCTGCGACCACACCTTGTAACTGGCCTCTCCGGCAAAGGGGTTGGAGATCTGGTACAGCACGAAGAAGACGAGCATGCCGACCAGGGCGCCGGCCGTGAGGGAGGCGATGCAGAAGGCCACGACCTGCACGACGGTGAAGACGTAGAACAGCCGGTCGCGCCAGGCGGTGTCGGCGATGCGGACGAAGACGAAGGTCAGCACCAACGCGATCGGCAGGAACGCCAGGTTGATCCCGGTGGCCAGGCTCTGCGAGGCCCCGCTGACCGTGACCAGCAGGTAAGTGCCGAACTGGCCGAAGGTGTTGGCGCCGATGCCCCAGGTGACGTAGTAGACGAAGGTCGCGATCATCGGCAGCAGCGCGGCACGGTTCCACACGTTCTTGAGTTCGATGCCTCGCGGGGCGGCCAGCGCGGCCGCCTCCTCCTGCTGTGCCGCCTCGGACGGCTCGGCCAGCTCCAGCCGGGCGCGGAGCAGGAAGGTGACCAGCGCGGCGACGACCAGATGACCGGTGATGAACCGTGCCCCGGTCATGCCGGTGTCCGACAGGACGTAGCCGAGGAAGATGACGACGACGATGCCCAGCACCCACATGACCTGGGTGAACGACACGAGACGGGCCCGGCCGTCGGCGGGCGCGGCGTCCGAGACCACGGCAAGGGACGTGGGCAGGTCGGCACCGGCGGCCAGTCCCGCGACGAGCACGCCGACGAAGAGGACGATGTCGTTCGGGGCGAGGGTGATGACGATCGCGCCCACCGCGTAGCAGAGGATGTCCAGGTTGTAGACGCGGCGGCGCCCGAACATGTCCGCGAGCCGTCCGCCGACGAGGGAGCCGACGGCGATGCAGCCGGTGACGATCGCGCTGATCGCCCCGGCCATCCACACGCCCATGTCGTAGTGGTCGCGGTAGATGGCCAGGTTGACGGCGATGCTGACGATGAGCGCGGCGTCGAGGTAGGAGGCCATGCCCGAGAGGGCCGCGACCTTCCACAGGTGCTTCGGAATGGGCTGTTCTGCGTGTTCCGGGGCAGGTGAGAAACGGATCATGATGCGGCTCCTCGCGGCTCTGGGCCGGGGTCGCAGTGAATATAGGGTTCAGAAAACGTTCCAACAAGTCCTCCTGCACCCATCCGTGGGAAGAAGGGTCGGCCTCCTTCCCGGCCCTGGGAACCGGTGCCAACATTGCAGGTGACCGACGATCGAGCCCGCAACTGGGCCGACATAAAACGTTTTTGATCCCTGAGGGTGCCCGAGCCGTACTCGGAAGGACCGCCGTCGTGATCTCTCCCGCGCTGCAGCAGCTCTTCGACAGCCCGCCCCGGGACTTCGGCCCCACCCCGCTGTGGTGGTGGTCCGGCGCCAAGGTCACCCGCGAGCGACTCGACTGGCAGTTGCGCAGGTTCGCGGACGGCGGCATCCACAACCTCGTGGTGATCAACCTGGCCCCGGCAGGCCCGAGTTTCGGCGCCCGGACCGACGAACCGCCGTGGTTCGGCGAGGAGTGGTGGGACCGCTTCACCGACGCCTGCCGCATCGCCCGGGACATCGGCACCCGCCTGTGGTTCTACGACCAGATCGGGTTCTCCGGCGCCAACGTCCAAGGCGCCATCACCCGGCGCCACCCGGACGCCACCGGCCGGGCACTGCACTCCCGCAGAGCCATCGTCTCCGACGGCACGGTCGCGCTGCGCGGAGCCGAAAACCTCGTCGCCGCCTACGACTTGGAGGGCCGCCGCCTGCCCGTGGCCCCGGACGCCGCTGATCGGATCGCAGCCCCCGACGGGACGGACGTGAGACTCGTCGTCGCCGTCCCCACCGCCTTCGACTATCTCTCCCCGCACGCCGTGGGGCTGTTGCTGGACGCCGTCCACCACGAGTACGACCGGCGGGTACCCGAATACCTGGGCAACGTCATCGCGGGCAGCTTCCAGGACGAACTGCCCGGCACGAACTCCTGGAGCCACCGCCTCCCCGAGGAGTTCCGCGCCCGCCGCGGCTACGACCTGCTCGACCACCTGCCCGCCTTGTTCGGCCCGGCGACCGCCCGCGCGGCGAAGATCCGCGCCGACTACTACGCCGTCCGCGCCGAACTCACCGAAGAGGCCCTCTTCAAGCCCCTCGCCGCCTGGCACGACGAACGCGGCATGCTCGTCGGAGCCGACCAGAGCAACCCCGCGCGAGCGGGTTTCCCTGCCCAGTCGACACAGATCTACACCGACTACTTCCGTACCCACCGCTGGTACGGCGCCGCCGGAAGCGACCACCACGGCGACTCCAAGGTCCACTCCTCGATGGCCCACCTCTACGGCCACGAGCGTGTCTGGATCGAGGCGTTCCACTCCTCCGGCTGGGGTGGCACCCTCGCGGACACCTACGACTGGCTCCTGCCGTTCCTGCGCAGCGGCGCCAACCTGTACAACCCGCACGCCAGTTACTTCGGCACCGCGGGCGGCTGGTTCGAGTGGGCGCCGCCGTCCACCGACTGGCGCCAGCCCTACTGGCAGCAGTACCCGGCGTTCTCCCGGGCCGTCGCCCGGATCTGCTCCATCATGTCCTGGGGCACCTACAGCGCCGACGTCGCGGTCCTGCACCCCACCGCCACCATGCAGGCCCTCATCCCGCTGGACGCCCCCGTCAAACACTTCGGCGACGGCCGCCTCGGCGACGACCACGCCGACGTCGACGAGACGCAGGAGCACTATCTGGATCTGGTCGGCACGAACAACTGGCTTGATCCGCACGTCGGTTCACTGGACCGCCACCGCATCTCCTACGACGTCATCGACGACGCCTCCGTCCAGCGCGGCACGGCCATCGACGGCACCCTGTGCGTCACGGACCTGGCGTACCGTGCGGTCCTGCTGCCTTCGGCGAGTGTCCTGGAGGAGGAGTCGGCACGCCGACTGACCCAACTCCTCGACAGCGGAGGCCGGGTGGTGGTCGTGGGTCGTCCGCCCGGGTCGGCGGCCGGGCTGGCCGGGGACGACTCCGTCGTGGCGGCACTGCTGAAGCACCCGCGACTGGAGCGGGCGCGCGACGCCGAGGCCGGAGCGGCGACGGTGGCCGACGTCGGCGGACACGCGACCGGCGAGGTGCCATTGCTCGTCAGGAGAAGGGGAGTTGAGGCGGTCGCCCTCGTGACAGGGGCCTTCCCCGACGCCCGCACGCAGCCGGGAGACGCCAACCACGAGGCGGATCCCGCGCGTTACGCCCGCCACTCGACCGTCACCGTGCACGCCGAGGTCGCCGAGGCCGAGATCTGGAACCCGGCGACCGGCGCCCGACAACCGGCGCAGGTCACCGTCTCCGACGGCCGCTCGATCATCG
The DNA here is from genome assembly GCF_040655155.1 of Streptomyces sp. NPDC050508. Lineage (NCBI taxonomy): Bacteria > Bacillati > Actinomycetota > Actinomycetes > Kitasatosporales > Streptomycetaceae > Streptomyces > Streptomyces sp. NPDC050508. Next base: position 1,074,029 of record NZ_JBFAJJ010000001.1, read on the forward strand.
AGGTGCCACTGGAGGGTGCCCCCGCCGTCCTCGTCGTATGGCGCGAAGGCACCCCGCAGACACGGCTGACGGGCGCACCGTCACCCGTGCCGGAGCGGACTGTTGACCTGTCGACCGGTTGGGAGGGCCGTCTGGTCCCCACCATGGACAACACCTGGGGCGACCTGGCGCTGCCCGCGGGCTCGTCCGTCGCCGAACCGCAGATCTGGACCATGAGCTGGACCGAGACGGACGGCCCCGACGCACGCTGGGAGCAGACACGGGCGACCTACGGCAACCGCGTCCGCGTCCTGCCCCCGTCGCCCGTCGCCCAGGCCCCCGATCCGCTGGACGGGCCCGGTGCCGAACGGGTCCTCGCCGGAGTGCTGCCGCTCGCCCCCTCGGACGCGGGCTGGAACGTCTCGCTGTACTCGTCGAGCCGGGGCATCCCGGAGCCGGACGGCCTGCTCGGCAACAAGGGGCTGGTGACCGAGGAGTTCGTGCGCGTCCCCGTGCCCGGTCCCGGAACGGTCGCCCGGGTCCGTTCGATCGTCGAGACGGACCACCGCGGACCCGCCGATCTGCACGTCGGCGCCGCGGCCGTCAAACGCGTGTGGTGGAACGGCGAGTGCCTGGACACCGGCACCGGGTACCTCACCACCACCCGCGTGGAGGTCGGACGCTCCCGCAACGTCCTCGAATACGAACTGGGAGAGGCCCAGGACAGGCCGCTGCTGATCTCCGGTACCGCGGACACACCACTGGGCAGCTACTTCTGTCTGACCCACCCGGACGGGTTCGGGCCGCGCCCACAGTTCATGTGCCTGCCCGACGACGTACTACCGCACGGAGGCGTGACCTGCCGCAGGCGACTCCATGCCGCCGGCGAGGCGGTACTCGTCGTGGGTGCCGCCGTCGGCGTCACCGTGCTGCTCGACGGGGTGGTCGTCGCGCGCCAGGAGAAGGTGGAGTACTACGAGTCCGACTGGGGCGCGGTACCCATGTTCTTCCGGCACCAACTCGCCCTCGGCGAAGGGGAACACGTACTTGAGGTGGTGGCCGACGCGGTCCACCCGCGCCAGGCGGTGTTCGTCGACTGCGCGGCCGGCGCGGAGCGTGCCGTGAACGCGTGGGTGAGCGGCGCCGGTTGGGAGGCCGAGACAGGGGAGTGGCACGGTCGTACCGTTGAACACGACGGCCGGTGGGGGGAGTTGCAGCACTGCTACGCGGCCGTACGACCGCACCCGTTGCCGGAGACCGAGTGGCTCACCGGCACGCCGGTGCTGGGCAGCGCCGCACTGTTGCTGCGGTCGACGGACACGGTCCGCGAACGCGCCCAGCGCTTCCGCTTCACCGTGCCGCCGGGCACCGTATCGCTGGACCTGCCACTGGAGTTGCCCGCGAGGGTGCGGGTCGGCAAGAGGGGCGAGGAGCAACTCGACGGCCAGGTCCTGACACTGGACGAGCCGCTCCCGGAGCCGACGGAGATCGAGGTCGCGACCGCGCCGACGGCCGTACTGCGGGGCGGCTCCGCCTGGCGCGGGCCGGTGAGAGTCCGCACCGCACCGGCACAACTGCCGTTGGGGGACTGGCAGTTGCTGGGGTTGGGCGGTTGGAGCGGTGGTGTGACGTACTCGCGGGAGGTGGAGGTACCGGCCGGACCGGACCCGGTACTGGACCTCGGGCGGGTACGCGGCAGCGCGTCGGTCTTCCTGGACGGGGAGTGTGTCGGCGAGGCGTTCTGCGCTCCGTACCGTGTCGAACTCCCGGGTGCCGCAGGGCGGACGGTCCGCCTCGACGTGACCGTCAACAACACCCTGGCGCCCCATCTCGCCGAAGCCACCCCGACCGCCTGGGCCTTCCCGTCCCAGCTCGCGTCCGGGCTGATGGGACCCGTGACGCTACGAACTCGGGCCTGACAGGGGCCCGGTGGAGTCCCGGAGGACGAGGTCGGGCGCGAACACCCTTGTCTCGTGGGCGTGTTCGGAGCGGGCCTCCACCTCGTCGAGCAGCATCCCCACGGCCGCCCTGCCGAGCTCCTCGACCGGCTGCCGGACCGTCGTCAGCGTCGTTCCCACGAAGCTCGCGATGTCGAGGTCGCCGTAGCCGACCACCTGAACCTCCTCGGGTATGCGTACCCCCCGTTCACCCAGTCCACGGCACAGCCCGGCGGCGAGGAAGTCGTTGGTGCAGAAGACACCGTCGGGCAGCTCGTCGAGACCGCGGGCGATGTCCAGGCCGTACGCCACCGTCATCTCGTCGGCGACGACCTGGCGGAGCCGTGCCTCGCGCCGGGTGCGCACGGCCTGGCGGGCGCCCTGGTAGCGGTCGGCGCACTGCACGATCCCGCGCTCCCCGTTCACGACGAGGATGTCGCGTGCCCCGCGGTCCAGGAGGTGTTGCACGGCGACCCGGCCGCCGGCGATGTCGTCGACGGAGACGGAACAGCCGTCCTGGGCCGACAACGCACGGTCCGCGAGCACCAGCGGGATGCCGCGTTCGCGCAGCCTGGTGAGCCGGGTGGGATCGGCGCCGAGCGGTACCACCACCGCTCCTACGGCCCGCTGTTCGACCAGCATCGTGAAGTAGCCCTGCTCCCGCTCGGGAGCGTCTTTGCTGTCGCAGAGCACGAGGGAATAGCCGTGGTCGTACGCCGCGTCCGCGGCACCCCGTGCGATGCGCGAGTAGAACGAGTTGGCCACGTCGGGCAGCACCAGCCCGATCGAGGACGAGTGTCCGGTGCGTAGGCCGGCGGCTCCCGGATGGGGCACGTAGTCGAGCGCGGCGACCGCGTCGCGGACCCGCTCGGCGGTGCGGGCGTTCACGCGCTCGGGTCGGTTGAGGACGTTCGACACCGTGGAGACCGAGACTCCCGCGGCGGCGGCGACATCCTGGATACGGGCGGGGCGAACCTGAACGGCACCCACCCCCTCGCTGTGACAGCCGTGCGACCAGGCACGACGCGGTTCTCATGGGCCGCGTCAGTGTACCCCGATGGGGTTGGAACGTTTTCTGCCGGGTGGCTCACGCGCTGTCGGTGCGGCAGCTGAGCCGCAGACCCGCCAGTGATCAGCAGGGCTAACATGAGGTCATGGCTGAGGGTTCCGGGGCTGGTGCCCCGTTGGAGGGTGACCGCCCGCTGAGGCGTGACGCCGCCCTCAACCGGGAGAAGATTCTGCGTGCCGCACGGGAGGTCTTCGGCCAGTACGGGCTGGGGGTGACGCTCGATGACGTGGCTCGGCACGCGGGGGTCGGGGTCGGGACCGTGTACCGCCGCTTCCCCGACAAGGAAACCCTCGTACGGGCCCTGTTCGAGCAGGATCTCGGGATACGGCAGAAGTCCGCGGAGAGGGCGCTCGCTCACCCCGATCCCTGGCAGGGGTTCGTGGACTTCCTCATGGAGATGGGGGCCGATCTCGCCGAGAACCGTGGCCTGCACGAGGTGATGATGTTCGGGAGCCACAGTTCCGAGCCCATCGAGACGGCGCGGGGCGGCATGCTTCCGTTCCTGGAGGCGCTGATCCGGCGGGCCCAGGAGAGTGGGGATCTGCGTGCGGAGATCACTCCTTCCGACATCCCCGTCGTCGTGCAGATGCTCAGTGCCGCCAGCCAGTTCACTCAGGGCAGACGGTCCGATATCTGGCGGCGCTATGTCGAGATCCTGCTCAACGGCATGAGGCAGCGTCCCGACAACCTTCCCCTGACGACACCGAGCCTGGGCGACGAGATGGTAGAGCAGGTGATGGGCCTGGTCAGGCCCGCCGCGGCGGAGGAGTAGCAGGTCTGCCGTACGTACAGACCTGCCACCCGTGTCTCAGGAGGACGGTCCCCAGTCGTCGCCGCTGGGAGTCGCCGAACTCGGCGTCGTCAGGGGCAGGTTGACGAATGACGCCGCCTGTGGGGAGTGCTCGACGGTGTAGACGCCACCGGCGAGGTTCGCCAGTTCCTGCGGGGTCGGGGCGACGGGGAAGTGGAAGTCCGCCGGCGGCTGGCTGTCGATGCTGATCCGGATCCGGTAACCGGCCGGAATCCTGGTGAAGTTGGACAGCAGGGCGATGTCGTAGCGGGTCGTCCGGCCGGGTGTCACCGGGCTCTGTGACGCCTGGGTGAAGGGGTGAGCGGGCTTGAGCAGGGTGCCGTTGTCGCCGTACCAGCTCTCCTCGGTGTCCACGGCGCGTTGGCTGCCCAGGAGGATCCCGTCGGCCTGCTTGGTCACCGTCCCGTCGGGGGCGACGATGCTGAGCTTGGCCGTCAGTTCGGTCTCCGGTGTCGTCGACTTGGCGTAGAGGGTGACGTCGGTCGGGCCGTTGAGCAGGGCCGCCTTGGCGAGCGGGGCGGTGGTGTAGGTCAGCGTGTTGTCCGCGGTGGCCGCACTCCAGGCGAGCGTGTCGCTGCCCTCGTCCGTCGGTTTGCCGGGGGTGAGGGAGCCGTTGCCCAGGTAGTAGGTCCGGGCGTCGGAGGACAGGGGCCAGGCGGCGCTGTCGACCCAGGTGTTCGCGCCGTTCTCGAAGAGGTGCAGGGGAGTTGAGGTGTTCGCCATCCCGGTGGGCGCGTTCTTGAGCCAGGTGTCGAACCACTCAAGGCGGATGCCCTGCAGCGTCGCCTCGTTGACGTGCTCGCCGTGGGTCCAGGGTCCGACGATCGCCTGGTAGCGGCCGGTGACGAGGTCGTCCGACGAGATCGGATCGGTCAACGGCCGGTGGTAATAGGCGTTCTGGGCGGACACGTAGGCGCCGAGGTTCCCGCCGGGGAAGAGGTCGTTCCAGCCGGCCTCGGTCAGTGCCGGAATGCCGTTGCCCACGATCCGCGGCACGAGCTTCTTCTGGACGTTCAGGGACTGCCAGTAGGCATCGTCGTACGAGCGTGAACCACCCGAAGCCTGCTGGGCGATGGTCACCGACTGCGGGTCGGTCGCGGGGTCGTCCTCGGGGCCGCGCGGCTCGGCCTGGGCGATGCCGGCCACGAAGGGGGTGGGGATACCGCCGTTGCCCGTGAGGTCGTTGTAGAAGTCCGAGTCGGTGCAGAACGGGGTGATGGCCTTCAGCGCGGAGTTCTTGCCCACGGCCGCCGCGGTGAACCACTGGTCGACCCCGAGGTACGAGCAACCGTCAAGCCCCACCTTGCCGTTGGACCCCGACAGGGTGTGGGCCGCCCAGTCGACCAGGACGGCTCCGTCCTTGCCCTGTTGGCCCCCGAACCAGTCGACCTGCCCGCCGGAGCCACCGGTGCCGCGCACCGCGGAGGCCACGTAGATATAGCCCCGCTGCACGAAGTAGGTGCCGCTGTCCGCAGGGTCGGAGCGCTGCGCGCCGTAGGGATTCTGGGTCAGGAGCACGGGGAACGGGCCCGACGCGCGTGCGCCCGTGCTCGGGTCCGTCGGATAGACGACCTCGACGGCGATCTTCACGCCGTCGTCCATGGTGACGGTGGTGTGGACGGGCGCGCTCGCCCCATAACTCGCCGCGGGCGGCTGCCAGGTGGCCGCGTGCGCGGGGAGGGCGATGGCCGTCGTCTGGCCTGCCGCCACGAGGAGGAGCACCGCGGAGGCACCGCTCAGTACGGAGATTCTGCGGGGCGACTTCAGCCGGTCTCTTGCCTTGGGCTTCTTCATGCGGCTCCTTGAGGTGGGTGGGGGCCTCGTCACGCCGTCTGCGGGACGGCCTGCCGGTCGGGGTTCAGGGCGAAGAGCGGGAGCACGGTGCGCCCACGGATGTCGTTGGTCAGCTCCGCCAGGACCAGGTAGAAGGCGACGGCGGCCAGCGCGATCTCGACGTAGCCGGCGGTGTGCAGTACCGAGTCGCTCGGAACGCCCGCGCTCGAAGCGCCCAGATAGGCGGTCACCAGCAGCACGATCGTCAGGGTCAGCAGGGCGAACGCGCTCACGATCACCGCGTTCGTGCCCAGACTGGCGACGGCGAAGACCAGCGTGACGACGAGCCAGGCGATGAGGAACAGCCCCAGCGACTGCATCACCGCGTGTCCGCCCGCGGCTGCCGCGGCCTCCGCCGACGCTCCGTGGGCTTTCGCCGCGGCCGCCGCGTTTCCCGCGATGTGGGGTGCCGCCCAGAACTCGATGACGGTGTAGCCGAGCCAGAACGCCCCGTAGGCCGTCAGGAAGGAGGCCGCGAACGTGGCACCGGCGGCCAACGCGAAGAACCCGGCGACGAGTTGGACGATGCCGCCGTAGAAGAAGGTGCCCGCCAGCACGATCGTGCCGTCGGCCGCGTCGATGACGCCGGCGGTGTGCAGGCCCAGGATGAGCGAGCACCACGCGAACCCGGCTGCCCCTACGGCCGTCGCGTGACCGATGTGGGAGGTGGTGCTGGTGGGGACTGGCGGGCTCTGGGCATCGTGAAGCGACACTTCAGCCATGGTGATCACCCTTCTGGAATGTCGACAGCCGGGGTGTCCCGCCCGTGCCGTCAACCGAATGGTCGGTAGTTTGGGAACGGCCTGTTGGGGCTGTCAAGGGCTCGAACCGAAGTGGAAAACGCGTTCTGCGCGGCCTCGGCGACGGCGGTCGGCGGGTGAGTCGCGGAGTGGCGGCACTCCCGGCGGCGCCCCCTCGATGTGGAGATCTCGGGCATCGCCCCAGGTGGGAAGGGGGGTCCGGCATTCCGTCCGGAGTGGCTCGGTGTGCGGTGGGTGATCGTTCCGGAGGGTCGGGTCGCAGGGCTTCCGGCGCCGAAAAAAGTGGAGATATTTTCTCCGAAACGAGGAGGGTTGGTGTCCTCCGATGCGAGTGGCGGTCGCCGTCGCGCGTATGCGCGTGATCGTCGACGAGCGCGTCATCCTTGAGACCGTGGACTTCCCCGTGGGAAAGGATCTTTCGATGGACCAGCAGGACTCGCAGGACGCGCAGGACGAGCGGTTCGATGTCGTCGTACTCGGTGCGGGCCCGGGGGGCTATGTCGCCGCCATCCGTGCGGCCCAACTCGGCAAGCGGGTCGCGGTGGTCGAGGAGAAGTACTGGGGCGGTGTCTGCCTGAACGTGGGCTGCATCCCGACCAAGGCGCTGCTGCGCAACGCCGAGCTGGCGCACATCTTCACCCGTGAGGCGAAGACCTTCGGCATCAAGGTCGAGGGGGAGGTCTCCTTCGACTACGGCGAGGCGTTCCGTCGTAGCCGCCGGGTCGCGGACGGCCGGGTCAAGGGCGTCCACTACCTGATGAAGAAGAACAAGATCACGGAGATCGACGGCCGCGGCACGTTCCTCGACCCGCACACCCTCCAAGTGGCGGGCTACGACGGCGAGTTGCGCACGATCGGTTTCGAGCACTGCATCATCGCGACCGGCGCCACCCCCAGGCTGCTGCCGGGCACCAAGCGAAGTGCGCGCGTGGTGACGTACGAGGAGCAGATCCTCGCCGACGACCTGCCGCGGTCGATCGTCATCGCGGGCGCCGGCGCCATCGGCATCGAGTTCGCGTACGTGCTGCACAACTACGGCGTGAAGGTCACGATCGTCGAGTTCCTGGACCGCGTCGCGCCCCTTGAGGACATCGAGGTCTCCACCGAACTCGCCAAGCAGTACCGCAAGTTGGGCATCGACGTCCTCACCTCCACCCGCGTCGAGTCGATCGACGAGTCGGGACCGCAGGTCCGCGTCACGGTCACCGGAAAGGACGGCGCCCAGCAGGTCCTGGAGGCCGACAAGGTGTTGCAGGCCATCGGCTTCGCGCCGAACGTCACCGGCTACGGCCTGGAGAACGCGGGCGTACGGCTGACCGAGCGCGGCGCGATCGACGTCGACGGCCGCTGCCGCACCTCCGTCCCGCACCTGTACGCCATCGGCGACGTCACCGCGAAGCTGATGCTCGCGCACGCGGCCGAGGCGATGGGCGTGATCGCCGCCGAGACCCTCGCGGACGGGGAGACCATGGAGCTGGACTACGCGATGATCCCGCGCGCCACCTACTGCCAGCCGCAGATCGCCAGCTTCGGCTACACCGAGGCGCAGGCACGGGAGTTGGGCCATGACGTCAAGGTCGCCAAGTTCCCGTTCACCGCGAACGGCAAGTCGCACGGCCTCGGCGACACCACCGGCTTCGTGAAGCTGATCAGCGACGCGAAGTACGGCGAACTCCTCGGCGGCCACCTCATCGGCCCCGACGTCACCGAACTCCTCCCCGAACTCACCCTCGCCCAGCAGTGGGACCTCACCGTCCACGAGGTCGCCCGCAACGTGCACGCCCACCCGACGCTGGGCGAGGCGGTGAAGGAAGCGGTGCACGGCCTCGCCGGACACATGATCAACATGTGACGCACCGTCCGACTCGCCGACCGGGTGGGACCGGCCACTGGGTGGGGCCGGCCAATGGCCGGCCCCTGGCGTCGGCCACGCCTGGACTACGCTGGCACATGTCAACCGTCGCTGACCTATGGAGGGGGCGATCACAGGTGCCCGCAGACCTGGCATTCGACGCACTCGCCGACCCCGTACGCCGCCAGATTCTGGGCGTGCTGGCCGAGCGCGAGGAGTGCACGGTGGGTGAGCTGGCCGAGCAGATCACCAGCATCGGCCGTACCGGAGTCTCCAGCCACCTGCGTGTCCTGCGCGCCGCCGGCCTGGTGACCGAGCGCAAGGCCGGCCGGTTCCGGCACTACTCGATCGACCCGGCCGGCCCCGCACGCGACGTCATCGCGACGCTGCAGGCGCTGTTCCAGGGCGCGCTCGCCGATGCCGGGCGCGCCGCCGCGGCTGAGTCTGCGGCGGCCGATCCCGACGTCCGGGACAGCCGGTCCGCCTGATGAGGTGACGTGATGGCCGCACTTCTGCTGCCCGCCGAGGAATGGACCGACGCATCGCCGGTCGCGACGTTCGGCCTGTTCGGCGCGGGCGCGGGTGCGGGCTGGGTGTTCGACGCCGAGTGCGACCGGGTCGCGGTGGGCGCGGTGGTGCGGATGGGCGCTCCGCTCGGTGGCCCGGTCGCCGACGTGGTGGAGATCATCGGCCGGATCACCGAGGTACGGCCACCGTCGCCTGTACGCGGGTACGCGGGACAGGGCGGCCGTATCGAGATCGTGCACGACCAGCCCTGGCGGGGCCGTATGAAACTGCGCTTCGACGCCGAGCGTGGCGGGACGAGGGTCCGGCTGTTCGCCGAACTCGACGAGGCCGGGCTGGAGTGGCTGATGCGCCGCCGAGGCCTGCCGGCCGGTCGTGGGTCCGCGCCGAATCCGAACGCGCGGCTCGGTCTGCTGAACAGCAAGTCAGGCCTGGGGAGCATGTTCGGGGCCGCGACGGACCACATGGCCATGCTCGCCGTCGAGGAGATCAACGCGGAGGGCGGGGTGCGGGGCCGACCGGTGGAGCTGGTGGTCGGGGACGACGCCACGGACCCCGCGGTCGGCGTCGCCGAGGCCCGGCGGCTGGTCCGGGCCGGCTGCCGGACGATCCTGGTCGCCACGACCTCCGCCACCTATTTCGCGGTCTCGCGGGCGCTCGCCGGAACCGAAGTGCTCCTGATACAGCCCCACATGAACGAAGGCGGTGGCACCGGCCCGCTGCGCGTCCAGCTCGGTGAGCGGCATGTCGACCAGCTGGTCGCGGCGGCGGGACCGCTGATGAGGGCGGTCGGCGGGAAACGCTGGTTCCTGGCCGGCAACGACTACTGCTGGCCGCGCAGCACGCACGCGGCTGCCCGGCGGATCCTGCCGCGGTCGGGCGGGCGCGTGGTCGGGGAGCGGTACGCCGCAATGGGCACGCGGGACTTCACGCAGCTCATCGAATCGGTGACGGCTTCGGGCGCGGACATCGTGCTGTCCACGTTCGTGGGCGCGGACGCCGCGGCCTTCGAGCGGCAGTGCCACGCGATGGGCCTGCGGGAGCGGTGCGTCACGCTCGCGCCGGCCATGGACGAGTCCACCCTGGAACACGTGGGAGCCGAAGCGGCGCCCGGCCTGTACGCCGTCTCCGGCTACGTCGAGCAGCTGGCGTCGGCCGAGAACGCCGTACTGCTGCACCGCTACCGGGAGGCATACGGCCGCTGGGCCCCGCCGCTGTCGACCCTGAGCGAATCGGTCTTCGAGGCGGCGCGGATCTGGTGGTCCGCCGCGCGCCGGGTCGGTGCGGACGAACCGAGGCTGATCGCCGGGGCGATGCGTCCCGGCAGCTTCCAACTGCCGCGCGGCACCGTCACGTTGGACGACAGCGGCCGGGTTGCCCAGGACCTCTTCGTCGCCGAGGCGACCGGCACCGGACTGCGACCGGTCGCGCTGTAGCCCTGCCGAGCCGGTCTGCTCGACCCGGTCGGTCCGGTTAACCCCGAAGTTACGTCAATAAGTATTGACCTATTGACGCGATGTTCTAGGTTGATGACTGTCCAGCTGAAAAGGAGTCGTCCCTTGTCCTCACTCCCCGCACCCGATGCCGCCCGCCTCGCGGCGATCGACAAGCACTTCCACTTCGGCCTGTCCGCCGAGGAGTTGGAGGAGTTCGCACCCGCGGTGGCGGGCACCCTCGCCGCCACGGAGGCCGTCGAGCGGCTCTACGAGCGCACGGCTCCTACCGCCCCGGACCGTCCCTGGACGTCACCCGCCCCGGACGAGAACCGGCTCGGCGCCTGGTACGTGAAGACCTCGGTCAACGAGTCCGCCGACGGCCCTCTGGCCGGCCGTACGGTCGCGGTGAAGGACAACATCGCGGTCGCGGGCCTGCCGATGATGAACGGTTCGCGCACGGTCGAAGGCTTCGTCCCACGCCAAGACGCCACCGTTGTACGGCGGTTGCTCGACGCCGGCGCGACGATCGCGGGCAAGTCGGTGTGCGAGGACCTGTGTTTCTCGGGCGCCAGCTTCACCTCGCACCCGGGGCCGGTGCGCAACCCGTGGGACGAGAGCCGGAACACGGGCGGGTCGTCCAGCGGCAGTGCCGCGCTGGTGGCGACCGGAGAGGTCGACCTCGCCCTCGGGGGCGACCAGGGCGGCTCGATCCGGATGCCGGGCGCCTTCTGCGGCATCGTGGGACACAAGCCCACCCACGGCCTGGTGCCCTACACCGGCGCCTTCCCCATCGAGCGGACCATCGACCACGTGGGCCCGATGACCCGCACCGTCGCCGACGCCGCCACGATGCTGGGCGTACTGGCCGGAGTCGACGGGCTCGACGCGCGCCAGCCCGACGTGATCCAACCGGTCGACTACCTGGCGGCACTCGCCGAGCCCGCCTCGGGGATGCGCGTCGGAGTCGTCACGGAAGGCTTCGGTACGCCGGTGTCGGATCCGGGTGTCGACGAGGCCGTCCACGCCGCGATCGACGTACTGGCCGACGCCGGACTCACCGTGGAGAAGGTGTCGATCCCCTGGCACCTGGACGCTCTCCACGTATGGAACGTGATCGCGACCGAGGGCGCCGCCCACCAGATGCTCGACGGCAACGCCTACGGCATGAACGCCGACGACTTCTACGACCCCGAGCTGATCGCCCACTATGCCCGGGGGCGCGTGGAGCGCGGTGCCGCACTGTCCAAGACCGTCAAACTCGTCGGCCTGTCCGGCCGTTACACCTTCGAGGCCGGCGGCGGGAAGTACTACGGCATGGCCCGCCGCCTCCTGCCGCAGGTCCGCGCGGCCTACGACGCGGCACTGGACCGGTACGACGTGCTGGTCATGCCCACGGTCCCCTACACGGCCAGGGAGATCCCGTCGCCCGACATCTCCCTGGCCGACTACCTGCACCTCGCCCTGTCGATGGTCGGCAACACCGCGCCCTTCGACGCGACCGGCCATCCGTCGTGCAGCGTGCCGACCGACCTGGTCGACGGCCTTCCGGCCGGCCTGATGATCACCGGCAGGCGCTTCGACGACGCCACCGTGCTGCGCGTCGCGCACACCTACGAACAGGCGGTCGGCGGGTTCCCCGCGCCTCCGGTCACCGCCACCACCGAGCGCAGCGCGTGAACGGAGCCCCCGACCTCGGCTGCACCCACGGGATCTGACCGGGCGACACCGTTGAGGACACGCAGCTCCGCCGGGCGGTAGGGCCAGGGCCGACCTTCCGGCGGAGGCCCGGCGTACCGTACGGTGCGGACGCAGGGCCGCCCGAGCCGGGGCGGGCGGGGCGGGGGAGGAAGCATGAGAGTGCAGTCCAGCGGTCACGGCGCTGTCGCGGACGCCGGGACACCGGCCGGCGCGATGGTGGTGGTCGAGGACCTGCGTCGCACCTACGGCAGCGGCGACACAGCCGTCCATGCCCTGCGCGGAGTCTCCTTCACCGTGGCGCGCGGTGAACTGGTCGCCCTCAGAGGGCGTTCCGGCTCCGGCAAGACCACCGTGCTCAACCTGGTCGGCGGCCTCGACACTCCGGACGGTGGCCGGGTCACGCTGGACGGCACCGACCTGGCCGGCCTCGGCGAGGACGACCTGCTGGCGCTGCGCCGGGACCGCATCGGCTTCGTGTTCCAGTCCTTCGGCCTGATCCCGATCCTGACCGCCGCCGAGAACGTCGGGGTCCCGTTGCGCCTGCGGAAGGTCCCGGCCCGCGTCCGCGAAGCCCGCGTCGGCCTGCTGCTCTCCCTCGTCGGCCTCTCCGACCACGCCGACCAGCGTCCTGGTGAGCTGTCCGGCGGCCAGCAGCAGCGGGTCGCCATCGCCCGCGCGCTCGCCAACAACCCGGCCCTGATCATCGCCGACGAACCCACCGGTCAGCTCGACGCCGACACCGGTCTCACCGTGATGGACCTGCTGCGCGCCGTCGTCCGCAGCGAATCGGTCACCGCCCTCGTCGCCACCCACGACACGCAACTCCTCGCGCTGGCCGACCGCGTGCTCGAACTCCGCGACGGCCGCATCGTGGCGGACAGCTGACGGCAGCGCCAGCGAACCGGCCCCGCGCGCCTCGCCGTTCGGCCTGCAGCCGACGCGGATCCCGTTCCTCGAACGGATTTCCGCATTACCCTGGCGGCTGTCCGACAGCGTCATCCGCAGACTTCACCTCCTCGGGGGACCCTGTGCCAGTTCACCAACAGCCCACCGGCGCACCGGACTTGGACGAGCTGCGGCGACGGGCCGCCGCGGCCGGCACCCCGCAGCGCGAGCAGGGGATGGTCGTCTGCGAGAACCTGGTGCGGATCTACCAGACCGAGGGCGTCGAAGTGCAGGCCCTCCAGGGCCTCGACCTGACCGTGGCCCAGGGCGAGATGATCGCGGTGATCGGGTCCTCCGGCTCCGGCAAGTCCACCCTGCTGGGCATCCTCTCCGGCCAGGACGTGCCCACCGCGGGTGCCGCCGAGGTCCGCGGCCACGACCTGCTGGCGATGAAGCGCCGCGAGCGGCTGGAATACCGGCGTACCACCGTGGGCTTCGTCTGGCAGCAGACCTCCCGCAACCTGCTGCCCTACCTCACGGCGGCGGAGAACGTGATGCTTCCGATGACGTACACCGGGATCAAACGCTCACAGCGCCGGGTCCGGGCAGAGGAACTGCTCGACCTGCTGTCCGTCGGCCACTGCCGGGACCGCACCCCCGACACCCTCTCCGGCGGCGAGCAGCAGCGGGTCGCCGTCGCCGTCGCCAACGCCAATGATCCGTCGGTGCTGTTCGCCGACGAACCCACCGGCGAACTCGACACCGCCACCAGCGACGAGGTCTTCGCCGCACTGCGCCGGGCCAACGAGGCCCTGGGCGTCACCGTGGTCGTGGTCACCCACGACGCGCTGGTGTCCGAGCAGGTCCAGCGCACCGTGCGGATCCGCAACGGCCGTACTTCGACCGAGGTGTTGCGCCGGGTCGCGACCGGCGAGGACGGCGTCGAGGTGCTCACGGCCGAGGAGTACGCGGTATTGGACGGCAGCGGCCGGCTGCAACTGCCGCGCGAGTTCACCGAACGCCTGCATCTGCGCAAGCGGGTGCGGCTGGCCCTGGAGAGCGACCACATCGGCGTATGGCCCGACGAGGCCGCGCGGCGGGCGAAGTCCGATGCGGAGGACGCGGCGGATGCGGTGGACTCGGCGGATGCGGTGGACTCGGCGAGCGGCGGCCCGAACGCCGAGAGCACGTAGGAGGCAGTAGGCGGTCGGCCTCCGCGTGGAGCGTTCACGAGAGGCGCAGTACGGCCCCCAGGCGGCGTCGGCGAGCGAGGACCGTCTCGGTGGCCGCGGCGGTCAGGATCAGCGCGGTGACGCCGGCGACGAGGGCGAGGGTCAGCGAGTAGTCGGTGTGCAGCGCCGGTTGGACCGGGCCGCCGGTGAACTGCCGTAGGTCCAGCGTCCGTTGCATGAGCCGTGGTTCGAGCAGGCCGAGCAGTGTGCCGCCGACCGCTGAGGCCACCGCCAGCGGCAGCAGCTGCAGGAAGTGCATCGCTCCGGCTTCCTTGCCGCCGAGTCCGAGCGTGCGCAGGAACGAGGTGGTGCGGCTGCGCTCGTGGGCGGTGAGAGTCAGTTCCAGGGCGAGCGCGAGTAGGCCGGACAGCGCGGCCAGGATCGAGCTGGTGGTGTAGATCGTGCCGAGGCCCTGCGTCAGGCCGTCCGCGCGCAGGGTGCTCAGCGTCTCGGAGCGGACGCGGATCCGGGCCAGCGGACCGAGCGCCTCGGCCGCCGCCGACCGCAGCGCCGCAGGACCGTTGGCCTCGCCCTTGCCGTCGCCCTTGGCGTCGTCCTTGAGGAGCAGGACGGTGCTGCCCGAGGGCTGTTGGTGCATCAGGTGCTCGGCGGTGGCGGTCGTGATCAATATCGGTGTCCCGGCGGGGATTTGTGCCGTGACCGGCCCGAGGAGGGGGTCGCGCAGTTCCGCGGTGGTGAGGGTGCCGACCGGTTCGAAGGTCAGGTTCACCGGGGGCTTTCCCTGGGTCACCACGGTGGCGGTGAAGCCGCCGGTGCGCTCGCGCGCCCGCAGGCCGGGCGAGAGGAAGGACGGCAGCGGAACGCTCGCGTCGGTCCCGGTTCCCGGCGGGGTGACCAGCCGGGACAACAGGGCGCCGACCAGCGGCGACTTCGGGGCGACGGCGGCCAGTTGATGAGGATCTACGGTGATCACGGCGACCTGGGAGACCACCGCGCCGTCGGCCTGTCCCGCCAGGTCCAGGGTGTACAGATGCTGGAGGGCGGTCCATATTCCGGTGGTGCTGCCGGCCCCCTGTGCGGCGGTCACGGCTCCGGCCGGGGTCACGGTCCCCGCCACGGTCGCGCTCGCGTCGGCGCCGGTGCTCCACGTCGCGCCCGTGGCAAGGCCGTCGGAGATCGTGCGCTGGACGAGGCCGCCGAACACGGCCGTGCCCAGGGTCAGGACCAGGACGAACAGGGCCAGCCCGGTCGCCGGCGCGTCATGGGCGGCCCGGGCTGCCCCGACGAAGCCCACCACACCCCGGCCGCGCCGGGCCCGCCGTAGCACCAGGCGCAGGACGAGCGGGTAGACGCGCAGCAGGATCAGCACGACGGTCAGCGCCACCAGCACCGGCACCGCGCCCAGAATCCCGTCGGGGCCCTGCGAGCGGAGGGCGAGCACGCCCGCAGCGGTCGCGAGCAGCACCGTCAGTTCCAGGACCGCGCGGCGGCCTACGGCGGTCTTCCGGCGGGTGCGGCGCAGGCGGCCGGCACTGCGCGGCTCGCGGACCGCGAGCCAGGTCATCAGCGGCACCGTCAGCATCACGACCGCGGTGGTGAGGGCGGCGGGCACCGGTTGCGGTGATCCGGATGTGCCGGTGGGAGCGAGGGCCCGGCCGGCCGCCCAGCCGAGCAGGGCGGCGATCAGCACCACCGGCCAGGCCACGGCACAGCGCAGCAGTACCAGCCGCGCGGTGGAGGCGCCCCGCGCTCGCTGCAACCGCAGGTGCGGCTGCCTACGGCGCAGCAGCAGCCGTACCGCGACGGCGACGGTGGCCAGCGCGACCGCGGCCAGCGCGTCGACGGCGTACGTCGCCAGCGCCCTGGCCTGTCGGTCCTGGGCGGTGAACGCGGCGAGCAGCGGTGTCAGGGAGTCGGTCACCAGCAGGGACTGGGTGGACTGGCCGTCGACCTGGCAGCTGATGTCGCCGGTGACCCAGTCGCTTCCCTGACACAGGGCGGCGCTCAGGTCCGCGCTGTAGTGGGACAGCGGCCCCGTCAGTGCGCGGGCCCGGTCGAGCGCCGCCCCGGAGAGGTCGGCGCGCAGCTGCCAGGTCACCCGCGGGCCGCCCACCCCGGCGCCGGCCAGCAGGTCGGCGGCGTCGAGGCCGACGAGACCGCGGACGGCGAGCACCGTGCCCGCGGAGCGCTCCGCGGGGTAGCGCGACGGCTGGTCCAACGTCTCCCGGCCGGTCCAGAAGTCGTCGGCCGCGACGGTGGCGCGGTAGACCCCGCTCACCAGCAGCTCCGCCTGGGGCGCCGCGTTCTGTGCCCCGGGCGTCTTGGCGAACTCAACGCTCAGTCGGCTGCCGGCCCGCACGTCCAACGCCTGCGCGGTGGTCTGCGACAACCCGATCTGGGGCGCGGTGCCCAACGGTGTGTGGTCGGCCGGCGCGCGACCGCTGACGTAGTGGAGATGGGCCCGCGCGGACGGCAGGTAACTGACCGTCAGCTGCGTGCTGGTGTTTGCCGGGCCCGGCGGTCGCGGGGAGAGCAGGGACGCCGGGTCGTAGTCGTAGCTACCGCCGCCGTCGAAGGTCAGGTGGCGTGCGGCGGAGCCGGCGAGGTGTTCGGTGAGGGTGCGGCCGGCGCCGAGCAGGGTGGCCATGTCCACGGCAGGCGGCGAGGTGTTGAAGATCGCCGGTGTGGTGCTCAGGCTGATCAGGGGCGCCTGGGCCTGAGCGGCGTCGACGCGCTGCCGCAGGGCCCGGTCCTCCTGGCGGCCCGCGAGGGCGGGGGCCCAGGCGCACAGCGCCGTCAACACGAGGACGAGTACTGCCAGGCAGGCCAGCAGTGGCAGGTCGCCGCGGGTCTCCCTGCGTATCAGGCGCCGCGTCACCGCCGCGCCTGTGCCTGCGGATCGGGCCACCGTCCGCCCTTTCCGGTCGTGTCCGGCCGTACGGCTCAACGGTCTTCCCCCGCCCGCAGCACGCGTACGAGGTCCACCCGGGCCAGCAGACGCGCCAGCGCCAGCACGACCGCGCTGATGGCCAGAGCGGTCGCCACCGCGGTGAGGGCCACGGTGCCCCATGGGATGACCTGCGGCAGCGGCGGATAGGGGGCCTGTCCGCTGTCGTCCACGGTGACCAGCGGCAGCACCGCCGATGCCAGGGCCATGCCCATCAGCGCCCCCGGGACCACCGCGAACAGCGCGAGACCCACCTG
Source organism: Streptomyces sp. NPDC050508 (assembly GCF_040655155.1). NCBI lineage: Bacteria > Bacillati > Actinomycetota > Actinomycetes > Kitasatosporales > Streptomycetaceae > Streptomyces > Streptomyces sp. NPDC050508. The sequence goes on from NZ_JBFAJJ010000001.1 coordinate 1,091,212, forward strand.
CTCGGCGCCCAGCAGCGCGGACAGGCTCGTGGCACGGACGCCGATCGCCCGCAGCAGCGCGAACTCCTTGCGGCGCTGCCGAGTGGAGACCACCGCGTGCACGGTGAAGGCGATGACCGCGAAACCGGGGGCCAGATACCGGACCAGTTCCAGCACCCGGCGCAGCCCGCTCCGGAACGGGTCGGCCTGCAGGGACGCGGCGGTGCGCGCCGTGGTGGTGACGCCGCCCAGCGCGGGCTGCGCCTCGGCGGCAGCGGCCGTACGCGCGCTGTCGGTGCTGCTCAGCCACCAGAACGCGGGGTCGTGCTGATCGGCACCGGCCAGTGTGAACGCGGTGGCGAGTTGGCGCTGGTCAGCGATCAAGTGCCCCTGTCCGCGGCCCAGTCCGGGCGGTGAGTCGGCGCGGCCCACGATCTTGGCGGTGATCCGGCCGCCGCCCAGGTCGAGTGTCGTGGTGCTGCCCACGTGCAGGCGCGCGGCGCGCAGCGTCGAGGTGTCGGCGCGCACGGGAAGCGGCGCCGGACCGCCGGCCGGGCCCGCCACGAGTCGCACCTGGCTGCCGGGCTGGGTGTCGTAGTCGCTGTCGGACAGGCCCCCGAAGCTGTCCGAGATCGCCTGGGAGGGGCGGATACCGGTGCTGACGGTGGTCCGGAGCACGGCCGAGCCGTCGGGCGCGATCGAGCACACTCCGGGAGTGCCGGGGTTGTAGCTGTCGGTCAACTTCCCTTTGCAGGCACCCTCGGTGGAGTCGGCGGCGTGGTCCGTGCCGTCGGACCAGGCCTGCCCGCCGGGCAGTTGGGAGACCCAGGTGTCCGCGGTGCTCTTGGTCTCCCGCGCGCCGACCCGGATCAGGTCGAGGTGCAGCCGCGCGGGGCGCACGTTCGGCTGCGGGAGGACGCCGACGGCGGTCACCGTCAGCGGATACGCCCGCGGATGGCCGCCGCTCAACGCCACGTCGAGCGGGACCACGACCGTGTGCCGGGCTCCGTCGGCGGCGGGCAGTCGCGCCGACACGACGCTGACCAGGCCGGACGCGTCCTGCACGGTGAGCTCCAGACTTGGCGCCACGCGACTGCCGTCGCTGCGCAGCCGCTCGTCAATCAGCAGCGCGGTCGGACGCCCGGGGAGCGGTATCCCGGGGACGACCGGTCCCGGGGTGCGGGGAGCGGGCCCGCCGATCGTGCCGACCAGGTCCTCGGTGGCACCACCGGGCAGGTTCACCGTCGACCGCGTCACCGGTGTCACCGAGGTCACCCCCGGCAGCGCGCGATAGGCGGCGCCCAGCACGGCGGAGGGGTAGCCGTCGTCCGCCGACGGGCCGATCCGCACGTCCGCGCCGACGGTGAACGCGGCCTCTTCGGACGCCAGTCCGCCCAGACAGGCCAGCGCGGTGGTGGCGAAGGCACTCACCGAAACGGCCAGGCACATCAACACCGCCGGCCCCGCGTTACGCGCGGCCCGCCGGCTCAACTGCCAACCGGCCAGGGCGAGTACGAGGCCTTTGCTACGACGGCCGAACGCGTCCAGCAGCAGCGAGGTCAGCGGTAGCAGCCGTAGCAACAGCAGTGCGGCGGCGCCGGCCACCAGGGTCGGCACCAGGACCAGCACCGGGTCCACGGACGCGCTGCCGGTGCCCACGTCGGCGATCAGCGAGTGGTGCCGGCGTAACTCCAGATACCCCAGGGTCGCCACGGCCAGCAGCGCCAGGTCGGCGCCCAGCCGCTGCGCGGCAGCGGCTCGTGCGCCACGGGCCGGGCGCGAGCGCGCCGACGGGAGCACGGGCAGCAGCACCGCCGCGCCGTGCACCAGCAGGGTCAGGCCTACGGCCGCCCACGCGTCGGCGCCGCGGGTGCCGGGGTGCAGCAGTCCGGCCAGGAAGGGGGCGACGGCGGCGGCCGGGACGCCGGTGAGCGCCCACTCGGCCGTGGCGCCGCGCAGCAACCTCAACGTGCCCGCGCCTCGGGCCTGTTGGAGGGCCAGTTCCTCGCGTCGGCGCTCGGTCAGCTGGCGGGCGGCCAGTACCAGGGTGGCGAGGGCGAGGACCGCCAGCAGCACGCTCGGCAGGTACAGGGAGGACCGGGCCGCGACCGTCGGGACCGTCAGGTCGTCGATCGCGCCCGGCAGACCGGAGGCCACGGTCAGGTCGGCGAGGGACGGTTGCCGCCCGCCGAACACCGACACGCCGCTCTGGCTGCCGGAGAAGGCATGCAGCCGGTCGTGCAGTCCGGCGAGGCTGCTCGCGTCGAGCCGGGAGAGGTCGGGCTGCACGCTCCAGTGGGCCGTCAGATGCCCGTTCAGGACGGCACTGTCGTTGAGCGCCGACGCCGAGACCACCAGGAGGTCCTGGTCGGCGGTCTCACCCTGGGTCAGGTCGCCGGCCATCGCGGGCCAGAACCCGACGGCACCGGTCGCCCGGTAGACGCCGGTGATCCGCAGCGTCATGGGGCGGCTGAAGGCGTCCTGCACCTGAAGCCTCGAACCGGGCCTGATTCCAAGGCGCTTGGCCAGGGCGTCGGGCACCGCCGTGTCGACCGGAGCGGTGGACCCGGTGGCGACCGGGACATCGGGCAGCGAGGTGAACGCGCCGGCCGGTGCGTCGGCCGTACCGGCGGGCCACCGCCCGGCGACCAACTGCCCGAACCTGCCGCCGTCCTGAACCGCGACCGGGTGCAGCCCACTGCCCCCGGGACCGCGCGGCGGACCCACGACCCCGTCGATCCCCGTCACCGAGACCGGCGAGGTGCCCAACAGCCCCACATACGTCCGCTGCGGCACCCCGGCGAACACCCGCTCCGTAGCGGCCCGCACAGCCCGGTCGGCGGCGGCCATCCCGCCCGCCCGGTAGGACGCGTTGACGTTCACCTGCGCGTTCGGGTCGGCGGCCAGCCGCCGTACGGCACCGGCCTGCACCGAACTCCCCGCCAGCGCCGTGAGCGCGGCCAGCGCCGTCGCGCACAGCAATACGGTCACCGAGACAGCGGCCAGTACCAGTCCGTGCTGTGTGGCCCGCCGGGCAACTGCGGGAATCCGCCGCCGAGTTGGGCGTGGAGCATCATCGGGGTTTCGCCGCGGTGAAGAGGTTAAGGCCGTGGCGACCACATGAACCCCCGCGGAATCGAACATGTGACGGTGACGGCGCGTCACAGTCCTACCAGGCGTTCCCCCGGCGACGCAATAATCGCTGATCTTTTCGAGCCCCGGGCATCGGAACGGCCGGAGCAGCCGCCGCGCTCCGCGAGGTGTCAGCGCACCTCGAAGGTCGCCCCGAGCCCCATACCGGTGATCCATTCCGGGACCGGCTCGTACGCGGTCCACACCAGCGGTGCCCGTACCGCGGCCTGCCCGATCAGCCAGGTGCGGATCTCGTGGCCTCCGCTGCCCGCCTGCTCCTCCAGGCCCGGGTCGCCGAGGGCCGCGATCGGCTCGGACTCCCCGGTCCCCAACTGCTTGAGGAACCAGCGGTCCCAGGCGCTGTTGACGTGCGCGTGCGGGTCGCCGCCCATCGCCCGTACCCGGGGCTCGCGCGCGGCTGCGAAGGCTTGGGCGTCCTCGCGGCCGTGGATCACCGAGTGGCGGCGGTCCTCGGCCATCGCCGGATCGCGCGGGTCGTTGCTCGGCAGCCAGTGGGAGAGTCCGCCGCTCGCGATGACCAGTACCCGGCCGGTGCTGCCGTTGTCGCTGTCGCGCAGGGTTTCTCCCAACGCCCGGCCGAAGTCGATGCAGCGCTTCATGGTCGGCAACGGGGGTGCGGCGGTGTTGACGACGAGAGGCACCATCGGGATGTCGGTCCCGCCGCAGACCATCTCGTAACTCTGCACGAGTCCGTGGTCGACGGTCAGCGAGTAGGACAGCGACAGGTCGAAGCCCGCGCGGGTGAGCCCGTGGTAAGCGGACCAGGCCAGTTCGCCGGCGACGGGCAGGGGGCCCGGTCGGCTCCCGAAGTCGCCGAAGCCGACGGCGTGTTCGACGCCGATGAGGAACGGTGGCATCGCGTCGTAGAAGTTTGCGTGGAAGTGGTCGGGGCCGATGACCACGACCGCGTCGGGCGCGAGGCGCGTAACCGCCGCGGAGAGCCGGGCCGCCTCGGCGAGGAACCGGCCGCCGGGCTGCTCGGGACCGTCGGGCGGCAGCAGGGTGGCGAACGGGGAGTGGGACAGGGCGACCAGGCCGAGGATCTCGCTCATGCCGGGTCCTTGCCGAGGAGGAGGAAGTCGCGGTGGGCGCGCAGGAATTCGGCGGGTTTCTCCCATTGGGGCCAGTGGCCCGCGCCCTCGATGACGTGCAGGCGGGCGTCGGGCAGCCAGCTCTGGAGCATCGCCGCCTCGTCGAGTCCGCCGGTCGGGTCGTGGTCGGTCCACAGGAGGAGGGTGGGGGCGGTGATCCCGCCGACCCAGGCGGGGTCCCAGGCGAAGTCCTTGCGCACTTCGGGGTCTTGGAGCACCAGGGTGTTCTCGATCGCGGGCAGGAAGCCGGGGCGGCCGTAGACGGCGCGGCGCAGGTTCACCAGTTCGTCGGTGACCATCGAGGTGTCGTGGAAGAGGAACTCGACGCGGCGGCGCACGGTTTCGTCGCTCGGGTCCCGGACGGCGGCCAGGGTGCTCTCGCGCATCCTGACCATCACCTCGGGCTTGTTGGCGATGTTCCCGGGGGTGTTGAGCACGAGCCGTTCGACACGGTCGGGGTGGTACGCCGCGGTCCACGCGGTGACCCATCCGCCGAGCGACTCGCCGGACAGGTGCGCCGAGTCGATTCCCAACTCGTCCATCAGGCCCAGGAGATGATCGGAGAGCACGTCGATCGTGTAAGGCCGGTCCGGCAGGTCGGACCAGCCGTGGCCGACCATGTCGTAGGCGGTGACACGGAAGTCGGCGGCGAGCCCGGCGATGTCCCGGGCGTAGGCCTCCAGGTGTCCACCTGTGCCGTGCAGCAGGATCAGCTCGGGGCCGGACCCCGCGCGCAGCACCCGGGTGCGGACGCCGGCGACGTCGACGAAACGCAACTCGTGCTCCACGTCGGACAGTTCGCCCCAGATGCCGATGTGGGCGGGCAGCGGGCTCATGCCAGGTCCTCCTTGAATCGTGCGCGGGCTTCCGCGACCGTGACCAGGCCCGCGCTCTGCCGCCGTCCGACGCCGAGCAGGTTCAGCAGACGGGAGTTCTCGATGGTGAGGAACTCGACCGGCTCGGTCTCCGAGTCGTTGTAGTGGCGGTGCCAGGTCCAGGGCGGGGTGTAGATGAAGTCGCCGGTGGCCCAGGGTTCGGTGTCGTCCTCGATCTCGCTGTGGCCGCGCCCGCTGATGACGAAGTGCACCGTCTCGTGATGGTGGCGCTGCATGTCCGAGCTCAGACCCGCCGGGATCGTCTGCCGGAAGAGCTCGAAGCTCGCCGTCGGCAACAGCCCGGCGATCGCCAGCACGGTCGGATTGTGCACCTGGTCGGCCGGCAGCGGCTGGAGTTGGTCGGCGTGCACGACGACCGGTCGTGCTGTACCTGGCTGCACGGTGTCGTGGATCGAGCCGAGGAAATCGGCCATGGTGAAGCGGGATCCCGATTCAGCCATCAGATCGTCTCCGTCCTTCCGCCGTCGACCGTGAGCACGGTCCCGTTGATGTACGCCGCGTCGTCGGAGGCCAGGAACGCCACGGCGCCCGCGATCTCCGCGGGCCGCGCGGCCCGCCCGGCCGGAATGTGCGCGAGGTCCTGCGCGTCGAGTTCGTCGAGGCCGCGGTGTGCGGCGCGTGCCCGGTTGGCCAGGATCTGCGTGCGCCGTTCGGTCGAAGTGGCTCCGGGGGCAACGCAGTTGACGGTCACGCCCGCGGCCGCGAACTCCAGCGAGAGCAGCTTGGCCGCGGCCGTGACCGCCGAGCGCAGCACCACGGACGCGGCCAGGTCGGGCTGCGGCTGGCGCACCGCCGTGGACGTCACGAACACCACCCGCCCGAAGCCCCGCTTCGCCATGCCCGGCAGCGCCAGCCGTGCCAGTCGCAGCGGGCCGAGCAGCAACAACTCGGACGCCTCCCGCCACCGGGTGTCGTCGAGGTCGAGGATCCCGCCGGGCGGCGGACCACCGGCATTGAGCACGAGTACGTCCAGGCCGCTGTGACGGTGTTCGACCTCTTCCATCGCCGCCGCGGCCGACGCCGGATCGGCCATGTCGCTCACCAGGGTGTGCACCTCGCACGCCGGGCCGTCGCCTGCGGCGCCGCAGAGCTGGGCGGCCGCGGCTTCGAGGGTGTCGGCGTGCCGACCGGTGATCACCACCCGGTCGCCCGAGCACGCCAGGCGCTCGGCGATCGCGTGGCCGATACCACCGGCGCCGCCGCCGACCAATGCTGTCCTCATGATGTTGGCATCCTCCTGAGTCCTCCCCTTGTCCGCCGGCCGGGACAGCCTTAGCGTGACCGGCATGACCCCCGGGGAACAAGGGATGAGTCCCACTGCGCGGGACCGCGCCGTCGAGAGCTCGGGTCTCGACCGCGCGGCGGCGATCCTCGGCGCCTTCGACGCGGCACACCGCGAGCTGACCCTCTCCGCGCTCGTGGCCCGCTGCGGGCTGCCCCGGTCGACCACGCACCGCACCGCGGACCGGATGATCCGGCTCGGCTGGCTGGACAAACCCCAGGGCCTCTACCGGATCGGCAACCGGCTCTTCGAGATCGGGAGCCTGGCGCCGATCCGGCTCGAACTGCGCGAGGCCGTGCTGCCCTACCTGCAGGACCTGCACAGCGCGACCAGGACCACCGTGCAACTCGGTGTTCTGGAGGGCGCGCAGATCCTGGTCGTCGAGAAGATCACCGGACACCGGCCCATGCCAATGCTCTCCCAGGTCGGCGGGATCGTCCCGGCGTACTGCTCCGCGCTGGGCCGGGCCATCCTCGCCTACAGCGAGACCGCGACCATCGACGCCGTACTCGACGCCGGAATGCCGCCGCGCAACCCGCGCACGCTGACCACCAAGGAGGCCGTGATCCGCGAGCTGACCGCAGTGCCGGCCAGGGGCTGGGCGGTGGAGCGCGAGGAGGGCAACATCGGCGTGAGCTGCGTCGCCGCCCCCATCTTCGGCCCGTCCGGCGAGGTCGCCGCAGCGCTGTCCGTCACCGGGCCCACCGCCCTGGTCCGCGCCGACCGGGCCGGGCCCGCGGTACGGCTCGCCGCTGCGGCGGCCTCGCGGGCCTACAGCACCCGCCGCTGAAATCGTCCCAGCGGGTGGGACGTTTGATTGCGCACCGACCGCGCCGAACCCACGCTGGGCGCAGCAGACCAGCGCCGTGGCCGGTCGGCCACGGTGGCGACCGGAAGGAGACGACGGTGACTCTAGGCGGTGGCTACATGCTGCCCTCCCGCGACGGACACAAGATCGCGGCGATCGGGCTGGGCATCACCCTCAAGGCGGACGGTGCCGCGACACACGACGCGTATTCGCTGTTCGAGTACACGGTCCCGCCGGAGACCGACGGGCCGCCGCCCCACCTGCACACCCGCGAGGACGAGTCCTTCATCTGCCTCGCCGGACGGCTCGACGTGCACCTCGGCGGCAAGGACTTCGTCCTCGAACACGGCGACTACCTCTACCTGCCGCGCGACGTGATCCACGCCTTCCGCAACCCCTATCAGGAGGAGTCGCGCGTCATCTCGGTCGTCTCGCCGGCCGGCCTGGAGGCCTACTACCAGACGCTCGCGGACATGCCGCCGGGACCGAAGGACATCGGTCTGATGAAGAAGATCATGGCCGACTTCGGCATCGAGCTCCAACTGCCGCCCGAGGTCGCCTGATCATGAGGATCGCCATCATCGGTGCCGGTGTCGCGGGCCTGGTCACCGCGAAGGTGCTCACCCAGGCCGGACACCGGACGGACGTGTTCGACAAGACCCCCGACGTGGGCGGCGTGTGGAGCCGCACGCGCCGCTACCCGGGCGTCACCACGCAGAGCCCGAAGGCGCAGTACTCCTTCTCCGACTTCCCCATGCCCGCGGACTTCCCGGAGTGGCCCGACGGCGCCCGGATCCAGTCCTACCTCGCGGACTACACCGCGCACTTCGGACTCGAACCCGTACTGCGCCTGAGCACCGAGGTGCTCTCGGCCAGGCCGACCGCCGACGGCGCGTGGAGCGTCGAGTACCGCGACTCCGCGGGCACACACGCCACGGAGATCTACGACCGGCTCGTCGTCGCCAACGGAGTGTTCTGCGAACCGGCAGTCCCGAAATTCGACGGCCTGGCGGAGTTCACCGCGGCCGGCGGCCAGGTGTGCGCGGGCACCGAGTTCCACGACGCCGAGCAGGCGCGCGACCGTAACGTCCTCGTCGTCGGCTACGGCAAGTCGGCCTGCGACGTGGCCGTACCGATCAGCGCCGTAGCCGCCCGCACGGACGTGATCGCACGCCAACTGCTGTGGAAGGTCCCGCGGAAGATCGGCGGCAGAGTCAACTTCAAGCTGCTGCTGCTCACCCGCCTCGGCGAGGCGCTGTTCCGCTACATCCGCGCGCGGGGCTTCGAACGCTTCCTGCACGGCCCCGGCAACAGACTGCGCCGCCGGATGATCAACTCCATCGGTACCGTGTCGATACGTCAACTCGGCCTCAAGCGGCTCGATCTCGTGCCCCGGGGAACGATGGAGGACATCGTGCGCGGCGCCATCGGCCTCGCGACCGAGGGATTCTTCGAGGCCGTCACCGCGGGCGACATCACCGTCCACCGGGACCGCACCATCGAGAAGCTCCTCGTCGTGGACGGCGAACCCTCTGCCCAACTGTCCGACGGCACCGTGCTCTGCGCGGACCTGGTGGTCTGCGCCACCGGCTTCACCCAGGGCGTCCCGTTCCTGCCCGAGAAGGTGGGCGAGCAACTGCTGGACGAGCGCGGCAACTTCATGCTCTACCGCCAGATCCTGCCCCTCGGGATTCCCGGCCTGTACTTCAACGGCTACAACTCCTCCTTCTTCAGCCCGCTCAACGCCGAGATCGCCGCGCTGTGGATCGCCGCCGACCTCGCCGGGGCACTGGCGACACCCGACACGGAGACCATGCGTCGCGCGGTCGTCGAGCAACTGGCCTTCATGGACATCGCCACCGACACGCACCACTGCCGCGGCACCAAGATCATCCCGTTCTCCATGCACAACGCCGACGAAGTGCTCGGCGACCTGGACCTCAACGTCAACCCGCTGATCCGCGCCGCTCATTGGCTCGGCCCGGTGAATCCGGCCGCGTACCGACGACTGACACCGACGCTGCTCAAGCGGCTGGCGCTGATCGAGCCCGGACACGGGGACCGACTGCGCCTGCTTCCCAGCCCGGACAGCGATACTTCCGCTGCTGGGCCGGGAAGTACACGGCAAGCCCAGTCGGACGTGTCGACCGGCCAGGAGTCGATCAACCGCACGTCACGGTGATCGGCGTGCGCAGGCTCCGCGCCGGGAGCGTGACGGTCAGGGTGTGGGTCGTGCTGTCGAAGTGGTAGGCGTGGGGAGAGAGTTGGGCCCCTCCCACTCGGACGGTGCCCGGAGCGGTGACGCCGAGGAGCGAGACGGTCCACTGCCGGGTCTTGACCTGGCCGTGGAAAGTTCCGGTCGGAGGGGCGATCGTCACCGAGTGCCGGGTGCCGTTCTCCCGGTACCGGATCTTCGTGACGGCGCTGTGGCCGCGCCCGGTGCCGGCGGTCCCGTCGTCCTCGTAGAGGGCGGTGGAGCCGGAGGCACCCGCGGCCACGGTGAGCGTGACCTTGGTCAGCGGGGCCTTGTCGTTGCTGGGGACGTCGTTCGTGCGGGTCGGAATGACCGCGCCCGCCTTGACGAACACCGGCATGGTGTCGAGGCCGTTGGTGATGTTCTGCGTGGTGCCGCCGGCGTAGGTCTGCCCGGTGAAGTAGTCGGTCCACTGACTGCCCGGCGGGAACCACACCGAGGTCGTCGCCGTGCTGCCGGGAGTGGTGACGGGGGCGACGAGCATGTCGGAGCCGTAGAAGTACTCGCTGCCCGAAGTGGCGTACGCCTGCGGCTCGTTGGGGTATTCGAGATACGTCGGGCGGGTGACCGGGACGCCGGTCGTGTTCGCCTGCTGCGCGAGCGAGTAGGTGTAAGGCACCAGGTTCTCGCGGAGGTTGAGGAACTTGTCCGCCGAGGTGCGGGCCGCGGTGCCGTACTGCCAGGGCAGCCGGTCGCTGTGGTTGCTGTGCAGGCGGTCGATGGGCTGGAAGGTGCCGAGCTGGACCCAGCGGGCGTACATGTCATCGGGGAGTTTGTGCGTGGTGTGGGTCGTGCCGTCGGCGGTGTAGGTCTCCGAACCGGTCAGGTTCGTCGTGTCGTTGTGGCCGCCGATGTCGTGGCTGATCGCCGACATGCCGGTGGCGGCCGCCTCGCCGGGCGTGTAACCGACCTCGGCCTTCAGGGTGCCCCAGGTGGAGGAGGTGTCGCCGGTGAAGTGGACGGTGGTGCGCTTGTCGGCCCACGGCCCGGTCGGCAGCCCCTGCTGGCCGCTGTAACCACCCGCCTGGAGCGAGCCGTAGGCGCGGGAGACGACGAAGCCGCGGCCGATCGTCTTGTCGGCGTCCGTGGCGTACTGCTGGTTGATCCACGCGTCGGGAGTGACACCGCGCAGCGAGGACTGGGAGGCGTCGCAGCACCAGTCCAGCCACCAGAAGTCGTTGCCCTGCTGGTCCATGGTCTGATGAAGGTCCATGTACGCCTTGAGCTGGTCCGGGTCACCCCAGTCGAAGGTGTAGCAGTCCCCGGCACCGCTGCTCGCGGCGGGCGCGCAACCACCCTTGTGCAGCTTGCCCTTGGCGGTCGCCTGGGCCTGGGCGAACTGCGGGTCGCTGCTCAGGATGCTCGGGTGGATGTTGAGTGTGTCGTGCAGCCCCTGGGAGGCGGCCCAGTCGAAGAACCCTTTCGGATCAGGGAACTTGGACTGGTCGATCTCCCAACCGCTCCAGGTGTTGGGCGACTTGAAGTCCGTGTCGGTGACCAGGACGTCGAGCGGTACGCCTTCGGCGCGGAAGGCGGGCAGGATCCTGTTCTCGTAGTCGGCGGCGGTGCGGTCGATGTACTCCGAGTACCAGACGCCGTAGGCCCATTGGGGAAGCAGTTCGGGCGGGCCGGTGAGGGTGGCCAGGTCGGACAGGGCCCGCTTGTAGTCGTGGCCGTAGCCGAAGACATAGCCGTCCTGGTACGGCGCGCCGCCGTTGGAGGGGCGTTGGGTGACCTGGCGGGTGCCGGTGTCGTACAGGGCCGAGGCGGTGTCGTCGAGGAGATACCAGCCGTCCTTGTACAGCAGGCCGGGGGTGGTGGCCGGCGCGCCGTTGTCACCGTTGACGCCGTCGAGGCTGCGGCGGTAGCCACCGAGCGCCAAGTGCGGTTGCGGGGCAGGGGAGTTGGCAGCGGTGACGGAGACCGTGTCGAGGTTCACGTGGCAGCTCGCGGCGTCCGGGCAGCCGACGGTGATGTCGTTGGCCCCGGCCTTGAGGGTGACGGGGACCGAGGCGGTGCTCCAGGTGTCCCAGTTGCCGGTGACGGGCAGCGACAGCGTCTGCGTGGTGCCGCCGGACGACACCGTGGCGGTGCGGGTCTGGTAAAGCCCGTCACGGCCGGTGGCGTTGGCGTAGCGGACCTGTAACGCGTAGGTGCCGTCCGCCGGTACGCCCGCCACGTGGGCCAACGCGCCTGCGCCCTGGTTCAGTTCGGCGACGAAGCCGCTCCCGGAGTAGCCGGCGTGATCGGTGGCCGTGATCGCCGTACCCGACACACGGTCGGCCTCGGCCTCGCAGGTCACGCCGAACCCGCAGCTCGTGATCGCGGTGGCGGAGGTGGACGGGAAGCCGCTGCCCTGGTTCACCAGCGCGACGCTGTCGATGTTGACGTCCCCGGAGTCCGCGGCGGTCCTCGTCAGCGTCAACGTGTGGTGCCCGGCGCCGAGTTGGACCGCGCTGCTCGCCAGGCCCCAGGTGTCCCAGTTCGCGGTGGTCGGCAGGCTCAGCGTCTGGTTCGCGCCGCCGTCCACCGAGAGTGTGAGGGTGCGGGTGGTGTTCTGGCCGTCCCCGCCGACGTAGTTGGCGTAGCGCGCGTCGAAGGCGTACGTCCCCGACGTGGTGACGTCCACGTCGGCCGACACGGAGTCGCCCGTGCCCTCGAAGCCGGCGAGGAAACCGGAGCCGGTGTAGCCGGTGTGGTCGGAGGAGACACCGGCCCCGCTGTGGGACAGCTGCTCGGCCTCGCACAGGGCGCCCAGGTCACAGGTGAGCCGGTGCCACGGGCTGGCGCTCACAGGTGTGCCGCCGGCCGACAGCCGCACGGAGAGGTTCTGGGCGTCGAAGGGCCCGGAATCCACCTGATACCGCAGGGTGAGCGCGCTCGTGGTGATGGTCAGCCAGCCGTCGGAGGTACTTGAGGTGTACGAGGTCGGCGCGAACGCGGTGCGGCCGATCGCGTTGAACGTCGCACTGTCGGTGAACTTCCCGTCCTGCGCGTACTCCGTGCGGATCAGAGTCGGGGACAGGACCTGGAAACGTGCGTTGCCGGACGTCACCGCCGCGCCACGGTGGACCGTCGGCACGGTCGCAGCGGCCGCTCCGGTACCGGTACCGGTCACGATCATGGCCGCCAGGCTGCTGAAGAGGGCGACGACCGTGACCCGTCGTCGCAGGAAGCGCGTCGTGCGAAACACCGATCTTCTTCTTCTCACGGACAGCTCCGTCCTGAAGCGGGCCCGTGGGCCCGTGGTGAAGGTGTGCCGGTCCCCGTTCGCGCCCGGTGGAATCTGCCGCGTTCCGACATCGTTGTCAAGCCCCGTGGTCGGACAAGGGACACGTCCTCGTACAGGGCCGAACTCGGCCCCTCGTGGCCCAAGGTGGAGGGCTACGCGATGGGCACGGTGCTGGGCTACGTGATGCGAACGCTCGCCGTCTTCCCCGCCATCGACACCTTGGGTCAGGCCAGGGCGCTGGCTGGCTGTCGGTGCTCCCGTTGTCACAAGATGACCGGGAGGGACGTGAGGCCGCGCGTCAACCGCGTGTGCCGCCACTCCAGTTGCTCCGCGGGATGCGCCAGGCGGATGTCGGGGAAGCGGGAGAGGACGGCCCGGAGCGCCAGTTCGCCCTCGGCTCGCGCGAGCGGTGCTCCCAGGCAGCGGTGGATACCGTGACCGAAGGCGAGGTGCCCCGTGGCACCACGGTTGAGATCGAGCCGTTCCGGCCCGGAGAATCTCAAGGGGTCGCGGTTGGCGGCGCCGGGAGCGATGAGCACGGGAACGCCGGCGGGGATATCGGTGCCGCCGAGCGTGAGCGCCTCGGTGCTGTAGCGGAACGTGGCGATCCCGACCGGCGAGTCGAAGCGCAGCAGCTCCTCCAGAGCGGTCCCGAGCAGTGCCGGCTCGGCTCTCAACCGGGCGAGCGAGTCCGGGTGTTGGAGCAGTGCCAAGGCCGCGTTGCCGATGAAGTTGGTGGTGGTCTCATGGCCGGCCACGAGCAGGAGCACGGCGAGCGACACGAGTTCGTCCTCGGACAGCCGGTCCTGGCCGTCGCGCACCGCGATGAGATCGTCGAGCAGACTCGCGCCGGGGGAACCGCGCCTGGAGGCGACGAGGTCCGTCATGTAACCGCCGACGGCGTGCGAGGCGGCGTCGATCCGCTGGGGATCTCCCGCGGCGAACAGCTCGCCGGACCAGGAGTGCACAAGCTCACGGTCGGCTTCGGGTACCGCCAGCATCTCGCAGATGACGGTGACCGGCAGCGGTACCGCGAGGCCGGCGACGAGGTCCACCGGTCCGTGCTCCGGCCAGGCATCGAGCAGTTCGCCGACCAGGCCGGCGATGTAGGGGCGCAGCCGAGCGACGGCCCCGGTGCTGAACGCCTTCGTCACCAGGGACCGTAGCCGCGCGTGCTGCGGGGGGTCGGTGGCCAGCATGTTCTGGGAGACGGCTGGATGGAGGTCGCGGTCGGTCGGCCGGTCGGCGAAGAATCGCGCGGTGTTCTTGGAGAGCCGGGGGTCGGTGAACGCCTCCCGGCTCTCCGCGTAGCCCGTGACCAGGTAGCTGAAGCGCCCTCCTGAACCGGTGGGCACCTTCTGCACCGGCGCCGAATTCCGCAGCCGGGCGTAGGTCGGGTAGGGGTCAACGAAGAACCGGGGGTCCTGCAAGGGGTCGGTCACGCTTGCGGGTCCGTTCCTGCGGGCGCCAGTTCGTCGGCGACGGTACCCGCGATGTGGTCGGGGGAGGATCAGGCAGACGCAGCCGTGCCCGACGCGCGCCGCCAGGCGAGCCGGGCCGCGAGCTCGAACGGTTCGACGAGGCTCGGGCGTGAACTGTCCTCGTTGAGATGGCGGAACTCCGTGGAGAGGGTGATGGCGAGCCGCTCCGGCAGACCAAGACCCGGATAACGGTTCTCGTCGATCAGGATGCGGGCTGCCTCCATCGCCGTCTTCCCCTGGCCGTGCAACAAGAGAGCCTGGTCGGACAGGTCGTCGAGGTACGCGATGTACGTGCGCAGTGCGTCCGGCGTCATGAGGGGGCCATGGCCCGGCACGATCCACTCGGGATCGAAGGCCAGGATGCGTTCGGCTGCTGCCGAGATCCGGTCGAGCGGGCCGGCCCAGTGACAGGGGTGGTCACCGGAGAAGATGACGTCGCCCGCGAACACGACCCGCTGCTCGGGGAGATGGACGATCAGATCACCCATGGTGTGGGCGGGGCCGACCTCGTGCAGTTCGACGGGGATCCGCCCGACCGTCAGGTCGTGGCGACCGCTGAACGTCGTGGTGGGTGGCAGGACTTGTATGTCCGAGAAGTCGAACTTCCCGAAGTGGCGGCGGAAGTACCAGCCCAGCGGCTGGTCCGGATCGCTGTCCCACACCAGCGCGTGCAGTTCCTGAGGTGTCGGTTCGACGCACTGGTGCTCAAGTGCCGCGTCCGTCGCGAGTATCGCGCTGCCGGTGAGGCACTGATTGCCCCAGGTGTGGTCACCGTTGGCGTGCGTGGCCACCACGGTGCTCGGCACGATGTCGCCCACCAGGTGGCGAGTCGCGGCGAGAAAGACCTCGGTGAGGGCGGGGGTGTAGGGCGTGTCCACGAGGAGAGCCTCGCCGTCCGAGTGGACGAGGCCGCAGTTGGCCAGACCCCAGGTGTCCACGCCGTCGGGGGCCCACATGTGCACGCCGGGCGTGATCTCGTGGAGCTGGGTCGCATCAGTCATGAGGACGCATTCTTTCCGGACGGAACGTCAGGCGGCAACGTGGCGCTGCGCGGGCTCGAAAACGAGGAACAGGAACCGGGCACCGGGTGAGCCGAAGGGCTGCGCCGCGCACATCGTCACGACTCCGAGTTGCGACACCGCGTGGTGATCGCAGCAGCGGTCCCGCCGGTCCTCCTCTCCCTCCGGAACGACAAAGCCCGCATGGCGCATGAGGCGTGAGTCACCGTCAGGATGGACGTAGGCGATGTTGTGGTTGCGGTAGACGGGGCCCGCGACGGGATCGTCATTGACCTCTTCGTCCAGTTGCTGGAGGTCCTTGTTGTCGGGGTGCGATGCCACGGCCGTGCGCAGTTGGGCCGCGACCGGCTCGGCCCACCGCTTCTCCCACTGCACCAGATGATGCTCGCGGGCGTCTTCGCACAGCAGCATCCAACGGATCATGTTCTGCTCGGGAAGGCGTGCGGGCTTGCCCGGTGCCTGCGGGAACATCCGTATGAAGTCGTCGTTGGCCGCCAGAACGTTCCAGGCGACGTCATTGGCGTAGCAAGGCTGGCCGGAAACACGCTCGATCGCCTTCTGCCAAGCCGGGGCGACGCTGCTGCCCGCCAGCGGGTCCATGGGGAACGGCGGTTCGTAGCCCAGGGCGTAGACGTACAAGGCGGCGCGTTCGCGCTCCTCCATGCGCAGGGCCTCGGCGACGTTGTCGAGGAACTCCGCGGTGGGCGACGACATTTCACCACGCTCAAGGTCGGCGTAGGTGCGCTCGGAGACATACAGCACCTGCGCCACCTGTGCCTGCGACAGACCCGTGGAACGGCGCCCCCGTCCGCTGCGCTGCGGCCACCCGAGCTCCAACGGGTCTATCTGGGCTCGCTTCCAGCGCAGCAGCCTCTGCAGCGCCTCCTTGTTGTCCAACTCAGTACCTCTCCCATGGCGCCCGCCGGGCAGCCAACTCCATTACCGGAAAGCCTCGTTCCTGAAAATCAGGAACCGGAAAAAACAGCGCCTGGTGCCCTGGACGTCGATGCACAAAGATCACTCACCGGACCAGTCGCGTCGCCGGGGACGCGAGGTCCGTGACTGCGGGGGGGGAGTGCTCCAACGTGCGGTGGCCGATCCGACGTGCCGACAGGAGACCCCGGTGGCGTGCACGTTGCGCACCGCACCGTTCCCCTCTGGCCTCGGAGTGCACGAGAGCTGTCATGTTCAAACATTCATCACCTACAGTGACGGCTGAAGTGATCTCGTCACAGTCGAGTACTGGCCAGATTGCCGTCGCTTACTGGCCGCACCTCGTGGACATTCCGAGGCGTGCCCGCGGCTTCGGCGGGACCTTCGCATCCGCTGACGACCGGAGCGCACCGCAAACAGACCGGAAAGGCATTCTGTGTCCCGTTCAGTCCTGATCACCGGTGGCAGCCGCGGTATCGGCCTGGCTGTCGCGCGTCGTATGGCGGCCGCCGGTGACCGCGTTGCCGTGACATACCGGACGGGCGAGCCGCCCGAGGGCCTGCTCTCGGTTCACTGCGACATCACCGACACCGACCAGGTCGACGTCGCCTTCAAGCGCGTCGAGGCGGAGCACGGTCCGGTCGAGGTCTTGATAGCCAACGCGGGAATCGTCAAGGACCAGCTCCTGCTGCGCATGTCCGAAGAGGACTTCACCGCGGTCCTCGACACCAACCTGACCGGTGCCTTCCGCGTCGTGAAACGAGCCAGCCGGGGAATGCTCCGTGCCAGGAGGGGCCGCGTCGTGCTCATCTCCTCCGCGGTCGCCCTGAGGGGCGAGAGCGGGCAGGCCAACTACGCGGCCTCCAAGGCCGGCCTGATCGGATTTGCCCGCTCGATGGCCAGGGAACTCGGCCTGCGCGGCATCACCTTCAATGTGGTCGCACCTGGTCTCACCGAGACCGCGATGAGTGAAAACCTCACGGAAGAGCAGCGCACGCACTTGGCCGGCCAGATTCCCCTGGGCCGCCTCGCCAGGCCCGAAGAGGTCGCCGCAGCTGTCGCGTTCCTGGCCTCCGATGACGCCAGTTACATCACCGGCGCCGTCCTGCCTGTCGACGGGGGAGCCGGGATGGGGCATTAGCGCCGAATTCTCCAGTGGGCGGGGTGGCTCTCCGTCGTCTGTCTTCTCTTCACCCACCGCCAAGGAGCTCTTCGTATGCGCGGGCCGACTGCGCCGAACATGTTTCGGTTGACCATCGACGACTTCACCGACGAGGACGTGGCCGAGTTCCACCGTCTGATGAGCGAGTTGCTGACCAAGTGCACGTCGGTGGGACAGCAGCACGCACCGGAAGGAACGTGGGTTCCGTCCACCTCCGGTCTCTTCGAGCAGATGGCCGAGTCCATGCAGGTGGTCGCCGAGGTCTCGCGGGCTCTCAACCACACGCGCGCCGGCATCCGTCGGGTCGGCGGGAGAGCGCGCCAGCGGCTGTACGACCGCGTCAGCAGCCACGAGGGCCCCGCCGGACTGGACTGACCGGCGTCACTGGCCACTCTCGGAAGCGCTCCGGCTTTCCCGCGAAGCCCGGAGGCCGCCGAGAGTGAGAATCCCGGGCGGGGGTCGGCCGGCAGGAGGGAAGCCTACCGGCCCCCGCCCGATCTCCCGCCCCGAGCCTCGGGCTGCTGCCGGGTGCTGGTACCTGCGGTTGGCCGGCGGTGTGCGGTAACGCCCGGGTGCGTGAACAGGCGGACGTGGAGAAGGTCGAGTCGGTGACCGCGGCGAGGCAGACCGGCGCATTCAGTAAGAACAGCCAGTTCCTAGTCCCGCAACTGGACGAGTCGCTCACGGAGTTGGCGATCGACCGCTTCTTCGCCCTGACAGTCCTGTTGGCCTACGACCGTCAGCCGGTCCCCGCCACCCCCGAGCCGGAAGAGGTTCGTCAGACCATCACTCGGAGTGCGCCTGCTCGGTGGCGGTGTCGACGGCGCTCGACCCGTCCGTGTCCGCCGCGGCAGTCGCCTCTGCGGAAGCGGAATCCGTGCTCAGTCCTTCGCGGAGTTGGTCGGCGGCCCAGTGCGCCCACTCCTGTTCCAGGACCCGTTGGCGGATGCCGTGCTCCAGGACGAGCCTGCCGCACACGGTCAGCATGTCCTTGTCCCAGTCCTCCGTGTCACGGAGGGAGACAAGGGCGTCGTGCTCCTTGGCCGAGGCCTCCGCGTGGTCGAGGAGTCGCTGGACGGCTTCCTCGCGCGGCAGGAGTCCCAGGAAGAAGGTCTGCAGGAGCATCGGGTTGCGCAGCGGCCTGCTCTCCCGGTTCTCGGTGAGCCAGCGCACCGTCTCCGCGTGCCCTTCGGGGGTGAGCGAGTACTGCTTGCGTCCCCGAGGGCCCTCCTCCGTGACCTTGATCAGGCCTGTCGCGTCCAGCTTCGTCAGCTCGCCGTAGATCTGGCTCTGCTTCGCGGGCCAGACGTACCCGAGCGAGGTGTCGAACATCTTCAGCAGGTCATAGCCGCTGCCGGGGCGGAAGACGAGGAGGCCCAGGAGGGCGTTGCGGAGGCTCATACGGACAACCCTAACGCGTGTCACTCCAATATTGACAGGTCGAAAACTACCCATGCGGATCCTGTGTGCCGGAGAAGGGGGCCGCGTGGAGGCCGGACGCGAGCGCGAGGGTTTGCGCAGGTAGGGCTCGTCCGGGCCTGCGGACGCGGTGGAGCGGCGGACTTTCGTTCAATATTCCATTCTTGACATGTTGATTGCGGAGCATCTAGCTTCCACCTGTCAAAGTTGGAACATCGAGCTGTGAGGAACTTCAACGTGGGCATCATGGGCTACTTGCGCGGGTTCACCCCATGGATCGCGGCAGGCTTCGTCTCCGCCGTCGACTGGCGCTGGGGCGCGGTGGCCGGCTGTGCCGTCGGCCTTCTGCTGCTTCTGCAGGACCGGCGCAGGGGAGTGGCGATGGACGCGATGATCCTGGAGATCAGCACCATCATCTACTTCGTCATCATCGGAGCGATCGCCTTCAGCTCGCCCGACTCGTCGGTCCAGGACCACAGCGACGTGCTGTCGTTCGTCTGGCTCGCCGGTACGGCCTGGGGAAGCATGGCGCTCCGAAGCCCCTTCACGCTCGGGATCGCCCGCCGGCAGACGCCCGAGGAGTACTGGGACACCCCGGGCTTCCTCTCCGTCAACAACGCCATCACGGCCGCCTGGGGCGCCGGCTTCACCTTCATCGCCGTCGTACTGGCCATCGGCAACGCGACCGACGCCCCCGCCTGGGTCGGCATCAGCGCCCACGTTGTCGGCCTGGTCGCCCCCGCGGTCTTCACCTCGATCTATCCCAAGCGTGTCCAGGCCCGGCTCGAAGCCATGCAAGCAGCACAAGCCTGACCAGCTGACCCAAGGACTTCCCCATGAGTACGGACAAGACCCCTCCACCTCCGCACCTGGCCGGCAACTTCGCCCCGGTCCCCGACGAGATCACGGTCACCGAACTGGCGGTGACCGGCGCCATCCCGCCGGAACTCACCGGCTGGTACCTGCGCAACGGCCCCAACCCGCACGAGGCCGCCTCCGCCCACTGGTTCACCGGCGACGGGATGGTGCACGGCGTCCGCCTCGACGGCGGCAAGGCCACCTCGTACCGCAACCGCTGGGTCCGCACCCTCACCCTCGCGACGGGCGCCCAGGTCTACGGCCGCGACGGCGAGATGAACCTCGCCGCGGGCGTCGCCAACACCCACGTCATACGGCACGCGGGCCGCACCCTCGCCCTCGTCGAGACGTCCTTCCCGCAGGAGTTGAGCTGCGAAGCCGGGCGCGAACTCGACACGATCGGGCCCTACGACTTCGACGGCCGCCTGCGCACCCCGATGACCGCCCACCCCAAGACCTGCCCGGTCACAGGGGAGTTGCACTTCTACGGGTACGGCGGGCTGTCGGCGCCCTATCTCACCTATCACCGCGCCGACGCCGACGGCGAGTTGACCGTCAGTCGGCCGATCGACGTGTCGGCGCACACGATGATGCACGACTTCTACCTGACCAGGAACCACGTCGTCTTCATGGACCTGCCCGCTGTCTTCAGCATCGAGCGGGCCATGGATCCGGCAGGCGGCATGCCCTACGTCTGGTCCGACACCTACGGAGCCAGGCTCGGCGTACTGCGCAGGGACGATCCGCACGGCGACATCCGTTGGTTCGACATCGACCCCTGCTACGTGTTCCACACCCTCAACTCCTATGAGGAGAACGACGGTCAGCGCCTCGTCCTGCTGGCCATGCGGTACCCGTCCCTGCGGGACGGCGTCAATGTCGCGGCTGCGGCGTACCTGTGGCGGTGGACGATCGATCTCACCACCGGGGCCGTCGCCGAGGAGCAACTCGACGACCACCCGGGGGAGTTCCCCCGCATCGACGACCGACTCGCGGGCCTGCCCGCGGACTTCGGTCACGCGAGCGCGGCGCCCGTTCCGGAACTCCCGCAGTACGACCCGAACGAGTCGCGTGCCGCGATCCACCGGTACGACCTCCGCAAGTCGAGCGTCGCCAGCCACTACTTCGCTCCGGGACGCTTCCCGGGCGAGGCTGCCTTCGCCCCGGCCGACGACCGACCCGGCGGCCCAGGCTGGCTCATGAGCTACGTCTACGACGCCTCGACCGACCGCAGCGACCTGGTCGTCCTCGACGCCGACAACCTCACCCGGGAGCCGGTGGCCACCATCCACCTGCCCCGACGGGTACCCGCCGGATTCCACGGCAGTTGGCTGGCGGACGCCTGACCTGCCGCACCCTGCCGAACCGATGAACGGTGCGCCGTCCTCCGTGCCCGAGCGTGCGGAGGACGGCGCCGGCCAGGGTGCCCCGAAGACTCGGACACAGGCGCCGAAAGGGACTCATGATGCGGGAAGTCGCGGGGGCGGCACTCATGGCGGACGCGATGCTGACGCGTGCGGCACAGTCGGGTGAAGTCGCCGCCGTAGGGCTGCTGTTGGAACGGCACCGGGCCGGAATGCGCGCCGTGGCGTTGAGCATCCTTGGGCCGGAGCGGATGCCGATGACGTGATGCAGGACGCGGCTCTGACGGCGCTGCTGCGGATCGGCGACGTCCGTGAGCCGGAGGCGGTCGGCGCGTGGCTGCGGATGATCGTGCGCAACGGCAGTCGGCTGGTGCTGCGGGAATCGGTCGTGGTCCGGCCAGTCAGTGAACTGCCTCTGCAGTCGGCGCACGCGGGCCCGGAGGAGTGGCTTGAGCGGAACGCGTTGCGTGACTGGGTCTGGGAGGCACTGGAGGAACTCTCCCCGGCGTTGCGTATGCCTTTGATACTGCGTTACCTGGCCACCGGGGTCACCTCGTACGAACGGATCGCGGATGTCTGCGGGGTTCCGGTCGGTACGGTGCGCAGCCGACTGAGCCGGGCCCGGGCCCAGATGGCGGACGCGCTCGTCGCCACGGCGGACGCTCCGCACGGAGATGCCGAACAGCGGGTCCGCGCCGGCCGGGTCGAGGCCCGCGAGTTGCTGGCCGCCGCACGGCAGCGGTGTGTTGGTGCTGATGTCGGCTGACCACGGCGCCAGGACCCGTACCCTCAGGCCCTGGCGCCGCGCTGTCCGCCCGCGATCCGTCAGCTCGTCACGACGGCCGTTGCCGCCCAACGCACTGACAGAGCAGGTCAGCTGATGTTGTAGCTGTCTCCGTAGACCTTCCAGGACAGCGGAGTGTTGAGGTCGAGGTTGCCGTTGCGGAGGAAGACGCGCTGCTCGGTGTCGACGCGGGTGGTGTCGCTGTGGGCCTCCTCCTGCTGCATGGCCCACACGCGCGCGTCGAGGAAGGCGTTGAGGTACGTCGTCTCGTTGCCACCCTGGGCCGGCGGCTTGGCCGAACGCAGGGCGCGGGCACGGATGTTGCGGAAGCTGGTGGGGTCGTCGCCGTCGCCGTGCATGACGATGGCGTCGTAGTACGTGAACTGGCCCAGGACGCGCAGCCCGTCGGTCTTGCCCTGGCTGACGGCCGGGTTGAAGTACACGCGGTCGCGTTCGTCGTTCTGCGCCTGCTGGAACACCGTGTCCTGCGCCGCCGTGCGCCAGTCCTTGGGGAAGTTCGGGTCGAGTCCGGAGTGCGAGTCGGTGCCGTTGACGTTGCGGAGCGCGGGCAGGTACTTGGCGAGGACGTTGCCGGGCTTGCGGGTCGCGTAGAGCTGGACGAGGTCGAGCATGTCGCCGGTGCCGGAGCAGAAGCCGATGATGCCGGCGGTGTAGCCGCGGCCGTCGCCTATGTCCTCGATGTACTTGTACTGGGCCTTCCAGTCGAGCGAGGAGTTCTCCGCGCTCGACACCAGCTTCATGGCGATCTCCTTCTTCGCCGGGTCGTCGAGGCCGATCGCCGCGGCGGCCGTGGTGGCAGCCGAGGCCTGCGGAGTGCGCAGCAGAGGTGCTGCCGCGAGCGACACGCCGATGAGCGCGAGGAGCGAACGACGCGAGGGGCTCGTCGGCTCGGAGCTCACAGAGTCGTGGAACGGGTGGACCACGGGGACTCCAAAAGGTGGTGGGGGGTGGGGAGTTGGCCGTACCGTCGAACTGATAGGAAAGTTAACTATCAGAGGTTCGGCGATGAAGGCACCCACCTGGAGCCAAGTTCGTAGCTATGAACGAGAGTCGCGTGTCAGTGCGAGGGCGATGCTTGACGGTTTGCCCGCCCTTGTCGCATCGGTCATGTCAGCGATGCTCCGCGGCCACCGTGTCCCGTACGGCCGGGACGGTCACCTGAGCGAGAAGGCGCAGCGCGGCCTCCGATGCCGTACCGGAGTCGGCGGTCGCCACGACGATGCGTAGGCCCTCCTCCTGCGGGACGTTCAGGGTCTGGAGGTTGAGTTGCATCCGGCCGACGAGCGGATGGTGCATGCGGTACGTCGCGAGGTCCCACTTGCGGACCCGGTGCTCGGACCACATCGACGCGAACTCCGGGCTCTTCATGGTGAGTTCACCGATCAGCGCGGCCAGCCGGGGATCGTCCGGGTGCTGCCCGGCGGCGAGCCGCAGCTTCCCGACCACGTCCCTCGCCTTCTTCCGCCAGTCCACGTACAGGTCCCGGGTGTGCGCGTCCAGGAACACCAGCCGCGCCGTGTTCGGGCGCCGGTCGGGCCGGTCGGGGATCCGCGGGTCCAGGTGCCCGGCGAACAGGGCGTGTCCGGTGCGGTTCCAGGCCAGTACGTCGCTACGGCGCCCGAGGATGATCGCGGGTGCGTCGCCGAAGGCGCCGAGCAACTGCCGGGTCGTCTCGCCCACTCGCTCCGGCGCGGGCCTGCGCCGAGCACCGGTACGGCGTGCGGCGCGGGCCAGGTCGTGCAGGTGGGCCCGCTCCACCTCGTCAAGACCGAGAGCGCGGGCCAGCGCGTCCAGCACCTCGGGCGACGCGTTGAGGGAGAGCCCCTGTTCAAGTCGCGTGTAGTAGGACAGGCCCACTCCGGCGAGCTGTGCCAACTCGTCCCGGCGCAGGCCGGGAACGCGACGGCGCTCGCCGAAGTCCGGGAGTCCCGCATCCGCCGGCTGCAACTGCGACCGGCGCGTTTTCAGGAACTCTCCCAACCGCGGCTTCTTGTCCATGGGTCGAGTATCGATCACCGGGATGCCAGGAAGCCTGCCCCTGGCAGGGGCAGGCTGTGAGCGGTCGGCCGCTCCAGACTCGGAGCCACGAACAGAACGCGGCGTCGGCCCCGGGAGAGAGGTGGGGCCGACCGGCGTGAGCTGTCCGCCACCCGTGGCATCGACGAAGAGGGAACCACCATGTCTGCGCTCTACACCACCGAGGCCCTGTCGACCGGCGACGGCCGCAACGGCGAAGTCCGTTCCGTCGACGGCGTGTTGGACGAACTCCTCGCCGTCCCGAAGGAGATGGGCGGCCCCGGCGGCGACAGGACCAACCCCGAGCAGCTCTTCGCCGCCGGTTACGCCGCCTGCTTCCACAACGGACTTCGCCTGATCGCGGGCGGGCAAGGAGTCCGACTCGGAGCTACCACCGTCCGGTCGGAGGTCAACCTGCTCGCACTGGACACCGGCGGCTTCACCCTGGCCGTGTCACTGACGGCCCACCTGCCCGGCCTGGAACAGTCCACCGCCGACCAGTTGGTCAAGGCCACGCACGAGGTGTGCCCGTACTCCAACGCCACCCGCGGCAACATCGAGGTGACCCTCAAGGCCACTGTGTAGCAAGGGACTTCAGGCCTCGCGCTGAGGGGAGGCGCGAGGGCTGATTCCTGCATCCGAAACCGCCGGACGCGTGGTGTGCGGCTAGGCTCCGCTCATGACGGTTCGTCACAAGGCGCGTGTCGTGCTGTTCGACCACGGCCGGCTGGTGTTCCTGAAGCGGGGCTGGCCGGGCGGCGACTCCTACTGCACGACCGTCGGCGGGAGCGTCGAGCCCGCCGACGCGGACCTCGAAGCGGCTCTGTGCCGCGAGGCCATGGAGGAGATCGGTGCCACGATCGGTCCCGCCACCGAGTTCCTCACCCTGACCGAACCGCGCGGGACGACCACCGTCGTACAGCACTACTTCCTCGCCGACCTGCTGCACATGGACCTGGACCGCCGCCACGGACCCGAGCTCGACGACCCCGACACGGGCGACTTCGAACCGGTCCGGGTCGCGCTGAACCGTACAGCCGTGGCTGCCCTCAACCTGCAGCCGGCCGAACTCGCCGACTATGTGCTCGGGCATGTCGAGGCCTGGGACGCCTGACCGCTGCCCGGTCCTCACAACGCCTTGAGCTGGGTGAGGAGTTGGAGGGTGTCGGTGTTGACCCAGTACTCGACGAACCTGCCGTCGCGCATACGGAGTGTGTCGGTGCCGGTGAACGTGACCACGGTCCCGGGCTCGGCCTCGGCGCCGGGGAAGCCGCCGGCGTAGGTCCCGGTGGCCGTCCAGCGTATGGAGGCGTAGCGGCCGTCGACCAGCGGGGCGACCTGCTCGGTGAAGCGGAGATCAGGGAACGCCGCGCGGGTCTGGGCGATCCACGCCACCAGTCCGTCGACACCTCGGATCGAACTTCCGTCACCGCCGTCGAGCAGTGCGGCGTGGACCCGGAAGTCGGGGGAGATGATGCCTGGCGCCCGGTCGTAGTCGCCGTTCCAGAGGCGGAGCCAGTCGTCGAGCATCGCCTTCGGCTTCCGCGAGCCGTCGTGATGGCCCCGGTCGGCCGCGGTCCATGTCGCCGCGGTCTTCGGTGACGCATCCGAGGCAGTGGCGGTGGCAGTGGTGGCGGCGGTCGTGGTCGTGCAGACCAGGACGGCCAGCGCCGCCGGAACGAGCAGCCGTGCGCGGTGACGCCGGGTGGTGCGGACGGGCGGGAGGGGGGTCATGGCCGGTCCTTCCGAGTCAGACGGGGGTAAGGGGGAGGGGCGCGTCACGGCGTCAGTACGACCTTGCCGGCGACCGTGCCGGACTCGGCCAGCCGCAGGGCGTCGGCGACGCGGGCGAGCGGCAGTTGGGCGGCGATCTGGGCGTTGACCTCACCGCGCTGAAGGGCCGCGAAGACCTGGGTGAGGTCGGCGCGCAGCTGGGCGCGGAACTTGTTCTTGCTCAGGGCGCGCCCGGCCCAGACGTTGAAGAAGTAGGCGTGGCGGCCGTTGGGCAGCGCGTTCCACGTCCAGACCCGGCCGAGGATCTTGAGCACGGGCAGCTGCTTGGAGCCCTCGTCGTCGCGGGTGGAGGCGCTGCCGTAGGAGACGAGCGTGCCGCCAGGGGCGAGGAGGCGCCAGGACCGGACGACGCTCGGGCCGCCGACGTGGTCGAAGACGGCGTCCACCCCGCGCGGGGCGAGGTCGCGGACCCGTGCGGCGAGGTCGGGGGTGCGGTAGTCGATGGGCTCGACACTCTGGTCGCGCAGCGCGTCGTGGTGGCGCGGGGACGCCGTGCCGATCACGTTCACCCCTGCGGCGTGGGCGAGTTGGACCAGGACGGTGCCGACGCCGCCGTTGGCGCCATGGACCAGGATCGTCTGGCCGGCGCGGATACGGGCCTTGCGGTGCAGCATCTGCCAGGCGGTGATGCCGTTGACGACCACGGTCTCGGCCTCCGCCGCGCTGATCCCCTCGGGCACCGGCACCACGTCGGCAGCGTCCACCAGCACATGGCTGGCCCAGCCGCCGACCTTGACCAGCGCGGCCACCCGGGTGCCGACCAGGCCGGGCTCGACGCCGGTACCGGTGCTCTGGACGGTGCCGACCAGGTCGTAGCCGGGCACGAAGGGGAACGGGGGCTGGTCGTAGTACTTGCCGCGGCGCATCTGCTGCTCGGCGAAGGAGACCCCGGTGGCCTCCATCCGGATCACGACCTGGCCGGGGCCCGCGGCGGGGACGGCTCCGTGCCGGACCTCCAGGCCCTCCGGCTCCACCTTGCCCGGCAGGACGACCTCGACGAGTGCGTCGGTGGTGTTGTTCCTGTTGTTCATGGCGACCTCCACTGTGATCCGCGGTGAGCTACGTGCTTTCGTGTTCGTTAGAAGTTGTAACTCACGCGAGAAGGGGTCGTCAAGTGCAATCGTGATACCTTCTAACTGAAGCTTCAGCGTGTATTCCCGGGAGTGTGGAAGGCGGCCGGTCATGGCGGAAACGGGCACGAGGACTCCGCGTGAGCGCTATCGCGACCAGGTGCGTACGGAGATCAAGGAGCACGCGCGGGAACAGATCGCCACGGCGGGCGCCTCCGCGCTCTCCCTCAACGCCATCGCCAAGCGCATGGGCATGAGCGGGCCCGCGCTGTACCGGTACTTCGCCAGCCGCGACGACCTGATCACCGAACTCATCCGGGACGCGTACCGCAGCCTCGCCGACACCTTCCGCACGGCCGCCGAGTCCGGCACCGACCTGCCCGGACTGGCCCACACCCTGCGCGGATGGGCCCTCGACGACCCCCAGCGGTACTTCCTCGTCTACGGCACCCCCGTCCCCGGCTACCACGCGCCCGACGACATCACCGGCATCGCGTCCGAGATCATGGCGGTCCTCCTGGACGCCTGCGCCGCACTGCCCGCGGACGGCCCCACGACACCGTTCGCCACCCACCTCGAAGAACACCGCCACTGGGCGGGCGAGAACCCCGCCCCGCCAGCCGTCCTCCACCGGGCCCTGACCTTCTGGACCCGGCTGCACGGCGTCCTCTCCCTCGAACTCGCGGGCCACTTCACCGGCATGGGCTTCGACCCGTCCCTGCTGTTCGAGTCCGAACTGGCCGGCCTGATGGAGCAGTTGGTGCAGTGAGGGGGGCTTCGCGTGCAGGTCGGCCGGTCTCCTGCGACGGCCTGCGCGTGAGGAGCGGCCGCGCGTCATCTGGACGGGACACGCGGCCCGTTTCTTCCTGTTCTGTTCCTAGGGCAGCGGCAGCGACCGCAGGATGTGGTGGACCATCGTTTCGATGACGACGTAGTCCGGGTCGCCGCCCGGCAGGACGAGCGCCGGGTACGCGCTGCCCACGGTCTCCGGGTAGGCCGGTGACATGCGCGGTGCGGCGTCTCCTTTCGCGTTCGGTCCGGCATGCAGGTCGATGGTGATCAGGTGTCCCCGGGTGGCGGGGTCGTTGCGGGGGGTGAAGGTCACGAACCGTCCGCCGACCAGGCCGGCTTCCGCCGAGGTCGTGTGGTAACTCCACAGTTTCTTCGGGTGGTTGAGGTCGTAGGCGTTCCAGTCACCGACGCTGGAGTCCTCCGGACTGACCTCGAAGAGCATCAGCACACCGTCGGCCGAGATCAGGGCGCGTTCGGGTTTCTGGTCGCTGTCCTCGGCGGTGGCGAGCGGTCGGAGGTCGCCCGGGTCGAGTCGCAGGAGGGGCGGAAACGTGTCCTCGGTCGAGTACGCGATGCCCGAGCACGCGAGGTAGTGGCCGCCGGTGATGAGGTGCGGGCACTTGGTGCCCGAGGGAGTGGTCGCGAGCGTCGCGCCGGTACGGGCGGCGCGCGCCGTGACCTTCGAGGAGTCGGTCGTATAGACGCGCCCGCCGAACGCGACCGGGCTTTCATGGCGGTCGGCGTCGACGGTCCGGTGCCACAACGTCGTACCGTCGGACGCCCGGTAGGCACCGAGCGCGACGCTCGCCTCGCGATCGAAACTGCTCCACGCGTCGAGCGCGTAGACGATTCCGTCCGCCGCCACGAACCCGGTGTACACGCGGTCGGCGGGCAGCCGGAGGGACCAAGCCGCCCTGCCGGTCCGCAGGTTCGCGGCGCGCAGTGTGCGACCGCCGCTGGTCACCGCGCGTTCGTCGGCCTTGGCCACGACGAGTCCGAGGTTCTTGCCGGCGGTGGTGGTGGTTGGCACGGTCCAACTGACCGCGCCGTCGGTCCGGGACCGCCCGACGAAACCGTCCGCGCCGGTGGCGCACACGACCTGGTGGGCCGTGGCACCGCAGACCTGCACCCCCTCCGAGCCGGAGAGATCTCTGGTCCAGGCACGCCACGAGTCCTGGCCGCCGCCGGAGTTCTGCGTCGCGGCAGGGCTCGATGCCGAGCGCTGCGGGGAAGCGGTCGTACGCCCCGTTTCACCGGACGGCGCGCCCCCGGAGCCCGAACAGCCGACCGCCACCATCCCGAACAGCGCCGCACCCATCACCCCGCGCACCAGCCGAACGCGTCGCATCAGCCACCCCCGTTCGCGTAAAGCCCCCATGCTTCCAGACGCCGCGCTGCCCGCGCATCGCCCGCACCACGTCCACTTCACACCCTGTCGGCGAGGGCGAGAAGCGGGGGAGTGATGACCCGACCGGCTGGTCCTCGCACGCGGACGGTGTGGCGGCACGGCAGGTGGGGCCGGGTTGGGGACACTCGCGGTCCGGCGCCGCGCGGGCGGCGGGTTCCCTGTCTGGCTGGAGAAACGTGGTGCGACTTCCCCTGCTTCGGGCCGTCCTGGCGGCCTCGGTGCTCGTGGCGTCCGGAGCGGCCGCCGCCCCGGTCCGGGCGGACGGAACGTCCCGGCCCCGAGCCGTCGACGACCTCGCGCGCTACGTCAACCCGTTCGTCGGCACCACCCCCGGCGGCCCCGACTTCGGCCACGGAGGCGGCGCGGGCAACACGTTCCCGGGCGCCTCGGCACCGCTCGGCGGCGTGCAGTGGAGCCCTGACACGGTGACGTACCAGCACGGCGGCTACTCGTACGGCGACAACCGCATCCGCGGCTTCAGCCTCGCGCACATCTCCGGAGCCGGCTGCGCCGCCTACGGCAACGTCCCCTTCATGCCCACGCAGGACGCCGAGCCGCCGGCTTACGCCACGTTCTCGCACGCCAACGAGCAGGCGGCGCCCGGCAGTTACCACGTCACCTTCGACAACGGCATCGGCACCGACCTGACCACCACCCAGCGCTCGGGCATCGCCCGCTTCACCTACCCGGCGACCGACCCCCGCCCCGCCGCCGTGAGCATCGACGCGGCCAAGGCGTTCACCGCGGCCACCGGATCGGTCGACATCGGCACCGACACGCTCTCCGGCTACAGCGACAGCGGCGCCTTCTGCAAGTCCAAGAACCGCTACCGGCTCTACTTCCACGCCACCTTCGACCAGCCCTTCGCCCAGGCCACCCACCCCGACGACAAGCCGGGCGCGGCCATGGTCACCTTCGCCCCCGGTGTCCGCACGGTCACCGCCCGGGTCGGCGTCTCCTTCGTCGACGTCGAGGGCGCCCGCCGCAACGCACTGACCGAGCAGAAGGCACAGTCGTACGACACGATCCGGCAGGCCGTGCGCGACGACTGGAACCAGTGGCTGAACCGCATCACCGTCGGCGGCGGCACGGACGCCCAACTGCGCGTCTTCTACACCGCCCTCTACCACGCCCTCCTGCACCCCAGCATCTTCAGCGACACCGACGGCCGCTACACCGGCATGGACGGGCTCGTCCACCGCACCGTCGCCGGGCATGTCCAGTACGCGAACTTCTCCGGCTGGGACGTCTACCGCTGCCAGGTCCAACTCCTGGCGCTGCTCGCCCCGCGCGAGGCCTCCGACATCGCGCAGTCCGTCCTCAACCAGGGCCTCCAGGCAGGCTACTTCGACCGCTGGACCCTCGCGAACGGCGGCAGCGGCGTCATGGTCGGCGACCCGCTGCCCACCATCGCGTCCGCGATCCACGCCTTCGGCGGCACCGACTTCGACGCCGCCACCCTGCTGCGCACGGCCCTCGCGGACCGCCAGGACGACCGCCAGCGCCCGGGACACCTCCAGTACGACACCCTCGGCTACGTCCCCGCCGGCACCAAGGGCGTCTGGGGCTCGGTCTCCACCACCCTCGAATACGCCGTCGCCGACTACGCGCTCGCCCAACTCGCCCACCGACTCGGCGACTTGACCGCGTACGACACCCTGCTGCGCGCCTCCGGGAACTGGCGCAACCTCTTCAACCCCGCCACCGGCTACCTCCAGCCCCGCGCCGCCGACGGCACCTGGCCGGCCTTCACCCCGGCCCAGAAGACCGAGTACGTGGAGGGCAACGCCGCCCAGTACACCTGGATGGTTCCGCAGGACCTGCCCGGCCTGTTCGCCGCGATGGGCGGCGACGCCGCCGTCACCCCCCGCCTCGACACCTTCTTCACCAGCCTCAACGCGGGCGCCGACCAGCCCTATGCCTACCTGGGCAACGAGCCCTCGTTCGGGACCCCTTGGGCGTACGCCTACGTCGGTCACGCCGACCGTGCCGGAGCCGTCGCCCACCGCACCCTGTCCACGTTGTTCGCCGACGCCCCCGGCGGACTCGTCGGCAACGACGACCTCGGCGCCATGTCGTCCTGGGCGGTGTGGGCGAGCCTGGGCCTGTACCCCGAGACCCCCGGCACCGCCCAACTCGTGCGCAGCGCACCCTTGTTCACCACCGCCACCGTCCATCGCGGCGACGGCACCTCGCTCACGGTGACGGCAGCGGACCGGTCCACCTCGGTGACGCGCTCACTCCGGTAGCAGGCTGCGTACGGGCCGGGCCCCGGGTCCGGGAACGGCCGTGACCTCGGTCGGCGCCAGCGCGCCGTGCGGCCCGTCGCACTCCACGACCACACGGACCGGCGCGCCGCACCCGGTGTGCCGCACGTCCAGGACCACGCCCTCGGGGTCGGCGGCGTACGTCTCGCCCCACTGCCGCAGGGCCATGAGGATCGGCCACAGATCACGGCCCTTGCTCGTCAGCCGGTACTCGTGCCGGGTCCGGCTCCCCGCCTGCTGGTAGGGCACGGTCGTCAGGACGCCGGCCGCGACCAGCTTGCGGAGCCGGTCCGCCAGCACCGCGTCCGACAGCCCGATATGGCGCCGGAAGTCGTCGAAACGACGGACCCTGATGAAGGCGTCCCGCAGGATCAGCAGCGTCCACTTCTCGCCGACGAGATCGAGCGTGCTCTGGACCGGACAGTTCTCCGTGCTCACGTCGAGCCATTCCATGCCGCCACCCTAGCCACCTGGCTCTGTCATTGACAGTCAGCTGTCGGGACATCTAGCTTCTTTTGAAGAAGCCAGCTGGGGAGGTACGCCGTATGGGACGGTCACGCACGTACGAGTGGGAGGACCCGGGGGTCTCGGCAGCCGCCGTAGGACAGGGCACGGGTCTGGAATTCCTGCGGGAACTGATTGCCGGACGCCTGCCCGCACCGCCCATAGGTGCCACCGTGAACTTCACCCTCGACGAGGTGGAGCACGGGCGCGCGGTGTTCTCCCTGATACCGGGGGAGGAGCACTACAACCCCATCGGCAGCGTGCACGGCGGGGTCTTCGCCACCCTGCTCGACTCGGCGGCCGGCTGCGCGGTGCAGTCCACCCTGCCGCAGGGCATGGGCTACACGTCGCTCGACCTGACCGTGAAGTTCCTGCGCCCGGTCACCGCCGACACCGGCCGGATCCGCGCCGTCGGCACCGTCCTCAACGGCGGACGGCGCACCGCCCTCGCCCAGGCCGAGCTGTTCGACGAGAAGGACCGGCTGCTTGCGCACGCCACCAGCAGCTGCCTGCTGTTCCCCGTCCCCTGACCGGACATCGTCGTACGGGATCGCCGTACGGGAAGGAATCCGCCTGTCCCCCGCGCAGGCGGATCCGTACCGTCAACTCCCTTGATCCACACGGTCGAAGGCGTTGCCGGAACGCTGTGAAGTTTGCTGCAAGCCGTTGCCGTGGTGGTATGGGGAGAAGTACGTAGTGGATGGGACACACGCAGGATCGTGAGGGCGTATGACGGTCGGGCCGGCCGGGGCGTATGAACGCATGCTGGCGGTGGCAGTGGCGGCTCTGCACGAACAGGATCCCGCGCGGTTGTGGCCGTTGGTCGCGGCGAACCTGCCGGGTCTGTGCGGGGGCGAGGCGCTGATCTACAAACTCGGCGAGTGGACGGACCGGACCGGCGCGATGGGTCTCTCGCCCGCCGCCGCGGCGCACTTCGGGCGGATCGACGACATCGGGGACGAGGCGATGACGGTGCTGCGCCGGGGCTACCCCTTCGCGGACCACTACTTCGCGGCCGGTGCCGTCCGCCGACCCGGGACCGCCCACCGGATGGCCGGGAGGGGATGGGCGCACAGCCGGACCGCGGGCACGATCAGCCGGTTGATGGACGCCGACCACGTCCTGGCGATCCCGCTGCCGGGCACGACCACCCCGGTCACCGGCTGCCTCGTCTACCGGGCCGGCGCCGACTTCACCGAGGACCACGTCCGGGCCGCCGAGCGGATGCAGCCGCTGCTGGCCGGCGTGGAGCAGCAGCGGCAACTCCTCGAACGCTGGCGCGCGACCCAGACCCCGCCCGAGGTGACGGCGGACTCCCGGCTCACACCCCGCCAGGTCACCGTCCTGCTCCTGCTCGCCGACGCCCTCACGGCCGCGGCCATCGCCCACCGCCTGGGCATCTCCGTGCGTACGGTGCACAAGCACGTGGAGGGCCTGTACCGGAAGCTCGGCACACGCGATCGTGTGAGTACGGTGCTGCGGGCACAGGAGATCGGCCTGCTCCCACCCCGCACGGGACGCTGAACCCCCGGCCACCGCACCGACAGGAGCCCCCTCTCGTGACGTACGACATCACCGCCCTGCGCGCCCTGTTCCCCGCCCTGAGCACCGGCACCGCCCACTTCGACGGCCCCGGCGGCACCCAGACCCCCCGCCCCGTCATCGAGGCGATCACCCGGGCGCTGTCGAACCCCCTGTCGAACCGGGGCCATGTGACCGCGGGGGAGCGCAACGCCGACACCATCGTCACCGGGGCCCGCCGGGCCATGGCCGACCTCCTCGACGCGCACCCCTCGGGGATCGTCTTCGGCCGCAGCGCCACCCAGCTCACCTACGACTTCGCCCGCACCCTCGCCTCGACCTGGTCACCCGGGGACGAGGTCGTGGTCACCCGCCTCGACCACGACGCCAACATCCGCCCCTGGACACAGGCGGCCGAACGCGCCGGTGCCACCGTCCGCTGGGCCGACTTCGACCCCGCCACCGGTGAACTGACCCTCGACCACCTCCGCGCCGCCCTGTCCGAACGCACCCGGCTGGTCGCCGTCACCGCCGCCTCCAACCTGATCGGCACCCGGCCCGCGATCCCCGAGATATCCCGCCTGGCACACGAGGCGGGAGCGCTGGTCCACGTCGACGGCGTCCACTACACCGCACACGCCCTGGTCGACCTCGGACAGCTCGGCGCGGACTTCTTCGTCTGCTCGCCGTACAAGTTCCTCGGCCCGCACCACGGCGTCCTCGCCGCCCGGCCCGAACTGCTGGACACCCTGCGACCGGACAAGCTCCTGCCGTCCTCCGACGAGGTGCCCGAACGCTTCGAACTCGGCACCTTGCCCTACGAGTTGCTCGCGGGCACGAGCGCGGCGGTCGACGTCCTCGCCGGCCTCGACCCGGACGCCGCCGGAAGCCGCCGCGAGCGCCTGACAGCGAGTCTCGCCGCACTACACCGACACGAGGAAACCCTGCGTAGGCGCATCGACGAGGGACTCGCCGCCCTGGACGGGATCACCGTCCACTCGAAGGCGGCCGACCGCACGCCCACCGTGCTGCTCACCCTCGACGAGTCCTTCGGAGCGCACGGCACACAGGACGCCTCCCGCTTCCTGGCCGAACACGACGTACACGCACCCTCCGGCTCCTTCTACGCCATCGAAGCCTCCCGCCGACTCGGCCTGGGCGACTCCGGCGGCCTGCGCATCGGCCTCGCGCCCTACACCAGCACCGAGGACGTCGACCGACTCCTGACGGGACTGACGCTGTTCCTGAAGCGGGCGACAGGCTGACGGTCGGCGCGAAGCCGACCTCGGACGGGCGAGCAGTAGTCGCTTTTCGCGGCGGGCCGCCGAGAGCTACTGTCCAGGCAGCGAGTGACTCACGAGAAGCTGGAGCTGACAGGTGCCCGGTCGGTCCGGGCGGTCAAGCCTGTGGCAGGACGGCGACTTCCGCAGACTCTGGGTGGGCCAGGCGGCCTCCCAACTCGGCGAACACGCAAGCCTGGTGGTGCTTCCGCTCTTCGCCGTCCTGACGCTCGGCGTCGGTGCCGGCGAGCTGGGCGTCCTGCGCGCGGTGGGGCAGGCGCCGATCCTGCTGCTGTCGCTCTTCGTCGGCGCATGGGTGGACGGTTGGCGGGCCCGTACGGTGATGGTGCTGGCGGACGCCGGCCGGACCCTGGCACTGGGCGCCGCCGCCGTGGCCGGCCTTCTCGGTTGGCTCGGCCTGCCCGCGCTGTTGGTGGTCGCCTTCGTCGTCGGGGGCCTGGCCGTGTTCTTCGACGTGGCCTACCAGACCTCTCTCGTACGGCTGGTGGAACGCGGTCAACTGGTGCGGGGCAACAGCGTCCTTGAGGGCAGCCGGTCCGCGGCGCAGATCGGCGGTCCCGCTCTCGGCGGCGCGTTGGTGTCACTGTTGTCGGCGTCGATCGCCGTCGCCTCCAGCGCCTTGTTCTTCGCGCTGTCGTTCCTGTTCGTCCGAGCGATCCGGCGGACGGAATCGGTACCGGAGCGCTCGGAGCATCCACCTCGGGTGTGGCGGCGGATCCGCGAGGGTCTCCGTTTAGTCGTCGGCGACACCTCGCTGCGGACCGTGTGTCTTGCCTCGGCCGCCTTCCAGTTCTTCTTCGCGGCCACGATGACCCTCTATCTGCTCTTCCTGCCGCGGGAACTGCACCTGTCAGGAACCGCCGTCGGACTGGCCCTCGCGGCGACGGGGCCGGGCTCGCTGCTGGCAGCCCGCCTGCCGAGCCGGTTCGGCCATGGCCCGGTGCTCATGCCAGCGGCGGCACTCGGCGACGGCGCGTTCCTGTGCGTGCCCGCGTTGCACGGCGGCTCCGCGGTGACGGTTCCCGCGCTCCTCGCGGTCAGCTTCGTGTTCGGGGCCCGCTCGCACGCCTGGGGCGGGAGCTTGAGGGAAAAAAGACGTGTCCAATGACGGGATAATGATGGGTTACACCCCTTCAACAATGCCGTGGGATTCGCTTACCGTTGCGCCCATGTAAACGGCCAGGCCGCCGATGATCAGGACTTCTTCGACCCGTTTGGACCTTGTGAGAGGTCTCTCGGCAACTCCTTGAAGAGTCTCGAAGGGTCACGCGTCGGCCTGGACGGTTTCTGGAGGGAGAGGGCAATGGCGCCTGCGGACCTGCTCATCGGAAGTCGATGGCATGCGTCGCGCTGGAAGCATTCGTCCGCGTCGACCGCCACGTGGGCGAACTGGCTGGGTCCAGCGACGTGTTGACCTCGCCCACCCCACTCATCGACAGCGCCCGGCACCTCGCCGACGAGCGGCTGTCGTTTCGATCGCCCCGACGTGATTCCCACGCCTGATCCGACTCCGTCCGGAACCTCAGAAAGGCCACAGCATGACCACCTCCCCCCTGAACAGGATCGCCGGTGCCCCCATCTCGTGGGGTGTGTGTGAAGTGCCCGGCTGGGGTTACCAGTTGACGCCCGAGAGGGTGCTGAACGAGATGCGCGAGGTCGGCCTGGCCGCCACCGAGTTCGGTCCCGAGGGCTTTCTGCCCGGAGAGCCGGACGCCATGGCACGGACGCTCGCCGACCACGACCTGCACGCCGTCGGCGGCTTCACCCCGCTGCTGCTGCACGTGCCCGGACACGACCCGCTGCCCGAGGCCGAACAGCTCCTGGAGGGCTACGACGCCTCGAAGGCTGAGGTGCTCGTCCTGTCGGCCGTCACCGGTCAGGACGGCTACGACTCCCGCCCCGAACTCGACGCCGACGGCTGGAAGTTGCTGCTGTCCAACCTCGACCGGCTGGCCTCGCTGGCCGCCGAACGCGGCGTACGCGCCGTCCTGCACCCGCACGTCGGCACGATGATCGAGAACGGCGACGAGGTCCGGCGTGTCCTGGAGCACTCGGCGATCTCGCTCTGCCTCGACACCGGGCACCTGCTCATCGGCGGCACCGACCCGGCCGAACTCACCCGCCAGGCGCCCGAGCGGATCGCCCACACCCACATGAAGGACGTGGACGCCTCTCTCGCCGCCAAGGTCCAGGACGGACAGCTCAGTTACACCGACGCCGTGCGCAAGGGCATGTACCGCCCGCTGGGCGCGGGCGACGTGGACGTCGAGGCCATCGTCACCCACCTCAGCGCCCGCGGCTACGACGGCTGGTACGTCCTGGAGCAGGACACCATCCTGACCGAGGAGCCCAAGGCGAAGGGTCCGGTCGAGGACGTGTGGGCCAGCGCGGAGCACCTGCGCTCGGTGCTGCGCGGCGTCGCGTAGCCGTATGCGGGCCTGATGCGCTTTTGATGGCTTCTGAGGGATTGACCGGTGTCCGAGGACCATTCAACAATGCCGGAGCGATCGGACGCCGCGTCTTTTCCTCACATGAGGAATCCAGGAAAAAGAAATGACCGCTGTCGAATTTCTGGCCACTTGTTGGACCACGGCGGGCGACACCGCTCCCGACGAGGAGGACCAGCGCAGTCCGCTGAACCTGCGGGAACGGGTGGAAGCTGCGCGGGACGCCGGATTCACCGCCTTCGGGCTGCTGTACGCGGACCTGGTGGAGGCCGAGCGCGAGTACGGGACCTCCGGGGTCCGGTCCCTTTTCGAGGACAACGGGATCAACCACATCGAGCTGGAACTGCTCACCGACTGGTGGGCCGACGGGCCCCGGCGGGCGGCGTCGGACACCGTGCGGGCCGGAATGCTGAGAGCCATCGAGGCGCTCGGTGCCCGTACCTTCAAGATCGGCCCCGACGTGGCGGACGAGCCCTGGGAACTCGACGTCTGGGCCAAGGAGTTCGCCGTGCTGGCCGCGCAGGCCGACGGGGTGGGCGCCCGGCTCGGGGTCGAGCCCCTGCCCTGGTCCAACCTCAAGACCGTGCACGACGGACTACGGCTCGTCGAGGCCGCAGGTCACCCGGCGGGCGGCCTCATCATCGACGTGTGGCACGTCGAGCGCGCCCATACCCCGCCCGCCGACCTGGCGGACGTACCGGGGGCGCGGATCGTGGGCGTGGAGCTCAACGACGCCGACAGCCAGGTCGTCGGCACGCTCTTCGAGGACACCGTGCATCGCCGTCGTCTGTGCGGAGAGGGCTCCTTCGACCTGCCGGGGATCGTCGCCGCGCTCCGTACGGCCGGCTTCCGCGGCCCCTGGGGTGTGGAGATCCTCTCCGACGCGCACCGTGCGCTGCCGGTGCGCGAGGCCGCCGCGGCGGCATATCGGAGTGCTGCGGCGCTCGTGAACTAAAAAGGGCCACAGGGGTGGCGGGAGCGAAACCACGGTCTCTCCCGCCGCCCCTGTTTTCATTTTCATTTCGATGCACAGGGCATGTTTTAGCGGCCGTCAAGCAATTGTTCAGACATCTTCTCGTGATGGATAAATGATGTCATTACAAGCGTTGACCTGGGGGTGGCATGACGGTTCTATCTCGTCATAAGCAACAGCCGTGTTAACGGCATGTGATCCGCAGCGTTCGCTCGGTCAGCGCTTCCCTTTCCCCTGCAGCACAGTGAGGTGCCGGAAAGATGGACCGTACTTCCCACCCCCGCTCCCGCGGAATCGTCCCCGTCGTCGCGGCGGCGGCCGCCGCCGCACTGCTTGTGGCCGGATGCTCCAGCAGCTCCGGAGGCAAACAGTCCGACGACAGCGGGAGCGGTGTCTCGGCAGGCAAGGCCACCACGCCCCGCATGACGATCGCGATGATCACTCACGCGGCCCCTGGCGACACCTTCTGGGACACGATCCGCAAGGGTGCCCAGGCCGCCGCGGCCAAGGACAACGTCAAGCTCGTCTACTCCAGTGACCCCAACGGGCCCAACCAGTCGAACCTGGTGCAGAACGCGATCGACCAGAAGGTCGACGGCATCGCGGTCACCCTCGCCAAGCCCGACGCCATGAAGGCCGTGGTGGGCACGGCCGAGAAGGCCGGCATCCCCGTCGTCGGCTTCAACACCGGCGTGCAGGACTGGAAGAAGCAGGGGTTGCTGGAGTACTTCGGCCAGGACGAGAGCATCGCCGGTGAGGCGTTCGGCCGCAAGCTCAACGAGGTCGGCGCCAAGCACACCATCTGCGTGATCATGGAGCAGGGGCAGGTGGCCCTGGAGGCCCGCTGCGCCGGCGTGAAGAAGACGTTCACCGGCAAGACCGACATCCTCTACGTCAACGGCACGGACATGCCGTCGGTGAAGTCGACGATCTCGGCCAAGCTCACGCAGGACAAGTCCATCGACTACGTGACGACGCTCGGCGCCCCGTTCGCGATGACCGCCATCCAGTCCATCGCCGACGCCGGCAGCAAGGCCAAGCTCGCCACGTTCGACCTCAACAAGGACGCGGTCGGCGCCATCAAGGCCGGCAAGATCCAGTGGGCCGTCGACCAGCAGCCTTACCTCCAGGGCTACTTGGCGGTCGACTCCCTGTGGCTCTACAAGACGAACGGCAACTACAGCGGCGGCGGCCAGGCCCCCGTGCTGACCGGCCCGGCCTTCGTCGACAAGACCAACGTCGCCAAGGTCGCGGAGTTCGCAGCCAAGGGAACGCGCTGACGCCCATGACCCAGATCGCGGCACCGGCGACGGGTTCTCCGTCGCCGGTGCCGCCGGTCCCTCGGCTCAACTGCTGTTTCTCGGCTGCCCTACGGAAGCACCGTGCGCGGCCGTTCCGGGAACCCGGCCGCCCGGTAGCAGTCGTCGATGAGCCGCATCGTGGTCAGTGCGTCGTCGGCGTCGAGTTCCAGTGGCACACCGTGCCGCAAATGGGCGGCGAAGGCCTCCAGTTGGTAGGTGTACGACGACCGACGGCCGAGTTCCTCAGTACGCTCACCAGCGGCCGTACGCACGACGACCCGGTCGTCCAGGTGGGGCTGCACGAAGTTCACCACCGTGGCCTCGCCGCGTGAGCCCACGACGCGGCAGCTCATCTGCCAGGTCTCGTGGGCCATGTGGCAGCGGGCGCTGCCCGTGGCGCCGCCCGGGAACTCCAGATCGGCGTCCAGCCACTCGTCGACTCCCGCGGCACCCGGCCTCTCGCCGCCACGCGCGGAGACCAGCCGGGGCGCTCCACCGGCCCAGGGTGCGAGCATGCGCTGGGCGTGGAGGCTGTAGCACCCCAGATCCATCAGCGCGCCGCCCGCGAGCGGCAGCGACCAGCGCACGTCGCTGTCCGTCGGCGCGGGCATGGCGACCATGGTCTCGACGTGCCGGAGGTCTCCCAACTCCCCACTGTCCAGCAGTTCGTGCAGGCGCCGGACGACCGGGTGGAACAGGTAGTGGAAGCCCTCCATGAACACCGTGCCCGCCTTGGCGACGGCCTCGTGGACCTCGGCCGCCTCCGTCGCGTTGCTTGCGGACGGCTTCTCGGTGAGGACGTGCTTGCCGGCCCGGAGGGCGGCCAGGTTCCACGGCCCGTGCAGGCTGTTGGCCAGCGGGTTGTAGACGACCTCGACCTCCGGGTCGGCCACGAGGTCGGCGTAGGAGTCCGCGACCCGCTCCACGCCGTACGCGGCGGCGAAGGTCTCGGCCCGGCCGCGGTCGCGGGCGGCCACCGCGACGAGGCGGTGGCCGGTTGCCCGGGCCGGGCCGACGATCGACAACTCGGCGATCCGGGCCGCGCCCAGGACGCCGATCCGCAGGGGTTCGTCCGTCGTCATGCGGCTACCTCGTCGAGTCGTACGGGCCGGTGTTCATGGAGCGAAAGGGTGCACGCGTCAGCGATACGGCTCGCCTCGACGGCGTCCGCGACCGTGCAGGGGGAGGTACGAGTGCCGGCCACGACCTCGGTGAACGCGGTGAGTTCGGCGCGGTAGGCGTCGGCGAACCGGTCCATGAAGAAGGTGTGCGGTGTTCCGGCCGGGAAGGTCGCGCCCGGTTCGACGGACCGTAGCGGCAGCTTGTCCTCCAGACCGACCGCGATGCTGTCCTTCATGCCGTGGAGTTCCAGGC
Organism: Streptomyces sp. NPDC050508; assembly: GCF_040655155.1. NCBI lineage: Bacteria > Bacillati > Actinomycetota > Actinomycetes > Kitasatosporales > Streptomycetaceae > Streptomyces > Streptomyces sp. NPDC050508. The sequence goes on from NZ_JBFAJJ010000001.1 coordinate 1,131,716, forward strand.
GTACGTCGTGACCGCGGGCGTTGTGGCGGGAGTTGGAGATGACGGCGATGGTGCCGTCGTCGAGGGTGAGCAGGGCGGACGCCGTGTCGACGTCACCCGCCGCACGGATGTACTCGGCGCCCCGGTTGCCGCCGGTCGCGTAGACCTCGACCACCTCGCGGCCGGTCACCCAGCGCACGATGTCGAAGTCGTGCACGCTGCAGTCGCGGAAGATGCCGCCGGAGGCGGCCACGTAGGCGGGCGGCGGCGGAGCGGGGTCGAGGGTGGTGGACCGTACGGTGTGGAGGTCGCCGAGTTCACCGCTCACCACGGCACGGCGCGCGGCGACACAGCCCGCGTCGAAGCGCCGGTTGTAGCCGCTGTGCACCTCCACGCCGCTGCCCTCCACCGCACGCAGCACCTCCAGGCTCTCCGCGACACCGCGGGCGACGGGTTTCTCGCAGAACACGGGGATGCCCGCCTTCACGGCGGCGAGGATCAGCTCGGGGTGCGCGTCGGTCGCGGCGGCGATCACCACGCCGTCGACTCCGGCGGCGAGCAGGGCCTCGGGCGAGTCGGCGGCGGTGGCCCCGAACAGTTCGGTGGCGGTGGCGACGGCCGTGGCCACCGGGTCGGTGACCACCAGGGAGTTCACCGTGTCCAGCCCGGCGAGAGTCTCCGTATGGAAGGCGCCGATGCGGCCCAGCCCCATGATGCCTATGCGCATGAGAATCGTGCTCCTTCTGCTGACACGCGACTCAGTCCTGGCCGCCGAAGACGTTCTGGTCCCAGTCGATGACCGACCCGGTCACCACGCCACTGCGGTCCGAGAGCAGGAAGACGACGAAGTCGGCGATCTCGTCGACCTGTCCGAGCTTGCCCATCGGCTGGCGTTCGGCGGCCTGTTGGAGCCAGTCGTCCCCGGCGTCGTGGAAGGCTCGCTGGACGGCGTCCTCGCCTTCGGTCGCGGTCCAGCCGATGTTGAGGGTGTTGATCCGGATCCGGTCGAAGCGGTGGGCGTGGGCGGCGTTGCGGGTCAGGCCCGCGAGGCCGGCCTTGGCCGCGGAGTACGGAGCGAGGTAAGGGGGTCCGCCGTGGGCGCAGTTGGAGCCGATGTTGACGATGGTCCCCGGTGCTTCGCGGGCGGTCATGTCGGCGACCGCGGCCTGCATGGCGAAGAAGGGTGCCTTCAGGTTGATGGCGATGTGCTGGTCGAACAGTTCCGGTGTGGTGTCCAGCAGTGAGCCGCGTGAGGTGAGTCCGGCCGCGTTGACGAG